>QGON01000030.1 GCA_003660235.1 bacterium endosymbiont of Escarpia laminata | reverse complement strand
CAACGCTTTGCTACCGAAGGAGCCTTGCTCGGCAGCGTCTTACGACATGGTCTGTGTGATGATCTCACCATCGTCAGTGATGATGCCGGGCAGTTCGACATCTTATTACATGCCTTATGCTGGGTGCATACCGAACGACTCATCCATAAAATGCTGCCACTCAACGAGACACACCGACAGGAAATAGCTCAGATTAGAGATCAGATATGGCGCTTTTATGCACAACTGAAGCGATATAAAAGCAAGCCCGATAAAAGTCAGCAAAAAATACTCCGTCATCGATTCGATGAGATATTTACCCAGAAAACCAGCTACGCCACCTTAAACCAGACATTAAAGCGAATCCATAATAATAAAGCTGAACTATTAGTGGTTCTTGATCGACCTGAAATCCCTTTGCACACCAATGGCAGTGAAACGGATATCCGTGATTTTGTGAAGAAACGAAAAATCAGTGGTGGAACCCGCAGTGATGAGGGCAGGCGTTGCCGAGATACTTTTGCCAGCTTGAAAAAAACCTGTCGTAAGCTGGATATCTCGTTTTGGCATTACTTAACAGATCGTTTGGGTATTGGTGAACAGACCATTGCTCCATTACCCGATATCATCACCGAGCGGGCTGCTCTTGCCACGGGTTTTTGAGAAGTTACCGTGTCCTTTGTGGTTGGATCGGCGTTTCTGGACGGACGCTGCTTAGCCGGGTAAATATCATAGTCTGCCTTTTTTCACTGCCTCAGCGAGAGATTTTCCATGTGCCGTCGGCATGTCGGCAGAAGATGAATCTTGAAGTGCCGCTGCGTTTTTTTGCCTGGTTGGTGATTTCAGCTTCACGGCAGGTTGTGCCACCTTTTTCGACGGTTGATAGCGCCTTCAAACTACCCTGGTTGCCTGATTCCGGGTTTTCCCATGTCGCACTGTCACCATCCTTTCCACTGTTCAACAGCTGTCGGGCCGTCTCTTTCATCATGTCCCAGTCCTTGTCGGTAAAGTAGCGGACCGGGGAATATTGAAGCCAACGCAGCTCCAGTGCCTGGGCAGGCTGACTGATGCCGCCAAAAAGTACGCAGAGTGCTATGGTGGGGCGGAGAAATCGGCATTGCATCTGTGCCTCCAATGCAGTGGTTGCAGTGAGTTAAACAGTGCGTGTAAGCAGCAGCGATGTCAATCAGGGCTCGAACCCGATTCGACATTTATGAGAAAATGGCCAGGAATAGGTTGTTCGAATCCTGGAGGTTCGTTTGGATCATTCGCGCCGTTTCGGTGGTATCAGCAGGCTCTATGGTCAGTCGGCCCTGGAAAATTACTCTGCGGCTCATGTCTGCGTGATTGGTATCGGCGGAGTTGGCTCCTGGGCTGTGGAGGCGCTTGCCCGCAGTGGTATTGGCGCCATTACACTGGTCGATCTCGACCATATTGTGGAATCCAATATCAATCGCCAACTCCATGCGCTGGATACCACGCTGGGGATGGCCAAGGTCGAAGCCATGGCGGAGCGGGTCTCTGAGATCAACCCTGACTGCCGGGTTTCTATCATCGAGTCCTTTATTGAGGCGGATAATCTCGAACTGATTACGGACTGCGGCTTCGATTTTGTCATCGACTGTATCGACAGCTTTCGGGTCAAAGCGGCGCTGATTGATGCTTGCCGCCGCCAGCGGGTGAAAGTGATTACAATCGGTGGTGCAGGTGGGCAGATTGATCCCACCCGTATCTACCTTGCCGACCTGAGCCGCACCAGGCAGGATCCGCTGCTCGCCAAGACCCGCAAATTGTTGCGGCGGGAATACGGCTATCCGGCTGCCGATTCAAAACGTCGCTTCCAAGTGCCAAGTGTCTACTCCACTGAAAACCTGACCTATCCCGATGAGACAGGAGGTGTCTGCAACACAAAGCCGGGTAGGGGAGAGGGTTCGCTCAACTGTGGTGGTTATGGTTCGGCCATGACGGTGACCGCCACTTTCGGGTTGGTGGCGGTGTCCCATGTCCTTAAAGTGCTGGCGGCGAGGAAGTCGTAGGCCGGATCAAGCGTAGCGGATCCGGCAAATGGGACTGGGCCTACGCTTCTTTACGGGCAAAGGCCACGGTGTAGGACTTGCCCTGTTTGAGTTTCTTATAGTTACCAAAAACCTCGTTAAGATTGCGCTTCATAAACTGGCGCAGGCCGTTGATGGTGACCAGATAGAGGCGGCCGCCTGGATTCATCCGCGCCAGGGCGTCATGAAGATAGAGACTGAGCATCTCCTTGCCCACCTTTGCCGGGATGTTCGATGCGATAACGTCAAAACGCAGGTTGGGGTCAACCTGATTGAAACCGTTGCTGAGTTTGGCTCTGGCATTGTCCAGGCCGTTTCTTTCGGCATTGCCGTTGCTGTAATTCACGGCGATAAAATCCTTGTCCACCATCAGAGTCTGACCCTGTGGGGCAAGGCGGGCCATCAGCAGACCGATGGGGCCGTAACCACAACCGAGGTCGAAACAGTTATCCGCCGCCTCGACCTCCAGTCGGTCTACCAGCAAACGGGTGCCTTCGTCGATATCGCGAGGGGAGAAGAGTCCCCAAGTAGAGTGAAAGACAAAGGGCTGACCCCGCAAACGGGCATCGAAGACGATGTCCCGGCGGTATTTTTCTAGTGTTTCTCGATCCAGCATGGTGGCGGAGTTTTATCCTCTTCAGTGGAAAAGTCAATCAAGCACCATATCCAGGGTCTCCAGGATAGGCCCAACATTTTGGTAGTCGACAGGTATTGGCCAGAATCCTGTGCCTTGCTGCAGGATCAGGGCCGGAAAACTGCGAACCCCCATCGTGCGGCTGCTTTCGATCTCCTCTTCCAGCAGTCGATGGGTGGCCGGTGCTTCCAGCGCCTCTGAGAACTGCTGTTCATCCAGCCCGATGTTGCCGGCCAGTTGGAACAGGGTTTTGCTGTCGGAGGGATTTTGTGCATGGAGATAGTAGGCTTCCTGGATGGCCAGAATCATCGGCTCGACAAAGGCCTCACCCTGTATGCCGGCGGCGATCACCGCCCGGCAGGCCGGATAGGTGGAGCGGCGGGGTTTACACTGCTGCCAGAAACCGAAGTTGAAGCGGGTCTCCGGCAGCTTCTCCTGAATTCGGTTCCAGGTGGCCTGAAGGGTCTGCTGCATCTCTTCCGGCATCGGGTCATCGCTGTCCGGGGCCAGACCGCCCAGTTGCTTTTGCAGTTTCACACCAGGTGGCAGATGTTCCCTCAGCTGCGCTAGCACGGGTCGAAACGCCCAGCACCAGCTGCACATCGGGTCGTGGATATAGAAGAGGGTTGAGTCTGTTTCAATGCCCATAGAGCAACAGCCCTTCTGCATGTTCCAGATGCTGGGGCGTACCTGCCAGCACCAGTACATCGCCACTCTGCAGACGGGTTTCGGGCGCGGGAGTCTCTCCACGGATACCGCCGCGTCTGACGGCAGTCACACTGACATCCCAGTCCCAGAGGTGGAGGTCTTCGATAGTGTGATTCACGGCAAAGGCCTTTTTCGGCAGGGTCACTGTATGCAGGCGCTCTTGAAATGCCTCATCGTGTTCCATATCCACCGGCTCTTCTCCATGGAAGAAGTCACGCAGCAATTTATAGCGGTTCTCACGAACCTCACGCATGATCTTGAAGATGCGGGAGCCGGGAACCTTGAGCAGCAGCAACAGTTGTCCCCCCATCATCAGGCTGGCTTCGACCGCTTCCGGCATCACTTCGGTGGCGCCGGCCGCCTCCAGTTCGTCCATATGCGTATCGTCGCGGGTGCGTACCAGTATCGGGAGTTGCGGGTGGGATTTGTGTAGTTGATGCAGGATCTTCATTGCCGAGGCGTGGTCCTCGAAGCTGAGCACTACCACGCTGGCGCGGCTGAGACCGGCGGCATCAAGGATTTCACGGCGTGACGCATCACCAAAATGAACCGGCTCGCCGGCTTCGTGTGCCTCCCTTACCACCGTAGGGTCGAGATCGAGCGCCACATAGGGAAAACCTTCGTGGTCGAGAAGACGTCCAAGGTTCTGTCCGATACGGCCATATCCGCAGATGATGACGTGCTGTTCCATCTGTTTTGTCTCCCCCGCCAGGTCGCCGATGATCTGAACCTCATCACTGAAATTGCGCAGGGTGCAGAATTGCTTTGCCAGGCGGCCGTTGTTACGGATCAGGAAGGGTGATGCCGTCATGCTGACAATGATCGAGGCAAAAAGGATCTGTCCGATAGGGCCGGGCAGCAGGGAAGACTCCAGGGAGAGATCCAGCAGCACGAAACCGAACTCTCCGCCTTGCGCCAGCAGAACGCCGGTGCGAAATGCGGAAGACATCGAATTGCCGGTGGCGCGGACCAGACCCAGGATGATGGCGCCTTTAACCAAAATAAGTGCGGCGGCGAGCAGCAGCACCCAATGCAGGATGGGGAGCAGCGAGAGCAGGTCGACGCGCATACCCACTGTGACAAAGAAGAGGCCGAGAAAGACATCCTGGAAGGGACGTATGTCGGCCTCGATCTGATGGCGGAATTCGGTTTCTCCCAGCATCATGCCAGCCAGGAAGGCGCCAAGGGCCAGCGACAACCCAGCTTCATGGGTAAGCCAGGCGGCTGCCAGGGTTACCAACAATACAGTCAGGGTGAAGAGTTCAGCAGAGCGGGCTCTGGCGATCTCATGAAACAGTGGCCGCAGCAGCCAGTGACCGACCGCCATGATGACCACGAACACCAAAGCTGCCTTGAGCAGCGCCAACAACAGCGGCATCGCCATGCCCTGCTCACCGGTTCCGGCCAGGATCGGGATCACCACCAGCAGCGGGATGACTGCCATATCCTGAAACAACAGGATGCTGACGCCGAGACGGCCGTGTTCAGAGTTGAGTTCCAGCTGTTCTGATAGCTGTTTTGTGACGATGGCGGTGGATGATAAGGCCAGAATGGCCCCAATGATAATGGCGGCGTTGAGTTCAACCCCCATCGTCCAGGCGATGCCGGTGGCCAGTCCTCCGGTCGTCAGGACCTGGCTGCCGCCGAGACCGAAAACCGAGCCTTTCATGGCGATCATCTGTGGTAGGGAAAATTCCAGGCCAATGGTAAACAGCAGGAAGACCACGCCAAACTCTGCAAGAAACCGGGTGTCTTCAGTGGAAGCCACCCAGCCAGTGCCGAACGGACCGACCAGAATGCCGACGATCAGGTAACCGAGGATCGGTGGCAGGTGGAAGCGCCGGAAAAGGGTCACTGTGATCACCGCAATGGCGAGCAGCAGCAGGATGATCTGTAGGGTATGGATGTTCATTCAGGGTTTCTTTTCAGTTTTTCTGCCTCAAGGATACTTTAAATAAACCGCCGATTGATATTATCCATAGGGTTTGAGCGCCATATACTGTTAAAATGCTCGTTTTTAGTCAGTAAAGAAGCGAGATAGTGGCCAGACGCAAACCAAATAAGTCCGCCGGTAAGATGGATCCCCATCAAGCCAGGGAAGCCAGCAAGTACGATAATCCCATCCCCAGCCGTGAATTCATCATGGAGACCATGGAGGAACATGGCGTCCCCATAAATCTTCCCGATGTTGCCAAGAAGCTCGATCTGCATGATGAGGATCAGCTGGAAGCGCTGCGCCGCCGCCTGCGTGCCATGGAACGGGATGGTCAGTTGGTGCGAAACCGCAAGGAAAACTACTGCATCGTCAACAATCGCGACCTTATCGCAGGCCGGGTGATCGGACATGCAGATGGATTTGGCTTCTTCAAGCCGGATGATGGTGGCGAGGATCTCTATATCTCGTTCAGAGAGATGCGTTCCCTGTTTCACGATGATCGCGCCGTAGTGCGGGTGACAGGTATGGATCGGCGGGGACGTTTGGAAGCTTCCGTGGTGGAGGTGTTGGAACGCAACACCCACAGCGTAGTGGGGCGCCTCTACCAGGAGACCGGGGTCGGTTTTGTGGTGCCTGACAATAAACGTCTGAGCAAGGATGTGATCATTCCCCGCACCGAACTCGGTGGTGCTGCTCAGGGCCAGATGGTGGTGGCTGAGATCCTCGATCAACCCACCAAACGTACCCAGCCCATAGGCCGCATCTCCGAGATTCTGGGCGACCACATGGCGCCGGGCATGGAGACGGATATCGCCATCCGTGCCCACGAGATACCGGTCGACTGGCCGGATGACGTGGAGGCGCAGATCGCCGGGTTCTCCGGCGAGGTCCTGGAGGCGGAAAAGAGAGGGCGCACCGACCTGCGCAAACTGCCGCTGGTCACCATCGATGGCGCCGCTGCCCGCGACTTCGACGATGCAGTCTATTGCGAACGTAAGCCGAAAGGGTGGAAACTGCTGGTCTCTATCGCTGACGTCTCTCACTATGTGAGTCCGGGCAGTGCTCTGGATGTCGAGGGTCGTGAGCGCGGCAACTCCGCCTACTTCCCTGATCGGGTGGTTCCGATGCTGCCGGAGGTGCTCTCCAACGGCCTCTGTTCTCTTAATCCTAAAGTTGATCGGCTCTGCATGACCTGCGAGCTCTATATTGACGATAGTGGAAAGATTACCCGTTCCAAGTTCTATCCGGCTGTGATGCACTCCCATGCGCGTCTTACCTATGACCAGGTGGCCGCAATGCTCGATGGGGATGAGGCGATTTGTGGGCAATACGCCGAACTGCTGCCCCATATCCACGAGCTGCATCGGCTCTACCAGGCATTGAATGCAGGACGGCGGGAGCTGGGTGCGATCGATTCCGCCACCACCGAGACCAAGATCGAGTTCAATGAAATGAGCCGGGTTGAACGTATCGTGCCGGTCCACCGCAATGACGCACACCGCATGATCGAAGAGTGCATGCTGGCGGCCAATGTGGCATCAGCCCGTTTGTTGTTGCGCAAAAAGTTGCAGGCGCTCTACCGCATCCACGAGGTGCCTGCGGAAGAGAAACTCACCGATCTTCGGGAATTCCTGGGAGAGCTGGGCCTGAGTCTGCCGGGCGGCAACAAGCCGACGGCGGCTGACTATGCCAAGCTGCTGGATGGCATCAAGGGACGGGAAGATGCCCACCTGATCCAGACCGTGCTGCTGCGCTCCATGCGGCAGGCGGTCTACAGTTCCGACAACGTGGGCCACTTCGGTCTCTCGTTTCCCGCCTATACGCACTTCACCTCGCCGATCCGTCGCTACCCGGACCTGGTGATACACCGCGCACTCAAGCACTTGGGGGAGAAGGGTGCGGCAGGTGACTTTCTCTATACCAAGTCCGAACTGCAGAGCATAGCCGAACACTGCTCCAGGACTGAGCGCCGGGCCGATGAGGCGACCCGTGATGCCACTGACTGGTTGAAGTGCGAGTTCATGATGGACAAAGTGGGTGAGTCCTTCGACGGTATCATTACCAGTGTGAACTCTTTTGGTGTATTCGTGGAGCTCAAGGATATCTTTGTGGATGGCCTGGTCCACATCACTGCTCTGGACAATGATTACTACCATTTCGATCCGGTCGGGCATCGACTTTCCGGCGAACGAACCGGCAAGGTGATTCGTCTGGGTGATCCCTTGCGTATCCAGGTGGCGAAGGTCAATCTGGATGATCGTAAGATCGACTTCGTCTTGGCACCGGAAGAGGAAACGCCGCAAAAGTCAGCGAAAAAATCTCGTCCCAGGAGCAATAAGCCTCAGAATAAGCCGACCCAGCCAGTAGAAGAGAAGGCTGAGAGGAGCACGAAGAAACGCCGGCGCAGACCCCGCAAAAGGGATAAAAGCTGACTGTGTCCCAATCCCAGCTGATCATCGGCCTGCACGCAGTGCGAACTGCGCTTAAGCATGGCGATGCGGTTACCGGGGTTCGCGTCGAGGCACGCCGCAGGGATGGCAGAATGAAAGAGATCATCGGGCTTGCACGGCAGGACGGAGTCGATGTCGTACAGGTTGAGCGTGCTGAACTCGATGCGCTCTCCCGTGGTGAAAACCACCAGGGCGTCGTTGCCTTTACCCAGGCACCGGCGGTGCGGGATGAAGGTTATCTCAAACGCCTGCTGGAGGGCCTGGATAGTGCCCCTTTTCTGCTGGTGCTTGATGGTGTTCAGGATCCGCATAACCTTGGTGCATGTCTGCGCACCGCTGACGCTGCCGGGATACATGCCGTGATAACTCCCAGAGATCGCTCTGTAGGTTTGACGCCGGTAGCCTGCAAGGTAGCCAGCGGCGCTGCTGAAACGGTTCCCTTTGTCCAGGTCACCAATCTTGTGCGCACCTTAAAGTGGTTGCAGGAGCAGGGGGTCTGGCTTATCGGCACTGCTGGTGAGGCGGAAACAGGCCTCTATCAGGCGGATCTCAAAGGGCCTTTGGCTATCGTTATGGGTGGTGAAGGCAAGGGCATGCGTCGACTGACCCGCGAGCAGTGTGATGCCCTGGTTCATATGCCCATGTTGGGGGCTGTAGAAAGCCTCAATGTCTCGGTTGCCACCGGTGTTTGTCTCTTCGAAGCCCTCCGGCAGCGCATTTCTGATTAGCCTTTTTCCCTGTTTTTAATCGATTTGGGATTTATCTCTCTAAAAAGTGTGGTTTAAAAGTTGACTAAATTACTTGGTTACTGCTAGTCTTATTACCAAGTAAATTAGTAGGAAATGTTTTTGCGCATTTTAGGAGCGAGATAAAGATGAGACTGTCAACGAAAGGTCGATACGCAGTTACCGCCATGTTGGATCTGGCACTGAATGGTGCAGATGGCCCGGTAACCCTGGCTGAAATTTCTGAAAATCAGGGTATTTCACTATCCTATCTGGAGCAGCTGTTTGCCTCTCTGCGGGCCAAGGAACTCGTGCGAGGGGTTCGTGGTCCTGGTGGCGGCTACTATCTTGGCCGCAGTGCCGATGATATCTCTATTGCAAATATCATCTGCGCCGTTGATGAGTGGGTTGAATTTACCCGCTGTGGCGGTCGTAAGAACTGTAGTGGCGGTGAGCGCTGCCTGACCCACTCTCTATGGGATGACCTGAGTATCGAAATCTTCGATTTTCTGACCAAAATTTCGATTGGCGACCTGATCCGGCGTGGGGAGCGCAAGAAAGCCGACAGAGCAGCGCACTTGAGTGTGGTCAGCGATGAGGGTTCCCGCGCGGCCTGATCCATTCCTGATTACTCATAACCCTGACAGATTGTCAGGGATAGTGGCTAGCGGGCTGTTGAAACCTCCGGTTTCGGCAGCCCGTTTTTGTTTGTGGATAATCATGCAAAATCCAGATTGCCCCGAAATCTAAATCTTGGTGAGAAATCCGGGTTAATGGGCTATGATTCACGCTTTTTTCCAGGCACTGCCATCGAATGCAATCTTTGCAGACCATAGCCGACTTCATCCGTTGGGGCGCAAGTCGTTTCAATGAAGCGGATCTGTTTTTCGGGCATGGTACGGACAATGCGATTGATGAAGCCGCAGTGCTTGTGTTGCATGCGCTGCATCTGCCCCCAGATTTTCCCGGCAGCTGGTTTCAGAGTCGTCTCACCCAGGCGGAACGGACAGATGTCACTCTGCTGCTGCAGCGTCGCATAGATGAACGTCTCCCAGCCGCCTATCTGACCGGTGAAGCCTGGTTCGCCGGGCTGCGGTTCAATGTCAATGAGCATGTGCTGGTACCTCGCTCGCCGGTTGCCGAACTGGTGGAGCGTGGATTTGAACCCTGGATCGAGGCGGATCGCGTCTCCCGGGTACTTGATCTCTGCTGTGGTAGCGGCTGCATCGGCATTGCCGCAGCGGTCTATCTACCGGATGCGGCGGTGGATCTGGCGGATATCTCTGACCAGGCACTACAGGTGGCGGCGGGCAATGTAGCGGAACATGACTTGGGGGATCGGGTCGAAGTCGTACAGTCCGACCTTTTTTCTGCCCTTGAAGACCGTCAGTACGACGTGATTGTATGCAATCCGCCTTATGTGAGCGAGTCGGAGATGAATCAGTTGCCGGAGGAGTACCACCGGGAACCCCGGCTCGGACTGACGGCTGACGAGGAAGGACTGGCGTTGGTCGCCCGGATTCTGCGGGAGGCCTCCAGTCATCTGACGTCCTGGGGTATCATAGTGATTGAAGTGGGAAGCAGCGCGGAGACGCTGATGGCACGCTATCCTGAGATTCCGTTTACCTGGCTCGAATTCGAGCGTGGGGGGAACGGTGTTTTTCTGTTTACAGCCGAAGAATTGGTCAGATATCGCGAGACGTTTTGACGGCTTGCGAGGGAGTAGAGTCGATGAGTTTGCAGCGCGCCCGGAGTGCTGAAGAGTACGTGGAGTGGATCAGGCAAGCCGTGTTTGAGGTGCAGGACCTCCGCAGTTGTATGGAGTACGAGCTGGAGGAGATGGAACGCTTCCCCGCCTTCCTGGCGCACTTGGAGGAGGGGATCAAGACGATCCAGCAGAGCATGGTCGATGGCGAATACCATTTTGGCCGGGAAGATCTGCCTTTCATGGATATGGTAAACCGGCACGCTGACGACATTCCCTTCGCCGTGCTGCTGCGGCAGATAAACGAAACCCACCGTAAGGGGATCGATGTGGACGCATCCAACGGCTGATCAAGCCTCGGGCAAATAAAGAGAAACTACTATGGATCAATCAATTGTCTTCGATCTTGACCTGATCGCAAAATACGATCAGAGCGGGCCGCGTTATACCTCCTATCCCACCGCAGTACAGTTTCATGAGGGTTTTGGAGAGGCCGATTACCGGCGGATTGCCCAGGAGAGCAATGCTTCCGGTGATCCGCTATCGCTCTATTTCCACATCCCGTTTTGCGATACGGTATGTTTCTATTGCGCCTGCAACAAGGTGGCGACCAAGGATCGAAGTCTTGCAGACAAGTACCTGCAGCGGGTCTATAAAGAGCTTGAGATGCAGGGGGCGCTCTTTGACCGCTCCCGCAAGGTGGAACAGCTGCATTGGGGTGGCGGAACCCCCACCTTTATCAGTCATGATGAGATGCGTGAGCTGGTGCGGCAGACGCGCAAACACTTCACGCTGCTCGATGACGACAGTGGCGAGTACTCCATCGAAATAGATCCTCGGGAGGCCTTGGGCGATACCATCAAGGTATTGCGCGAGCTGGGTTTTAACCGTATGAGCCTGGGAGTGCAGGATTTTGAGGAGAGTGTGCAAAAGGCAGTCAACCGTATCCAGTCGAAAGAGGTTACGCTGAGTGTCCTGCAGTCGGCCAGAGACGAGGGTTTTCGGTCGATCAGCATTGATTTGATCTATGGCCTGCCATTTCAGAGCCTCGGCAGTTTTGAAGGGACTCTGGATCAGATCCTTGAAGTCGATCCTGACCGGCTCTCCGTTTTCAACTATGCGCACCTGCCGGAACGCTTCAAACCCCAGCGGCGTATCAATGAAGCAGAGCTTCCAAGTTCACAGGAGAAGCTCGATATCCTCCAGATGACCATCGAAAAGCTCACCGGGGCAGGTTATGTCTATGTCGGCATGGATCATTTCGCCAAGCCTGATGATGAGTTGGTCATTGCCCAGCGGGACGGTACGCTCTATCGAAACTTCCAGGGCTACTCCACCCATGCGGATTGTGATCTGGTGGCGTTAGGCGCAACCTCCATCGGCATGGTCGGGCCGACCTACGCACAGAATAAACGCACACTGGATGAATATTATGATCGCATCGATCAGGGGAAACTCGCGGTTTTTCGCGGGGTGGAGCTGAATCGGGACGATCAGATTCGTCGGGATGTCATTACACGGTTGATCTGCCATTTCACCCTCAATTTCGCTGCCGTCAACGCCCAATGGGAGATGGATTTTCAGAGTTATTTTGCCTCAGAGCTCGAGAACCTGAGTGGGATGGCAGAAGACGGGCTGGTGAACCTCACAGAGAGAGGCATCGATGTCCTGCCAAGAGGAAGACTCTTGATAAGAAATATCTGTATGCAGTTTGATGCCTACCTGAATTCCACAGAGTCTAAAGGCAGTTTTTCTAAAGTAATTTGATTTCAGGTCGCTGAAGGAATGCCGGCTTTTATATTTGGCAGGCTATGTAACACTCGCTGCCAGCCATGGAGAGCGAAGCGAAGGCTGGTAGTCCCCGGTAGCCGCGAGGCCGCACTGCTTACCCGGCGTGCCTTGCGCCAGAGGGGAAGCAAAGTAGGCATCCGAGCGCGGCGTCCAGTCATCGGGAGCTGGCAACGGAGCGGCAACGAGCTTGCGAGGTTGTCGCGTAGTGCCAGTGACCGGGACGGCCGGGGCACAAACAGGTTGTCGAAGGCCGAGTCGATTTTGGGGACTGGGATGTCCCAAAATCTATCACGAGGTCGAAGACTCACTTGATTTTACCAAAAGTCACTCCGGGTGACTGAAGGGGAGATCGTCTTCTCAATATTGCTGCTGGTTAAGGAATACAATTCGTCACTATTGCTTACCCCGATGAAGTTGATGTTCTACGGATGTACATGGGATTATTAACAGCTTGATCGTTGCCCGCTCTCTCTGGGTGAGGTGGTCGATTCAATATCGATCAGTTGATCGGCTGGCATGGAACTAAGGTGCTGAAAAGAGGCTTTAATGTTTGACGAAAAATCAAGGGAAATAAGTAGGTTATTATACCTTCTTGATATTCTGCTTACGCTATTGGTGTTTCTGCTGGCATACCGGCTGCGTCAGATATTCATTCCCGGCGCCAGTGCCGATCTGGTATCCCATTTTGCCTTGGTGCCACTCATTTGGGTTCCCCTGGGATATTTCCTCTCTCGTTTTGGCGCCTACAGGGGATTGCGGGTTGTCACCATTCCATCCTATGCCTGGATGGTGGCAAAGGCTTTGGGGATCAGTCTTGCGGTACTTATCGGATTGCTTTTTTTGCTCAAGGTGCAGTTTGTCAGCCGTCCTCTGATGGTGACATTTGCCGTGCTCGACATACTTGTTCTTGTTGGCGTCCGTGCGGGCCTCAAGTGGTGGTATTTCAGGCGTTCGATTCAGAAAGGCGAAAATTTTCTGAAAGTGCTGGTTATCGGCGTGGGTGAGAGAGCCCAGCGCCTGACAGAAATGCTGAATCGCCATAGCGAGTGGGGCATTGATATCGTGGGCTACCTCGATACAGACCCGGAAAACGTCGGTGAGGAAGTGATGGGTGCAAAAGTGCTCGCCACTGTGGACAAAATAGAGGATCTCCTGACCAGTCAGGTAATCGATGAGGTGATTTTGGCAGTGCCACGCAGCCGCTTGAGTCACATGGAGGAGATCGTCAGCGCCTGCGAAGAGCAGGGCGTACGTTTTCGGTTTATGGCAGATGTTTTCGATATGGAAGTTGCCCGCACACAACTGGTGGATCTCGATGGTATCCCACTGCTGACATTTGATCCTGTTGCACAGAATGAAGGCATGCTGTTGGTCAAACGCCTGATGGATCTGATCATCGTGCTGGCAGCCATGCCTGTCATCCTTCCTGTGATGGGATTAATCGCGCTTGCCATCAAACTTGATGACGGCGGCCCGGTTTTTTTCGTCCAACACCGGGTGGGTTTGCGCAAGCGCTTGTTCCCCATGCTCAAATTCCGCTCGATGGTGGTGGACGCTGAGGCCAAGATGAAAGAGATCGAACATCTGAACGAGGCTGAGGGACCGATTTTCAAGATAGAGAGGGATCCCAGAGTAACCCGTGTGGGTGAATTTATTCGCAAGACGAGTCTCGACGAATTCCCGCAATTGCTGAATATAATACGCGGCCATATGAGCCTCGTAGGCCCCCGCCCAATGTCGCAGCGCGATGTTGAATTGTTCGACAGTGGTATCCAACGCAAGCGGTTCAGCGTGAAACCCGGATTGACCTGTATTTGGCAAATATCTGGCAGGAGTAACCTGCCATTTGAAAAATGGCTGGAACTGGATCTGAAGTATATCGATGAATGGTCGCTCTGGCTTGACCTGAAAATCCTCCTATTAACCCTGCCGGTTGTTCTCAGGGGAAGTGGTGCTGTCTAGATCCTCTCAAGACTAAAAAGAGCGCCGCGTTGTTGTTTGAAGTTGGGCCAGACGCTGCATTCACTCATAAACGTCCGCCTTGTTTGTTCAATTATTACGAAATGGCATGAAAATGACCTCACCCGCAAAGATAAACCTGTTTGGTATCCCTATAGAAGCTATGGGCATGGAAGAGGCGCTCGATACGGTCCATCATGCAATTTCCCAACATGAGCAGTTGCAGATTGGCGTGGTGAATGCTGCCAAGGTCGTAAACATGCACCGCGACCCCGCACTGCGTGAGGATGTGTTGTCATCCGACATTATTTTTGCTGACGGTGCGGCAGTGGTGTTGGCAAGCAAAATATTGGGTCAGTCACTACCTGAGCGTGTCACCGGGATTGATCTGATGTTTGGCATGTTCGAAAGAGGCAGGGAACATGGCTATCGTGTCTACTGTCTCGGGGCGACCGAAGAAGTCTCCAAAAAGGTCGAGGAAAATATCGCACATGACTATCCGGGTTTGATACTGGCCGGCAGACACCACGGTTACTATGCAGAGGATGAACAGCAGTCAATTGCCGACGATATCAAGAATTCAAAGGCCGATATTCTTCTGGTGGCGATGACCTCACCCAGGAAAGAGCAGTTTCTGGCCAAGTGGATGGACTACATGGGTGTCTCGGTCTGTCACGGGGTTGGCGGTTCGTTCGATGTCTATTCGGGTAAGGTTGAACGTGCTCCCGAACGCTGGCAGAAATTGGGCCTTGAGTGGCTGTATCGGGTCAAACAGGAGCCAGGTCGTCTATGGAAACGGTATTTCTTTACCAATCTGGCCTTTATTGGGTTGTTGATAAAAGAAAAACTGGGACTTCTCAAGTAGGAGACTGAGTCAGCCAGATGATCAGAATCACCCTCCTCTACATGCTGGTACTCTTTTTTTGCGGTTACGCGTTCAAAGATTGGTACAAGTCCCTTTGTGTCCTCATCGCATTGATGGCAGTTGTCGAGCATCCCGATATGCCCAAGACGATTTTGGGCATACAGGGACTCAATCTGTGGAACCTGTTGCTGATATTTGTCGTGATGGGTTTTCTCGGAAAAAAGGGCGAAGAGAAGCTTAAATGGGATATGTCAAAATTCCTTACCCTGCTTCTTTGGTGCTATCTGGGATTTGTTCTGGTTGGTTTTGGTCGACTCATCAGTGATCTAAGTGTGGTTAACAGCTACCAGCTTTTTGTTGGGCGGGAAGCGCTGACCACCATGGATGTGATCTCTGAGCGTTTTATCAATACGTTGAAATTTTTGGTTCCAGCGGTATTGGTTTTTTATGGCTGTAACAGTGAGGAACGCACGCGATTGACCATGGCTGCGATTCTTATTGTCTACTTTCTGATTGCAATACAGGTGCTCAGAGCGATGCCGGTTATGGCCCTCGTCGATGGTGATGGGGATAAGCTGACACGATTGAGCCTGAAGATTATGAATAAAGAGGTGGGCTTTCATCGTGTGGATGTCTCCATGATGTTGGCAGGAGGGTCTTGGGCAATATTCTCTGCGCGAATGCTTATGCCAAGCAAAACAAAAGCCCTGTTTATCTGGTTTGCCAGTTTTATCGCCTTTTTTGGTCAGGCCATGACCGGTGGGCGGACGGGGTACGGGACCTGGGGGGTGATTGGTTTGGTCATGGGTCTCTTGAAATGGAGAAAGCTACTGGTTCTGGGTCCGATATTTCTTATTGTGGTAGGTCGAGTAGGCCGAGGGAGCTTCCCCCTCAGCCTCTCACAGAACCGTACGTGAACCTCTCGATTCATACGGCTCTTATCATTCAGTCAGCTAGCACGAAGTAACGACCAGTGTACGAACAACTCTGGATGCCGGGATTTAACCCGCTTTATCCAACGCTTCGCTCTCTTGAGATTGCCACCCTGCTTTTTGTATTTTCGCCTAACCCACTTCAAGATCAGACGGTCCAAGTGGTGTACCAGAAAAAGCAAACTCGATTTGTAGAAGGCGCCATAGTATTCAACCCAGCCACGAACAACAGGGTTGATCATCTGTGCCAGCAATCTGATCGAGGTTTCGCTTCTACGCGGTATATGCCAATCCCTGATTTCCGCATAGATTGATTTCCTGGCCTTTGGCGCGATCGCCGGTGAAAAATTCACGAAGTACTTGCCACATCTATTGCGCGATAGCCTCGCTCGGAAGCAATACCCCAGAAAATCAAAACTATCGGCGGGATA
>QGON01000031.1 GCA_003660235.1 bacterium endosymbiont of Escarpia laminata | reverse complement strand
TCTTCATCCGGCGACTGCCGTAGCTATACCTTGAGCTCTCAGCAATATCTTTTACCCAGTCAATCATTTCCTGATGCATTGGGTCGTCCGGTCTATTGTTCTTCCGGACCTCGTGGCTGTAATAACCATTGCGCGTCACACCCAATATCCTGCATTGCAGGCTGATCGGATAGGTATTCTTATGCCGGGTGATGAACGAATATTTCACTTCGTTTCTGCTGCAAAGAATACCGTCGCTTTTTTTAAGATCTCTTTCTCCATTTGAAGCCGTTTGACCTGCGTCCTCAAATTCCTCAGCTCCTCCTGTTCAGGTGTCAGCTTGCCATTTCCGCGAAACGCCTGGCCATCATCTGCCTGGTGTTCCTTCACCCAACGACCCAGCATGTTGGCATTGATATCCAAGCTCCTGGCTGCTTCTGCTCGGCTATAATCCTGCTCAAGTACCAGACTGATTGCATCCAATTTGAACTCTTTCGAATACTTCTTTCGTGTCGTCATTTTTACTTTCCTCAGTTAAGATGATTATCCTTAACTGGGTTGTACAAAGCTATTGGACCACGTCAGGTTGTTTTTTAGATAGGGGCGATTCGAAAGGTCACGTCCCCGCCAGGAGCGATCGGCAACGCCCGCACTGATCAGGGACGAGACTTCGAGGCCATCGAGATCCCAAGCGTAGAGAAAGTCGCAACTGGAGATGTCGGACTGATGATCCAATAGTCGTTGGTCGAGCTGATCAGGGTCCTGCCACACCTCAGCGCAGTCTTTTGCAAGTGCTGAGAGAGGTTCACCGACAGCACCAGCAAGTGCGGCTTTTTTCTCCAGAATGTTCTGTTGGATCGACGACATGAGCACTACATTTGATGATTTAAGGAAGCATCTTACACCGGAATACCAAGCCGTAGAGTAAGTGTTTGATGTTTCACGCGGATGACAGTGAAAGGTTTAACGGTTTGGCACACTCAAGGGTTCCGGATTCAGATAGACTTTGATTCCCATTGGTTATGGGCGGGAAAGACTGCGGGTATTTTACGCGCCGATGGAGAGGTAGGGGTCAACGACTCTGAGTGCCTTTAGAAGGTTGGTTGGAGAATATTTCGCATGAAATTTCAACGAAGAGTGATGTCAAACGTAGCGCCGTTTCTATTTGCACCAACTGTGTCCAGGCGTAAAGAGCCGGTGCTGCACGCCAGACAAGCGGTACTAACAGCGCTCGGTCGGGATGACTTCGCAGTCGCTGGCGCAGTGGTGGCTCGCAATGCCTATGCATTTCGCCACCTTGACCGTGAGCATGCGCCAGGCCTGATGAGCGATTTGGAACGGGCACTGAAAAGAAGAGACATAAAGGGCATTCATCTTACACTGCAACAGGCGGTGGCTGCAGAGCTGGTACGGTATCTCTCGGCAGTGCAGGAGAATCTCGGCCACCGTCAGGATGCCAAGCACCTGTTGATGAAATGCAGCCGGTTATTCAGCATGCTGGAGACGGATCTGGGGAAAAAGGCCTGGGATGAGGGGAGTTGGGCACTGCAGGGTTGTCAGCAATCGATAGGTACAAAGGGTATGTTTGGCGTTGGCTGCGTGGAGGCGGATCCCGAAAGGTTCATACGACACAAACAGACAGTGATGGGAATTTTGCAAAGCAAGGGCCTGGTACGTTGATCTTCCGCTCCATGCCTTGATCCGGCAGTGGAGCGGCACCCTGCGGCTGACACCTCCCTCCGCGTTCACATTCCGTGTACAATTCGCGCAAATCTATAATGAAATGTACCAAAGGAATTTCGTGTGAGTATCCTGAAAAACGATAGACTGTTGCGTGCATTGCTGCGCGAACCGGTGGATGTAACCCCGGTATGGATGATGCGACAGGCCGGGCGTTATCTGCCTGAATACAAGGCCACTCGTGCCCGTGCCGGCAGTTTCATGGATCTCTGCCGTAATCCCGAACTGGCCTGCGAAGTTACCCTGCAGCCATTGGACCGCTACCCACTGGATGCGGCGATCCTCTTCTCTGATATTCTTACCGTCCCGGATGCGATGGGCCTTGGCCTCTACTTTACGCAAGGTGAAGGCCCCAGGTTCGAGCGACCAGTGCGGGATGAGGCCGCGGTCAACGCCTTGGGTGTGCCGGATATGGAGGATGACCTGGGTTATGTGATGGATGCGGTGCGCACCATTCGCCGGGAACTCGATGGCCGGGTTCCGCTGATCGGTTTCAGCGGCAGTCCCTGGACCCTTGCCACCTACATGGTGGAGGGGGGCGGCACCAAGAATTTTGCCAAGGTAAAGGGAATGATGTTCGATCGCCCTGAGCTGATGCACACGCTGCTGGGGAAAATCGCAGAATCGGTAACCGCCTATCTCAATGCCCAGATTGCGGCCGGCGCCCAGGCGGTCATGATCTTCGATACCTGGGGCGGTGCCTTGACCCCGCAGCACTACGACGCCTTCTCCCTGAAATATATGGAACAGATCATCCAGGGGCTGACCCGTGAATCCGAGGGACGCAAGGTGCCGGTGATCCTGTTCACCAAAGGTGGTGGACTTTGGTTGGAGCAGATGGCGGCAACCGGTTGTGATGCCCTGGGCGTCGACTGGACTCTCAGTTTGGCGGATGCCCGACGCAGAGTTGGCGACAAGGTTGCACTGCAGGGAAACCTGGATCCCTGCACGCTCTATGCCTCACCTGAACGCATTCGCGAAGAGGTGGGCAAGGTGCTGGCGAGTTACGGAAAAGGTTCAGGGCATGTCTTCAATCTGGGACACGGTATCCACCCGGAGATAGATCCGGAGCATGCCGGTGCCTTTATTGAAGCAGTGCATGAACTGAGCAAACCTTATCACCAAGTCTGAGATAGGACCTGGGGGCCGGAGTCAAATTTGATCGAAGCGATAGGATATTCAGCCCGGTGACCCCTGTTAGATTTGACTCCGACCCCTTCGCCACAGTGGGCGAAAAACGGTGAAGATTACAGTATTGGGCCTGGGACTGATGGGACAGCCCATCGCCGAGCGCCTGCAACATTGTGGGCACGATGTGGTGGCCTGGAATCGTTCCTCAGATCGTCTTGAGACAGCCAAAGAGGCCGGGCTCGAGGTAGAGGCGGATCTAATCAAGGCAATGAGAGTGGCGGACGTCATTTGCCTCACCTTGAGCGATGCCCCGGCGATCCGGGAAGTCTTGTTGCAGCGCCGTGTCAGCGCGGAACTGGCGGGGAAACTGGTACTGCAGATGGGTACAGTGGCGCCGGAGGAGAGCCGGGAGATCGGCGCTGCCGTGGAGGCTGCGAGCGGGGGCTATCTGGAGGCCCCGGTCCTGGGCAGCATCCCGCAAGCCCGCTCGGGCAACCTGATCGTCATGGCCGGAGGCTCTGACGAAAACTACCAGCGTGGACTGCTTCTGCTGCGTTGTCTGGGCAAACAGGTGCAGCATGTCGGTTTCCTGGGACAGGCTGCGGCCATGAAGCTGGCTATGAACCAGCTTATTGCCTCATTGACCGCCGGTTTTTCACTCAGCCTGGGTCTGGTACGGTCGGAAGGGATCGACGTGGAAGTCTTCATGGAACTGCTGCGCGAGAGCGCCCTCTATGCACCGACCTTCGACAAAAAGCTGTCCAAGATGCTGGAACACGACTACGCCAATCCCAACTTTCCCCTCAAACACCTGATCAAGGACCTGGCCCTGTTTCAACAGGTGGCCGAGAAGAGCGGTATCGACGCCGGCCTGCCGAAAGCGATGTTGCGGGTGTTTGAAAAGGGCCGCTCCAACGGTCATGCTGAGGATGACTACTCCTCCCTCTATGAGGCGATCAATCCCGAGATGGATATGGGAGTGGATCAGGGATGTTAGCACTTACACAATTTAACTGAGAAAGCCATGCAACTGCTGTTCAGTCAACTGCCGGGCCGACACGAGCGGCACCTGATGCGCAAACACGAAAATCTTCTGTTTCCCGAGAGTGAGCGTTCACTAACCCCAGGGATCCTGGAAGATGCGCAAAAACTCGATCATGAAGAACTGGTGGCCTATATTGGCGACCTGCGCAAACTGGTGGGCGAAGCCGTAGCCCTGGGACCTCATGAGCAGAGCGACGTGATACTCAGCCTTAAAGAGCGCCTGGATAAATCCTACGAAACGGCCTGTGGTCTGGCCGACAATCAGTCGGACAACAAAGCGGCGATCAAAAAGTTGATCTCGGTGATCATGCAGGCGGTCTGGAAAGGCGCGGGCAATGACACGCTGGCGCGCCAGGAACTGGAGCAGGAGGAAGAGGCCCGCAAGTTGCACTACGGGGTGTTGGAGTTTCCCCTGGTTGCCGACCTTCTGTCACCGGATTCAGTGATCAAGGAGGAAGAGTTGATCGCCGTGTTGCTAGGCGAGGCACAGGATGATTTCGTAGCGGCGGTTACCCTCTTCGACCCGGTACATATTGAGAATCTTTGTGCCCAGGGCAAAGTCTTGTTGGAAGCGAAGGAAGCCGAAGGTATCGAAATGCCGGATGCCTGGAGTCGTCTGAGGGAACTGGAGACCTTGCTGCAAGCGTAGCGGATCAGGCGTCCTCGAATTGGCAGGGCACTTGGGTTGCCGGTTCCGCTATGCTTGAATTAGGAGTCTGTCGGATTTAACACTGTTTGGCTGCAAATCCCTGGATGGCGATCAACTCAGCTTATCGAACTCGTTGAATAGGCCCGCTATTCGCCTCGTTCGATAAACTGATTTGATTCGCCCCCAGTGATTTTCGCTCCAAACGGATAAACCAGACAGACTCCTAGCCTACGAAACCTCTTCCGTCAAATCCGGGCTTTCATCCGCCAGCAGATCTTCCGCTGGTTTGCCGATGAAGTAACCTTGGGCGTAGTCAACGCCAAGGTTTTTGACCTTCTCAAATACAGCACGTGAGTGGACAAACTCCGCCACGGTGCTTTTGATACCGATCTCTGCGGCGACATCCACGATCGCCTTGACCAGCAGTTGGGCCTCACGGTCGCTATCGAGATCCCTGATCAGGGAGGCATCGATCTTGAGCTGATCCACTTCCAGTTCCAGGATGTGTTTGAAAGAGGAGTAACCGGCGCCGAAATCGTCAATGGCGAGATGGCAACCATGTGACCTGGCCTGGCTGAGGAAGGATTTCAGGGCGTCATAATCGGCCACCTCTTCGCTTTCGAGCAGTTCGATGGTCATGCGTTCACCCAGGCCAGGATCGCTGCTCAGGCGGTCGAAGAGATACTCTCGAATCTCAGGATCCAGGATATCCTCCACGGCGAGATTAACCGAAAAAGTGTAGTGGCTCGATTGAAACCGGTCGAGGCACTTCTCCAGCATGATGCGGCTGAGCGCGGAGTAGATGCGGCTCTCCTTGGCGACTTGCATGAAAGCGAAGGGGGTGAGTAACTGACCCTCCTCATCCTGGATGCGCATCAGACATTCATAGTGTTCAATCCTTTTGCTCACATTGTTATAGAGTGGTTGGAAAAAAGGGATGACGGCGTTTCGTCTAACCGCATTTTTCAGCAGACGGGTGATGCGCTGGTTTGTGGCGACCTTCTCTTCGATACCCAGTGACTCATCATATCGAAGCACCTTGTTGCGTTGCTTCTTGGTTTGTTGCAGCGCCATGCTGGCTCTCTCCAACAAGGGGGGTTCACTTGCCAAACCGGCACGAATACTGATCTGAACCTCATGTCCGTGGATGTCGAAACTGTTTCGCTCGACAGCATTGACCAGGTTTTGCGCGAGTTTCAGTGGACTCTCCGGTGTCTCAGACGTGGTGATAAGCACGCCGAAATCGTCGGCGCCGAATCGAAAAAGGCGGCTGCCGGGGCCGGTATGCAGCAGAGTTTTCAGCTGCATGGATAGCTGGGTAAGGATCTCGTCACCGCCCGCTGTCCCATAGAAGTCGTTGATGTGTTTGAAACCGTCAATATTGAGCATTACCAGCGCTGCATGCTCGGCTGGTGTTTTCTGCTCGGCCTCGAACGCAAATCTATTGGGTAGTTGCGTCAGTGTATCGGTGGCCGCGCTGGCCTCCAGTTTCCGATGCAGGGCGATGAGCTTTTTGTGCTCTCTGTCGGTGCCCATAAGGAGAAAGATGATAACGAAAATGGAGAGAATAAAGCCGAAACCCAGTAGGGTGGAGATACGATTTATCTGGTCTGCTTTGTTGAGGCTCATCTCCAGGAAGAGGTGTTTTGCCTGGTGCAAGGTGCCTCGGGTGTCGACCTCCAGCGCCGCCTGCAGGGTATCGCTGTAGAGGCTGAGATACTTCAGGAAGATCTTGGCATGGGCTAGGAATACCAGGTTAAAGCGGGCTTGGGCGTCATCGTCAAAATGGTACTCCTGAAGTATATCCACACCTTGGCGCAACTCCGTAAGGAAGTCCTTGTCCAGACTGCGAGAGGCAAGGAATACAGCAGAGGTGATGCGAGAGAGCTCATTGATATATTGGCCGTCACCCTGCTCAAAAAGGTTGAGATAGCGGGCAGTAAGAGAGGGAATATGGGTGGTGGAGTTTTGTATCAATGAGTTGATGGTGGCAAAACGTAGAATCAGCTCCTCTTTTTCTGCCAGCTTGGCTTCGTACTGCCCGAACCCGGCAAGTGTTTCAGCGAATGCCGGATCCTGCAGATAGGCGTTCTCCCGAATCTCTCCAATGCGTTTGCGGATCTTGCGAAGCTGACTGTGGGTATGGTCAAAATTGTAATAGATGAAGAAAGAGGCCTTGAGCAGATGGAGATCCAACTGCTCTTCCAATCGTTCGGTGTCACCTATGGTGTCATAGACTGTGGAGTGGAGCTGCAGCAGACGGCTGGTTTGGGAATCGGTGTAAAAGAAGAGCGCGCCGACGAAGAATGCGGCAAGGACAGCGGCATAGATATTACCCGTGACAGTCATGGTGTATCGAGGATGGCCGGCATATCGCCAGTCAAAGTATTGAGAAAGGCCATCAACTGGGTGAGCTGATCCTCTGACAACTCAAAACCAAGATTGTGAAAGGCCATCTTTTTCAATACTTTGTCCAGGGAGGCCGCACTGCCATCGTGCAGGTAAGGACCTGTTAATGCAATATTTCGCAGGCTGGGCACCTTGTAACGATTCTTGTCGAAGGGGTCGCCGGTGCGTTGATGCAGATCACCCTGATCCTTGTGCCATTCAACCGGAATGACGGCGCCCAGGTATTGATAAGAGTTGCCGCCGATATTGATACCGTTGTGGCAGGCGGCGCAGCCGATCTTTTTGAACAGCCGGTAACCGTCCAGCGCGGCTTTATCCAGTTCAAGTTCGCCTCGCAGATAGCGGTCGAATTTGGCGTTGGGGGTATAGAGCGCCTTTTCGAACTCTGCAATGGCATTTGCCATATCGTCTATGTCGACGCGGGATTTTCCGTAGATGGCCTTGAACCGTCGGGGATATTCCGGGTGTTGATTGAGGCGCCGGTCCACCTCCTCCAGAGTCAGCCCCATCTCTACCGGGTTGTGCAGCGGACCGGAGACCTGAGAGGCCAGGTTGTTGGCGCGGCCGTTCCAGAACTGGCGGAAATTGAAATAGGAGTTGAAAACCGTCGGTGAATTCATCTTTCCCGGCCGGTTGAAGATCCCTTCGGAAACGGTACGGTAGTCAGCGCCGCCGGTTTCAGGATTATGGCAAGTGGCACAAGAGACTGTCTGGTCTTGTGACAGAATGGGATCGAAAAAGAGCTTTTTCCCTAGAGCCGCCTTCTGTTTGTCATACTCAACATGCTGTGGAATGGGTTGAATCGGCTCCATGGCAAATAGTGTTGACCCAGGCAGCAGGGATCCCCCGAGCAGGATGAAAAACCTCCACGGGAGTCTCAGGCGTTTGATGTTTGCCGGGTAATTATGTGATTTGGACATGCGTAATTTTTTCCACAGCGGGTGCAGGGCTGGGCAACCTATAACAGGATTCGTTCAATACCACCGCTTTGTATTTTGCGCTGAAAGTCGTCATACCATGAGTCACCTTGCAAGTGGCGTATGGCCTCTACCACGATATATTCAACATTGAGACCGGTCTCGTCACTATAGCGGCTGAGTCCCTGCTGGCAGGCGGGGCAGGCAGTCAGCATCTTTACGTTGTATCCACCCACTTTTGACAGCCGTGCTTTGCCTTTGTGCAACTCTGCAGATTTACGAAAGCGCAGTTGGGTCGCGATATCGGGCCGACTGGTCCCCAGTGTACCGGCTTCGCCGCAACAGCGGTCTGAAAGCAGAACCTCCTTGCCGGTCAGTGCCGAGGCCACTGCCACCGGATTGTAGGTCTTCATCGGGCTGTGGCAGGGATCGTGATATAGATAGTTCGTCGGCTGATCTCCGGATAGCTTAACCCCTTTCTCCATAAGGTATTCATGGATATCGAGCAGGCGGCAACCGGGAAAGATTTTTTCAAATTGATACTGCAACAGCTGATCCATGCAGGTGCCGCAGGAGAGAATCACCGTCTTGATGTCCATGTAGTTAAGGGTGTTGGCAATGCGATGGAACAGCACCCGGTTTTCGGTGGTGATGGCCTGTCCTTTATCGGTCAGGCCAGCGGCATTTTGCGGATAACCACAGCAGAGGTAACCCGGTGGCAGTACCGTTTGGGTGCCGAGTTCGTAGAGCATCGCCAGAGTGGCCATGCCGATCTCACTGTAGAGACGTTCCGAGCCGCAGCCGGGGAAGTAGAAGACCGCCTCGCTCTCCTCAGTGACTTTTGCGGGGTCACCTATGATCGGGATAGTGGTTTTATCTTCCAGATTCAAGGCAGCGCGCAAGGTCTGTGTCTGTAGCTTGACCCGGATGGGGCGGCTGACCAGTTCCACCGCCAGGGTGCGGGCTGAGGGTTTGCCGGTGGTGCTGACGGGCAGTCTGTCGGGCTTGCCCAGCAGGCCAAAATTGCCTGCCAGTCGGTGTCCGAGACTGAGTCCTTTGAAACCCCAGTCAGCCATGCCTTTGCGCATCCAGCGGATGGTGCGGGGGTCGGAAATATTGAGAAAGGTCATCGCGGCCTGGGCACCGAGATTGCGTTTTTTCTGCCCCTTATCCACCAATATCTTACGAATCCTGGTGGTGACATCACCGAAATCGATGTTCACCGGGCAGGGTTTTTCGCATTTGTGACAGACGGTGCAGTGGTCCGCAATGTCGTTCATCTCGCCGAGATGCTGCAGGGAGACGCCGCGCCGGGTCTGCTCCTCGTAGAGGAAGGCCTCGATGATCAGTCCTGTGCCGAGAATCTTGTTGCGGGGCGAGTAGAGCAGGTTGGCGCGGGGGATATGGGTCATGCAGACCGGTTTGCATTTGCCGCAGCGCAGGCAGTGCTTGATCTCATCGTTGAGGGCGCCGAGTTCACTCGCCTCCAGGATGATCGCCTCCTGCTCCAGCAGGCGCAGGGATGGCGTATAGGCCTTTTCCAGGTTGGCGTTTGCGGCGAGCTTGCCTCGGTTGAACCAGCCTTGGGGGTCGACCTGTTTTTTGTAGGCCGCAAAGGCCTCGAGTTTGTCTGTTTCGAGATACTGCAGTTTGGTCAAGCCTATGCCGTGTTCGCCTGAGATAGCCCCGCCCAAAGTGATGGCAAGTTCCATGATGCGGTCGACGATGCGGTCGGCCTGGTGCAGCATCTCATAGTCGTCGGAGTGAACGGGGATGTTGGTGTGCACGTTACCGTCACCGGCGTGCATGTGCAGGGCAACGAATAGGCGGGTACCACGAATGTTTTGATGGATCTCCCGCAGGGCGTGGCGCAACGGCCGCATATCCTGGCCGGTAAATATCTCATCGAGACGGCTGGCAATGTCCCGTCGGTAGGAGATCAGCAGGTCGCGGCGCAACAGCAGATCGATGATCCGGTCATCTTCGCGGATATGCTCCTTCTCGTCTCCGCTGAGCAGCTGTGCATGTTCTGCTGCTGGAGCATCCAGTTGTGCCAGGATCAACTCCCAGCGCCCCCGTGCCTGTTTCACGGCCTGATGGGCGAGGTCGATCTTGTCCTGCAGGATCTTGTGGCTCTCAGCGCTCGGCTCGTTTTCGTCGGTCAACAGTCGCGTACCGCAGTCTCCGGTCAGACACTCAAGCACTGCGTCGGCGATGCGAATCTTATTGCCGACCGACTCTTCGATGTTGATCCGTTCCACCTCCCGGCTGTAGTCCGCCAGCCGATCCAGCGGGATCACCACGTCCTCGTTGATCTTGAACGCATTGGTGTGGGCGGAGATGGCGGCGGTACGTGCCCGGTCTACCCAGAAACTGCGGCGGGCCTCAGGACTGACGGCAATGAAGCCCTCCGCATCCCGGGCGTTGGCAAGCCGCACCACTTGCGAGGCAGCCTCTTCCACCGCTGTTTTGTCGTCACTGGCGATGTCTGCGAGCAGCACCATCTTGGGACGTTCCCGGCGGGGTGCCTTGGTGGAGTACTTGACTGCCTTGAGGTAACGCTCGTCGAGATGTTCCAGCCCAACCAGCAGCACATCGGGCTGTTGGTCGAGATAATCCTTGATCTCGACGATGGCCGGCACCGCCCGGCCGATGTCGCTGCCGAAGAATTCGAGACAGAGGGTGCGCGCCTGCACCGGCATGCGGTGCAGGATGAAACGGGCGGAGGTGATCAGGCCATCACAGCCCTCTTTCTGCACCCCCGGCAGGCCGGAGAGAAACTTGTCGGTGACATCCTTGCCGAGCCCGGCCTTGCGGAACGCGGAGCCGGGTATCTCCAGGATCTCGGGGGCGGCGGTGAGAGGATTGTGATCGGCGTCGAAACGGGAGATACGGAAGCGCACCTGTGCCTGCTCGTGGATCTTGCCCAGATTATGCTCGAGACGTTCGACCTCCAGCCACTCGCCATTGGGGGTGACCATGCGCCAGCTGGCAAGATTGTCAAGGGTGGTGCCCCAGAGGACTGCCTTCTTGCCGCCGGCATTCATGGCGATATTGCCGCCGATGGTGGAGGCGTCCTGGGAGGTGGGATCGACGGCGAAGGCGAGTCCGTCCGCCTCTGCCAGCTCCGAGACCCGGCGCGTGACAACACCGGCACCGGTGGCGACGGTGGGAACCTTGCCGTTGACACCGGGCAGTGAGAGGGTCTCTATGGAGCCCAGCTGCTCAAGTTTCTCGGTATTGATCACCGCGCAGTGGGGGTCGAGGGGCACAGCACTGCCGGTGTAGCCGGTGCCACCACCACGGGGGATGAGGGTAAGGCCTGAGTTTATGCAGGCGCGCACGATGGGGGCGACCTCCTCCTCCGTATCGGGGGTGATGACCACAAAGGGGATCTCGACGCGCCAGTCGGTGGCATCGGTGGCGTGAGCGACCCGTGCCAAGCCGCTGAAATCGATGTTGTCCTTGCGGGTCAGGCCGATCAGGTTGCGTCGGGTCCTGCGGCGCAGTTCGATTTGCTGCTCGAACAGACTGGCGAAGGTGCTGACGGCACTGCGTGCGGCCTCTAGCAGCATAAGAGCCTGAGCATTGTCATTGGCCCGTGACTCAAACTGATCGAGCCGGTGAGTCAAGGCGTCTATCAGTGCCCGGCGGCGTTCCGGGTTTTGCAGCAGGTCATCCTGCAGATAGGGGTTGCGAGTGATAACCCACATATCCCCAAGCACCTCGAACAGCATACGGGCGGAGCGACCGGTGCGGCGAGAGCCTCGCAGTGCCTCGATGATGCGCCACATCTCCTTGCCGAGAAAACGGATAACAATCTCACGATCCGAAAAGGAGGTGTAGTTATAGGGGATCTCGCGAATACGCTGCACTGGCTGTTCGTTCATCAGGCTGCCGGTTGGGATAAAAACAGGCCTCGCAAGCTTCAATCTCTTCGAGGGAAAGGCCTATTGTAGCCCAATTCAAAAGGGGGAGGCCTTGAGGGTTCTCAAGCAGGTTCAGAGGTTATTCAAAGACGCAAAAGGTGGCAAGTGAAACGATCAGAAATTTTCCTTGAGGGGCAGGGAATTCTGCCCCCTGGATGTCGAATCTTTGGGGGTGGGAAAGCGTTTACCGTAACCGGTCAGGGGAAGTCGGCGTGGACTTCGTGATCCTCGAGAATGCGTTCGATGTTGCAGGCGATATTGAAGTTGCCTTCATCCGATGGATAGCTTCGTATGACGCATGCTTCGGCGGATAGCGGCGGCGTGATAGTCTTTCCCGGCATGATCTCCACTGCAAGCTGGGTGCCTGGTTCGAGTGATTGCTCAGACTCCAGCAGTATGCCGGTGCTGCTCAGATTCTTGACCACTGCAGCGGAGACCGTCTCGTCTCCAGCGATGCGGAAACGGGCCGGGCATTCGATGTTCATCCGCAGAAAGTCACGTTTTTCGGCATAGTCATTCATCCGCTCTACTCCTCAAGTCTGTGATGATCGATTTGGAAAAATTGCAATTCGACAATTTTCCGACATTCTCGATTGAGGATAAATGTAGCAGCCTTTAGCAATAACGAAAGTGCTTTTTCTGCCCAGAGAGGCATTTTGTTCCTGGATTTTTGTCACAGAGTCTATTTCTGCTAACAGCGACTTCAAGCGGAACCGGTCTGAACGGGGTAAACTTAATGCGTCTGTTTCCGAAACAGACGTAGGCCCGATCGAGCTTGCGGATCGGGCAATCAGTTAACCGTTTCGCGCAGAATTTTGAGAGGGATCTGGTGATGATGAAACGCCTACTGTTTTGTTTGCTGTTGTTGCCGGTTTTATCGGTGGCAAATGCGGAAACTGTCTACCGCTCGGTGGATGAGTCAGGACAGGTGACCTATTCTGACACGCCGGGAAAGGGCCGGTCGGATGTGGTAAAGATGCCGTCTGGGCCCTCCCCGAAAGCAAAGCGGGAGACCCAGGCCCGGGAGAAAGAGATCAGGGATGCCGCCAACAAGGCAGGCCGCCAGCGGCAGTTGGGAGATCAGCAGCGTGCCGTCAAAATCAGCGAAGCCGAACGGAATTTGCAGGCGGCCGAGGCCAGGTTGGACGATGCGAAGATCCTGCGGAATGAAGATCGTCAATCCACGGCTGCTGGAGGCCGTCGTATCCGCCCCGAGTATTTCGAACGCATCAAACAGGAAGAGGCAGCGGTGGAGGCGGCACGGAAAAAACTGCAACAGGTGCGCCACGGACGTTGATGGAGATCTACCTGGTCGGCGGCGCACTGCGCGACAGACTGCTCGGACTGCCGGTGGTGGAGCGGGACTATGTGGTAGTGGGTGCCACCCCGCAGATGATGCTCGAACGGGGCTTCAAACAGGTGGGCAAGGATTTTCCCGTTTTTCTCCATCCTCAGACCAGTGAAGAGTATGCGCTGGCCCGTACCCTGCGAAATCCTGTTTCAGGCAGCCGCTTTCCTGAACCCCATGCCGACCCGGATGTTACCTTGAAAGAGGATCTGGCGCGCCGTGATCTCACCATCAATGCGATAGCCGAGAGTGAAGCGGGGGAGATTTTCGACCCTTTTCAGGGGCGCCGTGATCTGCAGGCAAAGTGCTTGCGGCACGTCTCCCCGGCCTTCAGTGAAGATCCCGTCCGGATCTTGCGGGTTGCTCGTTTCATGGCGAAATACGGTGATCTCGGATTTCAGATCGCACCCGAGACCTTGTCTCTGATGCGGCAGATCAGCGCGTCCGGCTCCCTTGAAACCGTGGCGCCGGAACGGGTTTGGCAGGAGCTGGAGAAATCACTGCGGCTGCCGAATCCCAACCCTTTTATTGAAACCCTGCGGCAATGTGGCGCCCTTGCCGCGTTATTCCCTGAGATCGACTGCCTCTGGGGTGTGCCGCAGCCGCCCAAATGGCACCCCGAGATCGATACCGGTCTGCATACATTGATGACCTTGGCCATGGCGGCCCGTCTGTCCGATGATCCCCTGGTGCGTTTTGCCGCGCTGACCCACGATCTGGGCAAGGGGAACACATCGGTGGAGATACTGCCCAGCCATCACGGGCATGAAGGGCGCGGCGCGCGCATCATCCGATTTTTGTGCGAGCGGCTCAGAGTGCCGACCCACTACCGTCTTCTTGCTGAGCGTTGTGCAACCTACCATGGGCACATCCACCGTCTGGATGACTTGAGACCAGGCACGGTGTTGAAGGTACTGGAGGGGCTGGACGCCTTTCGCCAGCCGGAGAATGTCGCACGTTTTCTGCTGGTCTGCGAGGCGGATTATCGAGGACGTGGAGGGTTTGAGGCGCGGCCCTATCCCCAGGCGTCGCGTTTCAACGACCTGTTTCACGTAGCGACACAGATCGATAAAGGGGAGTTGAAGCGCATGAAACCGGGCAAGGCGGTGGGAGAGGCGATCCGGGTATTGCGGCTGGAGGCGATCAAGGCTGCGATGTAGGCCGGTTCAAGCGCAGCGGAACCGGCAGTGCCCGATCCGCTACGCTTGATCGGGCCTACATTTGCAGTGGTTAACCTAACCCGCCAGCCGTTCGAGGATTCTAAAACCCGCCACATAGGTGCCGACCGCTGACCCCAGCGTGCTCAGGAAAAAGACTAGCAGAACGCGGGAGACCCGGTTGCGCCACCAGCCTTTGAGAGAGGTGGTGTCGTTGCGCAGCTCTCCAAAATCGGCGACCGTGGGCTTGCGCAGATAGATCTCCATGCCTGCGGTAACCATGCCTGCGCCGATGGTGGGATTGAGAGAGGTGATCGGGGCTGCCAGAAATGCGGTTATCACCGTTATGGGGTGGGCGGCGGCCAATAGTGCGCCAAGGGCGGAGAGGCCGCCGTTGATGAGCACCCAATCCATCACCAGTTGCCAGCCGAGTTCCGGGCTGCGCATGAAACCGATCAAAAAACCCACCATCACCAGGGCGACGATTGCCCAGGGGATCAGTTTTGGCCAGCGGCTTGGCTTGGGAATCCGTTCGAGGCTTTCGATGATCTTTTTTGGGGGATCCTGCTCTGTCTCCAGGTATCCGGCGATTCCCTGCATGTGACCTGCGCCTATGACCACAAGCAGGTTTTCATGTCCTGTCTGTTCGATCTCCTCACGCAGCTTGGCCGACATGTAGCGATCGCGTTCGTCGATGAGTGGGAGGTAGAGATCCTGCCGGTCTTCGGCAAACTCAGCAAAGGTGGTCTCCAGCATGTCGCCCTCTTTGAGGCGTTCGATCTCGGCTTCATCCACCTCCTCTTTGGAGACGATACTGGCGAGCAGGCCGGCGAAGAGGCCAAAGCGTTTCCACCAGGCCAGATTGTGGGAGACTCGCTTCAGGGTGACGCCGATCTCCCGATCGATGAGCAACAAAGGCAGGTTTGCCTCGCGGGCTATACGGATCGCTTCACGTTGTTCCGCGCCGGGTTCTATGCCGAACTGGTCAGCCAGCCGCTGTTGATAGGCGCCAAGGGCCAGGCTTGCCATCACCAGGGGTACCCGTCCCTCGCGCACTACTTTGAAGAGATCCATCTTCGCCAGGGCGTCGGGGTTTAACAGGGCGTTATAGCGGCTGGGGCAGAGTTCCACTGCCACGGCGCTATAGTCGCCGCTCTCGAGCAGCTCTTTTACCTTCTCTGCACTGGCGCGGGAGACGTGCGCTGTGCCCAGTAGGGTAATCCGGCTGCCGTCCAGCTCGATATCAATTTGCGGTTCCTGTTGCCCTGCCGTCATCTCGGTTTGCCGGGTGATTCCTAGAGTCGGGCATCATACCAGCGAAAAGGAGAATACACAGGGTTTTGCAGGGCAGAGATCAACAGAATCCCGTTGCGTGTGGAAACGCCTGATGAACTTGTAGTTGCTGTAAGATGGCTCGGGTAGGCATATCCGGCAGACGCCGGAATCAGAGAGAAACGGGAGGTTGGAATGTTAACGAGGGCGATTCGGCTGAGCTTGGTTTTGCTGCTGGTGCTGAGCGGATGTCAGACCATGGACGAGCGTAAGCAGTCATCGGCATTGGAGGATACGCTACGCCGTTATGAGGGCACCATTCGCTGGGGCAATGTCGACAACGCTCAGGGTTTTCGTGCCCCCGATGCTGGAGGGGATCCACCTGCGCGGGCCAGAGCAGATTTGAGGGTTACGAGTTACGAGGTGGTTCAGGGACCGACAATGCTCGATGAGACAACGGCAGTACAGATTGCCGATATTCAATACACCTTTGACGAGAGTCCGGTGCTCCGATCACTCGTCGACCAACAAGTTTGGAAGTATGACGAAACGAAAAAACACTGGCAGCTGCAGACCCCTGTGCCTCGATTCAAATAGTCGCCATCCGGGGATGGAGTTCACCATGAAGAACATGGAGTCTTTGTGCCGATAAGGCTAAGGAAATGGATAGGAATCGCCAATGCAATCAAATCCACAATTATCTCCAACCTCACGCTTTCTGCTGCTGGCCGCCGCCTTTGTGGTGCTGGTTGCGGGAATGAAAGCCGCAGTCTCGCTGCTGGTGCCTTTTCTGCTGGCCCTCTTTATCTCTGTGATTGCCGCGCCACCCCTGTTTCTCCTCAAACAGAGGGGTATCCCAACGGTACTGGCGCTGCTGATCGTGATCCTGGGCATTGTCGGCACAGGGTTGCTGTTGGGCTGGCTCGTGGGAGGTTCGCTGAACGACTTCATCAATAACCTGCCGAAATACCAGGAGCGGTTGGCGGCTCAAAGCCAGAGCTTTCTGCTCTGGCTGGGTGAACAGGGTGTGGAGATCGAAGAGCGTACGCTTACCACCTATTTGGATACGGGAAAGGCCATGGCGATGGCCGGCCGGGTCCTGAGCAGTCTGGGCAATGTGTTGACTGAGGCGCTGTTTATCCTCATCACGGTGATTTTTATCCTCATAGAGGCCGCAGGATTCCGCCGCAAGCTGCATCTCTTCGTCAAAGAACCTGAAGTTGCGCTGGCCCATATCGAAAAGATCACCTCGGATATCAAGCGCTATATGTCGATTAAGACGTCAACCAGTTTGCTGACCGGCGTGATCATTGTGGTATGGCTGCAGGTGTTGGGTGTGGACTATCCGATCCTCTGGGGAACGGTGGCCTTCCTCTTTAACTATATACCCAATATCGGTTCTATCATTGCAGCGATACCTGTGGTGTTGCTTGCCTTGATCCAGCTGGGGGTAGGGGCTGCACTCTGGACCGCAGTCGGCTATCTGGTGGTCAACAATCTGGTTGGCAATGTGATCGAGCCCCGTTTCATGGGGCGTGGTCTGGGACTCTCCCCGCTGATCGTATTCCTCTCTCTGGTGTTCTGGGGCTGGATCCTGGGCCCTGTGGGCATGTTCCTGTCGGTGCCCCTGACCATGATCGTGAAGATCGTCCTTGGTAGCAGCGATGAGACAAGGGTCATTGCCGATTTCCTGGGGCCTGAACCGGAAAAATAGGGGTTGGGTTCGCAAGGGGTGTTCGCAGGGCATCCCCGACAACGACAGGCTTGTCGGAATTTTTTACAGTCCGTGAAGGGGTTTTTACATTTTGAAGAGGAATATAATTTGTATTTTTAGGGGGGGTTTAAAAAGCTTAATAAATACAGTGGGTTAATGCTGTTTTTTCAGGAGTGTCAATAAATGTTACATGTCGGATAATTTTACAGAGTGTTGACGTTTGGTCTTCGGAAAAACCTGTTTTTTTATATAAATTATGAAGTTATGAAAGTTGGCACGTTGGGTGCAACTGTTTAGGCAAATTACGAATTTTCTCAACGGAGAGACACATGAACATTAAAAACATCATTACAGGCGTCATCTGCAGCACTGCGCTGATCGCCGGTTCCGCATCTGCGGCACTCTACGAGTTCGACGGTGCCGAATGGTCCACTTGGGTTCTGCTCGATAACGATGCCGATACGAACACCGACCCTGA
>QGON01000032.1 GCA_003660235.1 bacterium endosymbiont of Escarpia laminata | reverse complement strand
TTTCCGTCTTGGACCAGGGCCGCCGCGCTATCGTGATAAAACGCTGATATTCCTAAAATGTTCATTCCCGAACTCTAAAAGATATTAAAATTATAATGATCAGAAGGCTTGATGGGTGGTGATCGAGGCAGCTATGGCTTCCATTGAAGGATCGGTGGGCGTAAGCGGAAATCTTCCCAACCTGATAGCGTGCTCACTTCTTATTCCGTAATTCCAAATAGATTCCTTGCCCGATACCCTGGATAACAAGCCCGCGCAGTTTAGCATCTTTCTACTGCATGACAACACTCTGCGCGCGGGATCCTGGCTTGGCCAATCCGTGTTTGCATGAGTTTGCTAAGTTGGGTAAAAATCTACCCTGTTACCGAGTCGTCATTCCAGTCAGCAACTCAATAAATAACGTAAGTGACTGAAGAATAAAAATCCTATTCCGGGCATTCTAACTCCCTGGAATCCTAAAACACTACCCTTTTGAATTCTGTGGACAGGCTCACATCGAGAACTTTAGAATGGATATTATTATAAGGGGAGTCGGTTACGCTGCCATGAGCAATGCGCAAAAAATTGAGGATGTGACCCCCTACTGATTCAGGGGGATCTGTTCTATTGATATTCTCTGATAATCATTCCAACTAATGAAAAATGGTAAACAGACATACAGACGGCTGTTCTATATATACTTGTTGCTGCTTCATATTATCCTGATCCTGCTCTTTCTCAAGTCAGACTTTATGGAGCCATATGTAGGGAAACGCTTTAAGCAGGAATTGACGCCGTATTACCACGCCTTAGTTGCCTTTCAATCCCGTGTCGATGCGAATCTGAATGCTGGATATACCCTTTTTATCGGGGATAGCCAGATTCAGGGATTGTGTGTGACATGTGTTGAAGAAAAATCGGTAAACTATGGGATCGCTTCAGATACCACAGTAGGTGTCCTGAGTAGGTTGCCGGAATATAAATCTCTTGATAAAGCGCGTGCTGTGGTTCTGCAGGTGGGTGTCAATGATCTGCCCAGGCGGGATGACAATGATGTTCTCTCCAACTACCAAGCTATCCTGAATAGACTTCCTGATGATTTGATTATTGTGGTGGCGGCAATTTTTCCCATTGACAGCGCCTTGGCAGAAAACCCATCTCGGAGTAACGGGCGCATAAAATCTCTGAATATGAAGTTGAAAAAACTCTGTAGTAGTGACCAGCGCTGCCGCTACATTGATAGTGGTGGCAGGTTACAGGATAATAGCGGGAATTTAAGAACCGATTATCATTTGGGGGATGGTGTTCATTTGAACCCTGCCGGATATCGTGTCTGGATCAATGAGCTGAAGCCGCAGCTGGACTAGCTGGTGGATTCTCCACTCCAAATTTAGGATTGAAATATGCAAATCAAGGATAAGCAGCGCTACTACGAAATTGATTTGCTGCGTTTTCTTGCAGCCGTGGCCGTGGTGTTTTTTCACTATACGTTTCGAGGGTTCGCAGCCAATGATATGAGCATCTTACCTTTCCCTGTATTATCAGAAGTCTTCAAATATGGCGCTTTAGGTGTAGATCTGTTCTTTATCATCAGTGGTTTTGTGATCCTGATGACTGCGGTCAACAAGGATTACACCGCATTTGTGATTTCTCGAATTACTCGAATCTATCCCGCGTTTTGGGCAAGTGTTACCCTGACCGCGTTAGTAATCGTATTTATCGGTGGTGATAGATATCAGGTTACTTTGTCACAGTATATCTACAATCTTCCAATGATCAGTGGCTTCTTCGATATTAAATTTGTCGATGGTGTGTATTGGAGTCTGTTGGTTGAAATTAAATTCTATTTTTTGATTTTCCTGCTGGTCCTGGCCAATAAGCTTAAGTGGATCAAGTATTTTCTTGGTTTGTGGCTTGTTTTGACATTGGTGAATGTCTTCCATGAAATGGGCGGGGTACTTGGTTTTTTCTTTTTTCCTAAGTGGTCGGCCTATTTTATTGCGGGAGCAATGTACTTCATAATCCGGCAGGAGGGGCCAAGTATCTACAAAGTGGCCGTGATCGCCTTGTGTCTCTACATATCGCTTTTTCAAGCTTTTGAGAGAGCCGATGTAGCGAGCGTGCATTTCAATACTGACTTTTCGAGGGTTACGACAGGTATTGTGATCACCGGATTTTATGTACTGTTTGGTTTTATCGGTATGGGTAAGACCAAGTGGATAAACAAGAAAGTCTTTATCTTTTATGGCGCCTTGACCTATCCACTTTATCTCATCCACCAAAATATCGGTTTTATGATTTTTAATTCGCTTGGGGAGATTGTGAATAAATATGTTCTTCTTGTTGGTGTGATTGCTTTGACGCTCTATCTCGCTTTTTTGATTAACAAGCATGTAGAACGGCGCTTTGGCAGGCCGTTTAAAAATCTGCTGACTGTTGGCGCTGAAAGGTTGATTCCAGCGACGGAGAAAGCGAGATAGGGTAGCGATGCTGCGTGTTGCCACGCAAAAATAAGGGGGCGGATGATTATCATCCGCCCCCTTATTTTATTGAGAATGGTGGGTCGTGCAGGGATCGAACCTGCGACCACCTGATTAAAAGTCAGATGCTCTACCAACTGAGCTAACGACCCGCAATTTGGGAGGGGAAATGTTACCCTAACTTGCTATTGGAGTGAAGAGCCAATAGCTTATTTTTTGGTGAAACTTTTTCTGATGATTCTGCAGGGAGAGTCAGGCATTTGGCGTTGCCGGTGGTGTTGGGGAAGTGGGAATCAGTGCCACTTCATCTCCATCTTCAAGCCGGGTAAATGACTCGGAAAACTGTTTATTGACAGTGGTCTGAATCAGTTTGTCCTCGAACATGGCGGCATAATCAGATTTACGCACGCGCAATAGTTTGAGAAGCGACTCTATATTGGTGACTGAGGGGGGAAGAATAATCTCTTCGGTCTGTTTGCCCAATTTGTTGACCAGCCAGGAGAAGTAGAAGATTTTGATGCGGCGCTCGGTAGATGGATCGGTATTCCGCTCATAACCAACCGCTTTCAGGCGAGCAAGGTAGTCTTGCCAATTCTGCGGGTAATTCTTTCCCAGGTCGTAGAGACTCTTCCATGAGAAAATGCCTGTGTCGTGCCCATCGTCGAAGATCGGACGAATGGCGTACTGACCCTGGGGTTCAATCTTCTCGATATTCACATCTTCCTTTCCAGTAACTGGAGTCGGATCAGCTTTTACCTCGGCCGCAGTGGAAAAAACCCGCAAATATTCACAAGGCAGTTCAAAGCTTGCTCCGTCGGAAAAGCGTAATGTCAGCAGGCGCGATTTTTTGTGAAGGCTGATTTCAACAGGATAGGGGGATTCTTTACTCATGATTCTGCCCGGTACGGGATATGTGTTGCAGGGGTGGCGGATGTTGGCACAGATTGGTCGTTCTCTTCAACCTGCCTCTGTTCAGGTTTCCTTGATTCGGTCAAAATACCTGGCACGGTAGAGTAGGCGCTGTTGCCCATGGTCTTCGAATCCACTCCGGGTGTGTAGTACGTTATTACTGACAAGTCCCTGACCTGCTTGTAGTTTTCCCCGGTAGTGCCAAGCTGTGCTGGTTCTAAGGATCTGTTTGAGGAAATCCACGGCTTCATCCAGCAAGGGAATCTCTCCCCATTCGATACTGCGGGTACGGTCTGTGTAGCGCATGTGCAGGTGGCCATCCGGGTAGACTGCGAAAACCGGGCCGCTGCGGGCTGGGCGCAACTCTTTCCCTTCTGCAATATTGGCTGGAATCGTCATTGCCTTGGGATGCATGAGGGCGCGAATGAAGTCGGGATTCTTATCACGGATCAACAGATAAACGATTTCGTGGTCCAGCAGATCATTTTCACCACCTTCCGCTGCTGGATTGACACAGTGCAGCAGCAGGCCGTGGATCTGATGATTCAGCAGATTGTAGTATCCATCTGTGTGCCAGGCGATCGGGCGGGTAGTGTAGGGGATATATCCCTGATGCAGTGCATCAGACTGGACAGTAAGCGAGGTGATTGCGTCTTCATCCGCGCACATATTGTGGTCCAGGTGCTCCAATCCGAAACGGCGGCCTAAATTGCGAATTATATTCTTATCAGAGTCGTGTCCCGAGAGGCCGGCCCAGATGGCCATATTAGCCTTGCGGCAGAGACGGTGGATCTCCTGATATTCAGCTTCGCTCAGGTTTCGTGGATCTTTTATCTCCACTACCAGATCCCCAAGAGACTTAGGATAGTCCTTGAGTTTTTCCTCCCGCCAGGCCTTGTAAGCGCTCTCCTGATCCAGATCGAATGGATTTTCCACTGCTATGTTCATAAAAAGCGATTCTCGCAGATTGTACTGACTATTGGTATGATCTGAATGATTGACATCTCCACACCTTCAGTTTGTAGGAAAGCGTAATAGTCATGATGCAAGCCACAGCGAAACGCCCGCGTCTGCCAAGACCTCTCTCCCTGCCGCTTCGTCTGGTACCTGAGCGAGCGCACAGCCTGGTATTGGGCAAGATGTTGAATTATCTCTTTGCCACTGAACGTGCAGAGGGTGAATTGGACTTCCTGGAAGACAGGATTGTACGCATCCAGGTGACCGATGCGAGCTTGAGTTATGCCCTCTCACTGCGGGATGGCCTCATCTCAGGTGTGAAGGGAGGTGAGCCTGCGAATCTCACTATCAGTGGGACTGTCTACGACTACATGCTGCTGATTACCGGTCGTGAAGATCCTGACACGCTCTTTTTTCAGCGGCATCTGCTCATGGAAGGGGACACCGACCTCGGGGTGCATCTGAAGAATATGCTGGCCGCCGTGGATCTGGATGCGCTTCCTGTTCCACAGGCATTTCGGCCGATGGTGGATCAATGTCTCTCTTTTTATGAAAGATTGGCCTGACGATTTTTCCGTCTTGCTGGGTGCGTAGGCTTAAGGTGCGCATGGCGCACCTACCGTAGAATCAAACGGGTAGTGTATTGACCCGGTTGGGATCACCCCAGAGTCGGGAGATCAATCTCCCGGTTCGCTGCGGTGAGCCACTGGTCCAAAATTGTGTGTTGCCGCTGGTTTTCGCTATTCCAAGCAGATTGTTTGACCGGAGACGTCGTCTGAGTTCCTGGGCAACGGCAAGTCCCGTGTCGATGACCTGGGTCTCTTTGCCAGCATAAATTCCGATAGTCTCTTTGAGGAAGGGGTAATGGGTGCAGCCCAGAACCAGGGTGTCGGCCCCCCGCCTGAGCAGTGGTTTGATCTGGTCTGCCACCATCCGCCGGGTTTTGGGGCTATCGTGCTCCGCGAGTTCGACCTGCTCCACCCAGCCTTTGCAGGGCTGGACGATGACTTCTGCGCCATTTCCGTGCTGTTCCAGCAGTGACTGAAATTTTTCGCTGCCCAGGGTGCCCTCTGTCGCGAGAATTGCCACCACACCGCTACGGCTCTGTTTGATACCTGGTTTTACCCCTGGTTCCATGCCGATGATAGGGATGGGGAATTTGCTCCTCAGGAGAGAAACTGCGGCAGCGGTTGCTGTGTTGCAGGCGACGACGATTGCCTTTGCTCCCTGCTGCTCCACCAGAAAACGGGTGATGGCAACTGCCCGTTGCACTACATATTCACTGGTTTTTGAGCCGTATGGGAGATGCCCGCTGTCCGCGACATAGAGCAGATCTTCCGTTGGCATCAGCTCATGGATATGGCTGAGCACAGAGAGGCCGCCAATGCCTGAGTCGAAGATGCCGATGGGGGGCATGAGGCTAAAAAGGTATAAGGTTAAAGGTTAAAGGCAAAAGGAGGCCGTGCCTCCGGATAAGCCAAACGTTGTCGTTATTAAAATTCATAAAAAACTTGCACATAACAAACACCGACACATATTCTGAAAACCTTTAACCTTTTAATTTTTCCATCCCCGCGCCTCCATGCCAGTAACCATCGCAGGTTCCCAGGGGAACATAGCGGTCGAGAGAGGAGGTGGGTTCGTCCTGCAATGCCTGGTGGAATGCCTCGACGATGCGTCCGGTATGTTGGGATTGCGGGCTGATGCGCAGGACGTCCACGTCAAGCCGTTTCATCTCCGCAGTTTCCGGCAACAGGTTGCAGGTGAGGGAGGAGACGGTCTGGATGCCGTTCAGGGCGAGGAACGGCTTTTTCTCCTGGGTGGAGAGGAGACGGCCGTCGGGGTAATCCAGGCATTTGTACTGGCAGTCATCCTTCGGGAGATTGTGTGAGCGGGCGGTAAAGCAGCGGGCTGAAAGCGTCAGCGGCATCCTTCCAAAGGCAAAGATTTCGGTTTCCACTCCCTCGGGACGCTCGGCCTGCATCTCCGCGAGCGTCTCTTTCGAGAGTTCAATCGGTAGCACCCAGCGCTTGAGACCCTTGTTCGCCAGTACCTGGAGTGTCGCCGGATTGTAGATATTGACTGTCGGTCCGGTGACAAAGGGGACGCCCTGCTTGATGAGCAGTTGTACCGCCCCCATATCGTTGGCCTCGACCATAAACCGGTCATTTTCACAGAGACGGCGCAGGGTCAGCATCTCAGACTCCGCCTCCAGCAGCGACAGGGTGGAAAGCACCACCTCTTTTCCTGCACTGCTCAGCCGGTCAGCCAGATCAAACCAGTCTTCGGTGCGCAGGCTGCGGCGTTTTGAACAGACCGTTTCACCGAGATAGACGATGTCCACCGGCATCTCCGCTACTTCGGCATAGAAGTCGAAGATATCGTCACGTGACCAGTAAAAAAGATTGGGACCAAGGGAGAGTCGTGGGTTGCTGCTCATAGTGATTACTGCCAGGGACGATAGTAGGGGCCGAGGGTGGTGGTGGCGCCTTCTGACACCTTGTCCAATTCACGATTCCATTCGGCGCGGGCGGAGAATCTGTCAGGATTCTGCTTACAGGCGTCGATTGCCTGACGCCAGACTCGCGTGACCTGCGCCACATAGGCAGGACTGCGTTGCCGTCCCTCGATCTTGATTGCCTCGATGCCGGCCGTCTGCAGTTCAGGTAGCAGCTCCAGCGTATTGAGAGAGGTGGGTTCCTCGATGGCGTAGAAGGTATTCTCGCCAACCTCAAAACGCCCCTTACAGATGGTCGGGTAGCCTGCCCGCTCGTTTTTTCCATAACGATCAGTCAGGACATCGCCCAAGCGGGACTCCATGCCCTGGGGAGTCTCTTTGTAGGTGACGAATTTCGCTGGAGAGCAGGCTCCGCAGGTGTTGGGGGATTCGCCGGTGACGTAGGAAGAGAGGATGCAGCGACCCTCCACCATCACGCAGAGGCTGCCAAAACCGAAAATCTCGATGCCGACAGGGCTGTTCTCCACCACGTTTTTCACCTGGCTGAGGGAGAGCACCCGAGGCAGCACGGCGCGTTTGATGCCGAAATTCTCCTGATAGAAACGCAGTGCCTCATAATTTGTACTCGAGGCCTGTACCGATAGGTGCAGGTTGAGATCTGGCCAACGGTTACTGGCATAATCGAGTACACCGATATCCGCGCAGATCAGTGCATCCACGCCGAGTCTGGCTGCAGTGTCCACTGCGGCCTGCCAGCGTTCCCAGCCATCCGGACGTGGATAGGTGTTGATCGCCAAAAAGACCCGAACGCCTTTGCGACGCGCGTAGACGATGCCGTCGGTAGCCCGTTTCTCGTTGAAATTCAGGCCTGGGAAATGGCGGGCATTGGTATCGTCCCGCAGGCCGATATAGACCGCATCGGCACCGTTGTCCACGGCAGCTTTGAGTGAAGGCAGGTTGCCGGCAGGGCAGACCAGTTCCATATTCGATTCCTCGGGGTGAAATATTTGCTATGCGACTTGTCGACCGCTGGTGCGGCGCTGACGCAGTTCCTGTTCGATTGCGTTCAATACGCGCCATTTTTCCGCGCACCACGCGGGAGCCAGCAGGATATCTCTGCTGGCGGTGCCGGTGAGGCGGTGCCAGACAACGTCCGGGGGCGTCATCTCCACCAAATCTGCTGCAATAGACACATACTCATCCATAGCCATCGGCTGATAGCCACCCGCTCTCCAAGTGTTGGCCAACTGAGTACCTTTTACCACATGCAGAGGATGCAGTTTGAGTCCATCGGTGCCCAACTCGAGTACGCGGTGTAGCGACTCATTGCAGTGGTGTGCAAACTCTCCGGGAAGCCCGGCAATCAGGTGGGTGCAGACCTTGATGCCGAGCTGCCGGGCGGCGAGAAGGGTTTTCCTGTACTCCGCAAAACCATGCCCCCTGTTGACCCGTTGCAGGGTATCGTCAAAAGCGGATTGCAGCCCCAATTCCAGCCAGATCTCGGCGCCTTCATCCTGGTATCCCGCAAGCAGCTCAAGCACAGCTGTTGGCACACAGTCAGGGCGGGTGCCGATGGAGAGTCCGACGACATCCGCCTCTGCCAGCGCATCGTCATACAGCCGTTTGAGTCGACCGATTTCGTCATAGGTGTTGGTGTACGCCTGGAAATAGGCGATGTATTTCCGTGCACCGGTGCGCTTTCGGATAACCCTGCGACCGGCTTCTATCTGTGTGGCAATGGGCTTTGATTGACGGCCATTAGGGCTGAAGGAGACGTTGTTACAAAAGGTACAGCCGCCGATGCCCTTAGTGCCGTCGCGGTTGGGGCAAGTGAAGGCGGCATCTATGGCGATCTTGTGCACTCGCTCACCGTAGCGGTGCAGCAGATACTGACCGAAGGTGTTGACTTGATCCGCTAACGTCATCGCCTCAGCCGACCCGGTCCAGAACGCGTCGGCGGAAGTTGACGCCAAGTTCCCGGGCAAGGGTTTCACAGGCCTGTATATCCACACCCTCCAGTCCGTCGATGGCAGTGGCGGTAACCTCGGCGATGAAGCGGGGGGCGGCTTTCAGAAACTCCAGCATCGCCTCATAAGAACCCGGCAGATTGGGGCAGCAGTGTAGATCATAGACGGCTTTATTTTGTGCGTTCATCGAGACCGAGAGGGCATCGACACACTCACCCAGAGCCGGCAGGGTATCGTCTTTATGCACAAGGTTGGAGAGTCCGTCTGTATTGACCCGTACGCGTGTGCCACGGTCTTTGACTGCACGAGCCACTTCCAGCAACACATTCAGCCGCAGGGTGGGCTCGCCGAAACCGCAGAAGACAATCTCATCGTACTGTTCCGGAGCGCCGATGGCATCGATTATCTCCTCTGTGCCAGGACGGTGGTCCATGGTGAGGTCGAACTCATGCACCCGCATGCTGCCTTGAGTTTTAGGGCAGAAGGCGCACTCCAGGGTGCAACGGTCAGTGATGCTGACGTAACGGCTGTTGCCGATTGTATAGGCGATCTGTTGTGTCACAGGTGGATAAGTTGTTTATGCTAAACCGATATATCCTATCGGCTCGTCCGGGCTGGACAATGATCTGAATCAAGCGTTTAGCGGGTCAGTTCCTGCATGGCACGACGGCATGTGGTTTTGAAATTATTGAACTGATCCGTATTCAGGCTCCCGCCAGTGCAGCCCACGTCAGCATAGAATACACCAATTGGTTTGTCTTTGATGAAGACGGATATGATGAAAAAGCCACTGCTACAGACGGTTCGAACGACAGATTCCGGGATCGAAGGCAGGTATTTTACCAGGTTGTCCGGGTTCAGCCACAAGGCTTGGGGTTTCTTCATCAGTATTGAAAAGAGATTGGGGGAGTGCAGATCGACCTCGAAGGTTTTTAATGAAGCGCCGTTGTTTTTGTCCACGACAAATCGTGCCTTCAGCGTTTTTCGATCTGGGGAGAGCATGGCGAACATAGCTCTCTCCAGACCGTGCTCATCACACAGGGCATGGATGGTGCGGGTCAGAAGCGCCTGTAAAGGATTGGTTTTTGGTTTTGCCTGCGGTGATTTGCCGCTAGCGGGAGGAGGTTCCACTGCCGGACGATTCCCCCGGGGTTGCTCAATCTTTGTCACCGGCGCCTGGGGTTTTACCTTCGTCGCCTCCCCGGTCTGGAGCAGCCTGAAGGCAGGCAGCGGCAGGGGAAGTGATTGCAACTGATTGGCTGCAGTAACAGCCAGTTGATGCAGGTAGGTGGATGCTTGTGCTTCACTGATCCCGATGAATTCAGCCAACAGCTCCAGTTTGTCACTGGCATCATGGCAGTTCCAGCCCGACGCCGTGGCTCTGGCAACAGCAGCAGCCATCATCACTGTCAGAGGACGTGGCTGATAGCTGTTGAAGAGGCCCTGGGACTCTTGTACCAGCTCTGGAAGTTCCCAGCGGTTGCCCAGTCCCAAGTTCAACTCTTCCAGGGTGAATCCCAGTACTTCCAGCGCGGCATCCTCGTGCCCGTCACCCTGTCTGATGCGCGCCTGCATATTTTTCATGGTGTCGGGCTCTGCGACCCAGAGTGCCATTTCGCCAATATCGTGCAGCAGCGCGGCATTGGCGAATGCTTCCAGGTGGTGATGTCCCATACGTTCTGCGAGATTTGCAGCGTAGATGGCGGCATGTGCGGCTCTGCTGTAGCAATCGAGGAGTCCACGTCTCGGTGGACCCTTGAGCAGATCTTCGAGAACCGGCAACTCACGGGTTGTGCGTTCGATGGCTTCCATGCCGAGCAGGGGGATGGCATTGGCGATTTTTGTAACTGACTCTCGTGGTTTGTTGGGTAAGGTCCTGAGTTGTCTGAAGATGGCCAGACTGAATCCGGGATCGCGTTCTATCAGTTTACTGATGGCAGCGTGACTGCCTGAAACGCTGTTCAGTACCTCTCTAACCTGCTTTAGAGTCTGGTGCAGTGCCGGTAGCGGATCAGTGTGGAGACGGCGTACCCAGTCATTGACGGAATCGGACATCGCGCTTGAGGTTCCTGCGGTTGGAGTTGTTTGCATTCTATTTGGAGCGGCGGAGGAGGGGAAATCTTTATGCTTTACTCTCCTGCTTCGTAACCTGCAGAAACTGCGTTGGTTGCGGAGAATCCCCCCTCTATGTAAAATGCGCGGTTTTCCCGGTACCCGATATCCGGGTGCCACTCCTTGCCTCACCGCAAATGCGGGAGGCTGCCTATGACCGAAAGGAGAAACAATGAGGCACTATGAAGTTGTGTTTCTGGTCCATCCAGACCAGAGCGAGCAAGTCCCTGCCATGATCGAGCGTTATCGCGCTGGTATCGAAGCCACAGAGGGTGTGATTCACCGTTTGGAGGACTGGGGGCGTCGCCAGATGGCCTATCCCATCAACAAAATCCACAAAGCGCACTATGTGATGATGAACATAGAGTGCGGCAGAGAAGCACTGAATGAGCTTGAGAGCGCATTTCGTTTCAATGACGCAGTATTGCGCAACCTGATTATCTGTCGCGATGAAGCCATCACTGAGCCCTCGCACCTGGCCAAGTCCCAGGATGAAGGCAATGAGTCTGCGGGTGATAAGCGCAGAGAGTCTGCCGGTGATAAGCCTAGAGAGTCTGCCGGTGATAAGCCTAGAGAGTCTGCCGGTGATAAGCCTAGAGAGTCTGCGGGTGATAAACCCAGCGAGTCTGCGGGCGAGAAGCCCGAAGAAGCTTCTGCGGACGCCGAATAACTCACAGGATTATCAAGAGGATATAGACTATGGCGCGTTATTTTCGTCGTAAAAAGTACTGCCGTTTTACTGCTGAAGGCATCACAGAGATCGATTACAAGGATCTCAATCTGTTGAAGGCCTACGTCAGCGAGAGCGGCAAGATTGTGCCGAGCCGGATCACCGGTACCAAAGCCAAGTATCAGCGTCAGCTGGCCACCGCCATCAAGCGGGCTCGCTTTCTGGCATTGCTGCCATACACTGACACGCACTGAGGTATCTGACCAACCAGCAGGAGAAGTCTGAATGAAGGGGTTGGCATCCTTCGTGATGCGGGGGTCTTCCCAGGCGGTGATGGTAACCACCGTGCTGGCGATGCTCTCTTTGATATTGCCCCTGCTTGGGATTTTGAGTGCGGCGACCGTGGGCCTCGTTACTCTACGTCAAGGGGCGAGTGCAGGACTGAAAATCAGTCTGTTTGCGACCATCGCTTGCGCAGTCATGATGGCGGTTGCCTTTGGTAATCCTTTGCCGTCATTGGGTTTTCTGTTACTCCAGTGGTTACCGCTCTGTCTGCTGGGGGTGATGTTGAGAAGCAATCGCTCTTTAAGCCTGACGATCCAGACGGCACTGACTTTCGGAGTGCTGGCCATTGTGGCGCAGTACCTGATGTTCGGCGACCCAGTGGCTCAGTGGAAAGAGCAGCTTCAGCCGCTGGCTGAGCAGTTTGAGCAAGCTGGTCTGTTTGACTCGACCCAGAGTGGGGAAGTGGTCGAACGCATGGCGGGATGGATGGCCGGAGTGATTGCGGCCGGCATCTTCCTGCAACTGGCGTTCAGTCTCTTTCTGGCGCGATGGTGGCAGGCTCTGCTGTTCAATCCGGGAGGGTTCCGGGAGGAGTTTCACAGCTTCCGGCTGCACAAGGCTTTTGCCGTGCTCGGTATCCCCGTTTTGGTGGTGCTGCTGGTGCCTGCGGAACAGATGCCTGAGCTGGCACGCTACTTGGGGTTGCTGTTGATGGCGATTCTGTTTCTGCAGGGGTTGGCGGTGGCGCATGGCAGCCTGGCCGGGCGATCTTCGGGAAAGCTCTGGCTGGTTGGTTTGTACTTTTTGTTGATTGTTTTGATGCCACAGTTCGTGATGGTTCTGACGACCATTGGATTGATGGACATCTGGGTAGATTTTCGTGTTCGGTTTGCAAAGAAATGAAAACCGGCTGAGAAAGACATTTGACCTTATTTAAGGGTGAGAACAATGGAAATTATTCTGTTGCAGAAAGTTGATAACCTGGGAAATCTGGGTGACAAAGTAAACGTGAAGTCAGGCTTTGGTCGGAACTTCCTTATTCCTTCCGGCCGTGCCGTACCGGCTACTGCCGATAATCTGGCGGCTTTTGAGGCGCGTCGTGCTGAGTTGGAAAAGGATGCTGCCGAAAAGCTGGCTTCAGCCGAATCCCGCAAAGAGAAGCTGGAGACGCTCTCCATCAGCATCAGCCACAAGGCGGGTGATGAGGGCAAGCTCTTTGGTTCCGTCGGTACTGCCGATATTACAGCTGCAGTCGAGGCTGCAGGTGGCGAGATTTCGAAGCAGGAAGTCCGTCTGCCGAACGGCCCCTATCGTGTTGCTGGCGAATATGAGGTGGACATCCATCTGCATACCGACGTCAACGCGATTATCAAGCTGACGATCGTTCCCGAAGAGTAAGCTCTCTCGGTGTTTTAAGCACTGCCCCGGCCGGTCATGCACTCGCCGGGGCATTCGTGTTTGTGGTGTACTGAAAATCGTTCGCCTTGGATGGTAAGATGTCAGCCCGATTACAGCCTGCTTGAGACAAATGTCTGAACCCGACTATCCACAAGAGATTGCCGATTATCCGGATCATGCCGCTGAAGCCCTGAAGGTACCGCCTCATTCGATTCAGGGTGAACAGTCGGTATTGGGGGCGCTGATGCTCGATAATGCTACCTGGGATCAGGTGGCAGACATGGTGGTGCAGGATGATTATTATCGCAAGGAGCATCGACTGATCTTTAGAGCTATTGCCTCGCTTGCCGAGAATAGCCAGCCTTTTGACGTAGTTACCCTGGCCGAGACCTTGGAGCAACAGGGGGCCTTGGAGGATGCGGGCGGTCTGCCCTATCTGGTTCGTCTGGTTGAAGAGACCCCCAGCGCCGCCAATATCAAGTCTTACGCGGGTATCGTGCGTGAATATTCTGTGATGCGGCACTTGATCTCCGTCGGTACGGAGATTTCAGATAGCGCCTTTCATCCACAGGGCCGGGACTCGGCAGAGTTGCTTGATAACGCCGAGCGCAAGGTTTTTGAGATTGCGGAACAGCGCTCTAAGGGCGGCGGGGGATTCAGTCCGATCAAGACGCTGCTGACCAAGGCAGTGGATCGGATCGAGGCGTTGTTTCAGCAGGACGAACCGATCACCGGTGAAAGTACAGGTTTCACCGATTTTGATGCAATGACCTCCGGTCTGCAGCCCGCAGACCTGATTATCGTTGCTGGCCGGCCGTCCATGGGCAAGACCACTTTTGCCATGAATGTTGCAGAGAATGTGGCGATCAAGGGAAAAAAGGCGGTTGCGGTCTTTAGCATGGAGATGCCGGGGGATTCTCTGGCGATGCGCATGATGTCCTCATTGGGACACATCGATCAGTTGCGGGTTCGTACCGGCAAGTTGGAGGATGATGAGTGGCCCCGCCTGACATCCGCAGTCAGTATGCTGGCGGAGACCAAGCTGTTTATCGATGATACGCCTGCCATGTCGCCAACCGAGGTGCGAGCCCGCGCCCGGCGCCTCAAGCGGGAAAATCCCGACTTGGGGCTAATCGTGCTCGACTATCTGCAGCTGATGCAGGCGCCGGGTGAGGGGGATAACCGCACCAACGAGATATCTGCCATCTCCCGCTCCCTCAAGGCATTGGCCAAAGAGTTGTCGGTGCCTGTCATGGCGCTGTCACAGCTCAATCGAAGTCTGGAGTCCCGCACCAATAAACGTCCCATCATGTCAGACCTGCGTGAATCAGGGGCCATCGAGCAGGATGCCGACCTGATCGTCTTCATCTATCGGGATGAGGTCTACAATGAAGACAGTCCGGACAAAGGTTTGGCGGAGATCATTATCGGCAAACAGCGTAACGGTCCCATCGGTACCATACGTCTTACTTTTCTTGGGAAATATACAAAGTTCGAAAATTACATCGATGATGGCTATGGCGACGAGGGTTATTGATGACCTTCGTTCCGCAGGCAACGATTGACCATCGGGCGCTGCGACATAATCTGCAAAGGGTCCGGGAGACTGCAGCGGAGAGCCGCGTCTGGGCGGTAATCAAGGCCAATGCTTACGGTCATGGCATGGAACGGGTTGCCGCAACACTGCAGGCAGCGGATGGTTTTGCCGTGGCCCGCATCGAAGAAGCGCAGCGGCTGAGACAGGCCGGTGTGACAAAACCGATCCTGATCCTGGAAGGTGTCTTTACAGCGGAGGATATCCAGTCTGCATCTGAGAACGGTTTCCAACTGACTGTGCATCACTTACAGCAGGTTGAGCTGCTTGAAACCACGCAACTCAACTTCCCTGTTGAATGTTGGCTCAAAGTGGATACCGGCATGCACCGCCTCGGGTTTGCGCCGAGTCAGCTTAGTGAAGCTGCTTTGCGACTGCAGAAGGTTAATGGGGTGGGTGATCTGCATCTCATGACCCATCTGGCGAACGCGGATGACCGGAATGATCCGGCCAGCCTGGAACAGTGCGAACGTTTCGACAAGCTTACACACTCTTCCTACACAGATCTTTCGATCGCCAACTCAGCGGGCCTGCTGGCCTTTGAAGAGACACACCGTGACTGGGTGCGGCCTGGCATCATGCTCTATGGTGTCTCTCCCTTTCTGCACTCCATCGGATCGGATGAAGGCTTGCAACCAGTTATGACCTTCAGTAGCCGGGTATTAACGCTGAATCACTGCAACGCCGGTGACCGTGTCGGCTATGGCGGCACCTTTGAGTGCCCTGAGCCGATGCCGGTTGCGGTGATTGGTGTGGGTTATGGTGATGGCTATCCCCGCCATGCGAAGCCGGGGACGCCGGTCTTGATCCGCAATCAACGACTGCCCCTGATTGGTCGGGTTTCAATGGATATGATCTGCGTCGATGCCAGGGCCTTGCCGGACCTGCAGATTGGAGAGGAGGTTGTGCTTTGGGGCGAAGGATTACCGGTGGAGTTGATTGCGCAATCGTCCGAAACCATTGCCTATGAGTTGCTGTGCGGGATTACCGATCGTGTTGCCTTCACCGATGTTGAAAAGGATTAATTGTGGCACAGGGAATCAAGAAGAGCAGTAAATCGGTCTACATCTGCAGCGCTTGTGGCGGCTCCTTTCCCAAATGGGCGGGGCAGTGCCCCGACTGCAAGGCCTGGAATGTCCTGGAAGAGACGACAGTCGCGCCAAAAGGGCCGGGCAGTGGCCGTTTTGCAGGTTACACCGGCGGGGTGAGTTCGGAGGTATATAGCCTTGCCACAGTGCAGGCTGACAAGGAGATCCGTGTTCCTTCCGGCAGCAGGGAGTTGGACCGGGTGCTTGGTGGAGGTCTGGTCGACGGTTCGGTGGTGCTGTTGGGGGGAGACCCGGGTATCGGTAAATCCACGCTCCTTATCCAGACTCTGGCGCAGCTTTCGGTCTCCATGCAGACGCTCTACGTTTCCGGGGAGGAGTCGCCTCGCCAGATCGCCCTGCGGGCGCAGCGCCTGGGGTTGCCGGTGGATGAACTTCGCCTGCTGCCGGAGACCTGCGTGGAGCGAATTATCGCCTCTGCGGAGAAGGAGAAACCGGCAGTCATGGTGGTCGACTCGATTCAGACCATGTTTACTGAGCAGCTGCAGTCTGCTCCGGGGTCGGTTTCCCAGGTCAGAGAGGCGACTGCGCAACTGGTGCACTTCGCCAAGCGAAGCGGCACTGCGGTGTTTCTGGTTGGACATGTCACCAAGGATGGCAGTCTGGCAGGTCCAAGGGTACTGGAGCACATGGTGGATACCGTGCTCTATTTTGAAGGTGAAGCGGGCAGTCAGTTCCGCCTCATTCGTACGATCAAAAACCGTTTCGGCGCGGTCAATGAACTGGGTGTGTTTGCCATGACCGAGCGGGGGTTGAAAGAGGTGAGCAACCCCTCGGCAATCTTCCTCTCCCGACATACCGAAGCGGTGCCAGGCAGCGTGATTCTGGTGACTCGGGAAGGTACCCGGCCGTTGCTGGTGGAGGCTCAGGCACTGGTGGATGAGAGTCCGCTGGCCAACCCCAGGCGAGTTACCCTGGGCCTGGAACAGAACCGTCTCTCCATGTTGCTCGCGGTGCTGCATCGGCATTGTGGCATCAGCATGTTTGATCAGGATGTCTACGTGAACGTGGTTGGCGGGGTGCGTATCACAGAGACGGCGGCGGATCTGGCGGTATTGCTGGCGGTGCTTTCCAGTTTTCGCGGCAGTTCATTGGAGACAGGCCTGGTGACCTTTGGTGAAGTCGGTTTGACGGGCGAGATCCGGCCGGTGCCAAATGGTCAGGAGCGCCTGCGGGAAGCGGCCAAGCACGGCTTCAAAAGGGCAATCGTACCCAAAGCCAATGTACCGAAACAGTTGCTCAAGGGGATTGAAGTCGTACCGGTGGAGCGTCTTTCTGAAGTGCTCGATGCAATCTAGTCTTCTTTTAACCTGCTAAATAGCGTCTGTTCTAAGCAGATTATTGATACAGAACTTCCAAACCGATCAATGTGAGGCGCAACCCGACAGCGGCCAGGGTATGATATCAAAATCCCACTTGCTTGCAGCGGGGTAGTTTATTGCGGATAATTTCCGGCTTTCTTTGGCCGTAGACGTGTCAACAATGAGGTTTTCGATGCGAAGTTTTTTCAAGAATCTGCTTGCAATGGCAATTGGGATTGGAATCACCCTTCTTGTGCTTGAAGGGGTCCTGCGCACTACGCACCTGTTGGGCGCACATACAGGCTATTCTGAACCGCATCCCCTCTATGGCTGGAAATTTGCGGCCGGCCGTGACTACTGGGCCGAGCTGGAGGGTGGCCATGCGGAAGGTGTAATCAACCGCCATGGCTGGCGTGACAGGGAGTGGCAGAAAGAGAAAGGCCATGGTGTCTATCGTGTTGCCATAGTGGGGGACAGTTTTGTGGAAGCGCTGCAGGTGGAGGAAGAGGAAACTTTCACCAGCGTGGCGGAGCAGCTGCTGAATGATGAAGGCCAAAAAGTCGAGCTGATGAACTTCGGTCGTTCCGGAGCCACCACGACAGAGGAATTTCTATTTATTCGTGAAGAGGTCATGGATTTCAAGCCCGACCTGGTTGTCGTCGTGTTTTTTCCCTATAACGACATCCGGGATATGGATCCTGATTTGACCCATGACAATATACGGCCATTTGCCACCTTTGATGCAAATGGCGATCTGACAATAGATACTTCTTTTACAGAGACCAGAAGTTACGCTTTAAAATCGGCAATCAACTCGATGAAGCAGTCATCGGCATTGGTTAGCTTGATGGCTACACAGTACAACCAGTTGAAAGGCGCATTTTCCAAGAAGGCCAAGAGTGGCGATGTTAGCAGCCAGGAAGAGTTGTTGGTAAAGAAAGGGTTTCTGAGTCTTGCCACGGATTCCCCGATTCCTGATTTCGAAAGGGCTTACGCGCTCAATAAACGCATGCTGCACGAGATCAAAATGCTTGTCGAAAAAGGTGGCGCGAAGTTTATGTTGATGAACCTCCCCTTTGCAACCCTGAAACCGGAGATCGAAGCGGATTATAAGCGGGTGGACGATACATTCGACCACACCTATTTCGATAAGGATCTTGGGAAGTTTGCTCAGGATGAAAAGATCGATTTTCTCCCGTTGGAGGATTCATTCCGAGTTTTTTGGCAAGCCAATGATCTGGATATACTACCCGGGCATTTCAATCCTACGGGCCATCAATTAGCCGGAAAGTTGCTTGCAGACGCAATAAAATCCGTGAAAGTTCGCTCAACTGTGGAAGACCGCTAATCCTCGCTCTTCCTTTAAATCACCCCAGCCATGCTGGAGGTGATTTAACTGTTGATCATGCACGGAGTCCGGGAGTCTCCCCCGGACTCCGTGCAGCATCAGCGGTTTATTAAAACAGGGTATAGATGAAAGGCGCGACGGCAGAT
>QGON01000069.1 GCA_003660235.1 bacterium endosymbiont of Escarpia laminata | reverse complement strand
ATCTGCCGTCGCGCCTTTCATCTATACCCTGTTTTAATAAACCGCTGATGCTGCACGGAGTCCGGGGGAGACTCCCGCTCCGTGCTTGATCAAACAGTATTTCAGTCCGCAAACAACGCGATTTTTTCCTTATGCACCGCCTGCATTTGTGTCACTCCACCAATGATAGCTGAACAGGTCGATGCTGAAGGATAGCAATTGGGTTTTCATGCGCAATCAACGCATTTACGCTTAGCGTTGTCTGCTGACAAATCTCTTCTCTATCCCTATAGGGCTGAGTCACAGGGGTAATCAGAAACAGAAGAAGCGGGACTCAAGCCTTGCCGAATGCCTGTTTTTGAACGCTCAAAACCAGCCTCTCAGGAATCGATTCCACTGTAAAGCGCCTCTCTTCAAGTTCAGAGACCGGGCAGATCCCCATAATCGAATTGGTAATGAACAGAGCGTCCCCCGCCTTGCACTCCTGAAGCGTCAGTTTTTTGATTACAGTTTCGATTCCCAGCTGCCTAGCCATCTCAAGCACCAACCGCCGCATCACGCCGGCAACCCCACAATCGGTGAGATCCGGTGTCAACAGACACCCTTCAGACAACAGAAAAAGGTTCGATTGAGTGCCCTCGACCACCAGGTCGTTCTCATCGAGCATCACACCCTCCGGAATCTCCGGATCATCCCACTCATTCCGGGCCAATACCTGCTCCAGACGATTGAGGTGTTTGCGCCCTGCCAAGGCGCGACTTCGTCCAATTCGTGTTTCACAGACACGCAGCCTGATGCCTGCCGTAAACCAAGCGTCCGGATAGTCGGGCCAGGGGTGCAGCGTCAGTATGCGGCGAGGGGTTGCATCATGAGGGGCGCGATAACCGCGGCCGCCGCTGCCACGGGTCAGAAGCAACTTCAACACACCACGCTTGGTGTCGGAGATCAACTCCCGCGCCTCTGCCAACAGTAGCGACTTATCCTGAAGGGGAAAACCAAGACGAGCTTCACCTTGGGTCAGGCGCTCCATGTGCGCTTCCCACAGACGAGGCTCTCCATCCGTCACCGCAATGGTTTCAAACAGCCCATCACCATACTGCAGGCCACGATCTGATACCGGAACCTGGTCTGCGGGTTGTCCGTCGATCAACAAAGGCTGCTGCCCGAAAATGGGCCGGAAAGGAGATGTACGCAGCCCCCCGGACGGAGGACTGCGTAGTACAGATGTATCAAATCAGTCAATCTTGCGGAACGCAAGCGTACCGTTGGTACCACCAAAACCGAAAGAGTTGGAGATAATCACATCCAGTTTCATCTCACGCGCAGCATTGGGTACAAAATCCAGATCACACTCAGGATCCTGATTCTCCAGGTTGATCGTGGGCGGGGCCACCTGATCGCGCAACGCGAGAACGCTAAAGACCGCTTCGGCACCACCTGCGGCACCCAGCATGTGGCCGGTCATCGATTTCGTCGAACTGACGCAGAGCTTGTAGGCGTGATCCCCAAAGGCCAGCTTGACCGCCTTGGTCTCGGCCACATCACCTGCCGGGGTGGAGGTGCCATGGGCGTTGATGTAATCCACCTCTTCCAGATTGATGCCGCCATCCTGTAACGCCAGCTTCATACAACCGGCGGCGCCGGAACCGTCCTTCGAAGGCGAAGTCATATGGAACGCATCGGAGTTCATGCCCACGCCGACCAGCTCGGCATAGATCTTCGCCCCCCGGGCCTTGGCATGTTCGTACTCTTCGAGGACCATCACACCGGCCCCGTCGCTGAGCACAAAACCATCGCGATCACGATCCCATGGACGGCTGGCGCCCTGTGGGTCATCGTTGCGGCGTGACAGTGCTCTGGCGGCGGCAAACCCACCGAGACCAACCGGTGACGTCGCCATCTCCGCCCCACCGGCAACCATAACGTCGGTGCGGCCATGACGAATCATCATCGCCGCCTCGCCGATACTGTGAGAGCCACTGCTGCAAGCAGAGACGATCGAATAGTTGGGTCCTTTCAATCCATATTTGATCGAGAGATTCCCGGAGACCATATTGATAATATTGGCCGGGACAAAAAATGGCGAGATCTTGCGGGGACCGCCATCTTTATAGGCTTGATAGCTATTTTCAATGCCTGTGATGCCGCCAATACCGGAACCGATCAGCACACCGATTCGATCGGCATTCTCTTCGGTCACTTCCAGCCCGGAATCCTCGATTGCCTGACACCCCGCAGCGACACCATAGTGGATGAACTTGTCCATCTTCTTGGCGTCTTTTTTCGAGACATAGTCAGTCATCTCGAACCCGTAGATCGGTCCGCCGAAACGGGTGGTGAAGGGCTCGATATCGAAATGAGTGATCGGTTGGATACCACTCTTGCCGGCCAGGATACTCTCCCATGACGACGGCACGTCAAGTCCAACAGGCGCGACCATTCCGAGCCCGGTAACGACAACCCTTCTTGCAGTCATGTAAGACTACCCCTTGATCTGGTTAGGCTTGCAACAAGCAAAAGGCCGCGTCCCAGAGACAGGGAACAGCGCGGCCCGAACAATTCGCCGATAGCTATCAGCTATGCGAGGTGATGTAGTCAACAGCCAACTGAACAGTGGTGATCTTTTCAGCTTCCTCATCAGGAATCTCGGTTTCGAATTCCTCTTCGAGTGCCATCACCAGTTCAACAGTGTCGAGAGAGTCGGCACCGAGATCATCGACGAAGGAAGCTTCGGTAGTCACTTCGTCCTCTTTGACACCCAGTTGTTCCACGACAATTTTACGAACTCTTTCTACGACATCAGTCATGTTCTTAATTTCCTCTGGATTAAGCTTCGGCCACGAATGCGGCGGATGCGATATTGTATTAATAAACCTTGCATGAGAAAAGCGTAAACCGCCGTAGTATATCACACAAGAAATATCGGTAATTCATATTATTTATCAATAGTATAAGTAACTTTTCTCGAGAGAGTATCACTTTTGACAAAAAGAAAGTCGCCATTCAGCACTGTTAATATGTGCCTGTAGCTGAATAGTTACCCCATATACATGCCGCCATTGACGTGAATCGTCTCGCCGGTAATATAGCCGCCGCTCTCCGAAGCAAGGAACAGCACCGTATTGGCTATATCCTCCGGCTGTCCAAGTTTCTGCAGTGGGATACCATTGATGAGCATCTTGCGCTGCTCTTCCGGCAATTCATTGGTCATGTCGGTTTCGATAAAGCCGGGGGCAATCGCATTGACCGTAATATTCCGGGATCCCACCTCCCGCGCCATGGAACGGGTAAAACCGAAGATTCCGGCCTTGGCCGCTGCGTAGTTGGTCTGCCCGGGATTACCCATGGCTCCGACAACGGAAGAGATATTGATAACCCGGCCTTTACGCGCCTTCATCATGCCACGCAGCAACGCTTTGCTGAGGCGGAAGATAGAGGTCAGATTGGTGTCGATGATGCTCTCCCACTCCTCTTCCTTCATGCGCATCAACAGATTGTCGCGGGTAATACCGGCATTATTGACCAGAATAGTGGGTACGCCGAACTGATCATTGATCGCCTTGACCACACCATCGACCGATGCCTGATCGGTCACATTCAGCACCATCCCCTGCCCTTTATAACCGGCTTCGGAAAAACGCGTTGAGATGGCGTCCGCCCCTCCCTGCGAGGTGGCGGTACCGATAATGGTTGCGCCCGCCTTCCCCAGCGTATCCGCGATAGCCGCACCAATACCCCGACTGGCACCGGTAACCAGTGCAATTTGATTTTCCAGCATCATTTCAGTGCCTCCAGGGCAGCATTCAAGGTATCACTATTGAGGACGGCAAACCCAGTCAGCTTGCGGTCGATGCGTTTGTTCAAGCCAGTCAGTACCTTACCCGGTCCAGCCTCGACGATCTTGTCGATGCCTCTCTCCGATATGCTCTGGATCGTCTCCACCCAGCGCACCGGATGATGGAGCTGTTCCGCAAGCCGGGCTCTGATGGCCCCGGTATCAGCCGCAACCGCCACGTCGACATTGTGCAATACGGGGATCGAGGGCATCTCAATCACAATTTCCTGCAGCTGTTCAGCAAGTCTTTCGGCAGCAGGCTTCATCAATGCGCAGTGGGAGGGCACACTGACCGGAAGGGGCAGCGCTCGCTTGGCGCCCGCCTCTTTCGCAAGTCCACAGGCGCGATCCACCGCAGCCTTGCTACCAGCGATCACCACCTGCCCCGGAGAGTTGAAGTTAACAGCCTCCACCACTTGTGACTCTGCTGCGGCGGCACAGACGTCCCGCACCTTGTCATCATCGAGTCCCAGGATCGCAGCCATGGCGCCGGTGCCCTCCGGCACTGCCTCCTGCATGAACCTGCCGCGCTTGGCCACCAGTGTGACCGCATCGGAAAAATCCATCGCACCGGCGCAGACCAGTGCAGAGTATTCACCCAGGCTGTGACCAGCCATAACCCCAGGAATCGCTCCCCCTTGGGCTTGCCAGACGCGCCAAACGGCGACACCGGCCGCCAGCATCGCAGGTTGAGTGTTCTGGGTCTGGTTCAGCGTCTCTTTCGGGCCTTCCAACACCAGCTTCCAGAGATCAAAGCCCAAGGCGTCCGAGGCTTCCGCAAAGGTATCGCCAACTGAAGAGAAGTCGTCAGCCAATGTTTTCAACATACCCACAGACTGGGAACCCTGACCGGGAAAGACAATACTAAATGCGGAGTCACTCATAATTGGAATAACCAGAAAGATCTATGGATTAGAATTTGACGAGGACAGAACCCCAGGTGAACCCACCACCAAAGGCTTCCATCAAAAGCGTTTCGCCACGCTTGATGCGCCCATCCCGAACTGCGGTATCCAGCGCCAGCGGCACCGAAGCCGCCGATGTGTTGCCATGTTCATGCACGGTAACGACCACACGATCCATGGAGGTACGCAGCTTCTTCGCAGTAGCGTTGATAATACGAATATTTGCCTGATGCGGGATCAGCCAGTCCACATCCGATCTATCCATATCGTTGGCCTTGAGGGTTTCATCGACGATACGGCCCAGCGTGGTGACCGCCATCTTGAAGACCTCGTTGCCCCGCATCTCCATGTAGGCGACACCCTCTTGCAGCGCCCCATAGTTACGGGAGACACCGCTGGGTACACGCAAAAGTCCTTCGAAGGCGCCATCGGCATGCAGATGCGTGGAGATGATGCCCGGCTTTTCACTGGCCTCAAGCACAACCGCACCCGCACCATCGCCGAACAGAACACAGGTATTGCGATCGCTCCAGTCAACGATACGGGAGAGCGTCTCGGCACCGATTACCAGGGCGCATTTGGCACTGCCGGTTTTGATGAACTTGTCCGCCACACCAACCGCGTAGACAAACCCGGTACAAACGGCCTGAACGTCGAAAGCCGCAGGTCCGTGGATACCGAGCCGAGCCTGCAACAGGCAGGCGGTGCTGGGGAAAACCTGATCCGGCGTGGTGGTGGCCACCACGATCAGATCGATATCTTTAGGCTCGACCCCAGCCATCTCCATGGCATTCCGGGCGGCCTTTTCAGCCAAGTCACAGGTGTACTCATCGTCAGCGGCGATATGGCGCTTCTTGATACCGGTTCGATCCACGATCCACTGATCAGTGGTATCCACTATCTTTTCCAGGTCCTTATTCGTCAGGGCCTTTTCAGGAAGATAACTGCCGGTACCGGCGATACGGGAGTAGATCACTCGCTGTCCCTTCTCAAATGCGCTTCAACTTGGGTCTTGATGCGGGACGGAACATCGGTAAGCGCCTCTTTGCGCGCTCTACTGATCGCATTGACAAACGCCAGCTCATCCGCGCCACCATGGCTTTTGATAACGATGCCCCGCAGACCCAGCAGACTGGCACCGTTATAACGGCGCGGGTCGATGCGGCGGCGCAGCGACTGGAGCACCGGCATGGCAATCAGTCCGGCAAGCTTGGTCAGCCAGTTCTTGCTGAAGCCCTCCTTCATGAAGTGACTGATCATCTTCGCCACACCTTCACTGCTCTTGAGCGCAACATTGCCGACAAAACCGTCGGAGACGACAACATCCGCGCCGCCTCTGTAGACATCATCCCCTTCCACATAGCCGACATAATTCAGCGAACTTGCCGCCAGCAGCTCATGGGCACTCTTTACCTGCTCATTACCCTTGATCTCTTCCTGTCCGATGTTGAGTAGGCCGATGCGAGGACTGGAAATATCCGCCACCGCCGAGACTAACTCGCTGCCCATCACCGCAAACTGAAACAGATGCTCTGCGGTACAATCCACATTCGCACCCAGATCCAGCATGTAGGTCTGGCCTTCGATACAAGGCAGCGCCGAGATGATCGCAGGACGATCTATATTCGGTAACATCTTCAGTACAAAACGGGAAGTCGCCATCAACGCGCCGGTATTGCCGGCACTGACACAGGCATCGGCAACGCCCTCCTTCACCAGATTTATGGCCACTCGCATGGAGGAGTCTTTTTTCCCCCGCAGCGCCTTGGATGGCAGCTCATCCATCCCGACTTCCTGGGAAGCGTGATGAATCTTCAGACGATCACCAAATCCATGGCTGCCTACCCTCTCCTTGAGCAACGCCTCCTGCCCCACCAGGATAAGTGTGGTCTCTTTATCGTGCTTCAGGTAGTCCAGAGCGGCAGGGACAACGACATCAACACCGTCGTCGCCACCCATCGCATCCAGAGAGATTGTGACAGCTTTAGTCATCAGATTTGATAAGCCCAGATAATAAAGAACCCGGCCAGATCACAGGACCTGCCGGGACTCCAGGTTTAACCAGGAGTCTGTCGGATTTGGAATGGATCTACTGCGTTGCCTGGAGCGCAGTCTAAATCCGACAGATTCCGAGGGAACAGACCACAGAGGTGTCTTATTCGCTTTTGGTATCGATCACTTTACGACCACGGTAGAAACCATCAGCACTCACATGGTGACGCAGGTGAGTTTCGCCAGAGGTGGAATCGATGGAGAGAGTCTCCGCAGACAGGGCATCGTGAGAACGACGCATGCCACGTCTGGAAGGGGTTTTTTTGCTCTTTTGAACAGCCATGGCTGAGCTCCTAAGTTCAGTCTAACAATTAATCGTGGTCGCGCTTCAATTCTGCAAGTATTGCAAACGGGTTCTCCCGCTCTGCCGTCTCGCTCTCCGATTCCGGATCCAGGGAAGGCTCATCCACAGATGACAATGTGCAGCCCCCTTCCGAATGCCTGGCAACTTGGGGCAATGCAAGTAACAGGTCGTCTTCCACCAAGTCCCTGAGTTTCACCCATCCATCTTCCACAAGATGAGGATCCAACTGCTCCGGCAGCGCTTCAGCCTCATCCTGGCCTTCGACAAACGCCAGAGAGATCTCCGCATCCACCGGCAATACCATCTGTCCGAGACAGCGCTGACACTCCAGCTTCAATGAGGCCCGCAAGTTACCCTGCACACAGGCACGTCGGCGCTCATCACGCTGAAACACCAAGTCAAAGACGACTTCACCTTCGGTATCCATCAGGCAAGCCAGTAATCTCGGCAAATCCGCCAACGGAAATCGACCGCTGATTTGCTTGCCCAGATCAGCAAAGCGCCAGGGATCGAACTGATCGGGCAAGTGCTGCGACATAAGCGGACAATGATATTACGGAAAGGGCCGGCGTGTCAAAATGACCAACTGGTTCACTAAGGTTAGGAAATGCGATACGGCGGGATTGCCGGTTCCGCTACGCTTGAACCGGCCTACTCTGGTTCCTGAAGATACGAAGGACGAGGAGCCGCGCCCCGCGACGATGGGCGCTGATGCGGCGCTCCTACTTGGTGTCAGCCACCCACAATAGCCAATAACACTCCGGCAGCAACTGCAGAACCGATAACTCCCGCGACGTTCGGACCCATGGCATGCATCAGGAGGAAATTGTGGTGATTGGTTTCCAATCCAACCTTGTTCACCACCCTGGCTGCCATAGGCACGGCGGAGACACCGGCGGCACCGATCAGGGGGTTGATCTTGCCGCCGGTAACGCGGTACATCACCTTGCCCATTAAAACACCGGTGGCCGTGCCGATGCAGAAGGCAAAGGCGCCCAGCCCAAGGATACCCAGCGTCTCAACGGTAAGAAAATTATCTGCAGAGAGCTTGGAACCCACCGCCAGACCCAGAAGGATCGTGACGATGTTGATGATCTCATTTTGTGCCGAGTGACTCAGACGTTCCACCACACCGCTCTCCCGCAGCAGATTGCCAAACGTCAGCATCCCGATCAGCGGCGCCGCAGTGGGTAGAAAGAGGATGCAGAGCAACAATACCGCAAAGGGGAAGAGCACCTTCTCCAGCTTGCTGACATGGCGCAACTGCTGCATGACGACGCCCCGCTCCTCCTCGTTAGTCAGCCAACGCATGATCGGCGGCTGAATAATGGGAACCAGTGCCATATAGGAGTAGGCGGCCACAGCAATCGCCCCAAGCAGATCCGGAGCAAGGCGGGATGCGAGGAAGATTGCCGTCGGCCCGTCGGCGCCACCGATGATGGCAATGGCCGAGGCATCCGCCAGGGTAAAATTGAAGCCTGGCACCATATTCAGCGCCAGCGCACCCATCAGGGTCACGAAGATACCGAACTGGGCGGCAGCCCCCAACAGCAATGTCCAGGGCATGGCAATCAGCGCACCAAAATCGGTCAATGCCCCAACCCCCATGAAGATCAACAGGGGAAATACCCCGGTCTCTATCCCGACATGATAGATGTAACCGAGCAGCCCGGTGTCACCCCCAATACCGGCCACCGGGATATTGCTCAGGATTGCCCCAAAGCCGATAGGCAGCAGCAGCAGCGGCTCAAACTTCTTGACGATAGCAAGATAGATCAGAAGGCCGCCGATGAGCATCATCAGCACCTGCCCCCAAGTGAAGTTGGCCAGGCCGGTGGACAGCCATAAAGGTTCCAGTCCGATATCCATCAGGCGAGACTCAGGAGTGCATCGTCAACCTGAACGGTATCACCCTCTTTGACCAGGATATCCGCAACCACACCGGCCATCGTCGTCCGCACCTCGGTCTCCATCTTCATGGCTTCGAGGATCATCACCACTTCACCAGAGACAACCGACTGGCCCTTCACAACCTTTATCTTAAAGATATTCCCCGCCAAAGGAGAGCAGACCGATCCACCACCGGCAACTGCCGGTGGTGGGTTGGCCACACTGGCGGCAGGAGCGGGCTGAATGCCACTCACCTCGCCGCCGGCAGTCACCTTCACATCGTAGGCGACACCATTGACTTCAACCTGGTAGAACCCAGGCTCATTGCTCGATACAGGCGCAGTAGCGGCCGGCGCTTCCGGCTCCTGCCCAGGCACCGGTTCGAATGCATCCGGATTATCCCGGTTTTCGAGAAACTTGAGTCCAACCTGAGGAAAGAGTGCATAGATCAACACATCGTCGACTACCGCATCCGCAACCCGCAGACCCTTCTCTTTGGCAAGGAGATTAAACTCACTTTCCAGCTTGTCCATCTCCGGCTCGATCAGGTCCGCCGGACGACAGGTAACCACCTCCCCACCATCCAGTACCTTGTCCTGAAGCAGCTTGTCGACTGGCGCAGGAGTAGCGCCATATTCACCCTTCAACACACCCGCCGTCTCTTTGGCGATATTCTTATAGCGTTCACCCAGCAGCACATTGATAACGGCTTGGGTGCCGACGATCTGTGAAGTCGGCGTCACCAGTGGAATGTACCCAAGATCCTTGCGCACCTTGGGTATCTCTTCCAGTACCTCGTCGAAACGGTCACAGGCGCCCTGCTCCCGCAGTTGATTCTCCATATTGGTCAGCATGCCGCCAGGCACCTGGGCCACCAGGATTCTGGAATCGACCCCCCTCAAGGAACCCTCAAACTTTGCATACTTTTTTCGCACTGCGCGAAAATAGGCTGCGATCTCTTCCAACAGGTGCAGATTAAGACCGGTATCGCGCGCAGTGTTATCCAGAATTGCCACCACCGACTCAGTCGCTGAATGGCCATAGGTCATACTCATGGAGGATATTGACGTGTCCAGCATGTCGATACCCGCTTCCGCAACCTTGAGCGCAGTCGCGGTGCTCATACCGGTAGTGGCATGACTATGCAGGGCAATGGGAATCGAACAGGAGGATTTCAGGCGGGTAACCAGCTCCTCGGCCACATAGGGCCGGAGCAGACCCGCCATATCCTTGATGCAGATGGAATCGCAGCCCATCTCCTCGAGTTGACGACCCATCGTCAACCAATAGTCCATGTCGTGCGCAGGACTCACAGTATAGGACATGGTGCCCTGCGCATGTTTGCCTGTCTTCAAAGTGGCTTTGACTGCGGTTTCCAGGTTCCGCAAATCATTCATCGCATCAAAGATGCGGAAAACGTCAATGCCATTTTCTGCCGCACGATCGACAAAAGATTCGACCACATCATCCGCGTAATGCCGATAACCGAGTATATTCTGCCCGCGCAGCAACATCTGCTGAGGGGTTTTCGGCATGGCCTTTTTCAATTGGCGCAGCCGTTCCCAAGGATCCTCGCCCAGAAAGCGAATGCAGGCATCGAAGGTTGCACCGCCCCAAGTCTCAAGGGACCAGAATCCCACCTGATCGAGCTTCTCTGCAATCGGCAGCATATCCTCGATGCGTAGACGCGTCGCAAACAGCGACTGATGGGCGTCACGCAAAACAAGCTCAGTGATACCTAGAGGTTTTTTTTCAGTCATGGGAAGTCTGCCGCCATCTGTTAACAGATCAGGTCAAAATAATTATATAGGAGTTGGATTTTACTGGAAAATCAATTTTGTGTCGTGCGGTAACGGGTGACGGCCGCTGTTATGACGGCGACCAGATCCCCTCTTGCCGATGGGTGATCCTGTTGTGAAACAGGCAGACCCCCATCCGGCTGCGCCTCCAGTTCCGGCTTCTGCAGCGCCATGGCAAAACGGGACATGGCCAGCATAATAAACACCAGAACGACCAGAAAAGAGAACACAATCCCCATTCCCAGCGCCATAAGTTTGGAACCAGCCAGCATTAAATCCGATATTGGCATAGGCGAATCTTATCTCCCACATAGTACGCAACGTCCTTTTTACGTCAATTGAGGGATACGCGTCAAGCACAATCCACATCAAGAAGGCAAAGCTACTTATTGTTAATTAAAGGGAAACACGCTCTTTATTAAGATTATTCATGCTTTGTATTGAATATATCAATAGAATAATAAGCAGTATAATCACCGCTCAATATACAACAGAGCTGGCTTAAATGCGCTTATTCACTGTGGTTTTTGCTATTATCCGCGCGTTCAAACTCAAGACATACTTATAGATAGAAGTTGATATGGCCTCAGCAACGCGAACCCTCGTCCTTGGCTCCACCTCCCCTTTCAGACGCGAGCTTCTCAACCGCCTTGGCATCGCCTTTGAAACAGCCTCCCCAGAAATCGACGAGACACCTGTTCCAGACGAAGCACCAGAGGCGCTGGTCACCCGCCTTGCCAGACTCAAGGCCGAGGCAGTCAGGGAATCCTGGCCCAACGCCCTGATTATCGGCTCCGACCAGGTGGCAACGATTGACGGAGAGATTCTCGGCAAACCTGGCAGCCACGAACGTGCCGTCGAGCAACTCTCGAAAGCTGCAGGGAAGCGAGTCACATTCTCCACCGGCCTCTGCCTGCTTAACAGCCGTACCGGTAACACTCAGGTTTGCTGCGAGCCCTTTCACGTCTATTTCCGTCAACTGGAACAACAGGCCATCGAGCACTATCTTCAGCGCGAACAGCCCTATAACTGCGCAGGCTCATTCAAATCGGAAGGCTTGGGTATAACACTGTTTGAGAAGATGGAGGGCGACGATCCCAATTCGTTGATCGGACTGCCGCTGATCCGCCTGGTGGATATGCTGGCCAACGAGGGTTGGGATATCCTGGGAAACGCCTGATCCTGATCGGTAAACGAATCTCTTTGATTTAATACTGGCTCTTAAACTGTCGAAAAACTTTACAGTTGCAATCGGCCTGCCCTGGACTGCGAATCCCACCTTTCTCCTGAACCTCGGATCCTTGATATTTTCTTTTATTACAGCAAGTTAATAACCCGCAGTGAAACTCTGGAATAGAAAAGAACGGCACAATGATCATAATTCCTAGGAGTATATCCTTATAATAGGATTTATATTCATCATAATGTGTCGGATTATTTTACATTCCTTAACTATATGATCGTTTCTGATATAAGCATTTCACAGCAAAAACAAAGAGATATCTTTTAAGGCATAAAACATGCTTGACTTAACATGATATTTGTGCTGCTTTTTATTGGTGACCACCGAAAGTCTTGGCCTTATTTCCGTCGCAACTCTTACGACGACAGGAACTATAAATTTGCAGTGATTTAGAACTCGTTCGCGCTGCTTCGCTGGACGACCACAAAAAGGATATCAAAATGAGCATGCAAAGAGTGAGGGGGACGCTGGTTGCGCTATGGGGGGGGTGCCTGATTGCTTTCTGGCAGGTCCCGGTTCAAGCGGCAATGTACGGAAGTGACGTAGCGTTTGAGACAACGGATCAGAGCATGTGGGCGCCGGGTACTGCGGGAATCCTGGATATAAACCATTTCATTGGTCCGCAATGGAACGAATCCGGCTCGATCGGAGGTATTGTTGAAGTTACGACACCGTCAGTCACCCTGATTCCGGAAGTTTGCTTGTGGGGCGTCTGTACACCTGCAGTGACGATTCCCGCAATCGACCTAGGGGACTACGGCGCTGAGATCTCCGGCAGCACGGATGGCGAGATCGGTTTTGATCTCGCCCTCACCGCCGATTCCGGTTCGGTCAATGTGGCGTACCCGGTGGGCACCACGTTCGAGTGGCCTGACCCGCAGGATCTGAGCGCAGGTGCGCCTCTCCTTATTTCCACCTCGTTCGCCGAGGGCGCCACCGCCATGAGCACGAACTTCCCCGAGGCCTCGTTGACCCTCGATTTCGTCTTCGACGTACACGCGGAGGGGGGGTTCGAAGTTTGCGTCGCACTCTGCGGCGCCCTGGATTTTCCGACTATCGATATTGACGAGACGATCAATCTGGTGGATATCGACTCGAATACCACTGCCATCACGTTTGATGTTGGACCTATCACCACGACGGCTCAGATTCCGGACCTCGACACCTCGACCGCAGGGACCAACGCCAGTGGAGACCTCGTCTCCTCCGGCATAGGTTCTGACCCCCTCCTCGACGTGGATGTCGACCTTGACCTGATCGCAACAACCCTGCTTGGCCTGCCGCCATTGGGCGCGGAGATTGGGATTTTCGGCGCATCGGTCGGCTATAATCTGATCGACGTCCTGGTTGGCGCCAACGTCCAGGTCGTTCAGACTTTTACCTTCGACCCGACGTTGATGGTACAGTTGGATCTCAGTGACGGGCAGTCCAAGACTGTTGAAGTGGGGAACAGCGTCCTGTTCAACACACCAGTGGCAAAGGAAACCACCGTCACACCGACTTTTTTCCTCGATAACACCTTCACCAATACCACTTCCCTGCGGATCGACCCCACGTTCGATCTGGAGATTCTCTCCGCCCATCTGGGACTGGACCTACCGGGCATAGTGAATGGTTTGGGTGTCCCTGACATTGCAGTGTTTGATCAGTCTTGGGCACTGCCGTTTGACTCGGTCATGGCAGCCGATTTTACCGTCCGGACGCCTGAACCAGGCACGCTGATATTGCTGGGCACCGGTCTTCTCGGCGTAGTCGTATCACGGCGCAGGCGGTTAATTCCCGCCTGATACAACGCATAGACTGTCTTTTCCCTCGCAGCAGGAAGGAGGCCGATTTGGGCCTCCTTCCTGCTTCTCGATTGTCAAAATACAGGTTTACATAGCGACCGAAGCACCTGGAAAAATCCTTCCTGTTCATTGGCGCCCGGATGCGCATTCTTGCAGTACCGTAGATTTTGTCCGCCGAATAAGTGGTGGACTTTGAAACGTGTATGATGATGTTTTGGACAACCTGCTCTGAGTGGTGGTGTCTGCAGCTACCTGCGCCGATACTAAGGTCGTGACGGGTCATGAGATAAATGAAATGGCATTAAAGAAGGGGTTCGGTGTCGCGGTTTTTTTCGGCATATGTTTGCAACTGGCGGTCTTCGGGAATACAGCCCACGCAATCTACATCTCGCCACCGGGTTTGGGGCAGTTTTCCGGCAATACGAAAATTCGTCAGCTTTTGGAGACCCGGCATTTCCGGGAAGTGCTCGAACTGGCCCAGACCCATCTCCGGGACAAGCCGGATGACGGTGAAATGCTGGCAATCCTGGGATACGCGCAGGCAGGGCTTGGGGATTGGGACAGAGCCCGACGGAATCTTGCCCGGGCCATTCAACTGGTCCCAGCGGCGCGTGCTGACCAATTGCAATTGTTGTTGGCCAACATCCTGCTGGATAAGGGGGACTCGAAAGAAGCTGAAAGAGTCTTCCAGGCGCTCCTGGCGCGTGATGCGACCAATACCAAAGCGCTGCTGGGGCTGGGACTGCTATTTCGCCGTACCGATGACTTGCCCCGGGCAGTGGATTACTTTAAGCGGGTTCTCAGGATCGAACCTGAGCAGGAAACGGCCCTCAGAGCACTGCTTCAGATCCACATGGAGCAGCGTGATTACACTGCCATCGCCCGCGTGGCGAGGGAAATTCCTGCAGGCTCCCCTAGCAAGGGCTTGGGGTATTACTTCGAGGCACTGGCGCTGATCCGACGGGAGCAGCCAGACTACCACGCCGCGATTGACCTTCTGGAAAAGGCATTGGATGTTTCCAGCTCGCCCCAGGTGCTATACACCCTCGGTTACGTGCTGATAAAGGAGCGGCGAACAAAGGAATCCGTGCACCGGCTGAAGGAGGCCATAGCACTGAACCCCAACTTCTTCGAGGCACTCAAGTTGCTGGGGATTATTTCATTGCGGACGGAGCAACCAAAGGCGGCATCGGAGTATCTGGAAAAGGCGCTGTCCATTAAAAAATCTCCCGAACTGCATCACCTTCTGGGAAAGGCCTATCTACTCCAGGATCGGAGGGAAGATGGGGTCAACGAGTTGATGAAGTCGTTGGAGAGCGCGGAGTTGGATTCTGATGCTCAGTCCGCGCTCGAGGGGCTTTATCGTTATATTGGCGGTGATCTGGAGCAATCGGAGATCGCTCTGCGGCAATCGCTCAAGACGACTCCAAACGCACTGGATGCACGTATCCTGTTGATTGCGAATCTGCTCAAACAGAGCAGATTCGAGGGCGCTGCCCGACAAGCCCGGCTCGGGATGGACCTTCACCCCAACCTGCAGGCGTTATTGCTCAACCTTTTGGCCCAAGCCAAGCTGAGTGCAGGCGATCTTGAAGAGGCGGAAAAGGCGCTGCTGGACGCCCTCGAAAGAGACCCGGGTGCAATACCGGCCCGTCTAAACCTGTCGGGGGTATACTTCAGAAAAGGGCAATACAGCAAAGCGGAAGCGGAGCTGAAAAAGATCCTGGCTCAGCATCCTCTGCATGCGCAGACCCGACTCCGACTCGGCAGGGTCTATCAGGCCACCGCAAACTACGATGCGGCGGAGCGTGTACTCCGCGGCTCGAAGGGCGAACCCCCCCCAGCGCAGCTCTTGCTACGGGAGTTGGTCTTACTGAAGATCCGCGAACGCGAGCACATGGCAGCGCTCGAGTATGCCCGGATCATGATTACCAAATACCCCAGCCTGTTCGATGGGTTCCTGTTGCAGAGTCAGGTCTTTGCATCCCTGGGCAGAGCGGCAGATGCGATCGAGTCCCTCGACACCGGATTACAGAAAGCTGGCGATAGTCGCAAATCGCTCGGTCTGGCCGCGAAGCTGGCAAGGGTGAACGGTTGGCATGAAAAGGCTGTGCATTACCTACAACGCCACGAGATGCAGTTTGGACTCGCTGACCCTGTACTTAAAAAATTATATGCCACTGAGTTGATAGAACTCGGAAGTACCAGTCTGGCGAGGGAAGTGATTCAGAGCAGCTTGAGCCCGGCAGATCCGGATACAGCCTTTTTGTTGGCGAAAAGCTACATTGCGGACGGCGATCAAGTAAAGGCCGAGGAATATATCGACAGCGCCTTGGAATCAGGCGTATCCGCTGAGGCAGTGGAGAAACAGAGGGCCGAACTGCGGTTGGCGCTACAAACAGAATCTTTGGTTGAGGCACTGCAATCCAAGCCGGATGATCCGGCACGATACCATGCCCTCGCCGAGGCCTATGAGTTTCTGGGTGACTTCGACGCTGCGATAGAGACCTATAAAAGAGGCGCAGCAAAAACCCCGCGAAAGTTGCTGTTTCATACACAGATGGCGCGCATCCACCTTAAAAAAGGCGATACAAAGCGTGCGATTGAGCTGGCTGGTGATGTCTTGGATCGGCTCGGGAACAGACCCGATCCCGGTGGTGATATTGAGTTTCGTGCCTACGCGGTTCTCGGAATGAGTTGGGCTCGTCGGCAGGATACGAACAAGGCTGAGGCAGCCCTGGAAAGTGCTACCCGCGAAGGAAGTCGCTTGGCCCCTGCTTTCTACCAGCTCGCAAAAATTAAGCTGGTAAAGGGTGATGCAGAAACGGCGGCGAAGCTATTGAGGTCGGCAATTGATATCAAACCGACTGTTATTCGTTATTACTTGGCACTTGCCCAGATTTATCAGCGATCAGGACATGTTCAGAAAGGTGCAGCGGTATATGAAGAAGGTCTTGCCGTAAATATCGATTCCATACCTCTGCTTAACAATGTGGCACTACTCTACCTGAGTCTGGGTGAATACCAGAACGCACTCTCCCGTGCGAACCGAGCATTGGAACTGGCTCCCCAAGAAGCAAACGTCCTCGATACAGTTGGTTGGGTGCATTTGCAGACTGGGAACCCCGAAAAGGCTGTTCGCTATCTGGAGCGAGCAGTGGATCGAGATCCAAAATCGTCTCTGTATCGCTACCATTTGGGTCTTGGCTACTTCAAAACAGGCGCCATTAAACTGGCAAAGCGCGAGCTTGAAGAGTCACTCAGCCATCAGGCACTCGCACCCTGGACTCAGGAAGTCAAAAGAGTACTCGCGACAATCGCGAGCCAGGGGTAGGCATCTCTTGATGATTCGCCTTCGGCATCGCGAATTATGCGCTAGCTACAGGGCTCAGAAAAACCTTCTGTTTGGGCATGCAGATGAAATATTCGGGTGAGAGCAAGAAATCGACCGCTGCGGGCGACAGAAATCCCACGAGCCTCGTTTCCCTGAATAACAGAGAACTGACATTCGTAGAAAATTGGGCCCGCTCCTATCCGTATAATCGGTATCGGAATTATCCGGTTATCTCCAAGATTCAAGCCACGAAAACTCTTACCGATGCCATCCTTGAGCCGGAATCCACGGCACTCCTGTTATGGTGTCGGGATGGTTTGATGCCGACCGGGTTGGTTCGTATCGTCGATCTTCCCTGGGACAGCGACTTGTACAAGCGCCGAATTGGACGAATCACCCATCTCTGTGGAGATCTGACTGCTGGAGGACTCAGACACCTTCTCATGAAGACTGGTTTTGACCATCTTTCGGTGCGCGTCGATGCCTCTGACTTGGGCACACAGCGGATGCTTACCCAGATTGGATTCTTCATGGCGGATTCCATTCTTACCTATCTTTATCACCCGACTTCCGGTGAACCGCCGGAACAACCGATGGTCACCCGTTCCAGAAAGCCACGCAGATACCGTGAATACGAGCCGCTTGACCGGGATCGGATCTTGAAACTCACATCCCAACTGTACGCGCACTATCCGGGGCGATACTCCGCCGACCCAATTCTTCGTAAACACGCAGTGGACCGCTATGTGCGTTGGGCAGAGAAATACTTGGACGGAGACGCCGATAAGATTTGGGTTTCAGAATTGAACGGACGGGTGGTTGGGTATCTCGCCTTTCGCTACGATAGGAGGCTATATCGGAGCTTCGGAATCGGATGCTACGGTTCTGGGCTTGGCGGCTCCAGGGGTGGTGACTACTATGGATTGTTGCAATATGCACTGACACACACAAAGGACATGTCCTGGCAGTGCGCGGAATTTGACACCCAGATAGACAACTACCCTGTACATCGCATCTACCAGGACTTGAAACTCGAGTATGTACGAGCTGAGTACACCTACCACCTGCATCTGTCATAAGGAATCGGACCTGGGTTTGAGCAGACGTCCCATGGGTGTGCCGGACAACCCGACCTTATCTATTACTGTACCCGTTTATAACAACGCCGCTTCGCTGCCCCAGTTGCATGAACGCCTGGTTTCGACCCTTCGTGCCGCAGGAATGGAACACGAGATCATCTACGCCAATGACGGAAGTACGGACAACAGTTACGAAGTTCTGACTGGTTTGTGCGTCGGAGAAGGACGGGTGAAGGTTCTGGATCTAGTCAAAAACTATGGACAAAGTGCAGCTATCCTGGCAGCCATAAGTAAAGCCAATGGAGATATCATTATCACCATTGATGCCGATCTGCAAAATCATCCGGAGGATATTCCAAGCCTGGTCGCAGCGATACGCAATGGCGCCGATTTTGCCTGTGGTTTCCGCCTCAACCGGCGGGATTCCCTGATCACCAGAAGGGGACCGTCATGGCTGGTGAATCGACTGGTCGGTCATGCATTAGGCGTTAATTTGCGGGATTGGGGTTGCGGCTTGAACGCGGTAACGTCGGTGCTGGCCATGGAGATTTTCGCGCAGAATCCGCCGCCCGCACTACCAAAAGCAGAAGCTGCCCTGATGGCTTCTTGCATTGCCCAGATACAGGTGGGGCACAGCGAGAGGGAGCACGGGCGTTCGGAATACACTGCCTGGCGCTTGCTTTGTTTCAGCGCAGGTTTTCTGCGAAGTTTTTCCATAAGACGCAGCTTTTACCGATTATTCACGAGACTGACAACAGGGATCAACCTGCACGCCCCCGGTTCCATGGAAGAAGCACCTGGCACCTTTTCTGGTGCGGGTGAAAAAGCCGCTGCCGTGCTGGCTTGGACAGTCCTGGCAGGTGCAGCTGCCATCGTGCAATTGGGGGCATTATTCTATCGTTCCAAGGCTGCAGACAACCACTACAGAATTCGTGAAATCCTGGAATAAGCTCCGGTTTCACCTGACCTGATCCCGGCATGCTGATGCAAACACATGAGTAGGCGTTAGTGATACGCATTCCACTCCACAAGGTGCGAGAGCTGGCGTAAGCGCCGAGTATCTTGTTTGCGCGAACTCTAAGAAACTTTTACGGGTCGGGAAACGACCACTGAACAGAGTCCCTGGACGAGTATGCTACTGCAAATGCCTGCATGGATCCGGATTGTATATTTGCTGCAATGCCCTTCTTACCGTGTGCTAAAGAGATGTCGGGGCTGGTTTTTTCGCCGAAGGTCAAATGAGTGAAGGGGCTGTAGCCGGAATCATTGAGGATCAGCATCGCAGAGGCCGGCTGGGCAGAGTCTGGTGGAACGAACTTGAAATAGCGATACGACAAGGTCGTCAGGCTGAATCCAAAGAAATAACCGCCGGAATTGGCCGTTATATTTGCGTTATGCGGAATCAACACGGTCTCGATGTGCGGCCCATTTTCCAAAAAGTCGAGGAAATACAGGGGGATTGGATTCGCAACGAAGATGGTTTGAACGTCTTTATGGGTACCCACGTAGGCGTCGACTCTACCGGCGAAGGCACGCAATGGCTTTGGGTTGAATCGTTTTAGACCCTGACCCGGGTCTCGTTCTATATCCTGCCCTTTTGCCAAACTATGCTCAGAGGACCCCAGCTGATCGTAAAGTTGGCGTAACCATTCAGACTGCAACATGTGCCCTGCCAGGGTAGTAAGGAAAATCGCGGCCGTAAGGAACGTGATCAGACTCTGGTGGAAACGCAACATAGCTGCGCCATGCGATAAATATGGAGGGTCTCCGAAAACTATATTTTAGATTGTGGATCTTTTGATAAGAAAGTCTAATGTGAGCATAGGGTGAAATAAACACCGTTTTCTACCTACCAGAAAAGTACCGAATGGTCGCAGAGTTGTCAATTAGACGAATCACTGGCCCGAAATCGCTTCATTTTACTCTTTAAAAGAGTGCCCTCCATACCAATAATTGTGACGAATTTTGGGGTGACCAGCAGCGGCAACAGCACTTACTTAACCACCGGATAACAGGGATCGCCCCATAATCCCGTCGGATTCTCCATCATGAGATGAATAATGGTTGGTACCAGGCACATCATGATATTTACCCCGTCCCTAATCTGGGCTCGATTCACCTGGCTGTTCCAGGTAGAACCACCATGTATCAGTTGATTCCGCAACACATAAAGACGATCAAAAATTACTGCAAGAACCTTCTTTGTATCCATTCTGCCAAGTGCTTTGTTCGCGGATATCCTGCTTCGCTGGAATTCACGCTGCCACTCTACCTCACCCATGCGCCCATATTGGCACTCCCAGAAGGGCTGAAAAACATACTTGCTGTCGATAAGCAGCCGTATAGACCCCGGAAACTCATCCCAAACAATCTGGCCAAGCAGATTATCCGCATCTGATTCAATCAGACGTTTCAGGAAATTAACCAGAACCCGGCGTTCACTGAACCGTTGTCGGTCATGGAGATCATTTGCATAGGCGGCATTCAACGAAATCCAGAGGAATATAAAGCAGGCATCCCCGTCATCAGTCTCCTGCTCAGCCCGCTGCAACCAGCTCAGGGCCCGGTGTGTGCGTAGCCCCAAAGCCTCGGAAAATCCATCGCGGATCTCGCGTTGTCTCTCCTTAAGTTGCAAATAGGTCAATTGAGCTTCCATCATGCCGTTTCCGTTATAGAAAGATAGGGAATTTTGTGGGTGGTTTCGTCAGCTTCCATAGCCACGAACTTACCCTTATTCATTGACTTAGCGTAGCGCCAAGAAAGCCTCTGAAGATACTACCTGCGGCACTAACCTGCCAGACTTGATGGTCACCATGCGGACGATCTGCCTATCGTGATTCGGACCAAAGCTCACATGGACAGGATTGCCGTCGCCATAGAAGTAGAGCCTGTCAAAGGGCGTATTGGCAACCACCCACTGCGCCACTTCCAGCATGCTCTCGTCTTCTACGATGAAATCCACCGCAACGCCAAGCCGCTGACAGACGGGGTTACCCAGTCGATTCAGCTCATGAGAAGCATGCTGATCGAGTTTGGGAGAGATACGGCCAGGTATCTCCCTGGCCAGAGCCGGAGAACAGAAGCCATATGTCAGGTGGATCATACCGAAGTAGTCGATAACAGGATCGAGTACCTGTACCGCAAGAACATGAAGTGCGTTGTAACTTTCGGCTTGTTTGGGCAGGTTCGGTAGACGGGTTCGGGCTTGCGTCTCACCGCATTCGATGAGCTGGCGGTAAGTGAGGTATTGACCACAGGGGGTATCGAGATCCGGGATCGTTGTTGCGGGGACTAATTCAAATTTATCGATGGCCAATCGATTCATCTCCAGCGTTTGAAGAAACTCACTTGGCTTAGGGCCATAACCTGATAAGTCGAATAGCTCACCCCCTTCCAATGCCTCCTCAAAGGCAACCTGCTCAGGGTAGTTGGGAAACTCTTCGTTGATATAGCGGGACTTACGAAACAGGAACGGTGGTTCGTACTCTTCTCCATAGGCAAAGTAATCGATCTCCTGCTCGCGGAGTTTGATCTTGACCCGCTCTATCATCCGAGGCAGTGGTTTGTCTTCAAACTCATCAAACCGCATCAGACTCACCTTGCCTGATCTGATGTGTATCTTCACTAGATCAGCATTTTGGTAGTCGCCATAAAGCACTGCGGCACAACCCGAGTAGATACGCAGCAATGGGGGCAGTTGCTCGACCATGCTTGCATGAAGTTGCAATGATTCGCCCTCTTCCAACCAGCCGAGCCCATGCTCTGCCCCGTGCTGACATGCCTGTTTGATCGTTTGCGTGTCCGCAATAGTGAATAACAGCTCTCTAGCTGATACCTGAGCGCTACGGTAGTCACCAAAAAAGGATTTGATATCGCGCTGCAACCCTCTCTCTAGATGTTTATAGGGGCGTCGCCGTTCGAACTGATTGAGCGCAAAATAGACCTCCAGATCGTCAACGCGCCGTGAAGCTGCCTGCTGTATTTCTGCTAGTCCATTTCGCCTTTCCAAGAAACGTAGTGCTTTGGGTACTGAGCCGAAGCCCCCTGTCAGAGTCACGAGGTCTTCCACCTCAGATTTATCCGGCTTACGCCCAAGGAGAAGCCACTGCGTCCATAAGCGCTTAAGCGGCTCCCGGTAGGCTTCGATGCGTTCAGCGACCCGATCCCTGCGCTGTCTCTTCGGACGTTCTCGTTGTTGTGTGGATGGAGTACGAAGCCGATTATGCTTACTGCGGTATCGATCCATCAGAAACCGCTGTTCCATGTCCTTATCGCGAAACAGATAGAGTACGCCTGGCGCTACGGGAATCGGCTCTTCATCCAGAACCTGCTCAAGAAATGTCTTAATCCCCGATTGGGTGAAGTACTTTTGGAAAGTCCCGCGTAAAGTCATCACCCCATCGCGAAACCGCTGACCGCGAGGATCATTCTGGTTTTCCAGCATCACAGAAACCACCAGCACCCTTTCTGCCAACGACCAGGCACGGGTGAGCGCCTCAACGCGCTCGTCGAAGTCTTCTATTACATTGATGACGAAACCAAGATTGACAATATCCGCTGACGAGAGGGTGTTATCTGGTGCGTAATAGGGATCCCAACCTGTCGCTGATAGACCGTTCTCGGTCAACCCACGAACATCATCTCCACGACCGCAACCATAATCGAATAACCGATGGCTTCCATCAAGAAACACATAGCGAGCTAGTGACTGTACTGGTGCGGAGAAGCCATACCGAACCAAGGCGGTTAGTTGTCGAGAGGCTTCCCAATCGGCATGAAATGGTGGTAAATCCGCCTCGCCCTCTTCCACCGATTCGTCATTACCGATCGGAACCAAAGAATGCCCTTCTATTCGGTAGCCCTTTTCACGGATCAGCGCTAACCATTGACGCTGGTAACCGATGCGTTTTGGATCATCGAATAAGCCGATGGATTCTGCTGTGCGGGTCAGCTCTTCGTACAGTTGGCGACGTGGGTCATCCGGCTGGAGAAGTAGCTCTTTGCGACGAAGGATTGGTGGGTTGAGAGAATCAGCATAGGTGCGGTAGCTGACAGTTGAGCTATCTAAATTTACCAGCCAGCTTTCTTGCAATAAAGGGAATGAGTCATCAGAAAAACTGGGGTAGTTGAGTAGCGCTATACTTTGGCCAGCGCCGTCAATACGTACAAGGTTAAATTGGTCGTGGCGTTGAACCTTAGCCAGTTGCTCGGCTTTCTGTACGTACGAGGCCCGTTCATTATCCAAATAAGGCAATACATCAACATAGAGATAAGTTGACCCACCAACAACTTTGCCTGGAATCGAGTTCATCGCCTTACCAAAGATAAGCAGGCAGGAATAATAGATTTATTTCGCAGCCCTTAAGCACCTTGCTCCACATTCAATCGTTTTCAGTATCTCGCAGCACTTCCATTGCTCCATGGATTACCGCGATGACATCAATTTGATTTGATTTTATGTAATATATAACTCTGTAAGGGCCGACAAAGACTTCTCTGATTTCTTCCATTTCGTATTCAGGAACTTGACGCCCAGACAGAGGAAACGCTCGTATCTGCTGTGATTTTTTTGTAATCCGATCTACCGTACGAAGCGCATATGTTTTGGAGTCTCGCGCAATGTATGAATATATAGCCTCCAAATGCTGTTCTGCCGTTTCAGTCCAGTGAACTTTCATTCAGGGAGTCCATGTTTCCCTCTGATTTCCTTCACATCTTTTGTTCTGCCGGCCCTGCTGTCTTCTAATCCACTCTCAATAGCCTCACGTACATAGATCTCGTGCATCAAGTCTTCCCAGGTTGCATTTTCCGGTAGCTGGTCAACCAATCTGTGGGCATCTTTTTTTCTAACTACGGTAGACATTATTAATCCTCATATTTATTCGCTATTACTATCAGCTTGATTACTTGATACCATAATAACCTGTCGCCGAGAGTACGATAGCATTCCAGCCGGAATTGATATGAAGTTAGGCCACCTCTCAACACTTACTGACAAGTAAGGTAAATTGAAAGCCCCATCTTCTCGCATATTATTGAATAAAGCGTGGTCTACCCCTGAACACCAAAAACTCATTTATCGAACCTTTTCCATTTTTTTTCAAATACTATCTCACCTGGTACCGCGTCCACTGCTCCAGACTGCAGTTCAACAAGCCTTCTTTGAGCTACAGCCGACCAATTTTTATCGATGTCAGATTCTGGCTGGTTTAGGCTTCTGAGCAAGGAATCGAATACCAACGCGCGCTCTTCCACAGGAAGTGACACTGCCTCATCAATCAGATCTTTTGTATTCATTTCATCACCTATGTGTCTTGTGATATTTTCACAAACACCATGATAACCTACTACCAAAGGCGCAATAGCGCCCTTGCAGATAGGTATAAACTAAATCTTAGGCCATCTATTCACTTACTGACAAGTAAGGTGAATTGAAAGACTCACCCATATTCTCGTATACTATTGACTAAATCGTGCTCTGCCCCTGAATATCCCTGACGGGACTTACGATATGAGCATCTTTTTTCTGACTATGGTAGACATACATATTGTCTCCTAATAATCATCTGAACGGATCACACTTCCATCACTTCATCCAAGGCGATCACCTTGATAAAACGAGCGAATGTACGCATCTCTTCTGTAACATACAAATCAGCATAGTCGGAGTTTTTTGCCTCTAGATAGTAGTCATTCTCACCACGTTTTCGCACTATCCGCAGAATATACTGGTCATCATCCTTTAGCTTTACAGCCATGATCTTATTCTGGTTCGAACCGGCCTGGGCAGAGTTGATCCATTCCAACAATAGAAAATCACCATCACAGATCGGATTCTTTCCACCATCCATGGAGTTGCCGGTGGCACGGGCGATAAAGTGACGCGTGGGGTCTATACGATGACGTGGCGCAATTTTTACCTTGGTTTCATCTTCACCATCTGCGCCTTTGAAATGACCACAGGCGATCTTGAGATTGGGATAATAGGTGATTTGATTCCAATCACCACCCGCTTCCATCACAACAGGCAGCGTCTCTACCGGGTCTGGCTGCTCGCGATCCATATACATGGCCAATTTGTAATCAACCAGTTCCTGCAGCATGGCGTGAAAGCTATCGCGATCTTCGGCTGCCAATTCAAAATTGGATTTCAACCGGTCACCAACCAACGCAAAGAATGGCTGGTTCTGGTTGGTATTACCGCCGATAAATGCATTCACTGGGTTTCTTCTCCAGTAAGCGATCCACGAACCAGGGCGGGCATCAATGACTTCAGCCAGTTTCTGAAAATCCCCTGGCAGATCCCTCATCATCAATGGCGGGCGGCGTAACAGAATCTCGCTGGAACGGATCGCCAGATCATGAATGGTTTGCTGCTGGATGAAACCATTGAGTTCCAGCAGCGCCTCCACCAACACCATCTTATACGACTTGGTCATGGCAGCCTTTTCGACTTCAAGAAAGTAGGCGCAGTGGCGTTTCAAAACCCTTTTCTGAGCCGCATCCAGTCCTCCACGATCTGCAACCAAATCAAACCATGAATCAAATCTATTCCTAATATGTGAAAAGTTCGCCTTGGCGCGATACATCTCAACCGCATTGGGTCGCCGTTGCTCCACCGACTTCAACTGTTCGTAGGTCTCAACAATCCCTTGTGGCAGGGTTCGGATCACTTCGTTTAGAAAATCGATCACACCTAAATCGTAATTGGCATAACAACCCTTGGGCAGGGGCAGATCGTCACCCTGTTGCCGCCGCACGAATTCACGCAGGGAGGAGACCCCAAACAGGGATTCCGGCTTGTTCAAAAACGCTTTGTGATTACCGATGAAGTCCAGCACTTGCAGATGTGCCTTACCGGGATGCAGGCGCAAACCACGTCCCAACTGCTGCAGGAAGAGGATTTTCGACTCGGTAGGTCGGAGCATCATTACGGTATCTATGGAGGGAAGGTCGGTTCCCTCATTGAACAAATCGACCGAGAAGATCACCTCCAGCTTGCCACTCTCCAGCTGATTCAATGCCGCGTGGCGTGGCAGTTCTGATTCGGCATGTACAGCCGCTACGCGAATTCCCTTATTTTTGAAATAGTCCGCCATAAACTCGGCGTGAGAACGAGAGACACAGAACGCCAGCGTCCGGCTCTGGCGCAGTTCCCTCCACACAGAAAGCGCGTGTCTGGCTCGGGCACGGGTGGCCAGCTGGTTACTCAGCTCATGGGGATCAAAACGTCCATTACGCCAAGGGATCTCGGTATATTCCACGGTCCTGTCATGAATGCCGTGGTAGTGAAACGGGCACAGCAGATCCGCATTGATACCCTCGACGAAATTCCTCTCAAATACCAAGTTGTCATCGCACAACGAAAGTATGTCCGCCTGATCAGTACGCTCCGGCGTCGCCGTCAGACCGAGCATGAAACCCGGCTGGAAATAGTTGATCAGGCGACGATAGGTGGGGGCGTTGGCATGATGAAATTCATCCACCACAATATAGTCGAAACAGTCCGGCGCAAACTGTCGCAGATGTTCGTCCCGCCCCAGGGTCTGAATCGAGGCGAAGATAAAATCTGCCTCACTATCCCTGACATTACCCTTGTAGTAACCAATGCTTGCTTCGGGCTGAATGCGAGCGAATGTATCCTCAGCCTGCATTAGAATCTCTTCCCTATGGGCGACGAACAGCACTCGCTTGGCTTTGATCTGTTGCACATCAAAGGCCGCCAGCCAAGTCTTACCCAGTCCCGTGGCCAACACCACTAAACCGCGCCGATAACCAGCAATTCGAGTGGCCTGCAATGCCAGCAGCGCCTCTGCCTGAATCTCGGTTGGTGTAGCTGGCAGTGGCTCCTCTTCCGGCTCACCACTGACCACTCGCAATGTCACCCTACGCCGCGCCGAATAGCCGTCGATCCAAGCATGGGTTAATGGAAATAGCCGCGAATCAGAGAACAGCGCCTCAAATTTGTCAAAGATCTCCAGAAACTTGGTCGAATCCGCCGGGTAATCCACCCTCAGATTCCACTCCAGACCACGGGTCAGTGCCATATTGGAGATATTGCTGGAACCGACAAAAGCGCAACCGTCGAAGAGATCGTCACCGTCACGACGCAGAAAGATATAAGACTTGATGTGAAAGCTGGGATCGCCAGCCGTTGAGAACAACCGAACATCCGCCCCACGCTCCGCCAGCAGCATTAACCGCCGCAACGCCTGCGGCTCGGTCACATCCAGATAGTCAGACGTCAGCACCCGAATCACCGCGCGGCGATCCATTGCATCTCTCAATGCATCAAAGATAAGACCCAGACCACTCTGACGAATAAAAGCCACGGTGATATCGATCTCAGTGGCCTGGTTAATGGCATCGAGCAACTGGGGGAGGAACGGGTCTGATTGACCACCGGTGACTAATGATTGGTTTGATTTTTTCATCTATTCTGGAAGTCAGCCTGTTACATAGTCAGGTCAATATCACTCTCAATCACAACAACTTACCAGAATTCCATTCAGCCATCGCTCATGATCTCGCCCTGGCCTGAGGTCAGCCGTAACCCACAATTCCTTTATTGTCAGAGTTTCGGTCTCACCTACCAATGACTGCAGCTCTGCCTCATCCAGATCGGTGAATCGACGGCCCTGTTTTTCGTATTCGCCCCGACCATATTTGAATGAGCAGTAGATCACACCATTGGGCTTCAACGCATCTGTCAGTCGATGGAAAACATCTGGTAACTCTTTGGCGGGAACATGCAGCAGCGACGCGCAGGCCCAGATGCCATCGAACTGGTTTTGATAATGAATATCTTGCAGACGTTGCACTTGGACTGATTGTCCGATCTCTTTTTCAGCCAAGGCAGCAATCTCGGTGGAGGCGTCGAAAGCAGTGACCTGATAACCATTTTTGATGAAATGCCTGGCATCGCGGCCAGAACCGCAGCCAGCATCCAAAATATGAGCATACCTTGGCAACAGCGGAAGAAAACGCTGATAAAGCGGTTGCATGTCAACCTGGAGGGTCGATTCAATAAATGCCCCAGCATTTTTTTCATAGTAGTCCATGTTCTGCGCTCACAGATACTCGGCGGTTTTTGCCAGCAGGGCACCCGCCTGCGTCGCCATCCGCTGTGGATCGGGTCTTATACCGACTCGCCCCAAATCGAGTCTGTCTGCATCCCAGCAGGTTGCAATGGTCATATCTGCGTGAGTATGAGAGTGGGTGTGTCCTTCACAGGCTGCCGTTAACTGCTTCATCTGGCCATCAGTCAGCCGGATTATCCCTTCAGTCCGCAAGATTTCAGCATACCTGGCCGCCCTTGGCCCATGTTCAGGATCGTTTGTGTCATTCACTCTGCAACTATCGTGAATGACACTGAACAGTTCAATGACGCTGGTATCCACTCTATTTTCTACCGCCAATCGCAAACCATTCTGTCTGACCCGGCTCCAGTGAGATACACCGTGGATACCCTGCCAATCAAGTTGGTAGTCGGCCCGAATTCTGTGGATGAGTTTTGTGCCTATGCCCATTTGTGGTACGCCTCCTTGGAAAAAGCGCCTCTCCTCTGCCTGAGTCTATCGCAAGCGCTTGTCGCAGTATCATTATCCATGATTTCTGATAGTGCTATGGACTTTCCATACCCTCCGCCGGCCTTAGGGAGCCTATGGATGAATGACATTTTTCGTCATTGCAAGCATAGCAATCTCCCTGGGTTGTACTCCGTAGCAGGAGATTGCCGCGGTCGCTGCGCTCCCTCGCAATGACAGGGTTCTAGTGTATCCACCTACTACGGCGTTGCGATGCCCTCGCAAACCGGCTTCCTCCATGGTCAGCAGCATTGTCCCTGCCCTGTAACCTGAAGGCACAGAGATGGATAACCCGATCTTCCTTCACCAGCGCACCCCCGGTGAGCCGTTCGCCGTGGAGGCGCAGATCCTCACCTTCACCCACGGCAGGAAAGCATTCCACTGCCGCCCTAGCGGTGTCATCCAGCATCACTTGAGGGTCGTCAGTTGCCGCTCCCTCTGGCCCTGTCTGCATCGTGTCGATAGCATCCAGCGCGTAGCTTTCCACAAGCTTGCCCAGCAGGTTTGAAAGGGTTGCGGGGCTGTCAAACAGATCCAGCCCTACAATCCTGCCATTCACTGCGAACATCGCTCCGGCCTGTTCTTCAACCGGTAGAAAAGCCTGGAGAAAATCGTCCAGACTGGCGCGATGCTGCTGGTACATCGCGGCAGCGGCTTCACTCCTGGAGTGGGCCTGCATTCGCGCAGACTTTTCCGATATATCCTGCCAGACTGCCGACTGATCGCTACGCCGGGTGCCGGAATTGCGCAGGGATGCACTTACATGGGCTGCCTTGCTCGCTTTTCCTGCGGCATAGTGTGCGCGCTTGGCACTGGCAAAGTCGGCAGATTCGGCCCGCCACCGTCCCGCCTCCACGCAGGAGACAGGAATGATGATGCTCTTGTGGGCTGGCGCCATAACCGTGAGATTGAGTATGCGGTTCTGCTTTGCTCCCACCAGTTCCTCGCCGTCGAGGAGTAACACCGGACGATCACATTCGTTGACGAACCTGAGTTCCGGGACAGAGCCTGACTCGGATACTTCGGTCACGCGGGCGCATCCCCGCGCCAGGGCCTCATCCAGCAAGAGATAGTGGGGTTCGGTGCTCTTTTCTGCGATCAACGGAAAAAGAACGAGATTGTGGTGGACTTGTGGTTCACCCAATCTGACCTGGGAAAGACATTCGGTAATGGTGGACATGGCAACCTCCTGTGACAGGGAACACTTAGGATGTTGTCATTATCACTGAGGCGGTGACTCATTCCGTGAGTCCGTGAAGCTGGTCGAATCTGGATCAGAATTCGGTTCGCCAGTGATCACCAACTCTTTTGCTGGCTGTTTGCGCAGAGACTCATCCCAGTTGATGGCAGCGATAATTTCACCGCCCAAGGCCCAGAGGTAAACATTTCACAAACAACAGTCGTTAACCGCATCGCGAACATCTGAATCCACTTGCCACTGTTTTGCAGCACGACCTACCAAGCGCTGCAGATGGCGGCTGGCGACCGCATCCTGTGAGGTTTTGATAAGCAATTGCAGGTAGCTGATCACCACGCTGCGCTCATCCATGCCTTCATCCACCAATGCGTCAAGCTCATCTGCAATGAGATAATCCAACCCGAGTGTCCTAAGCTCAGCAACAGTAGCTATCCTGAAAATGTTGGTGGTGGTTTCATCAAAACGTCGATTAAGATTTTCGATCAAGCTGCCGCTACGATGCCTTCGTAACATCGGAGGAATATCAAGATACTCCATATCTGCATCATCATAATCCAAATCGGCTAGCTCACTACTGGCAACGCTTGCGCAAACTGATTCCGAGAGAGACATACAAGCATCCACCTGCCCCATACCACCCCGTCCTGCAGCCAGCACTTGAGGCACCTTGCGCAGCGCCGGCACACCATCGGCCTTCTGTTCGATGTCCCGCTGATATACCAGGATGCAGCTGGTCTGTTCCGTGACCAGTTGGTAGCGAACCGCAAGCTCTTTCGATTCAACCGAGGAGTCGGAACCAATCTGAGTATGCGCGGCCACTCTCGGCAGGGCAGAACGGATCGCGTTTGCTGTTTCACTCTCCCCGACAATTCTTACCCTTTGCCGTAATGACTCACCTTCAGCAGAATCAATAACCAAGATTGCCTCGCCATGAGGCAGCTTTTCGAACCAGGCGAATAGGTGGAGCGTATCACCCGCGAAAACCGTTCCTATCTCCCTGGGAAACTGCCGTATTGGAGAGACTAGCCACTCTACTCGAACCGATGCGGCCGCTGGCTGATCGATGCGCCGAAAATGACGCACAATGTGTTCAGCCATCCCTTCACGGGGAGAGACCAGTTCACAGGCTCCGCCATTCTGTTCAGCCAACTGATGCAGGAACGTTTCAGAGACGGCACTGCCGACGCCTACAGTAAAGATACGGTGATCCGAACGACGAGCAGTTTGTATTACCGCATCATGCTGCCACACCTCTCCGTCGGTGATCAGCAATAGATCCGGGCTTAATCCTTCACGCACACCACTGACATAGGCAGCATCCAGGGCGCCACCAATCTCCGTCCCTCCCATATTGGCATCAAGTTCGGCAACAAAACGGGCAGCCATTGAGAGACTATCTTCCGATGCAGGCCGGAGCTTCTCTGAGAGCATACGATAGTTGGAACCAAAGGCGATGATATTGAACCAATCGTGAGGCTCCAGCATGGCCAGGATCTCATGTAACGCAGCCCGTGCCTGAGCGATGGAATCACCCCCCATGGAACCTGAACAATCGATCACCAATTTAATGCAACGCGGCGATGCCTGATCACTGGTGGGAATATTTGGATGAAAAGAGGCAAGCACCAAGTGCTGATCACCATCTGGGGCGACAAGAGTATCGCCTCCCTGCCCTTCAGCCTCACGCAAGAGCAGGACAAAATCCCGGTCCATCTGCGCACTGCCACCGCTCAAGGTAAACTCCCGACTTTCCGGCGTGTCCGTCACAGAAACGGGGTGAGTCGGACACTCATAGCTCGCCTGCGAAAGAGTGCCCATGACTCGCAACCGAAGAGAAAAACCATGATCGGCATTGAGACAGTATTCAGGAACTTGGTGGGGCTGCAGAGAGATAGAGTCTGCTCAGTAAGTCAGAGCACCACTGCCGGGCGAAAATAGTGTGCTGGCTGGTTAGCCTGATGATGGCAGAGCAACAATTTCTCTACTTGCAGTAGCACTAACCGAACCAGAGCAGCGCCCCTTTTCCCAAGCGCAAAAAAGATCCTCAACAGGATCAGCAAGTTCATCACCAAGAAGATACTGTTGATCCAGGCTTCAGAAGTGTCTGCTCGCTTGGCTCGAATATAGTTGAGCCGATAGCCATTCTTCCCCTGGCCAAACTTACCCTCAATCGGAATGCGTTGCAGATACTCCTCTCGTCGCTGTGCCTTCAACTGCTTCAACTCTTCCCGGTTGGCCTCTGTCACCTTCTTTGGCCGCCCCAGCGGCTTCCCTGCAAAACGGATCCCGTGTTGCTTGAGATAGCGCCGGTTCTCTCGGGTGCCGTAGACCGGATCGCCTAGTATGACTTCGGGGTAGTATCCATAACGTGTATGATAAGCCTCGACCTGGGATTTTAAATCCCCTCCTTCATGGAAGGCGTCCCAGCGAAGATAATCGACTTGGGCTATACCTTCGTCGGTCAGACTTACGCTCAGCTTGGAACCAAACTCCACCGCCTTGTTTTGCTTGCCTCGGATGATCGGTCGCACATACGGTTGGCTGATGCTGACTATCCGGTTATCACAGCGACGACTCTTGTTGCAATACATTTCCCACTGCTGTTCATAGACATGTTGAATCACCCAGTAACGATATAACAGCCAGCGGGGCAAGGGGAGCCTTGTCCCAATCGGCCAATGCTCAAGTAAGCGTTCAATATGGCCCAGGTTGCGACGAAGATACTGCAACTGTTGCTTGATCCCTCGATGCCGTACTCTTGCAGTGGGCCGGCGCTGTTTCACAATGGCCACAAAAGCCTTGCGTGCTTTCTGTCGATAGGTCCGTGTTTTCTTATTCAACCCGGTCTTTGGATAAAGTTTATCGATGATTTGCTCACTGAACTCACGTGCCTCATTGAGCAAACTCAAGTCGGTAGGATAACGGATCGCCTGCGGCGCTACCGTGGCATCCAGTATCAACTTTCCCTGATATTTTACTTTGGGTTCTCCAGTCGTGCTTCTCGAATCCGAGGGTAGATCATTATTATCATCCTGTTCTTGTGATCGTTCGACTGTGCCGGACTGCGGCAGGTTTTGAGCGTTGGACTTTCTCTTCGACTTTACACTTTCCAGTGAGTCGATGATGGCACCATGAAAGACCTCGAAAACCTCCTGTCCCATCCGCTTTCGAATCTCGACAAACAACGAAGGCGAAAACGGTGCCTCCATCTGATAACCGGGTAGTCCGACGAAGTACTGAAGGTATGGGTTCTCCTGGATTTGCGCGACGGTCTCTTGATCAGATAAACAGAGCTTGTGCTTGATAATCACTGCACCAATGACTAAGCGGGCATCTTTGGCAGGCCGCCCTTGCTTGGTGGAGAGCCCTTGATAATAACCCTCGGCCAGTTCATTCCAGGGAATACACTCACTCATCTTGACCCAGCGGTTATGTTCATCAAGTGCAACTTGGAAGGGCCAGTCAAACTCAGCGAGGGAAAGTTGTTTTTGGCTGCAGTAGCGAATCATAGGTGCACAGTTTTCAATGGGGTGGGTTCATTTTTCGTGCATTAGTATACTACGCAGAGGATGGATATTATAGTGATTTCAACAAGTTAGAGTTATTGAGCAGACTCTAGATAAATCGGCTTCGGTAACAATCCCTTCCGTTTGACAATGAACTCAAACTTGTCTCCACGAGATCTGCAGGTTGCTATCGCTATATACTCCCTCATCACTCGCGTTATCGGCAATATTAAAATAGTGCGGGTGGTGTTACCGCCAGAGACAGGCATTTTGAGGCAGTTTTCAGCCTAATTTGGCGGGTATTGAGAATCTAGCAGGCAAAGAAAAAGGCGCTAAAAAGCGCCTTAACTATTTGATATTACTTATATTTAATGTGGAGGCTGAGGTCGGAATCGAACCGGCGTCCACGGCTTTGCAGGCCACTGTACTTTCCTATATTTCAATAGGTTATGCTCTTTGCCACTCGCTATGCCACCCCACTTAGTATTGGCAAGGTTGGTGAAGTGGAATTAGGTGATCTGAATCTTGATCACCTTGCTGAGGAAATATGCGCTGTTACCGCCTCTTTAACCGGCAAAGGCAGATACTCAACACCTTTGGCAAGCTGTGATTGGAATTTCTCAGGCATGGCAAACGCCGCCTCCAGTGCTATCCAAACATCTCCGGGGCGATCCTCCAACAGAACGGAAAGCAGTTCACTTGCCTGTTGAATATCTTTTCTGACCTTGGTTTGCTGTGCTACAGGCCGGCGCTGAGATACTACAAGCTTGTGTACTGCAAAACGTGCCGGATCCGGGACATTCACAAGAACACCACTACGGAAAGGAACAACAGCACCCTGACTATCATCCAGCAGATATTCCAAAAACCGCATGGGCTGCGCATAGCTGTTAAAGTGTGATAAATACACCGGCTTGCTGGTGTTCGGTCCATATAATGGGGTCAGAAGATCAACATGAAACTCCTGGCCCCGAATCTTAAAACTGGTGGATGGGGACTTGGAATTCAGTGCAGGTACTTCAAAAAAACCCAATCCGCATTCCAATAAGGTGGACTTCACGTCAGGAGCATCATGACGCATCACAATTTCTATCTGACGATAACTGGCAAGATCCATATCCTGCGTGTACATAGCGGCAGAATCCCAGCTCACGCCCAGCATGTTACCGTAGCTGTTGAAGGCGTGAGAGCCAACAAGTATGCCACCGGATAAAAATGCACCTGACTGGCCAAGCACCTCAAGTACCCGCCCGGCAGAACCACCCGGAGCAAAGGTACCACCGCTAACCAGCATTTTTACAAGTTTTTCTCGCTGCTTTAGATCTGGTGCAGCATGAGCAAACAAGCTCTTCTGTTTATCGATTTGCCCGCGAAGCAGATCCGTATCACGCCCCAATGAGTATTGACGCTTGGTGCTTCCAACCACCAGTTCCATGTACCAATAGCGGTTACCACTAACCTGCTTTGATACAAAGGAGATACCACGCTGATTTGGCAATGCAATGGCGCATTGCTGTAATAGTTCGGCATACAGGAGTTGAATTGTTTGCGGCAGTCTAAGCATACAAAAAAGCCCCAGGAGATTTATACGGAGAATACTAATTTACTCCGTATAATTCAAGATATCGAGTGAATTATACGGATTTTTATTATCACTCCGTATAAATTACAGACTGAAACGGGCGTTGTTGCAATATTCGGAACCGACGTGAGGCGAGGAATACTTTTTTGTACAAGGCCGATCAAACCACGGCAATTCCGCGTTCGGCCAAAAGGTCCTCCACATCTCGCAGGCTCAGGCAGAAGCGATGATACAGCCAAACGGCGTGACTGATGATTGTCGGAGGACAATCGGTATCCATAGTATAACTGCTTGGCATCTTTCATGCCTATAGTCTGGCCGATTTAGCGTGAAGTTGGCAGTACCCTTCTGACGATGTGGCTCAATCGACCTCACCTTTTCTGAGCGTATGGAGCGCAACATCCATCATCCTGTTCACCTCCTCTAACCAAAATAAGACCTCTTTTGGCGCTTTGTCTTGTATAAGAATATTGCGCACTAGGAGCAGACATTTGCTCATATACTGGAGGTTTCTGACCGACTCCCAACTCATACCCTCGTCGATATGCAACAATGCACGCTCCCAGCCGGTATACACCACCGTGTCCCGCAGGTTCTGCCAGCTCCCCTGGAGATCAGAGAGCACTGTTTTCTCGTATCCGACGGGCTCTTTATCAAAGGCCATTGTTGAAAACTTTCAGTAGAATAGTCGTTATATGAATTCGTAAGCCATCCATACAATACATTCCCATCATGTCGAAAACAAAGAAACGTAATAAAAATTCCCAAAGACTGGTTCGACCATCAGGCTGGTCAACCAGTGACGCCGATGAGATCGAACGCCGTCGTTTGCGCGGTCTGAATGAACCATCACGGATTGAATCCCAGGCGCAGGACGATAACTTTTTCGGTGTCTATCAGGTCGACTCCAACAACGAGCAAACTTATCGTGTAGAGATTCGTTCACTTGTAGAACCCATCAATAGCTGCGACTGCCCCGACCACCGTATCAATGGCCTGGGCACCTGTAAGCATATCGAGGCAACGCTGAACAGGCTCCAGTACAGGCGCAAGCGCGCTTTCCAGAATGCAGCAGCCAAAGGCAGTCCATACATCGAAATCTTTCTGGACCGGCGGGACCACCAAGTCCGGATACGCTGGCCAGAAGGCGGACATCGCCGTTCCAAGGCTCGGGGTCTCATCACCCCCTTCTTTTCCAGCGACAGCATCCTGGCGGATAATCCCCTCGACACACTGCCTGCCATGCAACGGGCAATTAACACCTCTCACCCAGCTGTCAGGCGCAGGATCCGGTGGTCACATGAGTTGAATACCTGGCTCGATACACTGGACCGGCACGCGCAACAGATCCGCAGCCGCCAACACTTTGAGACTGAGGTAGCAGCAGGAAATGCGAGCCTCGATCTTGTCAAGCACCCTCTCTACCCATACCAGCAGGAGGGCATGCTGCACCTGGCATTCACCGGCCGTGCTCTGCTGGCGGACGAGATGGGCCTGGGCAAAACGGTGCAGGCAATCGCCGCCTGTGAGCTGCTGCGCCGTACCTGGGGCATCCGGCGAATATTGGTGATCTCCCCCGCTTCGCTCAAGGGCGAATGGGAGGAACAGATCGACAAATTCACCAGCCTGCCTTCAAGCATTATCCAGGGGACGCGTGCCAAGCGTCTGCGCCAATACGAAGACCCTGCATTCTTCTCACTTGCCAGCTACGAACAGGTTCGGTCAGATACAGAGGAAATCAATACCATCCTGGCCCCGGATGTCATCATTCTGGATGAGGCTCAGCGCATCAAGAATTGGCAAACCAAGACAGCGATCTCAATCAAGCGCCTGAAAAGCCCCTACGCTTTTGTACTTACCGGCACACCGATAGAGAACCGCATTGACGAAATCTATTCGATCGTTCAGTTCCTGGATCCACATATCTTCGGCCCTCTGTTCCGCTTCAACCGTGACTTCTACAAACTGGATGAGAAAGGGCGCGCCATTGGCTACAGGAACCTCAATCAGCTGCATAAAAAGCTGCAGCCCATCATGCTGCGCCGACGTAAAGAGGAGGTAGAGGGGCAGCTGCCAGGCCGCACGATAAACACCTATTTCGTCCCCATGCACAAAGAGCAGGTGCTGCGCTACGGGGAGTACGAGTCGAGAGTGGCGCGTCTTGCCGCTACGGCCAAAAAGCGGCCACTGAAAAAAGAGGAGATGGAACAGCTCCAACTTTATCTGGCCTGCATGCGTATGCTCTGTGACACGCCCTATATTCTGGATCAAAATTGCCGCATCTCACCCAAGCTGAAGGAGCTTGGCAACATCCTCCAGGAAATCATGGAGGATGGTGACCACAAGATCATTATCTTTTCGGAGTGGGAGCGTATGTTGCAGTTGGTCCGGGAGCAGGCCGAGGAGATGGGGCTGGGCTACGCTTTACATACCGGCAAGATCCCGCAGCCAAAACGCCGTGACGAGATCCGGCGTTTCAAGGACGATCCCGAGTGTCGACTATTCCTCTCCACCGACTCAGGCTCCGTAGGACTCAACCTGCAGGTGGCCGATGTAGTGATCAACCTGGATATGCCATGGAATCCGGCAAAACTGGAGCAGCGCATCGCCCGTGCCTGGCGAAAGCACCAGAAACGCCCGGTGCAGGTAATCAATCTTGTATCTGAAGGCTCCATCGAACACCGCATGCTCTCTCTGCTGGAGCAGAAGCGTTCCCTGGCCGAAGGCGTAGTGGATGGTAAAGGCAAAAATGAAATGGACCTCCCCTCCGGCCGAGTCGCTTTTTTGGAGCGAATCGATACCCTGATAGTGGGTGAGTCAAAAGAACCACAAATGCCACCCACCGATCCGCTCGATCGTCTGCGGGACGATATTCTTTCACAGTGGAGCCATCATCTGGAACTGATGGAACTGCACGGCGAGGGAGCACAGCAGACTCTGCTGGTGGTGGCAGACCGGCTGAGCGATGCTCTGCAGGGTTCCCTTACCCGGCAATTGCAAGAACGGTTCCCCGAGCAGACGCCACAATTGAAATTGCTGGACCGGGATTCCTTTGCAACCATTCAGCAGCTGATCGAGGCCGGCGTCTTGAACACCAACCAGGATACAGTCAGAACGGTGTACCGCGCCCCGGCCGAGGATAAGCCAAAAGATGACGAACAATCAAAACATCTGACCGAGGCCCGCAACCGCCTGGCCCAGAGTGAACATAAACGGCGAATGGCGAAAGTGCTCACCGAAGGCGGCTTTTCAACAGAAGCTCTCGTCCCGATGCGTGATGCCGTGGAGACGGCCTTGCACGCCCTGCTCTTTTGGCGGGGACACGATACTGAAAAAACGCCGGCTCAGGAACTGATCGAGTCAAGGCTGGTACAGGCGAACCTGTTGCCAGCCGAAACTTTGTCTCTGCTCACCCATCTGCGAGAGGATCAACCCGAGATGGATGAAGCTCAAGCGGGTAAACTAATCAAACAAAGCGACGACCTTCTTTCCCAGGCTACTTCTCTCCTGGAGTAGACTAAACGAAACTGACACTCAGTACTTACACCCTCCGGGTATAAGTTTCGTTTGAGAAGACGAGCTGCTCAACTCAGCTTTACCGGGAAAACACCCGTGGCCAAATCGAAACGACAGGGTTCTAACAAGGATCAACAGTGGGTCGAGGCCAAACGACGCTGCCGCCTCAGCAGGCATGAAGATTTCGAGCTGAATGCCTCTGCGCTGGCACCGGAGAAGAGTAGTTAAACTTTAACTCCTAAAAACTATACCGATGACCATACCCGATCTTTCTACCAGCTTGCGTTCTAATTCCTCGGAACTTGTATACTTTTTCCTATGTAATGTAACATTCATACCTAATGACTCAAACGACTCAGACAGACAAGGTGCTGGAACTGGTACAAAAGGAAGGGGTTCTGCGTCCCCGGGACCTCGATCCTTACGGCATCCCACGGATCTATCTCAGTAGACTCCACGCAGCCGGTAAGCTGCAACGAATCGGCCGGGGACTCTATGTGCTTCCCGGTACCAACGTAAGCGAGCACCGCTCTCTGGCCGAGGTCTGTAAACGCGTACCGAAAGGAGTAATCTGCCTCCTATCCGCCCTGCGTTTTCACGAACTCACTACACAGTCGCCCTTCGAAGTTTGGCTGGCCATTAGTGGGAAGGCCTGGCGGCCACGTGTGGAGTACCCTCCTCTACGTATTGTCCGTTTCTCTTCGGCAGCGCTCGATGCCGGCGTGGAGGAACACCGGATTGAGGGGGTAATCGTACCCGTATTCACACCAGCAAAGACTGTGGCCGATTGCTTCAAGTATCGAAATAAAATTGGGCTGGATGTTTCCATCGAGGCACTCAGGGAATGCTGGCGGTCGCGGCGCTGCACTATGGATGACCTCTGGCAATACGCTAAGGTTTGCCGTGTTCAGAACGTCATGCGACCCTATCTGGGATCGCTTGCGACATGATAGGTAAACAGGGGAGGAACACTGCGGCCTCAGTGCGGGACCGGTTGCTCGAACTGGCAAGGCAGCGAGGTGAGGAGTTCCAGTTGATCCTGACCCGCTATGGGCTGGAACGACTTTTGTACCGGCTGAGCCAATCGGAGTACCGCAATCGCTCATACTGAAGGACGCAATGCTTTTCACCCTGTGGGACGACCAGATGCATCGCCCAACCCGCGATGTAGACTTCCTCGGATTCGGCGACAGCGGAGAAGCGGCACTACGAGAAATCTTTCGCAACTTGTGCGACCTCCCTGTTGAGGATGACGGTTTGGTATTCCTTGCTGACAGCGTTAGAGTTGAATCGATCCGCGATGCGACTGAATACGGTGGCACACGCGTGGTACTGCTCGGTGAGCTGGCCGGTGCCCGCATCCCAATCCAGGCTGATATTGGGTTCGGCGACGCCGTAACGCCTGAACCGGAAGAGGTTGAGTATCCCACACTACTGGAATATCCGACGCCTCGCTTGAGGGTCTACCCGCGGGAAACTGTAGTGGCCGAAAAATACCAAGCTCTGGTCAACCTGGGTATGGCAAACAGCCGGATGAAGGACTTCTATGACCTTTGGATAATGGCTCATCAGTTTGAGTTCAACGGGCTCACGTTATCCGAAGCCGTCCGTAACACCTTTGCACGTCGCCAAACGCCCTTACCCAAACAAACACCATCCGGCCTTAGTTCAACATTCTACGATGACAAGCAGAAAAACCTGCAGTGGAATGCGTTTCTAAGTAAGGGAATACTGCTTACCACCTCCACTCCCCCATCGATTGAGGAGGTCTGCCATCTGCTCGAGACATTTCTTATGCAGCCAACATAACCAAGCCTTCACCGGACAATGGCAGCCCGGTGGTCCGTGGAAAATCTGAGTGGTGTTGGAGCAACCGACTGAACATCTGAATTGGACCTGACTATGGAGATTTCTGCTCGCGAAATCATTCTGCGAAAAATCGCCGCAGTCGAACAGAAAATTACCCGTCTCCAAAAACAGCAAGAAGAATCTGAGACAACACTCAGATCGCTGAGAGGACGTCTGACACCAGATAACAAGGAGACAACGCACAAACCAAAACATCCAGCAGAAGCTCCCGTTTCTACAGAGGAAAATCTCGGCAATTGCTCCATGCATTGCTCTACCTCCTGCATCCCTGCAGTCGTAACACCAGACGAGAAGATCGCCCTTTTTATCCGCCTCTTTCGAGGCCGAGAGGATGTGTATCCAAAATTGTGGCAGAACCAAAAAACGGGCAAGAAGGGTTATTCGCCTGCCTGTTCGAATGAGTGGATTCGCGGAGTATGTGAGAAGCCCCGGGTAAAATGCGGTGAGTGCCCCAATCAGGCCTTCCTGCCGGTAACAACCGAGGTGATTCTGGACCATCTCCAGGGACGTCACATCATTGGCGTATACCCTATGCTGAAGGACGATACCTGCCGGTTTCTCGCAGCCGATTTTGACAAAGCAGCTTGGCGTAAAGACGTTATGGCTTTTACGGAAACCTGTCGGCGAGCAGGCGTTCCTTATGCCATTGAACGTTCCCGTTCTGGAAATGGTGCACACGTCTGGTTCTTTTTCAGCAATCTTGTTTCCGCAGCGATAGCAAGAAAGATGGGTAGCTATCTGATTACGGAAACCATGGCCAGACGACATCAACTCAGCATGGCGTCCTATGACCGGCTTTTCCCAAACCAGGATACCTTACCCAATGGTGGCTTCGGCAATCTCATCGCTCTCCCGCTTCAATATCACCCGCGACAGAAAAACAATACCCTCTTTCTGAACGACGAACTGGAGCCATTTCCAGATCAGTGGGAATTTCTCACATCGCTTGTTCCGATTCAGGTAGAGAAGGTTGAAAAGATCACCATGGAAGCCACAACACGTGGCCAGGTGACTGGTCTTCAGATTGCCATTACCGAGGAGGATGTTGATGATGCCAGCCCATGGCTGAGGCCACCTTCCCGAAAACCGAAGCGTATTCCGATCACCGATCCCATCCCACACCAGGTTCGAGGTATTTTATCCCAACGTCTTTACATCGAGAAAGCCGGCCTACCGTCGCCCTTGATCAATCAGATCCAACGGTTTGCCGCATTCCAGAACCCAGAATTCTACAAGAAACAAAATCTTCGACTTTCCACGGCACTGACTCCCCGAGTAATCTCCTGCGCCGAAGATCATGGAAAGCACATCAGTCTGCCGCGAGGGTGTCTCGACGACGTACAGGCATTGCTCCAGGAATACAAAAGCCACCTTGAGGTGGAAGATCTGAGAAGCCTCGGCGATCCCGTGGATGTTAGCTTCTTCGGTGAATTGACCGATGCCCAGCACCAAGCAGCGAAAGCCATACTCGGGCACGACAACGGCGTGATCGTGGCGCCACCTGGTTTCGGGAAAACCGTCCTTGGAACCTACCTGATCGCTGCGCGAATGTGCAGCACCTTGATCCTGGTGCATAGACAGCCGCTGTTGGAACAATGGAGATCGCAGATTGGCATCTTTCTTGACCGCGATGCGAAATCAATCGGTCAGATTGGTGGTGGGAAACGCAAGCTGACAGGGCAAATCGACGTGGCCATGCTCCAGAGCCTGTCCCGAAAAGAGACCATGGACGACATCGTGGCCAAGTATGGGCAGGTTATCATTGACGACAATTTCGCCGGGAGCGAAATTGGACGCACTTCAGTGCGCCCGAAGGGGGCACACCATGGATGGTGTGCATCAATGCCACCATCTGCCAGCTGTTTCGTTCGAACGAGTCCTCTCCGAGATAAAGGCACGATACGTTGTTGGGTTGACCGCCACACCGCAGCGCCGCGACGGCCACCAGCCCATCACCCATATGCAGATCGGGCCGATTCGATTCAGGGTCGATCCACGTAGTCAGTTAGCGCAACGCCCCTTCGAACATCGACTTGTAGTTAGGGAAACCGGCTTTGAGCCTCCCATGCAGGCATCCGATATAACCATTCAAGAACTCTACAGCCTGTTGATAGCCGATGAAAAACGCAACGAGCGGATCATTGATGATGTTCTGCTGGCTATGGAAGAAGGTCGATCACCGATCCTGCTGACGGAACGCAAAAACCACCTTGAGGATCTCCATCAACGGTTAAAAGGCTTTGTCCGGCATATCGTCGTTCTACAGGGAGGACAGTCTGCAAAAGAACGGCGCAAAGTCCAGGAACAACTCGCCTCTATTCCAATGGAAGAGGAGCGCCTACTGCTGGCAACCGGAAGATACATCGGTGAAGGATTTGATGATGCACGCTTGGATACCCTGTTTCTTTCGCTACCGGTTTCGTGGAAAGGTACCCTCGTACAATATGCTGGGCGACTGCACCGGCTACATCCTGGCAAACGCGAAGTGCGTATTGTCGACTACGTTGATAGCAAGGTGCCCATGCTCGCGAGAATGTATGGAAAACGACGTGTCGGATATCGCTCAATGGGATACCGAGAAGAGGATAGCGGGACTTTCCTTGATTAGCCGTATAGGCCAACAACACAGGCCGCTCTACCCCACAAGGGCTCTTGTATCGGTAGTAGTATGGATTGACGAGTTTCAGTATCAGAACTTGACATTGAATTTCTAACAGAAAAACACAAGATAACGGAGTAGAAAACTGACGTCCACGGCTTTTCTGTCCGTTACACGAGTGTCTTCTTTGTGGTTTTTCGAGTGGCAGGAGTGGTTTTCTTAGGTAAAAAGAACCACTTTTTGCTTAAAGTTATATAGAGATAATGACTATATTCTATTGATTAATAGAGAAATAATATGGAGGCTGAGCCCGGAATCGAACCGAGGTTCACGGCTTTGCAGGCCGCTGCATAACCACTCTGCCACTCAGCCTATGAGAGGCTCAGATTCTACCACCATTTAGGCGCAGATCTTGAAACAAAAAAGCCTCGGTTTAGCCGAGGCTCTTTAAAATTGGAGCGGGAAACGAGATTCGAACTCGCGACCCCAACCTTGGCAAGGTTGTGCTCTACCAGCTGAGCTATTCCCGCGTCACTTACGAACGAGGCGTATTTTAACGACACAGGTGCTACTGTCAACCCTTTATCCCCTCCATACAAAAGAAAACAGGGATTTAAGGTCCACTCCCTCTTCAAGTGGCGAAATCAGTAACGAAAACCCTCACGCACCGGCAGGGTAATAGTAACCAGGTTCTCACTTTCAGCCCGTTTCATATTCTCCACATCAGCATCCCTGGGAATCGAAATGCGTTGACTGAAACTGCTCGAGCTGCGGCTGTAACTATAACTACCCCGGTCACTGCTCCGTTCCGTCTCCTGGCTGGTATCATTACTGATCACCAGGAATCTTCCCTTCACAGCCACCTGAACCGCTTGGGGATCGATATTTTCGGTATGGATCCTTACCACATATCCCGCTTCGCTCCTGCCCTTTTCGATTCTCAACCGTTGAAAATGGCGGTAACCGGAAGTCTGGGGAGGTGATCCCATGTATCCCGGATTTCCATAGGGCGGCTGGGCATTCACCAGGAAAGCAAGACTCAGCAACACAACCAAACTCAATATTGTCAGTAACCGTTTCATCTTTTACTCCTTTGCAGTCTCATGGCTGGAGCCATAAGGTGCTGCATACTTCTCACTATAGAACACTTCAAACTCTGCCCCCTCTTTCCAGGCATCAGCGGGCAATCCCGCCTTTCTCGCCAGATAGGTCAGCGTCTGCTCCCGATTCCAACCCTGCTCCAGCGCAACCTCCGGAAGAAAAACCGCACTACGACCCTGTTTTGTTAAAATAATGCCCTGTTGACCCACTTTGAACGCTTCGTAGTGGGCAATGGCACGCGGAGGCGTCAGCACGCTCACCTCGATCTCAAGCCCCTCCAACTCTTCCGGCGTTACCGGCGGAAAGCGGCGGTCCCGCACCGCTGCATTACCACCATTCTTCAACACAGCCTGGAAGAGTGGGTCGCGTGGTCGAATATAGCCGATACAACCACGCAACATGCCATCCTTCTTGAGAGTCACGAATGCCCCGGAAGGCCGCTCAAGCTCCGGCGGCAGATTGCGCAGCAACTGTTCGCCTTCATGCTTGTCATCCAGTACCGCACGCCTGACTCCGGCCACGGCAATCTGGTGCAACCTCTTGAGCTGCTCGCTACTCAGACTACGGCCTGAACCCTGGCTGCCGGCGATTGCTGTCGGAACATTCACTGTGATCACCACGTAGCTGACCGAATTTTCATAGTTGCCGGTCAGTTGACCGCTGGTCTTATAGACCAGCTGTTCCAGTTCAGCCGAGACCGGCAGCATGTGCAGCAGTAGTGCAATGGGACGAAATCCACAGATGGTGATTCCGGTGCGCTGTTGATAGTCGAGAAACCCCTTTGCATCCCCCGCCACTATCCGTTCAATCGCATCCTCATCCAGTTGCTGGATATTTGCAGGCGTCTCATCATTCAACGGAAACGGCGTATAGCCAAACCGTTTGCCATAGTGGGCGAAGTCGCTGGAGACCACCACCAGGGTCTGCTCATCCGCCAGCTCCCGCAGCAGTTTTGCTGCCTGCGGGTAGGCCTCATCGTCCATCTGCCCCACCAGTACCGGCACCAGTTTCCAGCCTGGCTCCAACACGCGTTGCAGCAGCGGCAGTTCAATTTCTATGCTGTGCTCCCGTTTGTGTGCCTCTGTATGGGCACTGACGAGGGGAGACCTGCGCAATTGCTGCACTGCAACCTGATCCAGCGGCACAGAGCCCAGCGGAGTCTGATAGGCATCCACATCCGCAATGGAGAGCCCTTTGAAGGCGCTGTAGTGGCTGGGTGCCAGCAACAGAACCCGTGTGAAATCCATGCCGCGCACCAACCTGAAGGCTTTGGCTGCGGTTGGTCCGCTGTACTTGTAACCGGCGTGGGGAACGATCAGCGCCCGGAGAGGATTTTTCGCCTTGGGCCGGACATTGGAAGGGTCATCCAGAAAGCCGTCCACAACCTTGGCCAGCTGTAGCGAATTATCCGGATACCAGGCGCCTGCAAGCACACTCTCCCTGACCTTTTCACCCGCAAGGGACTGGGGTATCAGCAACAGCCCCGCCAGCAGCAGCGCGGCAATTATCCATAGCCGAAACTGACCGAATCTCATTCTCCTCTCCCCCTATTCGTCTGATCCCCTGGGCCGGTAGTAGTCCGCCTCACGCATGGCCATTTTCTTCTCCCGCGCGCTTCTAACCGTCCAGGGGAGGGCCATCACTCCTGCGAGCATACCACCCAGCACTCCCAGAAAACGTCTGCGGGAATGCCTGTTGCGTTTCATCATCTCTCTCATCCTCATTGCCAGACTCCCGGAACCGGCTCATTACAGGTCGGGCAGCGACCGTCGCTGGTCAGGTTGTATTCACTGATCAGGAAACCCTCTCTCTTGATCAACAGAGTGCCGTCGACCGGACAGTAGGTTGAATTGCCCATATGTCCTGAGATATTGCCGATATAGACATATTTCAACCCCGCATCCATCGCCTCCTGACGCGCACGGTCCAGGGTCTCTCCCGACGTCGGCGGCAGGTTGCGCATCCGGTACATGGGATGAAAACGGCTGAAGTGGAGGGGGGTGTCCTCCCCCAACTCACTTCTGATCCACTTCGCCATGCGCCGGATCATGGAGAGATCATCATTCAGCGTCGGGATAAGCAGATTGGTCACCTCCAGCCAGACCCCCTCCTCCCGAAAAGTCACCAGGGCATCCAATACCGGCTGCAGCGTTGCCCCGGTGGTTTTGCGGTAGAAGCCGTCGTCGAATGCCTTCAGATCGGTGTTAGTGGCATCGATCACTTTGCAGAGACGGCGCAGAGGCTCGGTATTGATATAGCCGGCGGTGATGAATACATTCTGCATCCCGGCCTCATGCGCCAGGATACTGCTGTCATAGACATATTCGTAGAAAACCACCGGATCGGAGTAGGTGTAGGCGATGCTTTCGCAGCCCTGATCTCTGGCCAGAGCGACGAGATCCACGGGGTCAGCGTTGAAGATCTCCTCTATCTCCTCCCCGCCACTTTGGGAGAGTTGCCAGTTCTGGCAGTTGAGGCAGTGCAGGTTGCAGCCTGCCGTCGCAATGGAAAACACGGGTGAACCGGGATGAAAATGGTAGAGCGGTTTCTTCTCCATCGGATCGACATGCATCGCGGAGGGCCGTCCGTAGGTGGAAGCCAGCAGTTTGCCAGCAATATTGACCCGCACCCGGCAGTCACCTGCCCCCCCTTCGGGGATCACACACTTGCGCGGACAGAGTTCGCAAACCACCTCTCTCATGGCGTTCCCCCCGGCTTGCGTAACGACAACTCAGCCGATTCGGCAGGGTGGTACCACTCAGCCTCATGCGCGCTCAACTTGCCGCTATCCAGCCTTTCCTGGAAGATTTTAATATCGATTCGCCGCCAGCTTGAGCCGGTCATCTCCGTCTGTTGCTGCCCGACCAAAAACAGCACAATCACGACCAACGTCAGGCTCAACAGCCCGACGAGCCTGTAATCACTGCTATGCCAATGTCGGATCGCTTGTAACATGGATATCATGGCCCAAATTTTCCGCTTTCTTCTAACAGTTTAGACAGAAACTTCCGGCCTGTGTTTTACCCGATTACCGCTATCTCTCCTTGCCGAACCCACGGAGCTTGAGATGGGTATCCCTGCCGGTAAGACAGCGGTTGCAACGGATACAGTCGATATCGAAGGTTTCCCGCACTCCGAGGTCACAATGGTTAAAACGGCGCTCCGGCGCCAGCCGCTGCCACAGGGCAAATTTATTGCCGAAGGCCAAAAACGCCCCCAGCGGGCAGAGATAACGGCACCAAAAACGGTAGTGGAACAGCGCCCCCAGCAAGACCAACAGCAGAATTCCAAGCATCCATTCAGGCCAGTGCTCACCGAATACATACTGCATCGGATCGAATAGTGCCCAGGATGAATCACCGCCACCCCATACCACAATCAACAACAAACCGAGCAGCAGATACTTCAAAAACCGCAGCCGGGAATCCAACGGGCGGCTGGCATAGCTGCGCAAGCCCAGCCGATGCCCGATTCGGGAGACAAACTCCTGCAATGCCCCAAACGGACAGAGATAGCCACACCAGACCGGACCAAACAGCAGGGTCGTAACAAGCGCAAATCCGATCAGCAGCCAATGTTGCGGATTATCGGCAATAGAGGAGAAAAGCCCAAAACCAAGATTGACCAGATCCACCTCAGTCACCTGGCTGTTGAGCCAAAACCCAAGAATCATCAAGGCAGCGAACTGATAGATCAATCTGCCATTTTCACTGCCGGAAAGATAAACGGGAAAAAACAGCAGCAGCAGTCCCACTGTCACCATAAACTCAGGAGCGTACCAAGCGGGTTGTGCCTCCTCTTGTGATGCGACTTGGGCAAAACTTTTGCCGAACGCGGTTTGCCCTGCCACGTGAACCGCCTGATTGATCGATGCCAATGCCGCCTTACTACTGACGGTCGCTCCGGTGAGGGCATCAACACGGGAAAGTGATAATGGTTCAGCCGAGAGATCCGTTCCTGCAAGCCCGGTAAGCCAACCATCGATGCCGGAAATATAGGAGGGAGTCTCATTGGAATCGATATAACGCACACCCCGCAATCGCCCCATTGCATCCACGGAGAGCAACAGGTTGATCGGTCCGGCAAAACCCGACACATCCGGCGCCACCGCCATTGTAGCCAGGGCAACAGTATCACCCGTACTATTCGGAACTGACCCAAGATAGTGAATGAAAGGTATTTCCTTCAGTTCAAACACGCTTGATTCACTGACCGCCGCCAGCAATTGATCACTGAAGTGGAGTTGAGGCGCAGGTTTTATGACTTGCTGATACTGTGCCCAGGCAAGACTCAGCAACACGAGAAAAACCAGCCCCCACCCCAGATTGGGCCAGGGAAAGGCGTGCTTGCCCCTGAGTTGTAATGTCGTCATCCTATGCGGCGCTATTGCTGTAAACAGCAACGGCAGGAGCATCAGTAGGGTGAAGATCGCCAGCAGATAGCTGCTCCACTCGATACCAAGCAGCGGCACCATCAACGCCCCGGTCATCAGTCCGCCAACAGCACCACCCAGGTTATCCGCCGCCTGGGTAATGCCACTGCTGCGCACCACTGCTGCCTGCTCCAATTCGGTGATCTTTACTGCCAACGGAAACCCTGTTCCCGCCAGCAGGCCCAACAGCAGCGAGATCAGGGGATAGCCCCACTCCTGCCAGCCAATCGCCAACTGACCAAGCCAGTTCAACAGATGAGGCAGCGCAACCAGAACTGCGGTCACCAGTATCAGTACGATCCCCAGGCGGAGGGCAGGACGATCGGTACGCGTCAGCAGACTGCCCACCGCTGCCCCTAACGCCAGACCGGTCATAAAAAGCCCATTGAGCAGGGCCACCCGCTCAAACATAAAGCCGACATGGGACTGGTAACTGAACAGCACGGCAAGTTGGGCGGCCATCGCAACTAATCCAAGCACGAAGAGGATCAGCGTGGATGCCTTGCGCAGACGACTGGTGCGTTGACCACCTTCAAGTGAGGCGCGCAGCAGCCAGAGCAGAAGAAACAGCAACATCGGCAGCAGATAAGCCCAGATCCCCACACCACGCAACTGTTCCATCCAGTCGGCAAAGCCAGAGGCGCTGAACTGTCCCCACAACAGCATGTTCAGGTAGTAGGTAACGGGCCGTGCATCGCTGTTGCGTTCACTGCCGGGCTGCTCCAGCTGATCCCGCACAAAACGCACCTCATCATCCGGCAAGATCGTGTAGAAGACCTTCGCCGGGAACCGATGATCTTCGAGCGGGATATCCAGGTAGCGTGACTCCAGCTCCGACGCCGATTCAGTCACTCGTCCGGCAGCGATGGATGCACAGAAGAGATAGTTATCACCGGGTGCGACCGCGACATTTGGCAACACTTCCCGCAGCGTGCGAAAGACCGACCCGCTGAAACTGCGAACCGTACGCCCGAGATAATTGGAGGCGCCACTCACGCGGGTGCAAAACACCCCGTCTGGCGCGAGTTGATGCCGCACGCCCTGGTAGAACTCCGAGGTAAAATAGCGGTTGCTGTAGGCGCTGGAAGGCGTCGCATTGAGTACCAGCACCAGATTGTAGTGTTCGGCCGCCGGTAAGCTGTTGAGATAGCGCCGACCATCCATGAAGTGAATCTGGATACGGGGATCGGCCAATGCCTTGCGGCTCTGCTCCGGCAGGTAGGGCATGACTTTCCGGAAGGCCTGCTCATCCTCTTCCACAACGTCGATTCGGGTGACCGGATAGTGCAGCAGTTCCACCGCCAGGCCACTGGCAAATCCGCCGAACAGCAGCACCCGTTTTGCGCCTGCCGCCTGGGACATGAGATAGGCGGCCTGCTGGCGAATCTCGAACGGCAAGGGGAAGCTCTCTGCCACCTGGCCGTTGTTCACCAGCGTCGTCTGCTCGCCAAAACCCGCAATAGCCAAATGCCCATAGCGAGTCTCCGTCGCATCGAACAATTCCAGGCCCGGCTGCAAGGTGGAAAAACGCAAGGTCTCCATCTGCCGGTCGAGCCAGGGACTGACTACAGGTAAAGCAATGATTAAACCGAGAACTGCCAGCAGGATAGCTGGCCAGCGTAGTCCGGCGTTGCCTCGTTTTAATTTTAGCGCTGTGACCGCCAGCAACAGGGTAGTCACCCCAAGCGTACCGGTGATTCCCAGCCACTGTATAAAGACGAAGGTGAAGAGTACCCCACCCAGCAGGGCCCCCAGTGCATCCGCAATGTAGAGCCGGGAGATATCCCTGACGGTACCCTGATCCCCCCCATCACCGGCAAAATCCCGCAACGCTTTGCAGGCCAGCGGAAAGGCGATACCCAACAGCAGGCTGCCAGGGGCGACAATAAGAAAGAGGGAGAGGAAGAGCTCCCCCAGTGGTACGAATTCGCTGGCGGAGACATCCAACAGCAGACGCACGGTGCGCAACATCAACACCTGCAGGATCAGTACCAAAGGTAGCAGTAGCAACAAGCGGCTGATCCAGGGCAGAGGATCCTGCACCACAGGCGATTCCCGCCAACGCACCACCAGCAGGGACCCCAGCGCCAGCCAGAAGAGCCAGCTACCGAAGAAAGCGCCCAAACTCACTTCGTTGCCGTAGAAGACCACCAGCCCCTCTCTGATCAGAAGAGCCTGCACGATCTGGGAATAGGCGCCCAGAATCAGGATGGCAACAAAGATCCTGCGGCTGGTTGGCATACCACTAGTCTAGGTGAAATTGACCACCAGGAAATACCAATAACCCGTAAGCCTGATCAAGCACAGCAGATCAGACAAAATGCGCCATGAACAAACAGCTTATGCCGGATCCGCTACGCTTGATCCAGCCTATATTTCAGGATGGGTGGAATAAGGTGGTTACTCACTCTTTTTCCAGTTCACCCTCGACCACAACCTGGCCCATCAAACTGGGCCAGGCTGCACGCAGATAGATAATCATCGACCAGAGCGTCAGAATCGCCGATATATAGAGCAGTACAAAACCGACTGTATGGATCGGCAATCCCCACAAGTCTTGCTGAATGATCAGTAGCAGAATAGCCAACATCTGAACCGCAGTTTTGAATTTGCCAATGACAGACACCGCCACCTGAGCCCGAGCCCCCAGTGCGGCCATCCACTCCCGCAGGGCCGATATGGTGATCTCACGTCCGATAATGATGGCGGCGGGCAGTGCCAGCCAGGGGGTGGGTTCCGACTGCACCAGCAGTAACAGAGCAACGGCGACCATCAGCTTGTCGGCAACCGGATCGAGAAAGGCCCCAAAGGGTGACACCTGTCCCCAGCGGCGGGCCAGAAATCCATCCAACCAGTCGGTGACTGCTGCCAGAGCGAAGACGGCGGCGCAGCCAATCCGCGCCCACTCGACCGGCAGATAGAAAATCAGCACGAAGACCGGTATCAGGACGATCCGCAGCAAGGTGAGAAGATTGGGGATATTCCACATATTAATCTTCTCCATGAAAGGTCTGATAAATCTGTTCCGCCAGCTTCAGACTGACGCCCTCCACCCGCGATATATCCTCTATGCCGGCCCGGGCAAGCTCCTGTAGGCCACCGAACTGTCTCAGCAGCCTTTGGCGCCGCTTGGGACCGATGCCGGGGATCTCCTCCAACACCGAGGTTCTGCGTTTACGCTCTCGACGCTGACGATGAGCGGTGATGGCGAAGCGATGGGCCTCGTCCCGAATCTGCTGAACCAGATGCAGCGCGGGGGAGTCCGCAGGCAGTATAATCGGCGTACTGCTGCCTAACAAGAAGAGCTGCTCCATTCCTGCTTTTCGATCCGCTCCCTTGGCCACGCCCACCAAAGTCAACCCGGAAATCCCCAACTCTCGCAGACTCTCCTCCACTACGCCGATCTGCCCCCTGCCGCCATCGATGAAGAGGATATCCGGCATCGGCACCTCACCTTTTTTGATACGGGTGTAGCGGCGTTCCAGCACCTGCTGCATAGCGGCATAGTCGTCTCCCGGCGTGATCCCCTCAATATTGAAACGGCGATAGTCGGACTTCAGCGGCCCCTGCTCGTTGAACACCACGCAGGAGGCCACCGTCAATTCACCCCGGGTATGGCTGATGTCGAAACACTCCATGCGAGCGGGCAGTTCCGGCAGGTCAAGTGCCCGTTGCAGCGCTTGCAGCCGTCCCTCCATATCGATACGGCTGGCCAGCCGGGCTTTGAGTGCCAGCTCCGCATTGCCTTCGGCCATCCTGAGCCAGCGAGCCCGCTCACCTCTGACCCGGCTGCTGAGACGCACTTTGTGGCCCGATTGGTTACTTAACACCTCTTGCAGCAGGATTCTGTCCTGCGGTTCCTTATTAAGGAGAATCTCGGAAGGCACAGGTTTGTCGAGATAGTATTGAGAGACAAACGCCGAAAGCACTCTGGCCTCGTTGGCCCCGGAGGGTATCCCCGGATAGAAACTCTTATTGCCCAGATTGCGTCCTGAGCGGATAAAAAAGACCTGCACGCAAGCACTGCTTCCTATCAGGGAGGCCGCCACGATATCGAGATCGCCGCCCTCCCCGCTGACATACTGCCGCTCCTGAATACGCCGCAGCCGTTTGATCTGATCCCGGTAGAGTGCTGCCTTTTCAAACGCCTGTGTCCGGGAGGCTGACTCCATGCGCGCCACCAGCTCATCGATCACACGGTTAGCCTTGCCTTCCAGAAAAAGCACCGCATGTCGCACATCTCTGGCGTAGGTCTCTTCATCGACCAGGTCGACGCAGGGGGCATCACACCGTTTGATCTGATACTGCAGGCAGGGCCGGGAGCGATTGCGGAAGAAACTCTCTTCGCACTGACGCACGGAGAAGAGTTTTTGCAGAATCTGCAATGTTTCGCGGGTCGAACCGGCGCTGGGATAGGGACCAAAATAGCGCCCCTTACCCGTGCGGGCACCACGCCGAAAGCTCAGACGGGGAAACTTCTGATCAGTGGAGAGATGGATGTAGGGATAGCTCTTGTCGTCCCGCAGCAGTATGTTGTACTTGGGCTTCAACGACTTGATCAGGTTGTTTTCCAGGATCAGCGCTTCCGCTTCGGTATGGGTCACCACCACTTCGATGCCCTCGATCTGAGAGACCATCAGCTGGATACGCCGGTTCAGAGAGCGGCTGAAGTAGCTACTGACCCGCTTTTTCAGGTTCTTCGCTTTGCCGACATATAGAAGTTTGTCATCCTGGCCCAGCATCCGGTAGACACCGGGACGGGAGGTCAGTGTCGAGAGGAATGTCTTGGCATCAAAGCCGGGGTGGGACGGTGTCTCACTCATTCGGCGTAGTATACCGGGTTAGAGCAGGTCTCTTGCGCGGGCGAAGACCTCTTGAAACATCTTGGTGGTAAGACGTTTGGTCTGGGTGTTGTAACGGCTGCAATGGTAGGAATCGAGCAGCCGCAACCCGCTGGGTAGTTGATGCTCGGCGGCATGACCAAAAAGGTAGTCCTTCTGCCTGCCATCGCAGGCTTTCACTACCGCCTTATGGGCAATGGAACCGAGCGCAAGGATCACACTGTTCCCTGCAAGCATCTGCAGCTCCTCCCGAAGAAAGTTGTTACAGGCGTTAATCTCCGCACCCACGGGTTTGTTCTGTGGCGGCAGGCACTTTACCGCGTTGGTGATGCGGCAGTTGTGCAGTGTCAGCCCATCGTCCGCAGCGAGGGATTCCGGAGCGCTGGCGAAACCGAACTTGTGCAGCGTTTCATAAAGCAGGATGCCGGCATGGTCACCGGTGAATGGACGACCGGTTGCATTGGCCCCATGCATACCTGGCGCAAGACCAACGATGAGCAACTGGGTGTCAGGGGCGCCAAACGGGGCCACCGGACGCGCATGGTAAGCTGGGTAGTCGGCTTTAACCTGATCGAGAAAGGCGGCCAGCCTCGGGCAGAGGCGGCACTCCTGATTGAACGGCATCAGCTCTGGCCGTTGTCGTTGAGGATACCGTATCGATAGGCGAGACGGGGCAGTTCCACATCGTTACGCACACCGAGTTTCTCGTAGATGCGCTGACGGTAGGTACTGACGGTCTTCGGACTCAGGCAAAGCCCGTCCGAGATCTCCTGATTGCGTTGACCCTCCAGGATTAGCAGCATGACCTGCATCTCCCGTGATGAGAGTTCCTGGAAAGGCGTTGCGGACTGACGCTTCCAGTCGGTGAGGATATGTTTTCTCGCCATCTCAGAGGAGACATAGGGTTTGCCCCGGTAGACGGTGCGGATCGCTTCGATCATCTCATCCGCCGGACAACCTTTGGTAAGGTATCCTGTGGCCCCAACCTCGTTTAGCCGGGCAGGAAATGGATCGTCATCAAGCACGGTCAATGCTATGATTTTCACTGAAGGAGTGATACGCAGAATGCGCCGGGTCGCCTCGATACCACCGATGCCCGGCATATTCACGTCCATCAAAACCACATTGGGAGAGGCCTGCTGAACCATCTGCAGCGCATCCTCACCGTTGGCTGCCTCTGCCACGACTTCAATATCAGAGGCACGTTCGAGAATACCCTTGACACCGGTCCGCACCAACTCATGATCGTCAACCAACAATACCCGAATCATAGATTCCCCATAAAACACTGAAAAGCTGCGTCCCGCATTTGCATTTACCCATGCCGAAGCACCCGGGGATTCTACATTGTTGTTAACCGTTGAGAAACAATGTTATTGCTTACAGTGCTTCGAAGGCATGGACACCGGAAAACTCCGCCCCTCCCGGATTGAAACTGTGTCCCTGCAGCACACAATAAGCCAGCCATTTAGAGAGAAAGAGATTGATCTTCCAACGTTGTTCGAGCGTTGGGTTGTCGCCCCAACGTTTGAGAGGCAGTGCCGACTGGCGAATATCGATCACATCCACCTGTCGTGAATCGTGATAGACACGCAACATTGCGTCAGGGTCGGGATAGTGCCCGGTGGCATGGGGGAAATAGTAGGTCAAATGGAGAAGTGTTGTGTATGGCGTCTGCTCCTTGATCTCCAGATGCAGATCCATGCCGTGATCAAGACATGAGAGCAGTTCGCCTTTGATCAAGTGCAGTTCCGGGGCCATGCGCATCAGCAGACTATAGTTCTCTTCGCTGAGGTCGATCACCACACCAATCGTTGGCCGCCCACTCAGCAGACTTCTCAAACTCCAGGGATAGTAAGGTGCTCTCATGATCCTGAAACCGGTGATCGACGCATATGAATTTTAGCTGTCTGCCCCATAAAAAAACCCCGGCAGTCCAAACTACCGGGGTTTTCTCTTCAATTCAACGGAATAATCAGGCGTTCTGCTCGCCCTTCTGTTCTTCCTCGATCTGGGCACGAACCTCATCCATGACCAGTCCACCGGCCTGGCCAATCAGCTCCTTGAAAGCTGACTCCGGCAATGCGCCGGGCTGGGAGAAGATGATGATCTGCTCGCGGAAAATCATCAGGGTCGGAATGGAACGAACCTGGAACTGCATCGCCAGTTCCTGCTCATCCTCTGTATTGACCTTGGCAAAAACGATCTCGGAATGATCCTCTGAAACCTTCTCGTAGGTCGGTGCGAAGGAGCGGCAGGGACCACACCAAGGTGCCCAAAAATCGATAATCACAAAATCGTTGTTGGAAATGGTCTCTTCAAAATTTTCTTTGGTCAGCTCTACGACAGCCACGTTCAGCCTCTTAAATTCAGTGAAATCCGCCAGAATAATATCAGGACCTTCTAATAAAGTCATCCGCCCGTCAGACGGGCATCACATTAATTCTTCGATTGAGTTTCTGCACAAAAAAGCCGGAAAAATCCCGGCTCTCTGTTTCCAGGCCTGTCTCTTCAGCCCAGACCTGTAAAAATCTGGTCGCGAATTTCATCGACGCCACCGACGCCGTTGATCTTCACATAGTTGCAATCTTCCTTTTCATAGAAGGCGATCAGCGGCTCAGTCTGATCGTGATAGATTTTGAGTCGAGCCTTGACGGTCTCTTCCTGATCGTCGTCACGCTGAACCAGATCTTCGCCGGTTTCATCGTCTTTGCCCTCAACTTTCGGCGGGTTATAGACGAGATGGTAGGTACGACCGGATGCGAGATGCACTCGACGACCAGCCATACGCTTGACGATCTCTGCATCCGGCACGTCGATTTCCACCACAGCATCGATCGGCACGCCCGCTTCCTTTAAAGCTTCTGCCTGAGGAATGGTGCGGGGAAAACCATCGAACAGATAGCCACCCTTGCAGTCATCATCGGTGATGCGTTCTTTCACCATACCCATGATGATGTCATCAGAGACGAGACCGCCTTCATCCATAATCTTCTTGGCCGCCACGCCCAGTTCGGAGCCTGCTTTGACGTGAGCACGCAGCATATCGCCGGTGGAGATCTGGGGAATACCGTACTTTTCCTTGATGTAGTTAGCCTGGGTACCTTTGCCGGCGCCGGGGCCGCCCAACAGAATCACGCGCATGATGAAGCTCCATCTGGTGTTTGTTTATGGTGGACAGAGTCTGACACAGCACCACCCGGTCGACTATTCGAGGCTATCAATGGGTGGATATACGGGTCTTATGGTGATTGATGAATAATATCGAAAACGCAGGTCGGGTTACGATGCACACAAAACCAAGTGGTAAATCCCAGCTTGAAACACTGTGCATCTAACCCGACCGACAGAACTGCTGTTTTCTGCGAACGCTATTTACCCGACAGATTCAGCATCAGGCGGTTCAGACGCCGTACAAAAGCGGCCGGATCATCCAACTGCCCCCCCTCTGCCAGTTGCGCCTGGTCAAACAGAACCTGGGTGAGATCGCCGAAACGGGCCTCATCGTCCTCATTTTCCAGACGTTCCACCAGCGGATGCTCCAGATTAATCTCTATGATTGGGGCGGTGGCGGGCGCGTCCTGACCCACGGACTTGAGTACCCTGGCAAGGTTGGCGCTCATGTCGTGGTCTTCCACTACCAAACAGGCAGGGGAGTCGGTAAGCCGATGGCTGATACGCACCTCTTTGACACCTTCGCCAAGCACATCTTTCATCTTTTCCAACAGGCCCTTGTGCTCCTCCGCCTGTTTCTCCTGGGAAGCTTTCTCTTCCTCGTCATCCATGTCACCCAAGTCGAGTTCGCCCTTGGCCACGGACTGTAGCGACTTACCTTCATACTCGGTAAGACCGGACACCAACCACTCATCCACCCGGTCAGAGAGCAGCAGGACTTCAATGCCCTTCTTCTTGAAGACCTCAAGATGGGGGCTGAAACGGGCGGCCGCGGCACTTTCGGCGGTGATATAGTAGATTTTCTCCTGTCCCTCAGGCATGCGGGAGAGGTAATCATCCAGCGAAACATTCTGCTCGTCACCTTCATTGTGACTGGAGGCAAAACGCAGCAGCGCTGCAATTTTATCTTTGCTGCCGAAATCCTCCGCGGGCCCCTCTTTCATGACCTTGCCGAACTGATCCCAAAAGATCTGATACTTTTCCGCGTCGTTTTTCGCCATCTTCTCCAGCACACCCAGCACGCGCTTGGTGTTGGCCTGGCGGATGGTGTCGATCTTGCGGTTGTGCTGCAGGATCTCACGGGAGACGTTGAGCGGCAGGTCGTCGGAATCGACCACTCCCTTAACGAAGCGCAGGTAGCGCGGCATCAGTTTTTCCGCCTCGTCCATGATGAAGACACGGCGCACAAAGAGTTTCACCCCGTGTTTCTGATCCCGGTCCCACATGTCAAAGGGTGCGCGGCTCGGAATGTAGAGCAGTGCAGAGTATTCGTTGTTACCTTCCACCCGGTTATGGGCGTGGGCCAGCGGCGCTTCGAAATCGTGGGAGACGTGCTTGTAGAAGTCGTCATACTCCTCATCTGATATCTCGGATTTGGCGCGCATCCACAAAGCGGTACCGGTATTGACCCGTTCAAATTCAGGGGTCTCAGGTTTCTCTTCATCCTCACCGTAGAATTCTTTCTCCATTTCAACCGGCATGGAGATATGGTCGGAGAACTTGGAGATGATGCCGCGCAGACGGTAGCCTGCCAGGAACTCCTTCTCATCCTCGTTGAGATGGAGGATTACATCGGTACCCCGACCTGGCTTATCGACGTTTTCAATGCTGTAGGCACCCTGCCCGTCCGACTCCCAGCGCACACCATGTTCCTCACCCAGACCGGCGCGGCGTGTAATCAGTGTCACCTTGTCGGCAACGATGAAGGAGGAGTAGAAACCGACACCAAACTGGCCGATCATCTCGCTGTCCTTGCTCTGATCACCCGTCATCGATTCGAAGAACTTCTTGGTGCCGGAATTGGCGATGGTGCCTATGGTCTCGGACACCTCATGTCGGTTCATGCCGATGCCGTTATCTGAGATGGTAAGTGTTCCCGCCTCCTCGTCGAAGGTGACGCGGATCTTCAGATCCGGATCATCCTCGAAGAGTGCATCATCGGTTAGCGCCTCGAAACGCAGCTTCTCCGCCGCGTCGGAGGCATTTGAGATCAATTCGCGCAGAAAGATCTCTTTGTTGCTGTAGAGAGATCGTATAACCAGGTTCAAAACCTGACTGACTTCCGCCTGGAACTCCAGGGTCTCTTTTTGTGCTTCAACAGACATGGGTGAAAGCGACCTCCATCGCAGTCAATAATCTACAATCCTGCCGGCTCAGGCAGGAATAGTGGCAGTAGTACGGTAAATTTGGGCGGATTCTAACAAATCCATGATGTAAGTGGGGACAGGCCGTTCCGATTTCAAGCAGCATATGCATTTAACCATATGATGGGGTTCTAATTAGGGCTTCGACTGTGGTTGAATAGGCACCCTCAGCAGTCACTCAACGGGAAGATCACGATGGAAATATCTACCGTCAACACCCAGCCCTTTTCTGGTCAACGCCCCGGCACCTCCGGACTTCGAAAAAAGGTAAAGGTATTCCAGCAGCCCCACTACCTGGAAAATTTCGTCCAATCGATCTTCGACACCCAGCAAGACCTGAAAGGTGGCATCCTGGTCCTTGGAGGCGATGGCCGCTACTACAATCGGGATGCGAGCCAGATCATCATCCGCATGGCCGCCGCCCACGGGATCAGCAAAGTCATGGTCGGCCAGGGAGGACTGCTCTCGACCCCCGCGGCATCCTGCGTGATCCGAAAATACAAGACCGACGGAGGCATCATTCTTTCCGCCAGCCACAATCCCGGCGGGCCGGATGAAGATTTCGGCATCAAGTTCAACACGCCCAACGGCGGCCCCGCACCGGAAGGGGTGACCGAGGCGATCTATGCCGCGACCAAGGCAATCAGTGAATACCGCATCGTCAAGGGAGAGGAGATCGACCTCGACACCATTGGCACCCAAACCCTGGGCGAGATGACCATTGAGGTGATCGATCCTGTCACCGACTATGCGGAGCTGATGCAGGAGCTTTTCGATTTCGAACAGATTCACCAGTTTTTTAACTCCGGCATGTTTGTGATGCGCTTCGATGCAATGCACGCAATAACCGGCCCTTACGCCAAACGCATTCTGGAAGAAATCTTGGGCGCGGCACCCGGCACGGTCATCAATGGCAAACCCAAAGAGGACTTCGGTGGCGGTCACCCCGATCCCAATCTTGTCCACGCCCATGAAATCGTCGTGCTCTCCAGCGGCTTGGATGCCGTGGATTTTGCCGCCGCATCAGATGGAGACGGCGATCGCAACATGGTTCTGGGACGGGATTTTTTCGTTACCCCCAGTGACAGTCTGGCGATCATGGCCGCCAATGCACACCTGATCAAAGGCTATTCAGAGGGCATCAGCGGCGTTGCCCGCTCCATGCCTACCAGTCAGGCTGCGGACAGAGTCGCCGAAAGTCTGGGGCTGGAGTGTTATGAAACCCCCACCGGCTGGAAGTTCTTCGGTAATCTGCTGGATGCAAAGCGCATCACCCTTTGCGGCGAAGAGAGTTTCGGCAGCGGTTCCGATCACATCAGGGAGAAAGACGGGCTCTGGGCGGTACTTTTCTGGCTTAACCTGCTGGCAGTGCGCCAGGAACCGGTGGACAAGATCGTCAAGGACCACTGGCATCAGTTTGGCCGCAACTTCTACACCCGCTACGACTATGAAGGTATCGACAAAACTGCAGCCGAAGCGCTGATGCAGCACCTCCGGGATCGCCTCACCGATCTGCCCGGTAACCCGTTGGGCGACTACACCGTCGACTATGCGGACGACTTTACCTACACCGATCCGGTCGATGGCAGTGTTTCCAAGAACCAGGGCATTCGCATCGGCTTCACAGATGGCTCTCGTATCGTCTATCGACTCTCCGGCACCGGCACTGAAGGCGCCACCCTGCGGGTTTATCTGGAAATCTATGAGCCGGATCCTGCAAACCATGGCAAAGAGACCCAGACAGTGATGCAACCCCTGGTGGCGATTGCTAAATCATTGGCGGAGATCGAGAGCAGAACCGGCCGCAACGAACCGACGGTTATTACTTAGTGTCCGTCCAGAAACAGCGACTCTCGCTAAGACGCCAAGATCGCAAAGTTATAACTTATTGTTATTCAACGTATAATAATTGTTTCTTTGCGCTTTTGCGAGAGAAATCTTGATGTTCTATGGATGGGAACCACTGATGTTGAAAATGTGGTCATAGGCTAGCAAACAAATGCCTCAAACCCATTATCATTATTTCGTCCGCAAAAAACGCAAATGAACACTCAATCAATACTTTTTTATCCGCGTTTTTTGTGGACAAGGATTTTTCGGCTTTTGACTCTTACATGTAAAGAAATGAGTGGCTAAACTGGAACATCTACAGCAACTCGTCACCCGGCTGATCTCCTGCTTGGAGACAAGACCTGAGATCCCCGACTTCGAATCGGATGCACTCATCTATGCTGACGCACTACTGAGACGCTATCGTCTAACTGAAGAAACGTCTGCCCCACGACAGCTGATGGTAGTCGGCCCCACCCAATCGGGTAAAAGCAGCCTGGTCAACCTGTTGCTGGAGGAATCGCTGGCGGAAGCGAGTCCCCTCGCCGGTTTTACCCAACACCCCCAAGGATTTGCCACAGTCGCACTCAGCAAAACGCAACAGCTTGCAATCGCAAAACAGTTTCCCGGCTGGCAACAGAAACAGACGCTCGATGCTGCAGACCCTCTGGGATATACGCTTCGAGCCATCAGCAGTGCCGGCACAGGCTTTTTCGTACCCGCCATTGTCTGGGACAGCCCCGATTTCGATTCGGTCAGCTCACGCAGCTACCGGCAACGCGTACCTGTATTGTGTGCCATGGCTGACCTTATCCTCCTGGTTGTCAGCCGGGAAAAATACGCCGACCAGTCTGTATGGCAGTTATTACGACTCATCGCCCCACTGCATACGCCACTACTGATTTGCCTGAACAAGACAAATTTGGAAGAAGCTGAATTATTGGAGCGGGAGATTCGGCAGCGACTGAAAAAAGAGCACATCGAAGCCCTCGACGTCATACCTCTCCCTTTCGTAATGGGAGACGAACAGCTGCAAGCCACTGGGAGCGCAGCCGAACTGCGGCGGGCCATCAGCGAACAGCTCGGACGACGGCCACAACCCTTTCCAGCAAATCATCTGCAACAGCTACTGCAACAGCACTGGCCGAGCTGGACTGAAACAGTACGCCAGGAGATTGCCGCAGGGCAATATTGGCAATCACTGGTTGAAGCCACTATCGACGAATCCATCGCGCTCTATGAACGGGACTATCTTGAAAATCCGCACTACAGTGACACCCTGCAACGCACCCTCGCCCGGCTGCTTGAGCTGATAGAGATTCCGGGCATTGCCGGGGGACTGGTCAAAGCCCGTGAACTCCTTTCCTGGCCCGCTAGAAAACTACAGGCCATCTATCGTCGCAAGAGCGGCAAGTCCGCTTCGACCAGCCCGGACCACGAGATCAACGTGTTGACTGATGCGGTAAACCACCTGTTATTGAGATTGCAGCGGGAGATCGGAGAGCAGACGATTTCTGACCAGAATGTGCCACGCTGGTGGCAGAGCCTGTTGAGCCAATTCTCCTCCGAGCGCAAAACAATCGAAACACAGGCGCTGGAAACGGCGAAACACCATCAGCAACTTTTCGAGATTGAAATCGAAAACGCAAGCCAGAGGCTCTTTATCCATCTGCAGCAACACCCCGCCACTCTCAACAGCCTGAGAGCCGCCCGTGTCACCGCAGATGTCGCTGCACTGGCGTTAGCACTAAAGACCGGCGGCATCGGGCTGAACGACCTGATCCTCGCCCCGGCGATGCTGTCATTTTCCACCCTGCTCACCGAGGGAGCATTGGGGCACTATATGTTTACTGTGGAACAGGACTTGAAGGCAATTCAATTGAAGGCTGTCCGGGAACAGTTATTTGCCGATGTGCTGAAGCAGGCGCTTTTGGGGTTGCCGGAAAATCTCTCCGACCCTGGACTCTGCCGCATCGACCAACAACAACTGTTTGCGGCAGAGTCTGAGCTGGAGGCCCTGGCGCAATGATCGAACAGTTCAAACAGCAATATCAGGGCCTCAAGCAATGGGCCGAGGCCGTACAGCAGGATGGCTGGCTCAGCAGCAGCGATCTCAATCGGTTTCAGCAGATCGAACAGCAACAGGCTGATGCGCTCTTTGCCCAGCAGGGGCAGCGTCCTTTGATCGTCGCCTTCTTCGGCGGGACGGGTGTCGGCAAGAGTAGCCTGCTCAACCGTCTTGCCCGGGGAGATATTGCCCGCGTCGGCGTACAGCGCCCCACCTCACAGGAGGTCACCCTCTACCTTCACGAAGATTATCAGCTGGGAAAACTGCCTGATGAACTACCTGTTGAGCATACCCGGATCGCCTACCATCAGGATGAGAAGCGCCGTCTGATTGCATGGCTCGACATGCCTGACTTCGACAGCGTGGAACAGTCACACAGGGAGCAGGTAGAGGCCTGGCTACCCTATATCGACTGGCTGGTCTATGTGGTCAGTCCCGAGCGCTACCATGACGATGTCGGCTGGCGTTTGCTGCAACAGCGTAGCGCAAAACACCACTGGCTGTTTGTCATGAACCATTGGGATCGGGGGTCAGATCCACAATTGGAGGACTTTCGGCAGCGATTACAAAAAGAGGCATTTGATACACCCAATATTCTGCGCACCAGTTGCCGAAAAAATGGGGGTGACGACGACTTCCCTCAGCTGGAACAGACCATCAATCATGCAATCGAAGCACACGGGCTTGCGCTGTTGCAACAGCTTGGCGTACAGGCACAGCTCAATGAACTGCACGCGGTTGAACAGGCGCTCAGGCAACGCCTCGAAGGGTTTGGGCGCACTGAAGTGGCCGATGCCTGGCAGGGGACCACAGCAGAGTGGCTCAATGAGATCGAAGATGCGCTTCTGCTCAATCGCACGCTCCTCAAGCAGACACTCTTGGCGCAGGAGCAGCTATCGCAATCCCTCTTCAAGCGTCAAACAACTCTGCCCACCTCGCTTCCGACCACCAAGCAAGTGGTTGAACAGATCTGGAGTAAACGCTTCAACGACCTTATCAGTGACTTGACCACCGAACTCGAAAATCTGCTTGGCCAGCATGACATCCCGGTAACACCTTATGCCGGACCACTCTCTGCCATTCCAGAGAAGTTGCAATCAACCTTTGAGGCGCAACTGGAAAGCTCCGTGGGCAAGGCGCTGGCCAAACCAGGCACAGCCGTACAGCGTTTTTTCTTCAAAATAACAGGGGGGCTGAGTTGGTTTTTGCCGTTATCGGCAGCGGGGTGGGCAATCTATCACATCATCACCCGTTTTCATGCCGGTACTCAGGGAGAGGGGCATTTTCTGGGCATCGACTTTGCCGTCCACTCAGGCCTGCTGATTCTGCTTGCCTGGTTCATTCCCTGGATGGTGCAAAGAAAACTGCGCCCTTCGATCGCAGGCACCCTCTCAAAAGGACTCACCGAAGGCATTCATGCCGCTGTCGACGCCTGGAAATCAGAATTTGAGTCACTTTGGCTGGAACAGGAAGGAAGCCGTCTCAGCCATCTTGATGCATTGAAAAACAGACCATCTCCCCAATAATCCCTATTTGGTAATGGCTTGTTCCTATTTTTTGTATAAAATGTATGGTTATCATGACTGCAATCAGGAGAAGTAAACTTGAGTAAGAAAACAAAGATCGGCGAGACCCAAAAACCCAAAGCCAGCAAAAAGAAGGTGGCTGCCAAGAAAAAAGTTGTCGCCAAAAAGAAGGTGGCAGCCAAGAAAAAGGCCATGCCAGCAAAGAAAAGGGTTGTTGCCGCCAAATCCACTAAGCCGGTAATCAGCCCCCGCGAACGCTACGAGATGATCGCCACTATGGCCTATTACCGGGCGGAACAACGCAACTTCGAGCATGGAAGTGACCAGAACGACTGGTTCGAGTGTGAACAGATCGTGGATGGTATGCTGCGAAATAGATAGACCGATATCCCGTAGAACCAGTAGGCCTGATCAAGCACCGCGGATCAGGCAACAAAGTCGATATATCAAATGCGGCTTGCCGGTTCTGCTACGCTCGAACCGACCTACGATAAAAATGCAATAGCAGATAGTTTGAAGCGCAGGCACGGCTAAAAGTCCGTGCCTGCGTTTACCTATTAGAACTTCACTGAACCTTTCACCCAAAGCTCACGACCAGGCTCGTTGACCTGAATCGCTTCAGGGCTGAAGGGGTCGAGATTTGCCCGGTTCACATGATAAGCGTAGGTCTTGTCGAACAGGTTGTTGACACCAAAGCGCACACTGGCGCTATCGGTTACAGCATAACTGCCGAAAAGATCGAGCACTACCCACCCAGCGGTCTCTCCGACATCCTGACCGCTTCCGTCAATGATATCGGCCCGTGTCTGTTCGGCATTCGCTCTGACGGTAGCGCCAAGATCCCAAGCGCCGATGGTGTAATCCGCACCCAGGGTCATCTCAAGCGGCGCGATCTGGGCGATAGGACGACTGTCGGTGGTATTTTCCGCATTCACATAGGCAAGACTTGCCCGGCCGGAGACTGAATTCGATATATAATAGAATCCCTCCCACTCCAGTCCATAGAATCTGGCTTCGATATTGCGGTAGATGGTGGCTCCATTGGCGAGCAGAATACCATCCTGACCACGCGCCAGATCCCGCAGAATATAGTCGCTGACATCATTGTAATAGGCAGTAAAACCGCTCGACCAGGCATCTCCGTCGACTTCGAAACCTGCCTCAATTTGGTGATGTTGTTCAGGGTCGAGTTCCGGATTGCCCACCCAGTCCAGCACCATGGCACCCATCCTCATGAAACTGGCAATATAACGTTCACTGGCATCCACCGTGCGCACGCTACGGCTGACACCCACGAAGCAGATCAGCGGCATCTGCCGGCATACCCTGGGATGGCTTGTCCAAGGGCATGACAGTTAGCGCGGAAGAGGATTGCGCCTCACCTTCGACCACAACATCGGAAAGGGCTTCAGGTTGGTCGGCCGCCAAGAGCGATCGGGCGTACGGCGCTGAAATTGTAACAATCGGGGCTACTTTGCCATCAGATACTCAAGCCACTGTTCGGCCTGATGGCGCTCCTGTTTTTTTCCCGAAGCGTCCCGCGCCTTGGTGAAAGCTTCGATAGCCTGCTGATGGCGTTCCGATCGGGCATATGCCGTACCCAATAACAACCAGTCGCGAGCAGAAGGTTTTTTCTTTCTTTCGATACCCCGCTGCAATCGGGTTGCAGCGGTTTCCCAAAGCTCCAGCTCAATCAATAATGATCCCCACTTCAGGTCCGATCTGCCGCTAAGATCGATATTAGACAGCCGTGAAAAAATCGGCAACGCTTTCTCAGGCTCACGGGCCAGCACCCACGCATCGGCCAGTAGACTCAGATTTCGGACATTGGCCTTGAGCAATCCTGACATTATATGGGTTTCCACCAGCTCAGCTGCATCCAGCGGCATATTCTGGTGCAGATAGAGGTTGGCAAGACGACGAAGCTCCCCCGCTTTCAACAATCGCTTCTCGGCCGCCAGCGCCATTACCGCCGTGGCCGCCTTTTCCCGCCGCTGCTGCATCAATACACCGGCCAGTTGACGCCAATAACCTGCATTGTCGGGAAACATGCCTACCATCTTTTGCAGCAGTTCAGCAGCCGGCTGCAACTGCTCAGTTTCCAGATAGAATCCGACAAGCAACTGATACCAGGACTCTTCAACTTCATCCGACTGTTTGATCGCGAGTTTCAGTGCCTTGATTGCCGGTTTCCACCGTGCCAACGAACGATAGACCTGCGCCAGTAGCACGTGCGCACGGGGAGGTGGCTGCTGTTCCAACTCAAACCATAACTGCAACAGTTGCAGCGCCGCTTTGGCATCATCTTCCTGCAACTGTAACTGAGCCGTGGTGTAGCGCAGGCTATGGGTAACCTGATCTGGCAGGGCTGATGAGTTGATCGCCCGCATGAAATGGGTGATGGCAGCGGGATAATCATTCAGGCCGATAGCAACATAGCCATAGGTCTGATGAACCAGGGCTGTTTCGTAGCGATTGTCGGCCACACGAGTCAATAATCCATTCAACTCTTCGGCAGCCTCTGTATATCGTTCGTGACGGATCAGCGCCTCGACCAGAAACAGATAGTCGTATGTGAGCTGTGTGGCGATGTACTCATTCCTACCCTCTTCTTCTGCATGGGTACCAAAACCCACCAGCAGGAGCAACAAAACAGGCAGACCCAACCACTTCATTTTTTCTTCATCGTAAAGTGGATGGTCTGGCTTGCAGGCCGGGAAACGGCAATCCCATCCTCAATTTTCGGTTGAAACTTCCAGCGCCGAATCGCCCGCAGCGCTGCCTGCTCGAAATAACCCACAGGTTCCGCTTCCAACACCTCTGGATCACTCACTGAGCCATCGGCTGCGATAGTAAAGCTCAAGGTGACGCTGCCCTCCACATGACGCAGCAACGCTCGTTGAGGGTAACGTGGCGCTAAACGCACCAGCGGGACAGGATCAGAAGGAGGGACAACCAGCATCGCAGGCGGACGAAAAGCGCCAAGATAGGGGCCCGAGCCAATGTTCAGAGGAATATCGATCTTCGGTGTGTCCCAGTTCGGCAGTTTGTTTCCTGGCTGCTTGAAAGTGAGCCGTTGAGGTTGCGGTGCGCTGGGCGAGGATGTTGGTGGCGGTTGATCCGGTTCATCCGATAACTCTGGTGGCGGAGGCTCCGGCTCCGCATTCAGGCGTATGAAATCCACCACCAATGGTTCGGCCACCGACCGGTCGAGCGTTGCACTCTCCCCGGTCACCATGCGCTGCATGGCCCAGAAGAGGGCTACATTCACCAACAGGGCAAACAGGATTGCAGGAAGATAGACCGAACGGCTCATCCCCCGGCATCCTGTGAAGCGGCAATTGAAACACTCTCCACCCCTGCCAAACGTGCCTGATCCAATACCCGCACCACAATGCCGGTAGGCGCCTGCTCATCAGCCAGGATCACCACCGCCCCTTCCGGATTCTCCGCATGCAGACGTTCAACATTGGCGCGCACTGCCCGCAGATCAACGCGGCGTTTGTCGATCCAGACCTCTCCTTTACTGGTAACGGCAATGAGGATGCTGGCAAGCTCCTTACGAACTGCTGTAGCCGCACTGGGCCGGTCAATATCAACCCCGGTCTCTTTCACAAAGGAGGAGGTCACCATGAAAAAGATCAGCAGGATGAAGACCATGTCGATCAGTGGCGTCAGGTTGATGGTAACGCCGCCACTTTCAGATTCAGTATGCCGGTGGCGCATCAGGTAATCTCCCCGCAACATGCCGCATCCTGCAGACGGTGACGCAGATCACTGACGAAGTAGAAGCCGGAGAGTGAAGTGACCAGCCCCGCCATAGTGGTGATCAGAGCGCTGGAGATGCCCCCCGCCATGCCACGAATATTGCCTGTACCGTGGCTTGCAATAACATAGAAAACGTCGATCATGCCCTCCACAGTCCCAAGCAGACCAAGCATCGGCAGGATCTGAGCCAGGGCAGTGATGAGGGGCAAACGACTCTGTCCCGCAATCCTGGCAGGCCCGATTCCGGCAAACCAGATACGGCTGTAACAGAGCGTGATCATGCTCCACATCAACAACGACAGCAGCAGGATCAGCCAGAGCACAGGTCCGCCCTGCTCCAGGAAGCGCAGACTATCGGTTGGCAGCCACTCAATCAGCCGTTCCACTTATTTCCGCCCTATGCGCCACCAGTGCAGCACTCTGTTCATCAAGGATCTGGATCAGCCGGTTGCTGCGGCCGGAGAGATAACTGTGCAGTAGCACCAGAGGTATCGCTACCGCCAGTCCCAGTTCAGTAGTCACCAACGCCTGGGAAATACCGCCGGACATCAATTTTGGATCACCGGTTCCGAACAGGGTAATCGACTGAAATGTCTCGATCATGCCCGTAACTGTACCCAACAACCCCAGCAGGGGGGCAACAGCTGCCAGGATACCCAACATCGGCAATCCCCGCCTCAGTGCGGGCAACTCTTTCAGGATGGCCTCGTCAGAACGCAGTTGCAGCGCTTCGGCATTGCTATCGGCCTGCGTTTTCATCGCCAGCATCAGGCGTCCCAGGGGATTCTTCCCGGATGCCAAACGATTACCAATCTGCTTTTTAACCCGGCGTCCGGTAACGAAGAGTAAAATCAGTCGTTCGAGGGTCAGCAAAATACCCACCGCACCCAAGCCGATGATGATGTAACCGATAACCCCACCCTGCCGAATGCGCTCCAGCAGAGTGGGTGACTGTACCAACAGCGACAGAATTGCGCCGCGTGAGGGATCGATCGCCATGGTTTCTATTGTCTCTTCGGCGGTCTCAAATTTTTTCGCCATCAACTGAAAACGCGGAGTGGGCTGCCGGCCCAACGCCATCAGACGACCGCTCTCCGGCAGATAGCGTAGATAACGTCCGTTGGATATGGCGTTGAAGAGACCAATCCGGGTAACCATCTCAATCTGCTCGACCCCATCGCTGGTAATCACGGGCGTTTCAAAACGTTTGATTTTACCCGCTTCCACCAGACGTTCGAGAAACAGTTGCCAGAGGGCCTCCAGTTTTTCAATAGAGGGGAGCTTCTGACTGCCCGCCAGTTCATCCAACAACAGCAGATCCTGTGGCCGTTCCACACTGATCAACGAAGCGCCAAAAATATTCCGGCTCTCGGATGCCACCTGGCGCACACTGCCGAATAGTTCGCCCAGGGTACCGCTCTTCTCTTTCAGTTGAGCCCGATCTTCGATCAGACGCCCCTGATTTTCAGTGTAGCGCTGATCCAACTCCAACTTTTTCTGCCTGGCGGCGGCAAGTGCCTGTTTGGCCTCGTCAAGCAGACTTTGGCGTTGATCCCGCTGTTCGAGAAACCGCTGCTCTCTCGCCGTATCCCTATGCTTCTGCAGTTGCCTGGATTCCCGCACCTGCTGCAACAGACTCTCTAAAGAATCAGCCTTGGCAGCAAAAAGCAGACTGCTTTGGGATAACATTAGTATGAACAGCGGCAAGAGTAATCTCTTCATTGCATCCGCTCCGGCACGATCAGAGGGAGCGGCATCAGATCGGGGGGGAGCCGTTTTTCGGCAATCTGCAGCGCCCTGTCGATCTTGCGGTTGTGTTCCAGCGCCAGCGGTTCCCAACGGGAAACCGCTCTATTCCAAATACCCGCGGCCTTGCCATCCAGCGTCAGGTAGTAGAGCGCAACCCGTCCCAAGCGCAGAAAAGTCACCAAACGCGGCTCACCATCGAGTTCCAGTTTTCCGCGGTAGGATTCGATGGTTCGCCCGTACTCGGTCTCCACCTGGTAGGCCTCCAGCAAACGACGATAACGCTCGGGAAGAGTGGCATCGCTCTGTCCCTCAAGATCCTGCAACTGTGCAATACGTTTGGCACGCTCACCCGGTAGAAAAGGCGTATCCAGTTCGACGAAACGATCCAACACGTCCAGCATCCGTTCCATAAGCGGTTCAATTTCGCGACGGGTGTTATCGATGGAGAGAAGCTGCTCGGCAAGACGCTGAAGCTCTTCGTCCTGCGAGGCGACGAAACGCTGACGATGCTCATTGTACTGTTCCAGTCTTTCCAGTTCTGCAGTGACCTGACGATAGCTTTCCAACAGATTGCGGGACTCGTCGTCGAGTTGCTCGACCCGCTTCTGCGAATCGATAGCCTCACTGACCGCCCTCTGCTGCTCAGAAAGCGCTGCACTGAAGCTGTCAGCCAGAACCGGAAGCGGTAGAAACACAAGGAGTACGACAAGCCGGAAAAGTCTCATCAAAAAGACCGGAAATTGCATAATCGAAATATTACCCAAAAATAGAGTCAACGAAAAACAACCAAATTATATATAGATTGAAAACCTTTCATGACACGACTGCCGTTCAAACTTGGCCACCCACATGATACTTGAGGTTTATACCTTAAAAAGGATAAAGACAACAAATAGGCGGCAGTTGAACATATCGTAAAATATCCTGAATTGACTTACATCCATCCTCCCCGGATCTCAGCCCAACCAAGCCGTGATTTGCACAATGCAATACCGCAATAATTCTCTGTTAAGCCGGTAATGCCTATGTTAAATAGGAGGATACTTGGGGTATGAACTGAATCACACACTCAATCGAAGCAAAATTAAAGAGGGAGAAAAGAGGATGGCCTATAAAAACCGCCTGCACCGGAGTGAACTGGCAGTACCCGGCAGTAACATGCGAATGCTGGAAAAAGCCCCCAAGGCGGGCGCCGATCTCGTGTTTCTTGATCTGGAGGACTCCGTCGCCGTCCCCGACAAGGAGCAGGCCAGGAAAAATGTCATCCATGCGCTGAACAATTTCGACTGGTCAGACTGTTCCGTCTCTGTGCGCATCAACGGGCTGGACACCCACTTTTGCTATCGCGACATCATCGATGTTGCGGAACAGGCTGGTGACAAGTTGGATACTTTGCTGGTACCCAAGGTCGGTCAACCCTCCGACCTGCAGTTTGTCGCCCTGCTGTTGGAACAGATCGAGGCAGCCAAAGGGCTGAAACCGATCAACCTGCATGCCCTGATCGAAACCGCCATGGGCATGGCCAACGTGGAGGCCATCGCCCAAACCTGTCCCGACCGGCTGGAAGCACTGGTCTTCGGCGTTGCCGACTACGCCGCTTCCACCCAAGCCAGAACTGTCAGCATGGGGGGACCCAACCCAGACTACTTGATGCTCGACAGCCCTGATGAAAATGGTAACCGGCAGACCTATCTGGGCAATCAGTGGCACTTCGCCATGTCCCGGATGATCGTTGCCTGCCGCGCCTATGGCCTGCGCCCCATCGATGGACCCTTTGGCGATTTCAGCGACCCGGAGGGCTACCTGGCTGTGGCCAGGGCCTTTGCGGCACTGGGCGGGGAAGGTAAATGGGCGATTCACCCCTCACAGATTGCCCTGGCCAATGAGGTCTTCTCTCCCGGAGAGGCCGAGGTGGATCGTGCCCAGCGCATCATCCTGGCGATGGAAGAGGCCGAAGCTGAAGGCAAGGGCGCGGTCAACCTGGATGGAAAGATGATCGACGCCGCTTCTATCAAACAAGCCCAGGTTGTGCTTGAAAAGGTAGAGCAGATCAGCAAACAGGCGGTCTGAGGAGGACGGGCGTGGATATTCATGAGTATCAAGCCAAAGAAATCTTCCGTTCCTACGGCATTCCCGTACCCGAAGGCCGGGTGGCCCACTCCGGCAATCAGGCACTGGCAGTTGCTGAAGAGTTGGGTGGCGATGGCTGGGTGGTCAAGGCTCAGATACACGCCGGAGGACGCGGCAAGGCGGGCGGCGTACAGTTGTCAGACTCTCTGGAAGCCGTTCAGCAACACGCCGACCGGATGATCGGCACCCGTCTGGTCACCAAGCAGACCGGCAAAGCAGGTCGACTGGTCCAGCGCGTGCTGGTTGAGCAGGCCCACAATATCGATGCTGAATACTATCTTGGTATCGTTATCGATCGTAACAGCCAGCGCATCACACTGATCGCCTCCGCATCCGGCGGCATGAATATCGAAGAACTGGCTCAGATCAGTCCCGATAAAGTGGTTCACGAAACCATCGATCCCGCTGTCGGAATGCAGGATTTTCAGTGCCGCAAGATCGCCACAAAAATCGGTCTCAACGGTAAGCAGATCATCACTGTCGCGCGTATGATGAAACAGCTCTACCGCTGCTTTCGCGACAATGACGCCTTGATGCTGGAGATCAACCCACTTGTACGAACCACTGAGGGTCAGTTTCTGGCGTTGGACGCGAAGATGTCATTCGATGGCAATGCCCTCTTCCGCCAGGCGGATATCATCGACCTGAGAGACTTTGACGAGGAAGATCCAAAAGAGGTCGAGGCCTCGGGTCATGATCTCAACTACATTGCACTGGATGGCGATGTGGGCTGCATCGTCAACGGGGCCGGACTGGCGATGGCGACCATGGATGCCATCAGCCACTATGGCGGCCGTCCGGCCAACTTCCTCGATGTAGGCGGCGGCGCGTCACCGGAGAAGATCGCCAACGCCTTTCGCATCGTGCTCGAAGACCCCAATGTCAAAGCGATCATGCTCAACATCTATGCAGGCATCAACCGCTGCGACTGGATTGCCAAGGGCATCATCAAGGCGATGGGGGATCAGAGGATTGAAGTACCTATCGTGGTTCGACTGGCGGGCACCAATCTGGAAGAGGGCCGCAGGATTCTTGAAGAGTCAGGCCTCGATTACATCCCTGCAGAGAGACTCAGTGACGCCGCGAAAAAATCGGTGGCGGCAGCCAAAGGAACAGGGGTATGAGCATACTGATCAACAAGGATTCAAGGGTTATCTTTCAGGGCTTTACCGGACAACACGCCACGTTTCACGCTGAAGAGGCGATAAAGATAGGCACCAATGTCGTCGGTGGTGTGACTCCGGGAAAGGGTGGCATGCTGCATATCGAACGTCCGGTTTTTGATACCGTTCACAATGCAGTGGCAGAGACAGAGGCTGATGTCAGCGCCATCTTCGTCCCTCCCCCATTTACCGCCGATGCCATCATGGAAGCGATCGAAGCAGGCATCAAAGTCATAGTGGTGATCACTGATGGAGTGCCGGTGCAGGACATGGTGCGTGTCAAACGCTACCTGGTGGGTCACGATGCCATCATCATCGGGCCGAATACTGCGGGTATCATCACCCCCGGTGAGTGCAAAGTGGGCATCATGCCCGCGCACATCTACCAAGCCGGCCGTATTGGCGTGGTCTCCCGTTCCGGCACTCTCAATTACGAAGCGGTAGAGCAGATGAGTGAATTGGGGCTTGGGCTCTCTACAGGCATTAGCATCGGTGGCGATCCGGTAAACGGCTGTGATTTCCTCGCTATTATGCAAATGTTCGAACAGGATCCGGATACTGACGCGGTGCTTATGATTGGCGAAATCGGTGGATCACAAGAGGTGGATGCCGCTATCTGGGCTCAGGCGCACATGAGTAAACCACTGATCAGTTTTGTCGCCGGCGCCACCGCGCCGCGGGGACGCCGCATGGGTCACGCTGGTGCGATCATCTCCGGCGAGTCGGACACTGCGCAGGCGAAGAAAAAACGACTGGCTGAACTGGGTGTGTATGTCGTACAGAACGCTGCGGAGATCGGCAAGACGATCAAGGATCAGATTGACAGTTGAATTTGAGGTTTCATGGTTTCTATGCATCCAACAGCACAGTAAATACGTATCTCTGTAGATCGGTTCAAGCTTGCGGAACCGGCAAGACCATTGACATATCGGGTCTTCTGCCTGATCCGCTACGCTTGATCAGACCTACGAGCTTACACTGCATCTATTTAGGCTGGAGACCATGATTCGATTCGCACTCTTTCTCACCCTCCTGGGATTCATCACTGGGATATACGCCGCCCCCAAGGCCGAACTTTGGCCGCGTTGGCAAACCCATGATGAAACCTCATCACTTTTGGTCGACCATGCCCCCTGGCAAGACTTTCTCGACAATTATCTGTCTCAGGGTGGCGATGGCATCAACCGTGTCGACTACGCAGGGGTCAACACGGCAGCGAAGGCAGAGTTACAGGCCTACCTGAATCAGTTGCAACAAACGCCTGTACCCCGCCTCAACAGTGATCAGCAACGCGCTTTCTGGATCAATCTCTACAATGCCGGCACCGTGATGGTCATACTCAATCACTATCCGGTGGACTCCATCCTCGATATCGACATCTCTCCAGGGATCTTCAGCAATGGCCCCTGGGGCAAGAAGCTCTTTACCATCGATGGCCACAAAATCGCGCTCGATGAAATCGAACACCGTATTCTCCGTCCCATCTGGCGTGACCCCCGGCTCCACTATGCCTTGAACTGCGCGTCTATCGGCTGCCCCAACCTGCAGCAGAGCGCATTCACGGTAAAAAATACGGAGAGTCTCCTGGAACAAAGCTCGCGGGAGTACATCAATCACCCCAGAGGGGTGAACATCGAAGATGGAGAGTTGATCGTCTCCAGCATCTATCATTGGTTTAAAGATGATTTTGGCGGCAGCGATCAGCACTTGCTGGCACATTTCCGGCGTTACGCAGAACCAGCGCTTCTCACACAGCTATCTAAGATCGATGAGATTGAAGACCATCATTACAACTGGCGGATCAACAGCGCCAAATAGAGGGTGGCGCGCATGCCTTTGCGTCCTGAGTGTGCTGTTACAAATCACAGGATGCAGCACACTGCAAACCGGGCCGGCAGCGGCCGAAAATGCAACGACCGAATGCCTGGCACTGTTTCAACAGGCGGACGCGCTGGCTTTTCAAGCCGGTACAGTTGATGGTGGATTTGCACGTATCCCCGATTTTCCCTGGCTGCGCACCAATCGTTTCTTTGCTTTCCTCTCCGATGAAAACCTATCCACAGACAGTTATGCACAGTGGCTCAGCCAACTGGAGCAGATGGACCGTGAAGCCCGGCACGCAGAATTAAGCAATGCCGACACCGATCCTTCGCTGGAACAACAACTGCACCTTTGCCGCACAATACTCAGCACAGAACGACTTGGGGAGACAGAGAAACAGTCACAACTGCAACGCATAATAAAGGTAAACGACAACTACTCGTCTCTACAAAGGGCAATTGGCCTCTACCCCATCACAGCCATCTTTGTTGATATCGCCGCCAGCAACTGGCGGGATAAAGCAAGGTTGCGTTTGAGCGGAACATCGGACAGACAATCTGATGAGGTGTCTATACGTTATATTCCCCCTGCCGGAAAAACGATAAGCAGTGACAGAGTGGCAAATATCCTCTCAAAAGCCACCGCCAACCCCCTCAAACTTCCCGACGTGGATGGAATAGAACTGCAGCAACTGCTGTTGAACTTCGCACCGATTTGGGTCGTTGAGACAGAAGATGATAATGACCGCTTCGGCACACCCAGATTTGATTCCAACGGCAATCCACCCAATATCGATACCAGCAGGCCTGTAGCCTATACATATAAAACTTTCACCCGCTGGCAGGGCCAAAACCTGTTGCAGTTAAACTATGTCATCTGGTTTCCCGCCCGCCCACTGAAGAGCCGTTTTGATATTCTTGGAGGCCATCTGGATGGTTTGAACTTTCGGGTTACCCTCTCTCCCTCCGGCCAACCGCTGCTCTATGACACCATCCATAACTGCGGCTGCTATCACACGCTTTTCCCCACGCCGGCCCTGACATTCCAGCCACCCTCAAGTGCTGAATCACCTCTCCTGGCCGGCACGGTTCGTGAATCGGCGCAGCGCAAGGAGATAAGACTCACCGCAGGCGCACATCACATCCGCAAGTTCTCTAACGCGATCCTGAACTCTGGCAAGCGTTACGAACTGATCGATTACCAACAACTGACAACCCTCCCACATCCCTTCGGCAGTCGTTCGCTCTTCTCTGAGGACGGAATCGTACAAGGGACGGAGAGAGGGGAACGCTGGCTGCTCTGGCCGATGGGTATAGCTTCGCCTGGCGCAATGCGTCAGCGTGGCCGTCATGCCACAGCTTTTGTGGGTCGCCGCCATTTCGACGACCCGGATCTGCTGGAGCAACTCTTCTTTCCTGCAAAAGCAGACTGATCAGATTCAATAATATTCCTTGTCAACCATTCCCATGCTGGCGCGTTTTACACAGTGAGACGACCAAAAAGCTGTCGTCAAATCATTCAAACAACACTTACCAACAGAGGTAATAACAATGAAATCACTGCTCGCAAAACTCACCATTCTGGGCCTTCTCACCACTGTTGCCTTCAGCGCAAATGCCGGACAGGGTCATGTCAAGGGCAAAGGCTGGGTTCAGGGTTCTGGCGTCGCCCAAGGCACCGGCATCGTCAGGGGTTCAGGCACCGCCAGCGGAAAAGGCGTCGTTATCTACCGCGACGGTAACGGTAATATCCAGCACAAAAAGGGTTCAGGCACCGTCTCCGGCAGGGGCATAGCCATTGGCAAGGGTACCTTTGCAGGTACGGGTAAGGCCTATGGCAGAGGCCGGGCAGCCGGTAATGGCAGAGCCTGGAAATAACCCCTTTCGGTGTACAGGGGCGGCGTCAAATCAGTTTGATCGTGTATGTACTCAGGAGAACGTGGGATAGGCGGCATCCCATGAACTATTTTAGTATATTAATCTGATTTGATTCCGCTCCATAAGCTGCCCTCTATTTCCAGTTGAGAAACAGGTTAACCTCAACCGTTTTTTTTGAAAGAATGGCCCAATGCAGGGTCAATCAGACAACAATTCACTACGCAGGCAGCGACAACGCCGAATCCTGGCCGATGCCTTCCTGAAGATGCTGCCCACAGAGGCAGTCATCTATCGGGAAGAGGAGTTGGTCCCCTATGAGTGCGATGGACTCTCTGCTTACCGGCAGGTGCCCCTGATCGTGCTATTGCCCTATGATACAGGCCAGGTTCAGGCCATCCTCCGTTACTGCCACACCAACAAAATACCCGTGGTGGCGCGCGGTGCCGGAACCGGACTCTCTGGTGGTGCGCTGCCCCATGAAGAGGGTGTACTGCTCAGTCTGGCGCGTCTGAATAAGATCCTGGAAGTCGACCAGCCGAATATGCGCGCCAGGGTGCAGCCGGGTGTGCGCAATCTGGCGATCAGTGATGCTGCCCGGTCTCATGGGCTCTACTATGCACCCGACCCCTCCTCCCAAATCGCCTGCTCCATCGGCGGCAACGTGGCGGAAAACGCAGGAGGGGTACATTGCCTGAAATATGGTCTGACCGTGAACAACCTGCTGGAAGTCACTCTGATCACCATTGAAGGAGAGCAAATCACTCTGGGAGGTGGCGGTCTCGACAGTCCAGGTCTCGATCTGCTGGCGTTAATGACCGGTTCTGAAGGCATGTTGGGGGTGATTGTGGAGGTGCTGGTCAAACTGCTGCCGATACCTGCCAAGGCTCAGGTCATCCTGGCGGCATTCGACGAGGTAGAGGCCGCAGGCAATGCGGTTGCCGTTATCATCGCCAACGGCATCATTCCCGCCGGACTGGAACTGATGGATAACCTCTCCCTGCGCGCTGCAGAATCCTTCATCCATGCGGGTTACCCGGTGGAGGCCGCTGCCATTCTGCTCTGTGAACTGGATGGTAGCGAGGATGAAGTTACGGTTTCGGTGGCGTCTGTCTGTTCCATCCTGAAGCAATCCGGAGCCAGCGAAGTGCGCATCTCCAGGGATGAGGCCGAGCGGCAGCGTTTCTGGGCAGGACGCAAGGCAGCCTTCCCGGCGGTGGGTCGAATCTCGCCAGACTACTACTGTATGGACGGCACTATCCCACGCAAACGACTGGCGATGGTTCTGAAGAAAATCGCCGAGATGTCCGAACGCTATGACCTTCGCTGCGCCAACGTCTTTCATGCCGGTGACGGCAATCTGCACCCTCTGATTCTCTACGATGCCAATATCCCAGGTGAGCTGGAAAAAGCCGAGCAATTCGGCGGCGAGATATTGGAACTCTGCGTGGCAGCAGGTGGCACCATCACCGGTGAACACGGTGTGGGTTTAGAGAAGATCGACCAGATGTGCGCCCAGTTCCCTGATGCGGAGCTTGAGATCTTCCATGCAGTAAAGGCAGCCTTCGACCCTGATAACCTACTCAATCCCGGCAAGGCGATCCCCACCCTCGCCCGCTGCGCCGAATTCGGTGCCATGCATGTGCACGCCGGACAGCTGCGTTTTCCTGAGCTGGAGCGTTTCTAAGTGGATAGCAACCAAGACATCAGTGAAGTGCTGCAAGCCGAAGTGATTCAGGCGGTGGAGAGCGGACAACAACTCTGTCTGCGAGGAGGCAACAGCAAAGGTTTTTATGGCCGTGAATTGACCGGAGAACCCTTTGACCTGAGCAAACATCAGGGCATAGTGAATTATGAACCCACTGAACTGGTTGTCACCGCCCGTGGCGGCACGCCACTCTCCGAGATCGAGGCAGCACTGACGGCACAACAGCAGATGCTCCCCTTCGAGCCACCGCATTTCACAGAGGCATCGACAATCGGTGGCGCCATTGCGAGTGGTCTCAGCGGCCCGCGCCGTCCCCGGTTTGGTGCTCCCAGGGATCTGCTGTTGGGGATCAAACTGCTGGATGGGCGGGGGCAGATTCTGAACTTCGGCGGCCAAGTGATGAAAAACGTGGCAGGATATGACCTCTCACGGCTCATGGCCGGTGCCTTGGGCACTCTGGGCATCCTGCTGGAGGTGTCGATAAAAGTCCTGCCTCTGCCGCCGCAGGAGACAACCCTTTTATTTGAAGCCGACACAGAGAATGCTCATGCAATCACGCAGCGTTTAAGTCTGGATGCCGCCCCCATCTCCGGCAGTTGTCACATGGATGGAGAACTACGCATTCGGTTTGATTGTGATGAAACCCGAGTATCACAGCTCCAAAAACGCTTCGGCGGTGAACGGTTCGAAAATGCTGAAATGTTCTGGCAAGAGCTTCGCGATCAGCAGTTAGCCTTTTTTCAGACCGACGCCCCGCTCTGGCGGCTCTCAATGCCGCCAGCGGCTGACTTTGCTCTACCGGGGGAACAGCTCATCGAATGGGGCGGTGCATTGAGATGGTTCAAGGGAGATCACTCAATGGAGACCATCCGCTCTGCTGTTGGTGTAACCGGTGGTCACGCCACCCTGTTTCGAAATGGTGATCGTAGCGGCGAGATATTCCATCCCCTGAATCCCACTGTTACGTTACTGCATCAACGTCTGAAACGGGTATTCGATCCCAAATTCATCTTTAACCCGGGACGGCTCTATCCTGAATAGACCAACTTACGTTTTTTGCCGGCAGACATACGCTTGATCTCCATCTCCCGCCTCAAGGCATCTCCATGCGGGCCAACAGATTCCGTGTAGAGTAATTCAACCGGCAGTCTGCCACGAGTGTTTGGCACCCTGCCCTGAATTATGTTTCTTGACCCGTGCAACCACATCCTTGGCAATCCCGGTATAGAGCGTGCCGTCACAGCACTTCAGGATGTAGACGTGCCATAAATCAATCGAATCACTCATCAACAGATCACACTTTCAGCCAAGCGAAATCCTCAGCATCAGATCGACTTCCATTTCCCCTCCTTTCTCAAATCACCCGGCCTTCCAGATCCCGTTAAAAAACAGCACAGTTTTCAAGAAGATTGCCGATAGTCATTAAGTTAGTTTGCACTGTTACCAGGCAATGTGGCACTGATGGGGATCAATCTTAGTAACAATGACCGGAGACACAGCATGAAATACCTGATTCAGGCAGTTGCAGCACTCTTCATTCTTTCCACCATTCAGCCTGCAGCAGCCCAAGAGCCACCTACGCTCACATTTGGCCTCGTTCCACAACAGTCGGCGACCAAACTGGCCCGTTTGTGGGGACCAATAATGCAGTATATCGGGAAGAAGAGCGGCACCCGGCTTGTGTTCAAAACAGCACCCAACATCCCGGAATTCGAACGACGCTGCGCCAAAGGTGAATATGATATCGCCTACATGAATCCATACCACTACACAGTATTCCACCGTTCTCCAGGGTATGAGGTATTTGCCCGGCAGAAAAACAAACGGATTCGCGGAATCATGGTGGTTCGCAAAGAGAGCGCCATTCACCCCCTGCATGACCTCTCGGGTAAAACTCTCGCTTTCCCCGCGCCCGCTGCATTTGCCGCAAGTGTGCTCCCCCGGGCAAACCTCACCAACAACGATATCCCCTTCTCTGCCAAATATGTCTCCTCCCACGACTCCGTATATCGCACCGTTGCAAAAGGCTTGTATGTTGCCGGTGGCGGTATTCAGCGCACATTCAACAACGTCGATCCAGCAGTCAGAGAACAATTGCGGGTACTCTGGACCAGTGAGCCCTTCACCCCCCATGCATTCGCCGCACATCCAAGAGTGGATCCTGCCGTCATAACACGAATAAGAGAAGTCATGATCAACATGGAAAACGATCCGGAAGGAAAACAGTTGCTTACCAATATCAATTTCAAAGGTATCGAAGCGGGAGAGGACAAAGACTGGGATGACGTACGGGCCTTGGGTATAGATCTCCTGAAAAAGCTGACCGAAGGCTGATAAGGCGTGTCGTTCAGACTCAAAACCATGCTCGGTATCGCCTGTATCGAGGCGATACTGCTGACGATATTGGTATGGAGCGGTCTGAACTTCCTGCGCCAGTCAAATGAAGAACAGCTCATCGAGCATGCCTCGACAACGGCCACCCTGTTCGCCACAACCACCAAGAACGCGGTTCTCTCTACCGATCTGGCCTCCCTTGAAAGCTTTGTTCAGGAGATACTCCGCAATCCCGGGGTGCTGTATGCGAGAGTAATGGACAATGAAGTTGTATTGGCAGAGGGCGGCGATCCGGAACTGCTCTCCCGCTCTTTTGCAGACGACACCAAACTGGAAAATGTCCGGGATCTGGTTTTCGACACCCATGCCGAAATCGTGGAAAGCGGTATCCATTTTGGCAGAGTGGAAGTCGGTATCTCCACCGACCGCATCACGGAAGGAATGAAGAAAGCCCGCAATCGGGCAATGGCCATTGCCGGTATCGAGATGGCCCTCACCGCACTGTTTTCTTTTGCGCTCGGTCTCTACCTGACCCGCCAACTCAAGGAACTGCGGGATGCTTCACGTAAACTGGCTGACGGCAGTCTGGAACACCGCATTCAAGTACGAGGCAGGGATGAACTGGCCCAAACCAGCATTGCCTTCAATAAAATGACAGCAAAACTACAGGCCAACGAGCAGGCCCTGATCCTGGCCAGGGATGAAGCCTGGCAGGCAAATCAGGCGAAGTCAGATTTTCTCGCCCGCATGAGTCATGAACTTCGCACGCCAATGAACGCCATCATGGGATTTACCCAGATATTGGCATTCGACACGGATGAGCCACTCACGCCAGATCAGGCCATGTCGGTCGAGGAAATCCTTGCGGCCAGCAAGCGATTACTCGGCTTGATCAATTCACTGCTGGACCTCGATCAGATCACCTCAACGAATCCCTCCTTTACCCTGGAGAGAGTCGATGCCGGGCAAATGATCAAAAACGTGCTCAACGAACTTCAAGCGAAGGCCTCAGAACGCCATATCAAGCTCAGGTCTGTTTTACCCCCTCAGCCAATAATAATCACAGCAGACCGGGAACGGCTCACACAAGTATTGCGGGAGCTGGTTAACAACGCCATTAGATACAATCATGATCATGGCAGTGTATCTCTTGCGCTTGAAACGGAGATCTTCGACACACTGCGCATTGACATCTCTGACACAGGCACAGGCATGACTCAAGAAGAGATGCTCACCATATTCGACTCATTCACCCGTCACGCAGCCGATAAGATGGCTGGTGGCAGAGGTATTGGGCTCTCAATATCAAAACGGATAGTTGAACTCATGGGTGGAACTATCGGCGTGGAGAGCGAACCCGGAGAGGGATCAAAGTTCTGGATTGAAATACCCACTGAGCCGAAACTGCAAAACGCTGGCTCAAATGCACTATAGTCCGATATTGATTACCGCACACAACAATAGCGTATCTCGAATAATATCAATTCGCATTTCCACGCATTTTCAAATATTCATGCAGAGCAGAATATACCCATACAGGGTTTAGTGAAGAATTCGAGGCATTAAAAAAGCCGAAGTGGTAATTCACTTCGGCTTCTTCCTGATTGGTCCGGGCGAGATGATTCGAACATCCGACCCCCACAACCCCATTGTGGTGCGCTACCAAGCTGCGCTACGCCCGGAAAGGAGGGAGAATACTAGGCAGTTAACCCTGCATTGTCAATCCATACCGGGGCTATCTTTTTAGTATCTGCAGCAGGCCCTCAAGTTCGACACGCAGCTGTTTCACAATCTGATGACTCTGGTTCTGATCGTCCTTGGCTGTATCACCGGAGAGCTGCTGGCGGGCACCGCCGATGGTGAATCCCTGTTCATAGAGCAGGCTGCGAATCTGACGGATCATGAGCACGTCGTGACGCTGATAATAACGCCGGTTACCACGCCGCTTCACCGGCTTGAGCTGGGGGAATTCCTGCTCCCAGTAGCGAAGCACATGGGGTTTCACCTGGCAGAGATCGCTGACCTCGCCAATGGTGAAATAGCGTTTGCCCGGAATCGAGGGCAGTTGGTTATTGCTGCTGCTGGGATCCAGCATAGGCTTCTACCCGTGCTTTGAGTTTTTGTCCGGGCCTGAATGTAACTACCCGCCGGGCTGAGATCGGGATCTCTTCGCCGGTCTTGGGGTTACGCCCAGGCCGCTGTTTCTTTTCACGCAGGTCAAAATTACCAAACCCGGAGATCTTCACCTGGCTGCCCTCTTCCAGGGCATGGCGAATCTCCTCAAAAAACATCTCCACCATCTCTTTGGCTTCGCGTTTATTGAGTCCGAGTTCCTCGAACAATCTCTCTGCCATGTCCGCTTTGGTCAGTGACATATCCTATTCTCTCAACTTCGCACCGAATTCTTTAGACAATCTTTTTAACACAGTGTCGACCACACCTTCAACTTCTTCGTCAATAAGCGTGTGAGATTTTTCCTGTAAAATCAATCCCAATGCGAGGCTTTTTCGACCCGAATCTATGTTATCCCCAGTATAGACATCAAAAAGACGAATGTCTTTAACAATCTCGGGGGCCGCCTCACGAACGCAGGCGCGTACTGCTTCAAATGTCACCGATTCGTCCACCACCAGCGCGATATCCCGGCGGATGGAGGGAAACTTGGAGAGCGGCTCAAATGCCGGCAGAAGACCCTTTTCGACACTCTCCAATAATATTTCAAAGAGGTAGGTGGCACCTGAGAGATCGAGTTTTTTCTCCAGCTCGGGGTGCAACATGCCAATCCAGCCTACCGGCTGCCCATGGTACTCGATGGTTGCCGTCTGACCCGGATGCAACGCTAGGTGCTCCGCCGGCTTGAATACAAAACCATCGGCATCACCGGTCAGTGCAAGTACCGCTGCCAAATCCGCCTTGAGATCGAAAAAATCCACTGGAGCCGCCTGCGCGCCCCACTGTTCAGCAATCCGCTTGCCGGTAATCAGGCCTGCCAGCATGGGATCCTGAGCGATCTTTTCCCCTTCACGACGGAAGCGCAGGCCGGATTCAAAGATCCGTATCCTGTCTTGCTGGCGGGATTGGTTGTATTGGGCGGTCTGCAGCAGACCCGGCCAGAGGCTGGTGCGCATCACCGACATATCGGCCGAGATGGGATTTGCAAGTTTAACCCCGGACAGATCCGGATCGACAGACTTCTGTAACTCAGGACTGATAAAGGTATAGGTAACGACCTCCTGAAAATCCCTTGCCACCAGTAGATGCTTGGCCCGGTTGAGATCGTAGGCGGTCTCCTGTTTGCCACGCATATCCATGCCGGACATACCGCGATTGGTGGGAATCCTGGCGTAACCGTAGATTCGACCAATCTCCTCGATCAGATCCTCCTCGATAGAGATATCAAAGCGGCAGCTCGGTGCTTTCACCCGCCAGCCACCATCAACCACTTCCACCTGCATCTCCAGGCGGATGAGAATATCGACAATCTCCTCCGCTGAGACATCGACACCAAGGATTTTATTGACCCGCAGGTGGCGCAGCAAGATCTTGGGACGCACCTCGATTTTGTCAGGACTGGCGACCTCAACAATCGGTCCCGGCAGACCACCGACGATCTCCATCAGCAGTGCAGTGGCGCGTTCCACCGCTTTTATCTGCAACTCAGGGTCGACCCCACGTTCAAACCGGTGAGACGAATCAGTATGCAGACCATATGCACGCGCCTTGCCTGAAATGGCGGTGGGCGTAAAGAAGGCGCTCTCAAGCAGGATATCGATGGTAGCATCGGTAACCCCCGAACCCTCACCGCCCATGATGCCCGCCAGCGCCAGGGGACGCGACCCATCGGCGATCACCAGCGTATCGGACTTGAGTTCGATCTCCTGCGCACCCAGCAGGGTCAATTTTTCACCCGGATTCGCCAAACGCACCTGGATCGGTGCACTTAGCCGGTTCAGGTCGAAGGCGTGCATCGGCTGCCCCAGCTCCAGCAGAACATAGTTGGTGACATCGACCACCGGACTTAGGCTGCGAATGCCACCCCGACGCAACCGCTCCAGCATCCAAAGTGGAGTCTCAGATTTAGATTTTATCCCTTTGATTATTCTACAGATATATCGCGGGCAAGCCTCAGGTGCAGAGACATCCACGTCAAAGCGATCTTCAATGGATGCTGCGATGGCAGGCATCTCCGGTGGTGTCACAGGACAGCGATTGATAACCCCCACATCCCGTGCAATCCCAAGCAAGCTCAGGCAGTCGCCACGATCCGGGGTCAGATCTACGTCTATCACATGATCTTCCAACCCGAGAAAAACCCGAAAATCCTCACCCACCGGCGCGTCCAGCGGCAGCGGCATGATGCCGTCGGAGGAATCGGCCAAGCCCAGCTCACTGGCAGAGCAGATCATGCCCAGCGACTGCACGCCGCGCAACTTAGCCTTCTTTATCTTGAAATCACCCGGCAGTCTGGCACCCACTACAGCGGTCGGCACACGCATACCCTGGGCGACATTGGCCGCCCCACAGATAATCTGCAACGGCTCATCACCTGCCACATTCACGGAACAGATGCGCAGCTTCTGTGCATCTGGATGGGCCTCGATGGAGAGCACCTCGCCTACTACGACACCACTGAATGCCGGCGCTGCAGGCTCGACAGAGTCCACTTCGAGACCCGCCATGCTGAGCTGATCAGACAGTTCATCCGTTGAAACTTCCGGGTTGGCCCACTCACGCAGCCAGGCTTCACTGAATTTCATTGTTGTTCCTAATTTTTGATTTAACCGCGAAGGGCGCAAAGAGGGCTAAGTTTCACCCTGCACAATCCAGGGGTCCCGAAATAAAGTGCTTTTCCTGTGCGATCTTCGCGGTTTCAATTTGTTATGCAAACTGCTTCAAAAATCGCAGATCGTTTTCGAAAAACAGCCGCAGATCGTTGACCCCGTAACGCAGCATGGTGAGCCGTTCCACACCCATGCCAAAGGCATATCCGGTGTATTTTTCACTGTCGATACCGACGTGCCGGAATACCTCCGGGTGAATCATGCCGCACCCCAGCACCTCCAGCCAACCGGTGTGACTGCAGACACGGCATCCATCGCCGCAGCACATCACGCACTCGATATCCACTTCGGCGGAGGGTTCCGTGAAGGGAAAATAGGAGGGACGGAAACGCAGCTTCAATTCGCGTTCAAAGAAGCTGGTGAGGAAATCGTAGATCACGCCCTTCAGGTCGGCGAAGGAGACATCCTCATCCACCAGAAACCCCTCCACCTGATGAAACATCGGCGTGTGGGTCAGATCGGAATCACACCGATAGACTCGCCCCGGGACGATGATCTTCATCGGCGGCTCACCCGTCTCCATGGTGCGGATCTGCACGGGTGATGTATGGGTGCGCAGCAGCATATGCGCGTCGAAATAGAAGGTATCGTGCATCGCACGCGCAGGGTGGTGCGCGGGAATATTGAGGGCTTCGAAGTTATGGTAGTCGTCCTCGATCTCGGGTCCCTCCATCACATCATAACCCGCATGGGCAAACAGGGCCTCGATGCGTTCGAGGGTACGGGTTACCGGGTGCAGTCCACCGCTCTGCAGACCCCGCCCAGGCAGGGTCACATCGACCCGTTCCGAAGAAAGGCGTTCTGCCAAAGCCTGAGATTCAAGCAGCTCTTTACGCTCATCGATGGCTACCTGCAGGGCCTGCTTGGCCTTGTTTATCGCCTGTCCGGCTTTGGGACGCTCCTCTTTTGGCAGGGTACCCAATTTCTTGAGCTGACCGGTCAGGAGACCGCTTTTGCCGAGGTATTTAACCCGTACCTCATCCAAAGCCGCCAATCCGGCAGCCGCTGCGATCACAGCTTCAGCCTCACCGACCAGTTGTTCGATATCCAGCGGGGATTCCATCTGTTGCAAACCTTTTACCTGTGGATTGGATTACGCAAAATGCGATCCGAATCGATACACACATCACCAATAAAAAAGGGAAAGGCCTTCAGGCCTTCCCCCTTTTCGAGTCATTTCGTCCACCGCTGAGGCGATGCACGACGACAAGCGTTTAGCTGGAGAGAGCGGCCTTGGCCTTTTCTGCCAGCGCGGCAAAAGCCGGCTTGTCGTGTATGGCCAGATCGGCCAGCATCTTGCGATCGATCTCGATCTCGGCGATGTTCAGACCATTGATCATACGGCTGTAGGAAAGACCGTTGTCACGCGCACCGGCGTTGATACGGACGATCCACAGGGCACGAAACTGACGTTTCTTCTGGCGGCGGTCGCGATAAGCATACTGACCGGCCTTGATGACGGCCTGCTTGGCAACACGGTAAATTTTGCGACGGGCTCCATAATAACCCTTGGCTTCTTCAAGCACCTTCTTATGGCGGGCGTGTGCTTGTACACCACGTTTAACTCTTGGCATTGTTCAAATCCGATTCGTTGTAATTAGGCGTATGGCATCATGCGACGTGCTACTGCTACGTCAGCCTTGGCCAAGGTTGCTGGAGAGCGCAAGTGACGCTTCCGCTTGGTGCTCTTCTTCGTCAGGATATGACGGCGATGAGACGCGTTTCGTTTGAACGAACCGGATGAGGTGCGTTTGAACCGTTTGGCCGCACCACGATTGGTCTTTATCTTAGGCATTGCTTTCTAAACTCCGCGATTTGTAACGCCACATGGCGTTTTGGATTACTTTTTCTTGGGACCCAGCACCATCACCATCTGGCGGCCTTCCATCGCAGGTTTCTGCTCCACCTGACCATATTCGGCCAGATCGGCTTCCACCCGCTCCAGGAGTTCCAGTCCCAGCTCGCGATGCGCGTGCTCACGACCACGGAACCGCATGGTCACCTTGGTCTTGTCCCCATCTTTCAGGAAACGTATCAGGTTGCGTAGTTTTACCTGATAATCCCCTATTCCCGTCCCTGGCCGAAATTTGATCTCTTTGACCTGAACCTGCTTCTGCTTCTTCTTGGCGGCTTGTTTCTGCTTCTTTGCATCGAAGATAAACTTACCGTAATCCATGACACGGCAAACCGGCGGCTCCGCGTTAGGTACAATTTCCACCAAATCCAAACTAGCCCCGCTGGCGACCGTTTTGGCCTCATCCAACGAAACGATACCCAATTGTTCGCCTTCAGCGCCCACAAGTCTGACTTGCGAGTCAGTAATCTGGTCATTCAGGCGATGCTTTTTAGGTGCAGCGATAACAGTTTCCTCCGAAGAACTTCAATCCCGATAAGTAGAAAAGCACCGATATTCCGGTGCCTTACGCCACTTTGTTCACACGCTTTGTGACATCTTCATTCAGACGCTTTATGAACTCATCCACCGGCAAGCTGCCGAGGTCCTCGCCCGTGCGCGTTCGAACTGCCACTGTGCCCTGCTCCATTTCCCGGTCGCCAACGACCAACAGATAGGGCACCCGCATTAACGTGTGCTCGCGGATTTTATAGCCAATCTTCTCGTTTCTCAAGTCCGATTCGACCCGAAAACCGTTATCTCGCAGGCGTTTGACGCAATATTCGGCATATTCGGCCTGTCGATCGGTGATATTCATAACCACGGACTGCACCGGTGAGAGCCAAACCGGCATGGCGCCGGCATAGTGTTCGATAAGAATACCGATGAAACGCTCCAGGGAACCGAGTATCGCCCGATGCAGCATCACCGGCACCTGTTTGCTGTTGTCCTCGGCGATATAGTGAGCGCCAAGACGCTCGGGCATGGAGAAATCGAGCTGGATGGTGCCCAACTGCCAGACCCGATTGAGGCAGTCCCGCAGGGAGAATTCGATCTTCGGGCCATAGAATGCGCCCTCCCCCGGTTGCAGCTCCCATTCCAGATCCTTATGGTTGAGCGCGTCTTCAAGTGATTTCTCGGCCTTATCCCATATAGCGTCTGCTCCCACACGTTTTTCAGGTCGTGTTGAAAGCTTGACCAGGATCTCTTCAAAGCCGAAATCACGATAGACTTCAAACAGCAGATCGATGAATGCGGAGACCTCGGAGAGAACCTGATCCTCGGTGCAAAAGATATGGGCATCGTCCTGCACGAAGTTTCGGACCCGCATCAGACCATGCAGGGTGCCGGACGGTTCGTTGCGGTGGCAGGAGCCAAACTCCGCCAGACGCAACGGCAGATCACGGTAACTCTTCAGCCCGTGGTTGTAGATCTGGATGTGGGCAGGACAGTTCATCGGCTTGATAGCATAATCCCGATTCTCTGAATGAGTGGTGAAGATCATGTCACCAAACTTGTCCCAGTGACCGGATTTCTCCCACAGGCTGCGATCGATGATCTGTGGCGTACGCACCTCCTGATAGCCGTGATCCCGCAGTTTTTCACGCACGTACTGTTCGACAACAAGGTAGATACTCCAACCCTTGTCGTGCCAGAAGACCATACCCGGCGCCTCTTCCTGGGTATGGAACAGATCCTGAGCCTTGCCTATCTTGCGGTGGTCGCGCTTCTCCGCCTCTTCGAGCCGGTGCAGGTAGGCCTTTAACTCCTTTTTGTCACGCCAGGCGGTGCCGTAAATGCGCTGCAGCATCGCGTTGTCGGAGTTGCCACGCCAGTATGCGCCGGCCAGCTTCATCAACTTGAAGCCCTTGCCCAGCTTGCCGGTACTGGGCAGATGGGGGCCACGGCAGACATCAAACCAGTCACCCTGGCGATAGATGGTGACCTCTTCCCCTTCAGGGATGATGTCCTGAATGATCTCGACCTTGTACTCCTCACCCATTTCAGCGAACTTTTTGACCGCCTCGTCACGATCCCATACCTCCCGCTCCAGAGGCAGATCACGCTTGACGATCTCCCGCATACGCTGCTCGATTTTTTCCAGATCCTCTGGAGCAAAAGGCTCTTCGCGGGCGAAATCGTAGTAAAAGCCATCCTCAATAGCAGGGCCGATGGTTACCTGAGTACCGGGAAACAGCTCTTGCACCGACTGGGCCATGATATGAGCTGCATCGTGACGCATGAGTTCCAGCGCGTCCTCATCGCGACTGGTGACGATAGCCAGTTCGCAATCTCCATCCAGTATACAAGAGGTATCCACCAGTTCACCGTCAACACGACCGGCAAGAGCCGCCTTGGCCAGACCGGGACCTATATCGGCCGCAACATCATGAATGCTGACCGGTTGGTCGAATTCACGCTGGGAACCATCAGGCAGGGTAATAACAGGCATTTCTACTCCTCATCAGTGGTAGCCCATACGAGAGGCCACTTGATCTTCAACCGCGAAAATTATTCATTTAGCCCATCTGGATGGAACATCGGCAATGAAGCGGCTGGCCGCTTCTCCCGACACTCCTGATCCAGAGAATGCGCGACTCTAGCATAGACCTCACATGTCTGACCATTACCCAAGGCAGACGGGCAAAAATGTGAAGCAGTCGGCTTTCCATCACTTCAAGAAAACAGGATTTATGCCGATAATCAATATTGATCCGGAGCTATGGTTTGATTCCGGCAACTACAAGCAATATCAAATGCAGACAGTGAGCGCAGAATTATTCGAAACACCCGCTTCGCAGGAAGTCCATGAAAAACCTGTCATTCTGATTGCAGATGATTCCCGGGTGGTGCGGGCATCTCTGCAAAAGATTCTCAGAAATGATTTCACTGTAATCGAGACGAAAGACGGCGAAGAAGCCTGGAAAAAGCTCACTGAAGCTCCGCTGGTACACGTCGTATTTTCCGATCTGTCGATGCCCAACCTCAATGGCTTCGGCCTGCTCGACAGAATCCGTCAATCAACAAACCCCAATATCCGGGAGATACCCTTCGTGGTGATCACCGGCAACGAGGACAACGAGAAGATCCGCTCCAATGCACTGAAATGCGGTGCAACCGATCTTATCATTAAACCGTTCCAGCCAATCGAAATCACTGCACGCGCCAAGGCCTGCGCCAACAATCACCAGAAGATGCTCGATGCCGCCGCAAGGATTCAGCATGAGTCGATCATCGATCCGATCACAGGCCTTGCCAATCTGCACTATTTCACCCAGCGAGCAAGAAAAGATCTCGCATTTGCCCTGCGACACAAAAACGAACTGGCACTGGCTCTGCTTGAGATTGATCAATTCGAAAAAATAGCTGCGCAAAACAGCAATGCTGTGACTAACAGAATCCTCAATGCAACAGCCCAGCTAGTGAAGAAACAGGCGCGCACAGAAGATACTGCAGCCTATTTCGGTGAAGGTAAGTTTGCTCTGCTGCTACCCGCGACTAATGACATTCGCGCAAAATACCAAGGTAAACGTGTTCTCAACGGCATCAAGAAACTTGCACTCCCCAATGGAGATAAGATAACCGCCAGTCTGGGTATTGCAGCACCTGACATAAAACCCGGGATTCTGGTCAGAGACCTGCTACTCATTGCTCAGAGACGCCTGACTAATGCTCTCACTGCTGGTGGTGACCGTATAATCAAGAAGGATTCATCGCCACTAAACAGCGTACCTGTTTTACCAGGAGAAACCCCGGACAGCCACAGTGCTGAACCGGCTGATCCAGTTTCTGGATCTTATCTAAATGCATCCATCCTCTTCCCCCCAGACACAAGCGATCTCCTCGACTCGAACAGTGAGACTCGGGGGCAGTTGGAAGAGGAAGTGGAAAATCTGCGTACAGAAGTTGAAATTCTGCGCATGCGGGCAGAAGCTGCGGAACGGTCCCAGGATAAATTGGCCAGGTCAGTATCGGTGCGCCGGAAACTGGAGGAGGAGCTACAGACCCTACAGGCCGAATATCAAGCCATGCGCAACCGGGCAAAAGCAGCAGAATTGACCAATACCCAGCTCTCAAAAGCCTCTTCCACGAGGCTACAGGCAGAACAGGAGGTTCAACAGTACATTGAGGAAGAAAACTCTCAGTTGAAGGGGGATAACGATACCTTCCGACAACGCGCCGAAGCCGCTGAAATAGCGGCACGCAGCGCCAGAGCAGATGTGGAACGATTACAGACGCTACTTGAAACTGCCAATGAACAGTTCGAGGCTCAACTGGCCGACGAGCAAAAAGCCCGGGCAGAAGCTGAACACAGAGTCAAACAGCTCAAATCCGGCAATATCGATTGGACCCCAGTAAAACCAAAGGAGACACCCGCAGCAAGTCACCAGCAGAGAGTGGTTCCTGTCGCCAAAGTTGCATTCAAGGAGATTGAGGCAACACCGAAAAACCACTGGCCACTGCTTCTTGCGCTGCTCACAGTTGCCTTGATCAGCATCGGAGCAGCAATCTATTTCACCGACATCTTCGGCTCAACTGCAGAGCCCATCCGGCAGTCACTCATCAACAAAAATGAGCCAGACCAGACAATCCTGCAAGAATCCATCCCCATCCCCGTCCAAGATTCACTGGAGCTGGAGATTGTCAGCAATACACCAGAAATCCTAGACACGCCATCTTATGAAGGTTCACGGGAAGAGGCCGAAGAGCGGGTTCGGCAAGCTGCCGAGCAAGTGTTTAATCGTTTAAAAGCAGGTGCCGGGGATAACTGACGCTATTCAACCTGAACATGAGGGGTCAGGCTCAACGAACCAGTAGCCTATTCCGCTGGTTTGTATTCAAAAATCGACGCATGCAAAGGCCAGCCGGACTGATCCACCACCACAACCGTCCATTTCCCCAGCATGCTGGGATTCAGGGTCTTGAGTGAAAAGACCCGCCAGCGGGGTCCACCCACTTCAAAGGGGATCTCGGATATCACTCGGCCATCAAACTCCCACCGGTGCGTAACCTTGCGCCCATGCAAATACCGCAGGTCCGTGAAAAAGTAAATGCTGGTGGCAGCGTTTTCCAATACCACTATCCGGTCTATCGGTTCACGTGCTTCAATTCCGGAAGTAAATACTGCACGAGCTACTCGTGCATCAGGTATGGGTGATGAGTCGGGTGGCTCAGCGAACGCCGGAAGGCTCACCAAGACAAGTAGACAGACCCTTGCAAGGAAACATTGCCATTGCTTTATACCGCACATGAATCTAGCCTTCCCAAACACTTTTTCTCATGACTCTGGATATAGAGAAAGTATAAACGCGAATTCTTTGGAGCAAAATGATCACAACCACAAAACCATTATATTTTTGGTTTTTTTACAGGTGGTGTCAATGGAGTAAATACCCGGCCATCCGCACGCAGAAACCGTATGAAGAATTCGAACAAAATCAGGCGTGTTGTTTGCACAAAAACCAGCAGTGCCTCGACACCAATAACCAACAGGTGGCCCATGACGAGAACCAGATAATGCCCCGTTGAGCTTTCAATCAAATTCGCCATCGAAAATACAGCGGAAGACATTGCCATATGGGCCAGCGCAAAGGCACCCAGCCGGATAAAAGAGAGACTGTTGACAACCAGCTCATAACTGCTGTGCAGAATACGGCCAATAATCCCAGGCAGTGCCGCAACACCCTCATCCCGATGAATAACAAGACTGCCAATCATGTACCACACGACAGCCAGAATTATCAGTGGAAACGCTTGCGGGTAAAACAACGTGACAAGCGCGCTGATATAGAGGAATAGAACCGCGCCATCAACCATAAACCACTTTAACAGCCGCTTCTGCCAAGCCGCCTCAATCGCAGCAAACACCAGGCCCATCAGTATCAGCCCACTACCAAGCACCAATGATATGACAATAATTCTGACAGGCTCATGGAGCGGACTGAACCATATCACCGGAATCCAACCTTCGAGACCGAACACCTCCCCAAAAGCGATGCCGAAGAGCATGGCGGCAATCCCGCATGGCACGAGGAAACGTAGCTGCGGCCAGCGAAAGGAGAGTACAAACCCCAGCAAAGCCAAAACAAATCCATGTCCAAGGTCAGGGAACATAAAACCGAATAACAACGGCACCACAAAGGGCAGGATCACATAAGGATTGATCTCCCCTTTCCCAGGCTGTCCAGGCATAGTGGCAAATATCTGAAATGGCTTGCCCCACCATGACTGCAGCACTGTAACCGGCGCTGTCGCAGTAACGGATGGCGTCGGATACCTTGTAAGCGCATGGATGCCCGCTTTTTCCAGAGTTTTGCGGATAACAGAGGGACCGGATGCAGTCGTCCAACCAGTGACGTGGCAGACTTTTTGGCGGGTAGTCACTTGAGACGAATAATCTACGAACCAGCGAAGCACAGCAATATTAGCAAGTGCTTCCTTTAATTCTGCATCACGCCAATACGCCTTCAGCGTAGCAATATGCCCTGCAATCTCCTTGTCCAGACTTTCCATTCGGAGATCAATAGCGGCCCTCTGCTCATCACAATCTCCCGGCAACCACTCTGGTACATCGAGTTGAATACAATCCGAAGACTCAACCACATGATCGACCAGCAGTTTCCGGTCAGGCAAGCCAGCCAGAAAAAAGAAGTCATGGGTTTCGCCGGAAACCTTCTCTGAAAAGATCTCCTTCAGTGAAACGTTCAGTGGATGGTGCTGAGGGCATGCATAGACACCTTTAAAGAGAAAATTCGTATCGTGGGAAAAAGCCTCGATACCGGAGGCGTTGGATTCAAGCGCCGTCAGACAAGCATCAAACAGGGATAGATCGGCCTTTTCACCCTGGAGCAATTTGAGTACATCCTGGATCGCGAACAGCCGGGCAGCCCATCTCCTGAAATAATCCACCGACGACTTAGCCACTTCCTCAGGCTCACCCACCAAGTGCGCAGGAATTGCATTATTCGACGGCAACGAGAGATTATTTGAACCACAGAAACTGTCGAACTCCCTGATCAGGGATTTAATGACTTTGACATTGAGGTGGGTGGTCTGTCTGGGATCCAGTTCAAGTTGAACATCCCCGGTTTCAGCCAGCACCTCTATCGCATGGACAGTCTGATCTCGCGGAACATAGACTTCAAACCAATGAGCCTGACTGGACCGAAATAGCCCCCATCCCATCAGTAGCACTCCGCCATCTAACCCTCCGAAAAACCATTAAGAGCCACATATCCAATAGTGCAACAGGTGGATTGACTTAGCGAGAAAAATCCATCTTTCACGAAAGTTGATTGGGAAAAGTGGCTATCAGGAGGTGTGCAAAAAACAAAGGGCCTAGCGATTTCTCGCTAAGCCCTTGTTTTATATGGCTCCCAGGGCACGCCTTACTGAGAGTTTGAATTCTGGCTAAGGCAGTTGACCAAGACAATCCGCTTTCAAAGATGAGATCGCTGGTAACAGAGCTGGCCAAGCACCTCTCCCAAACCTAAAATTTCACCAATATCACACCAGAGGCACCTTCGGATTCTCCGGACTGGCGATTGAAACTTTACTTGCCTGTGGGGCGCCTCTTTGCTATCTCTAGTGTCTATAGGTGCTGAGGCGGATCTGCGGGTGGGTCTGAAACTCAGCCTCCAAGCGGTTTCACCATGTTGGCGCTTGAGACTCATGAACTGCACATTATTCAATAACACGCAGTTCACCATGGGCGGGCTATTATTACCCAATGGGTTACGGACATGGAAAAAAACAGCCGTTCCCATGGTGGGTACCTGGATATCCGGGATTTTTTTATTTTTGTTATTTAACTTAAGGCGTTACTGATTAAATCTGGTTTGAATTGTATACCTAACGGTTTTTAATTTATTGAGAGGGAAGAGTATGCCGATCGTTACCTGGTGCGACGAATATAGCGTCAATGTCGAGGAAATAGATATTCAGCATCAGAGGATGCTTGAACTTGTAAATCATCTTCACTCTGCAGTGGAAGCCTGTATCGATAAAAATGATCTAAAGACTTTGTTGGTTGATCTGGTGGAATTTACGCGCATGCATTTCGCAACTGAAGAGCAGTTGATGAAAAAATATGATTATCCTGAACTTGCAAAGCATCATCGGGAGCACAGAATATTACTTCAACATCTAGGCCATCTGGTGACTGCTGTATCAAATGGGAAATATCCTACCTTTTACTCGGACTATGATGTTTCCACTGATTGGGCTCTGCTCCATATAACCGAGTATGATATAAGCTTGGGTGCTTTTCTGAATTCCAAGAACGTTTATTGAATTCAGAAAGGAGACTATCCGCTTCCTGAATTAGTAATAGAGAGGGTCACTACAGAGGTCAATTAAGGGATCATCGAAGGGTCTTGAGCGGGGTTCAGTCACGGGTGACTGGTTTTTCTTGCACGTCAGTCAGTTTTTGGGCGGCAGGATTGTAGAGCCAGAACGGATCGCGCAATTTTGCGTTTTTCCAGATTCGCTCTTCATTGGCGGCAAGGTAGTCCTCAAACTGATTGATGGCGTAGATGATCAGATTTTTGTTCTTTCTCGCTTCAGCAAAAACAATTAGTTGGGCTTTGGTCAATGCATCTTGATCAAGTGACGCCATTGCAGCGAGCGCTGCTTTTGTGCCTGCGCTCTCTGGGCCAACAATCGAAAATAACGCTTCCATGTCTGGTGGCACCGGCTGCCCCACCCATTCGTTGAATTCATCCAAATAGTGGTTCAATTCGCTCTCATCGATGTCAAATGACGTGAGTTCAGCAATGCGCACGAGATGAAAAAGGCGTCGGTAAAGAGACGACACCAAGCGCTCTTGGGTCATCTTTACTGCATCAAGGGCATCGGCGAATTCTGCTGCATTGCCCTTCTGTTCGAAAGAGTCGGAGAGACGAGCGATGATTTCGCTGTTCATTGAGCAGCCAGATCCTTCGGCTGCATTAAGAATCTTGGCATGTAAGTTTTTTGGCAGGCGAAGAGCTGTTTTTGGTATCTTTTTTGACATGCTGGCGATCTTAACAGAAGGCTGGCTGAGGTTTCCAATTGGCTTCCCAGGCCAGAACCCAATTTAGCCAAATTGCCACCCAAAAAAACAAAGGGCCTAGTGATTTCTCGCTAAGCTCTTGTTTTGTATGGCTCCCGAGTACGCCATACTGGGAACTAAAACGCTTATAGTCGGTAGGTTCGCTTCCTAATAAGTTTTACCGAAAGCATCGAGCAAGTGCGTCGCGACGCTCAGGATGCGCAAAGAACATCCCTGTCCTATTACACAACTCCTGCCACATACGCCTGCACCTACCTGAGACTACACGTCTTCTCTTCGCTCTCCATTGCGCGCAGCGAAGACCAACACAAGACCCAGCAAGCCAAACAATAGTTCGAGTGGGCCCATGCTTCCAAAACCACCATCATCGTCATCCACGACCACACCGGTAGCAGACAGATTAACTGTCACCGAACCTTCATCCGGATCATCCGAAGGGATGTCAAAGCTGTCATTGAATATCCCTATGACAGTCGGTGCAAAGCTGACCGTCAATGTACAACTTGCCGCCGGTGTCAAAGTCTGGGCCGAGCATGTGTCATTCAGGATACTGAAAGGCGCTGCCAATGGATTGGCCAAGGCGATCTGAACGAGAGTGAGATTTGCGCTGCCGTCATTGGTGATCGTTACTATCTTGTTGGATACGGCACCCTCGGTGACGTTGCCAAATGGAACCTGAAGATCGCCAGCTGGCGCTACGGAATCGGTAACAGTGATATCCGGAACCGGTATTGCTGTCCCTGTGCCAGATAAATTCACCGTAACGGATGCCTCATCCGCGTCGTCGGACGGTATATCAAAGCTGTCATTGAACGTTCCTGCAGCAGTCGGTTCAAATCTGACAGTCAAAGTGCAACTTGCCGCCGGCACCAGAATCTGCGTTGAACAGGTATCATTCAGGATACTGAAGGGCGCCACCAGTACGTCCTGCGCACCGATATTTCCGATAGTCAGATCGGCATTTCCATCATTGGTAATGGTAACTGTCTCATCCGAAGTAGTGGCCTGGGTGACATTACCAAAGGCAATCGCGAGATCGTCCACCGGGGCGGCGGAATCGGTAACGGTGATATCCGGTACCACTAACCCTATACCCGTTCCGTCAACATTGACCGTTACCGGGTTTTCGTCCGGATCGTCGGAGGGAATATCGAAACTGTCGCTAAAAGCGCCTGTCGACGGTGGCGAGAAGCGCACGGTTAAGGAGCAATTGGCGGCCGGGGTCAGCGTCTGAGCCGAGCAGGTGTCGTTCAGGATACTGAAGGGTGACGCCAGCGGATCGGCCTGGGCGAGATTGCCGAGAAGCAGATCTGCGTTACCATCGTTGGTAACGATCACGGTCTGATCGGCAGTGGCCATCTCGGTGACATCACCAAAGGAAACCTGCAGATCATCTATCGGCGCGACTGAGTCGGTCACGGTGATGTCAGGAGTAGCCACCACCGTGTTTGTGTAGACATAGGCAGCGCCGGCAAAATCTTCAATGCCATTAGCCCCAGATGCCCCGATTATTGCCCTGTCACCGTCGATCGAAACAGAAATGCCGAATTGATTACCGTTGTCAGTGGGTAGGAGCTTCTGCCCTGTCCAAAGGCCAGTGACCGGGTCTCGCACATAGGCGAAGGCGGTACGAGCACTGCGTTCGCCAACTATCGCGTAGTCGCCGCTAATGGAGACAGCTACACCGAAATCGTTCTGAAACACGCCGTTAGGATCCCAGAGCTGCTGTTGCTCCGTCCAGTCACCGGTGGCAGGATCACGCACAAAAACATAGGCGGAGCCCTCCCCGCTTGCCCCAATTATTGCCGTATCGCCGTCGATCGAAACGGACTCGCCAATACGATCGAAACTCGATGCGTTGGATGTCAGCAGTTTCTGTGACTCAGCCCAGTCGCCCGTGGCGGGATCACGCACAAAGGCATAGACCGCGCCGACAAAACTAACACCCTCCCCAATCGCCCCCACCAATGCGGTGTCGCCATCGATCGCAACACGGTAGCCAAAGAAATCGTTGAGCGCGCCATCGGAGGCCAATAGTTTCTGCTGCTCTGTCCAGAAACCGGTGGCAGGGTCACGTACAAAGACATAGGCCTGGCCGGTACCAACTGTGATGAGAGTAGTAAAATCTGCTCCGACGATCGCCGTATCGCCGCTGATCGCAACAGACTTGCCAAATATATGATAAGCCGCGCCGTCGGAGGCCAGCAGCTTCTGCTGCTGTGTCCAGTTGCCGGTGGCAGGGTCTCTCACAAAGACATAGGCGGAGCCGGTACTTTCTCCGTTGTCATCATCCCCCTTTACCCCGACGATTGCCGTGTCGCCGCTGATCGAAACAGACTCACCAAAACGATCATTAAACACGCCATTGGTAGCCAGCAGCTTCTGCTGCTGCGTCCAGGCACCGGTGACAGGGTCACGTACAAAGATATAGGCCGCACCGTTGTTATCGACTACTGGTGCCCCGACTATGGCCGTGTCACCACTGATCGAAATAGACCAGCCGAACTGGTCTTGACTAGCGCCGTCAGAGGCCAGCAGCTTTATTTCATCCGCAAAATCTGCATTGACAGTAAGGGGTAGTATGAGGATTGCAATAGCTAACGAAAAAACGGGTAACCATTTATTGTTCATTGTTCACATCTCCGTTTGCGGAAAAGCCAAGATGCAGCTGGCTAGACACCAAACGAAGAACTGCCTTCAGATGAGCAATCAAGCCAAAGAAGAAGCATCGTCGACCAGCTTATTGCCATTATTACTGTTGTACAGCTCAATATTTGAATCGCTTGACACGAATCAACAAAACCTTAATAAAGCATGGTTTATAGGAATGAGAGTCAGATTACGGGTGAATAGTTACAAAGTTCAGTGGGCTCACTGATTGAGTCAGCGGCTGGTGGATAATGTTTGGTGGGGAAGACCGAGGAGAGCAGAAGTTGGCCAGGTAAGCTGGAAATGAAGATCAATTATCCACTATCAGGCTTAACTTTCGGCCTATCCTACGGTCTGTTGCACTACGATGCGACAATTTGAGGGGCGGTTGGCGTTATTGTGGTAGCCATTATTACCGTGACGGTCTTTTGGTTTGTGGGTTATTTGAGAGGGAAGCGCCAATCAAGTAGCACATGACTTGGGCATAACTCAACCCGTGTGTGGCTTTGTTCTCTTCACAAAAAAACAAAGGGCCTCCAGTGTGTCGTGACGCTCAGGATGCGAAACGGGACATCCCAGTCCCCCTTTCGCCCTCGCTTGCCACGACAGCCTATTGTGCCCCGGCCACCCTGCGTCCGTGCCGCTTCGCCACACCATTGCTTCGCTCGGCGCTGGCTGCGCAGCACTCCCTCAAGTGGCTAGACGGCGTGTCGGATGCGCCTGATTAGGCGGCTTTTGCAGTGTGCCATCCCGAGGCATCTGCTTTGTAGGCTGTCATTCTTTCGTCCGCATCAATGATTTGGCGATCAAGTTCATTGATGCGCTCGATCATCTTTTCAAACTCTACGTTGCCTTCCATACGGCTTTTATAAATCCCACGGATGATATTGCTGGCTTCTTCAGGTACTGGCTGCTTATCTTTTTCCCAAAGAGCGACAGTCTGGGCGTCACGTGACACAAACGCACCGAGGGTCTGCTGGGTGAACCCCAGCTCCTTACGGATAAAACGCAGTTCTGCCCCGGTCCAGTTAGGCCTGTCATTGACTAAATCTGCAGCAATAGCACGGTGCAACCCGTCTAGGTTGTGAATGGTCACACCTTCACCAAAAGGAGTCTCTTTTATCTCATAGCCGTTGGTCAGATAGATATAATCCAACCCACAACCAGTGTATTGATACCACTCTTTTTTCATTTCACACCCCCGCCATGTAGTCACTGGCTACTGACAGACATTAATTACGTATAAATGTTGTTTTTTTTCTAAGGCTATTTCTAATACGATGTCCTGACCTGCGTGAAAACGGCCCATGTTGCCTATGTGAGTCTGACTTTCCTCATCCCATCGAGGGTCTGAGAGGACACTGCCCTTTTGTAGACAAACCAGCATTTGCCGGTAGTTGACCGCACGTTCCCAATCTCCATGGGTACAGTTGTTTATGAATGTAATATTCGACGAGTCAGCCGCCAGCCTATTAACCAGCTTCTCAAAGCGCTCTCGCGTCATTTTAAAAGCTTTAATCTCGCCCATGAACGAACACCAATAAACGTCAGTAACACAGATAATCAAATCTACCTATAATTATTATAGATTTTGAATTTAAGTCAAATTAAATTATTAGATACTGATCAATATTCCCATTTCGCAGTGATAGGCACCTGGTGCTGGACAGTGCCAGCGCCTCACACCCAAGGTCTCGATTGATGAGCCGGGCGATGTCGAAATAATGCAAAAAACTTGATCGAGATAGCAAAGGTTAGTGTTGTGAATCCATGAGAAACGCTACCCCAAAAACAAAGGGCCTAGCGATTTCTCGCTAAGCCCTTGTTTTATATGGCTCCCCGGGACAGGCTCGAACTGCCGACCTAGTGATTAACAGTCACCCGCTCTACCGACTGAGCTACCGGGGAATTGTGTTGCAGCGCGCATATTAATAACACAGGTCCCGAGCGTCAATAGGGAAGTGCAGAAATAGTCAGTTGCAGCTCAATTCGCCACCACTGGGCCGGGTTTTGGATATTCTGGGGCGGCCGGCATTCGATACCACAACTGCCCTGGGGTCAATGTTTTCTGTTGTATCACAAAAGGTTAGGGTGAGATTGCTACCAGGAGAGGTACCGTCAGGCCGATAGATGATACGGCGTCTGCCCTGAGTCGAACGCATGCTTATGAGGGAGTGCTTTATCGCGTTCTGATAGCGAATCCGCTTTTCGGAATCGTCGGGTTGCCGGTTACCGTTAGTGTCCGCATAGAGCAGGAAACCTTCATGCCAGAGTGGCTCGTCAAGGCAGGTTTGTGCATCGGAACTAGGGCAGAGGATGGCCAGACCACCGGTCATGATGGCTGTACTCCGCGTCAGTTGCAGGTGGCTGATAAAACTGTTGATTTCACTACTCATCTGGCTGTTTGCCGCCAAAGTGCGATAGGCGGGTACGCCCGCGCTGAGCAGGATCAGTGCAACACTCAGAGTGGTGAGCAGTTCGGGAAGCGTGAAACCGGCCGTGCAGGCAGGTGTTTGTCCATTCAGGGCGACATCCATGTCTGTCCCTCCAGTAGAGGTGTGTGGCCGGCCCGGTCAGTTCACTCCTTAGAACCTGGGCGCCAGCGCTGGGAACTATTTTCTCATCAGAACCCAGTCTACACGCAAAGCGTTATCCGACAAGTACTTTTTCGATCCTGTCCAGGGCAGTCTGCAGATTCTCCATGCTGGTGGCGATGGAGATCCGTACATGACCGCCCAGACCAAACGCGGTGCCGGGTACCAGTGCTACACCAGCCTTTTCTATGAGATATTCGGCCAGTTCCATATCGTTACCGACCCCTTCGATATTTTCCAGTGCACCCTCGATGTTGGGAAAACAGTAGAAGGTGCCGTCTGAGGGCAGACACTCGACGCCGGGCATCCTGCTCAGCCGATCGACCACATAGTCGTGACGCTGCTTGAAGAATTTGAGCATATCGCTGATGCAATCCTGTGAACCTTCCAGCGCTGCCTGTGCCGCCACCTGGGAGATTGATGTGGGATTGGAGGTACTCTGTGACTGGATCTTCTTCATCGCCTTGATGATCTCCGCCGGGCCGCCAGCGTAACCGATGCGCCAACCGGTCATGGAGTAGGCTTTCGAGACACCATTGAGCACCAGAGTGCGATCCACCAGTTCTGGACAGGCATTAAGGATGTTGACGAAAGGTGCCTCGGTCCAGAGGATATGTTCGTACATATCATCAGTGGCGATGATAATCCGGGGGTGTTCTTTCAGCACCTCACCCAAGGCAGTCAACTCCTCTTTGGTATAGGCCATACCAGTGGGATTTGAGGGGCTGTTGATGACAAACAGCCGGGTTTTATCGGTAATCGCCGCAGCCAATTGCGCGGCGGTGATCTTAAATTTCTGCGAGGCGCCGGCCTGGACCAACACGGGTACGCCGCCGGCGAGGATTGCCATATCGGGGTAGGAGACCCAGTAAGGCGCGGGAATGATGACCTCATCACCCGGATCCAGGGTTGCCTGAGCAAGATTGTAGAAGCTCTGCTTGCCGCCACAGGAGACCAGGATCTGCTCCGGTTTATACTCAAACCCATTGTCTTTCCTGAACTTTTTGATAATCGCTTTCTTCAGGCCCGGCGTGCCGTCCACAGCCGTGTATTTCGTGAAACCGTCATTAATCGCTTCGATGGCAGCCTGCTTGATATGCTCCGGCGTATCAAAATCCGGCTCTCCAGCGCCCAACCCGATGACATCCTTGCCGGCAGCGCGCATCTCAGCGGCGCGAGCGGTGATCGCCAAGGTGGGAGAGGGTTTGACGGCCTGTACCCTTACAGAGAGTTTTGTGTTCATTTGTAGTTTCCGTGGCAAAAGAGACGAATCTGGGGTGCCTCTCTCGAGAGGCGACAACGTGTAATAATATCTAATTATCCCGAGATGCAGAATCCCTGATGGCGAAAGATTTTCAATTGGTGTCCAAATTTGACCCGGCAGGCGACCAGCCAGCCGCGATCAAAAGGCTGCTGGAGGGCCTCCACGACGGTGAGGCAGGCATGACACTGCTGGGGGTGACCGGCTCCGGTAAAACCTTCACTATCGCCAATGTCATTCAGGAAACTCAGCGACCCACGCTGGTTCTGGCCCCCAATAAGACGCTTGCGGCCCAATTGTACGGTGAATTCAAGGATTTTTTTCCCCATAACTCGGTGGAATATTTCGTCTCATATTACGACTACTACCAGCCCGAAGCCTATGTACCTGCCTCCGATACCTTCATCGAGAAGGATGCCTCAATCAATGAACATATCGAGCAGATGCGGCTTTCAGCCACCAAGGCGCTACTGGAACGCAGGGACACGATCATCGTCGCAACCGTTTCGTCGATCTACGGCTTGGGCGATCCAAATTCCTATCTGGGCATGATGTTGCATCTCTCCAGGGGCGATATCATCAACCAACGCGACATCCTGCACCGGCTGGCTGAGTTGCAGTACAAACGCAATGACGTGGAACTTCACCGCGCCACCTTCCGCGTGCGGGGTGAGGTGATCGACATCTATCCGGCGGAATCCGATGCCGAAGCGCTACGCATTGAACTCTTTGATGACGAGATTGAGCAACTCTCCCTTTTTGACCCGCTAACCGGCGAAGTGCTGCGCAAGGTGCCCCGCTACTCCGTCTACCCGAAAAGTCACTATGTCACCCCCAGAGAGAAGTTGCTCGGCGCGGTGGATCACATCAAAGTGGAACTCAAAGAACGGCTGGAGCAGTTGGAGTCAGCCCATAAACTGTTGGAGCGGCAACGGCTGGATCAGCGTACCCGCTTCGACATCGAGATGATTCTGGAGTTGGGTTACTGCTCCGGCATCGAGAACTACTCCCGTTATCTCTCCGGGCGCGCATCGGGGGAGGCCCCACCGACGCTGTTCGACTATCTGCCGGAAGAGTCCCTGCTGGTGGTGGACGAGAGTCATGTCACCATCCCCCAGATCGGTGGCATGTTCCGGGGGGATCGTTCGCGCAAGGAGACCCTGGTCGAGTATGGTTTTCGTTTGCCGTCAGCCCTCGATAACCGTCCGCTCAAATTCGAGGAGTATGAGGCCCGTTCACCGCAGACCATCTATGTCACCGCCACGCCCCGTGACTATGAGATGGAACACTCGGGAGCGATCGTTGAACAGGTGGTGCGGCCGACAGGCCTGGTAGATCCAGGCGTTGAAGTCAGACCAGCGACCAGCCAGGTCGATGATCTGCTCTCTGAGATCCGCCTGCGGGCTGACAAGGCCGAACGGGTGCTAGTAACCACGCTGACAAAACGCATGGCGGAAGACCTCACTGACTACCTGGGTGATCACGATGTGCGGGTGCGTTACCTCCACTCCGATATCGAGACTGTAGAGCGGGTAGAGATCATCCGCGACCTGCGGCTTGGAAAATTCGACGTATTGATCGGCATCAACCTCTTGCGTGAGGGACTGGATATGCCGGAGGTGTCACTGGTTGCCATCCTCGATGCGGACAAAGAAGGTTTTCTGCGCTCTGCAGGTTCGTTGATACAGACCATTGGCCGAGCGGCCCGCAACGTCAACGGCAAGGCCATTCTCTACGGCGACCAGATTACCGGATCCATGCGCCGTGCAATAGATGAAACTGATCGCCGGCGCGAGAAACAGATTGCTCACAATAAAAAGCATGGCATCACCCCGCAGACCATCCGCAAATCCATCGCCGATATCATGGAAGGTGCTTATCCCGGCGCACCTGTATCTCCCAGCGCCTATGCCAAGGTGGCGGAAGAGACGGCTGAGTATGCCAGTCTCACTCCCCAGCAGATGGCCAAACGCATCAAAGAACTAGAGGATGAGATGTACCGCCACGCCCGGGATCTTGAGTTCGAGGAAGCGGCACAGGTAAGAGATCAGATAAAAACGCTGCAGGATAAGGGGTTGGTTGCGTGATATTCAGCCTAATAAAAGTTCGGCACAACACCCTACCCCTTCAAAACGATCAATAAAGTTTCAGTCTCGTTATAGAAGCCCTCAAGCTCATCAAACATTGCGGATGTTTGCTGGAGTTCAGTTCGAGCTTTGCTCAAGATTTTTTGCGCCTCGTCCAGAGTAACAAGTATTTTTTTTGCCTTCTTGCTGGATTCGGCAATTTGTCCTATCAGTTTATTGATTTTATCGTTGTTTTTGACAAATTGGCTAAGGTAGAGATCATTGTCCAAATCCTCTAATTCCCAGCGAATGGCATTTAAATTGCTCCATTCGGTTGGATCAGTTGTGTTTGTTTGAAGGTCTAATGCACGCTTTCCCTTGCGGTCCAGTTCACTCCGGAGATCAGCAATTGTGCTGTTTTTATCTAAGCTCATATGTGGCTCCCTTTGATGTTGAAACAGTTAGATTTCCGACTGTATTTTTTCAATGGCTGTTTTTGTTGCCTCAGCCCTATCCTTGAAGGCTCGAATCTGAATAGCCCAGTCCATGGCATCAGTCGAGATGGCTTTTTCAACCAACGCTGATTGGGCATCAAGTGCTGCGTCAAAAGCCTTGTCAATGCCGTCATCTTTGACCTGTTCTTCAATAATCCGGATGTCCGCTAATCTTTTCGCAATTAACGCCTTGGATATATTGTCAGCATTTGCAAAACCGTTCTTTTTTAAAAAGCCTTCGAGATTCTCTCGCGCCTTTTTGATATGTATCTGAGTATTGTTATTCGCTGTAACAGCCTCATTTTTCAGTACAGACAAAAGCTTGGCTACTGACTTGTTTGACCTCCCGATTGTTTGAATAATGGCCTGTTCCCTCACCACATCGGATACCAGACCAATAATCTCCCTCAATATACCGGCGTATTGCTTTAATGGCCCCGCCAATTTAGCCACTTTGGCAGAACGATCAGAAAGGGCACTGATTTTACTGGCTCTGGCTACCACCCCTTCGATGCCTTGCACTAATCCGTTCAGTTCCGAAACAATCGCTTCGGTTGATTCTCCGGAAGCCAGATTGACCAGCGTTTGAGCATATCCCTCAATTGCGGCAAATGCCTTTTTACGGAGCGGTTTCAACGATTCATGGATATCATTCCTGCGCCGCTCAGTCATTTTGTTAGCGACCCTTTCGATGCTTTCATGGTCGACACCTGCAGGTGCTCCCCAAATGGCAATTTGATCCTCCATATCACGACGTTCGATATTGGCTTTGTTGGATAGATCCATCTCCAGAAAATAGACTTGCCTGAGGGTGACGGTGGCTGCGAGGAAGTCTTCAGCAGGTTTTTGATATTGCGACGGGTCACATGCGGTAAGAAACAGAGAAAAAAACAGGAGCAGCCCTTTCGTCGCGTTTGATGATCTCCCTATTGCGTACATCTTCTTCCTCCCGTCCCCAAAAATTTAATAAATTGCACTCACTTGAAACTATGGGTGAAGATAATTCGTCTTTCAAGGTGAAATCTATTCCGTGAAATTGACAAATAACTATGCAACACCTCCTCAAATCGTCCACAATTAGCGCGTGAATCGGGTGCTTTTTTGGGTAGGGGGCAATGCATAACATCGAAGAAATGCTGCAGGATATTGTCGATGAGGCCCGCTATGCCAGCCGAATGATTGGGCATTCAGAGTTGAGTCCCCGTGTGCTGGATGCAATAGCAAAGGTACCCCGTGAGCGTTTTGTCAACGTGAACATGCGCTGCCACGCCTTCGACAACAGCCCACTACCGATCGGTCGCGGACAGACGATATCTCAACCCTTTATCGTCGCCTTAATGACTGATCTGGTGAATCCCGCGCCGGGGGATCGTGTGCTGGAGGTCGGTACAGGCTCCGGCTATCAGACAGCGGTGATGTCGCTCCTTGTTCGGCAGCTATACAGCATCGAGATCATCCCTGAATTGGCGGATGAGGCAAGATTACGGTTCGATGATTTGAATTACCCGAATATCATCAGCCGGACCGGCGATGGCTACTTCGGCTGGCCGGAGGAGGCCCCTTTCGATGTAATCCTGGTAACAGCCGCAGCCACAGAAGTCCCCCCTCACCTGCCGGGTCAGTTAGCACCTGGAGGACGTCTGGTGTTACCCGTTGGTGAACGTTTCTATGGGCAGGATCTTCTACTGCTTGAGAAGGATGAATCCGGTAATGTGACCGAGAAGAGTCTGCTGCCTGTGGCCTTCGTCCCAATGACCGGCGAGCACTAACCCGAGAGAAAAGTCGACGACCATTTCTGCAGCCTGTAGGCCCAGAAACAGCCCGCTCAGGCAAGAGGACAAAAAATCTGTTCCGGCACTTGCAATGCGTATATATCCACCTGTATTATTCGCGCTCTTAACAGGCGCGTAGCTCAGTTGGTTAGAGCACCACCTTGACATGGTGGGGGTCGGCGGTTCGAATCCACTCGCGCCTACCAAATAAAATCAAGGGGTTACCGTAATCGGTAGCCCCTTTTTTTATAGCTGCGATCCACTGCACTCCACGTTTAACCAGATCCCCGAGCAGCCTTACAAATATAACCATAATAAAAACATGGCAATAGGTTAGGATTCTCTATTTTCGGGCACAGTCCCGGAAACTCATGATTATTTCTCAAGTTAATGACCAGTAGGCCGACACCGACGATAAGCATTCATTTCCTGGAGGATGAATAATGTTCAGTGTGGCGCTCAATCAACTTGATCAATTTAAGCATTTCCAGCCAAATTTCGGTAATTTCAGCCTGGCACCAAAAACACCACCTCAAGTCGATATGGTGAAGGGAAGTTCTGATCCATCCGATGCATTCACCAGGGTGCAGCAGGTGCTCGATCAAAGACTCTCGGGAATACTTGGCCCTCCAAGTCAGGTCGTACCGGTCGATCGCGCCAATAATACATTCGATGCAGAAACTGTTGCCAACAATGTACTGGGATTTGTACAAAACCGATTAAAACAGGCTGAAGCTGACGGCTATAGCCAGGATCAACTGGAGTCCCTGCTTAAGCAGGCAAAATCCGGTATCAAGCAAGGTCTGAAAGATGCGAGGAATGCCCTTGATGGCATGGGTCTGCTCAATGATTCCGTGAAATCAGGAATCAAAATGGCCAAGAAACTGATTATGCAAGGTCTGGAGCAGGATAGAAAAACACCAACGTCAACCGATGGCATTCAGACGATTGAAGCATCTATGGGTTTTCGCCAAGTCGAGAAATCTGCCTTTGAGCTACAGATCAAAACCCAGGATGGCGACGTGGTGACGTTGAAGTTTCGGCAGAGTCAACGAGAACAGAGTGCGATTTCCTTCCGCCAGTCGGATGGAAACACAGCAATCAGCGCAAGTTATTCGGAGAGCTTCCACAGTCGTCTCTCTTTTTCCGTTGAGGGTGACTTGGACAACGATGAGTTGACCGCCATCACGGATCTAACCAATGCGCTCCAGGGGGTGAGTGAGACATTTTTTGATGGTGACATCCAGGCCGCTTTCGAACAGGGTATGAACCTGGGATACAACACAGATGAGATTGTCGGCTTTTCACTGGAAATGAGTCATAGTCTCACCAGCGTGGCAACCACAAAGTACCATGAAGTCAGCAAACTGGATAACTCGAATCACCCACAAATATCCGGGTTGGATCGGATAGATAATCTGCTGGATCAGCTGTCAGGTGTCTTGGGGCAGGCCAAAGAACTAATGGAGGATGCTGATCGTTCGACGAAAGATCTGTTGCATGGGCTATTATCCCATCATCCCGACTCGAAGGGTTTTACTGACCTCCTGAATAAGAGTGGAGATGAAGAACTGGAAGATGTGACAGTGACTCTGGTGGAAAATGCAGGACTGCGGGAGGAGGATTGATGACTGGAGCGTTTTGAGCTAGATTTTCAAAGAGGCCACGCTAAATGCAGCATCAGTGGCAGGAAGAAATCAAACAATGAGGGAACCTGATGCCGCTACCGCTGGACACTCTGCTTTTCTGGGCCGGTCTGGGCCTGCTGATCGTTGGCCTGTTCATCTTCGTCACCGGAAAATCCGCCTCTAAGGAAGAGAAGAGCCAGAGCAACCGCTTCGAGGCCTTCGGCATCAAGATTGATGTCAATAACCCATCACTAATCCTGATTATCCTGGGGGTAGTGATGATGCTGGCTCCCAGGATACTGCCGCAACAAACAGCGGACCTGGCCCCACCGGGAACAACAGCCAGTTCAATCCCACCACCCTCCCCCGCACAGGTTTTACCTAAACAGGAGAGTTTCCCTGCCAAACCCGAAATCACCCAGCAGAAGAGTGTCATCCCACCCGTTCAGCCAATACAGAAAAATCCGCCAAAGCCGAAGCCTGAACCTGTAGCCGCCCCGATTGCCTCAGCCACACAACCAATCACCCCCCCAGCACCGCAGGTGTCAACCCAACAGATATCCAAACCCCCGGTAAAAATCCTCGAGAAACAAATCTTCAAACCTGTAGTAAAAAAACCTGCACCTGTGGCCGCCCCGGTTGCCTCAGCCACACAACCAATAGCTCCCCCAGCGCCGCAGGTGTCAACCCAACAGATATCCAAACCCCCGGTAAAAATCCTCGAGAAACAGATCTTCAAACCTGTAGTAAAAAAATCTGCACCTGTGGCCACTCAACCGCAACCACCAGAACCACACGCCAAGGCTGTCAAGGCGCTGACCCCGACCACGCTCAGTCAACCCAGCCCCGCACCGGCCAAACCCAGCCTGACAATACTGGTGCAGGCCGATGCCGACAGGCGGGTGGGCATCAATAAATCAGCCATGGATTACAGCAGGCAGGTCTCGGCAGAACTGACCAATATTGCCGAGGAGATTTTTGGCAATGAAGCGGAGATCAAACAGCAAGAGGTAAAAACACTCCGTCAGAGATTGAAAAAAGCGAATCAGCCCTACCTGGCGCTCTGTCGGAAGATTGGAGCCGAACGGCTCCTGCTGGCAGACCTGGAGATCCCATTCTCCTTGTCCGATATAGATTCCGCCTACTGGCCAGACCTTCGGCTCAATCTGGTTGACTGCGACACAGGCCGTAAGAAAAAGAAAAAGAAAAACCACCTCAACCCGACAGTTCGGGATCGTTTCCCCTTCCAACAGGCCATCAGGGAAGTCGCGGCAGACTTCCTTGATGATTATCGTCATCTGGTCGTGAAGTAAGGCATTAAAAACCAGCAGCCAGAATCGTTCATCCCGTTGGAAATCATAGTAAAGATAGGCGGACATCATGCAAAAAAAGCAAAACCAAGGATAATCAGCCCCATAAAAAGCAGCATCCCGGAAGACTGTTTCCAGAGCACATAATTCAAGTTTTGAGCATTTGTATTGGCCATAAGGAGAGAGAGCAGACTAATAAAAAGCAACACGCCACCGGAGACATAACCGATAATCCTCATATTTTCGGCCTTGATCCGTGAGGAGCCGGCCACACCGCTGCCGATGGTCTCAAACTTATTGGCAAGCGCAGGCTCGAACAGCACCAATGCCGCCAACATAAGTAGAATAAGTTGGGTGGGTCGAAAAAAGCTGGGGTTCATCTTTTGTCCTGCAAAATCTGGCATAAGCGCCTACTCAATGAATATAGCGACCGCTACCCTCCATTTCTGAAGCCGATAATCGCAATGGGATCAACACCGCTCCTGCACAATATTCAATTACCGTAACCCCCCCCCATTCGATCAAATCGACTACCGAATCCGTCAGAAACCGAGTTGATGATTTCCAATGGCCGCCTCGGGTATAATTCTGCCCCTCGTGACCATTGCGCCAGGCTAACCATGAACTTCATCGAAACACGCGGCAACGACGGCCAACACCCGGCAGAGGTGAGCTTTTCAGCTGCCATTCTCAGCCCCATGTCCTCTTTTGGCGGGATCTACGTCCCGGAGGCGTTACCTCAACTGGGCTTTCCATTTCTGAAAAAACACCTCGGTGCCAACTATAAGACTTTGGCTCGGGCTGTTTTAGGGGCCTTTGAAATCGATATCGATCCGGCGGTCATCGACAAGGCGTTAGCGACCTATGACGATTTTGACGATAGTAATAACCCCGTCCCGGTGGTCGAGGTCGGGGATAAGCTCTATGTCAGCGAGCTTTACCACGGGCCGACCCGCGCTTTTAAAGATATGGCGCTGCAGCCCTTCGGCGTAGTGCTTTCCGATCTGGCACAAAAACGTGGAGAGCACTATCTGATCCTGGCGGCCACCAGTGGTGACACAGGTCCCGCAGCCCTGGAGACCTTCAAAAACAAGCCCAATGTCAAAGTTGCCTGCCTCTATCCCGACGGCGGCACCTCAGATGTCCAGCGGCTGCAGATGGTCACCGAGAATGCGCCAAATCTTAAGGTCATCGGCATCAAGGGCGATTTCGACGATGCCCAGAATGCGCTGAAACTACTGCTTAGTTCGAACAGCTTCCGGGCCAAATTGCAGGAGAAAAACACCCTGCTCTCCGCCGCCAACTCGGTGAATTTCGGCCGCATCATCTTCCAGGTGATCTACCATATCCACAGCTACCTGGAACTGGTCAGACAGGGCGCCATTGCACTGAGAGACAAGGTCTATCTCGACGTACCCAGCGGCAATTTTGGCAATGCGTTGGGGGGTTACTACGCCATGAAGATGGGGCTGCCAGTGGAGAAGATCCTCATCGCCTCAAACAGCAACAATGTCCTGACACAGCTCATCAATAACGGCACATACGATCTGCGGGATCGTTCTGTGATCGCCACCACCTCCCCGGCAATGGATATTCTGAAGTCCTCTAACATCGAGCGGATACTTTTTGATCTCTTCGGCGCAGAACGCACCAAAGCCCTGATGCAGCAACTGGACAACGAGAAACACTACCAACTCACAACAGAGGAACTCGCCCGTCTGCAAGAAATCTTTGCGGCAGATTTCTGCGACGATACCGAGGGAAAAAATTATATCCGGGCTGCATTCCAGGATGGCTACCTGATGGATCCGCACACAGCAACCTGTTTCAAGACCCATGAGACCAGCGAAACAGAGCCGCTGGCGACCATCGTCTACTCCACTGCGGAGTGGACCAAGTTCTCCCCCACCATCGCCAACGCCCTGACGGGTGAAGTCGACGCCCACGACCTCGATGCACTCAACTCCATCGCCAAGGAGGCCAACACGACGATTCCGGCACCCATCAAATCACTCTTCGACAAGGAGATCACACAGAAGACGGTGATTGAAAAAGAGGATATCGAGCAGGAAGTGCTCTCATTCCTCTAATCTGTTCAGGGCGCAGGCCCGATCAAGCGTAGCGGATCGGGCGTTTCTGAGTTGACATAGTCCATGGAGTTGCCGGTTCCGCTGCGCCTGAACCGGCCCACATCTACGCCTCAGTGGGTTCAGGGTGCGCCAGGTCGCCGGTGGAGGCCTCCACCGAACCGGCATCGGGATCATTGTAAACCGCCAAATCCAGTGCCCCTTCGCCCTTGGCGATGATGCATGAGACAGTACAGTCACCGGTCACATTGACCGCGGTACGCATCATATCCAGTAGCCTGTCGATGCCGATGATCAGGGCGATGCCCTCCACCGGCAAACCCACCTGATTGAGCACCATGGTCAGCATGACGAGTCCCACGCCGGGCACCGCTGCGGTGCCGATTGAAGCCAGGGTAGCAGTCATCACCACCATCAAATAGTCACCAATACCCAGGTCGACACCATATACGTTGGCGATAAATACCGTCGCCACCCCCTGCATCATCGCAGTACCGTCCATGTTAATTGTGGCACCCAGGGGGACAGTGAAAGAAGCGACAGAGTTGTCGACCCCCATACGCTTCTCCACGGTACGCATGGTCACCGGGATCGTCGCACCGGAGGAAGCGGTGGAGAAAGCAAACGTGGCAGGATCGCGCATCTTGCGTAAAAGATGCATCGGGTTGAGTCCGGCGAATGAACGCAGCAACAGCGGGTAGGTGCCCAGCGCATGAATCGCAAGCGCCGCTGTCAGCGTTAGAAAATAGGCTCCCAGCGGCAGAATCAGCTCAAGCCCCTGGGTCGCAAAGGTTCGGGCAAGCAAGGCGAATACACCATAAGGCGCGAGCTTCATGATGACCTCTACCATCTTCATGATGACGACATCCAGGTCATTGAAGAGGCGCAACACATGTTTACCCCGTTCGCCGGCCAGGGTAATGGCGATACCGAACAGGATGGCAAAAACGATGATCTGCAGCATGTTGCCCGACGCCATCGCCTCAATGGGGTTGGAGGGCACCAGATTGATGAACACATCCGTCAGGGCCGGTGCCTCCTTACCAGTGAACTCCACGGCCTTGTCGGCTACATCAAAACCCTCCCCCGGGCCAACAGCCACTGCCAATGAAAGGGCGATAGTGATCGCCGCCGCCGTGGTAAAGAGATAGAACGCAATCGCCTTGACGCTCATGCGCCCCAGGGTCGACATATCACGCAGTGAAGTCACGCCGCCGACCAGGGATACGAACACCAGCGGCACCACCATCATCTTGAGAGATGCCACGAAGATTTTACCCACCACAAGCAAGAGCCCATCAATCAGGTAGGTCTGCAGCAGACCCTCTTCGCCAGCAAACAGGTTCAAAAAGACGCCTAAGACAGCACCACCCATCATAGCCATCAATATCTTCATGGTCAGGGAGGTTTGATTTGTTTCGCTCATGGTTTCTTATATGTCAATCAGTCGTTTTAGATGGAAAGAGAGTACTGCGGCAGCCCCGCATGTCGGATATTTTGTCAACAAATTCCAAGCGTGTACTCATTGCCTCAATAGTGATGGGAGAATCACAATAGAGGATTACCGGTCTTTCATCCAATAGGTTACATAGACGATGAGCAGCATGAATATCAAAACAAGAAAAAAATCGAGCATGTCCAGGCCCTCTCTTTTGGATGAGGCTATTCTAGCCCACATCACCGTCTTGTGCCGAACCATGCACAACGACAGGCGTTCAGGATGAACAGCTAAGTGCGATTCCGCTTGCCCACTCCGGCGGCTCCGCAGCATATTGTCCCATCTCCGACTGCTCATCGAAGGGGTGCTGCAACAGCGCCAGAAGTCTTTCCACTTCTGAATAATCTCCCTTTTCCGCCTCTTTAATGGCCTGTTGGGCCAGATAGTTGCGCAAGATATATTTGGGATTCACCCGGTTCATTTGTCGACTGCGATCATCATCATTTGCACTCTCTAACTGCAGACGCACTCGATAGCGTTCCAACCAGGGATCAATAGCGGCGCGATCCATAAACAGGTCTCTGGACTGATTATCGCTATTAGCGTCATTTGCCCGCACGCCAGATAGCGCCCGGAACAACCTGGTGTAATCAACCCGCTGTCGGGCCATTATCTGCAGCAAATCCTCCGCCAGCTTCGCATCCTCAGGTTTGGTTTCCCGCAAACCCAGCTTGGCACGCATCCCTCGGGCATACGCGAGCCTCAGTTCAGGATCATAAATTTGTAGAAGCTCTCTGGCGCGCTCTGCCGCCGCCTCTGGGTCATTTTCGTTCAGCAATGGCAACAGCGCTTGCGCCAGACAGCTCAGATTCCATAAACCAATCCGTGGCTGTTGATTGAAGGCATAACGCCCCGTATGGTCTGAATGGTTACAGATATAATCCGGATCATAGGCATCGAGAAAACCGAAAGGCCCGTAGTCCAGCGTCAGGCCAAGAATCGACATATTATCGGTATTCATTACGCCGTGGGCAAAACCCACCAGTTGCCATTGCGCGATCAGTTTAGCGGTGCGTTTGATTACACGCTCCAATAACCCGGCATAAGGAGATTCTGTAGATTCGAGATCAGGATAGTGAAAACGGATCACATAGTCGGCCAGTTCACGGATCCGATGAAACTGATTGCGATAGTAGAACACCTCAAAGGAACCAAAACGGACATGGCTGGGGGCCAAACGCAGCAACATCGCGCCGTCCTCGATATTCTCCCGGTAGACCTGCTCACTGCTGCCTATCATGCAGAGGGCGCGGGTGGTGGGAATGCCCAGACCATGCATCGCTTCGGAACAAAGATATTCGCGAATCGTCGAGCGCAATACGGCGCGCCCGTCACCACTGCGGGAAAAATCAGTGAGTCCAGCCCCCTTGAGCTGCATCTCCCAAGGTTCGCCACGTTGATTTGTGACCTCTCCCAGCATGATGGCGCGGCCATCTCCAAGCTGGCTTACATAATGGCCAAACTGATGTCCGGAATAGAGTGCTGCCAGGGGCTCACTGCCAGGCATCTTCTCCTCACCGCTGAACCAACGCAGAAACTCGGGGCGATCTGCCTCTTCCGGATGAAGGTCAATCAATTGTGCCGCTGAATGATTAAAGGCAACAAGCCGGGCATTTTCCAGCGGCGTCGGCTCAGCCCGGGCGTAGAAGGCTTCAGGCAGGCGGGCGAAACTATTAGTGAACCTGAGTTGTTCAAGAATTTGCATCACCTCATGATGCGGCCAATCGAGTCCAGATCAACCCTCTGTTTCATGTGCAATTCGTGCAATTTCGGGACACGCAAGAATTGTCACAACTCCCTATTATTGAGACTATTAAGCCTAGAGACTTGAATTCTTCCAAGGTGTGTCACTATGCAGTACGGCCCCAGAGAGATCGTAACCCCCTTCAGACCTATTCCCCTGGACGTTCCCGAGGGGATGAAACCCAACGAATTTTTCAACAGCACGGAAAATCTCAACGACCTGTCAAGCAATAACGGTTTGTTGATGAATCCGGAAAACCTGCTGCTCTACCGTAAGGCACTGGGGCACAGCAACGAGTTCGACACCTCGATCATCTACAACACCTCCAAGTGCGTTCTCAATCCGCTGGGGCGCCCGGTACGCCGCACCCAGGTGCCAGACGACGTAACCGGATGAACCAGATCATCATTGAGTACATGCTGGAGCAGTATCCCGACCCGGAGGAGGCACTGATCCTGGCCGGCGAGGCAAGCCTCGATGCCACCTGGCCCCTCACCTCCCCCGGCGTCCCCAGCATCCGCATGCTACACAACCACTTCATCGTCTTCGACAAGACCCAGCTGCGAAACGCAGCGCTGGCAGATCCCAACAACCCGAATCTCACAGATGGTGGCCAACACAGTCTCTTCGAGTCCTATATGCACGACGTCTACCGGGAGTTCTTCAAAAATCTCGACATGAAGATCCTGAAACTCGTCGATGACGACTCATCCCGGATAGAATTGACCGGTTATCCTCAAGGTCTTCCGAGCTGGGAGATCAGTGGGGGTGTCGCCGCACTGGGTGATGTACGGTTCTGGCGTGAGTACGATGTGATCCTCAAAGGCTTTATCGACTTCTATCGCACCTTTTTCACCCAAGTGTCCACCCGCAATGCACCGATACCGAAGGATGCCTACTTCCCGGATCAGATAGAACACACACTGCTCTTCAACAATGATTTTCTGGCCACTGCAAAGAAGGTCAGGGATCACTGCATCACCGACGCGAAATATGCCAATGCCATTCGCTGGCAGCCTGCATTCAAACAGTTGATCTACCGAAACGACGCCGGAAAACTGATCGTCACCATCAGTCAGAACTCGATCGGCAATGCCATCACAGAATTACTGGGCGTGGTCGTCAAACGTGCGCCGGATGCTGCAGCCTATGAAGAGCAAGAGCCAAAACTGATAGAGAGGCTACTCGAAGTACGGCGGCGCCTCATCGAGGCCGATCTGGGTAACGGCATCGAAACCAAATATTGGCCAAAAGAATGACACTATTTGATCGACTACGACATCTACTGAAAGAGCGCCAGGCCAACCGACTCAAGGAAAGAGCCGGTGCAGAACGAGTCGCCAAGGCAATAGAGTCCGTCGTTGAGGGAACCAATCCAAAGCTGCGTGGTGTGAGCAGTTATCAGAAGCAGCTGCAAAATCCCGTCCATGACCTGCTCGGCAGGATAGACGATATGGTATCGCCCCTGCCCCAAGCTATCACCGTCAACCAGCGCAGTTATAACGAAAACGACCTGATCAACGCCCTGTTCTCAAATAGTGAGCAGATCCAGCAACTCTTCAGCCAAAACCGTGCCGTGCGCCGTTATTTCAATGCAAAGGATAACCCTGGCCGTACCGATGCTTTCGCCCTGTTTTTTGTGGCCTGCAAAGAGAAAACCATCCTGGGAACAGAGACGCGGGGAGAGATGCTGCTAAGGGAGGTACAGCAGACAGCTATAATCTTTTCCGATCATCAGCTTTTGGCGCCGGAGCCGACCGAAGAGGCTGTTCGCGCCACATTGAAGTGGACACTGCTCGAAAACGTCACAAAGTACGTCAAAGAACAGATATCCCACATGCAGCAGGCTTTAAGTGAAGAGGAGAAACAGGCCGCCGCACTGAACCCGGAACAGAATCCAAATAATCCGGAAGTCTATCTCAAGGCCCTGATCGAACAGTTGCAGAACCCTGATGAACTCATACGTATGCACACCACACCCCTACGCATCAGCCGAATGGGCATAAAACTGCCCCTCGACTCAACCGCAGATGCAAACCAAATCACGCTGTTCGAGACCGCGATCGACTCAGGCCAACCCAAAGCTGTTGTTATCGTCCATTTTATACGCGATGAAATGGGGTAATCCGCGCACACTACTCCGCCGGATAGACCTGCTCCAACCGCAGATAGAGATCTTCGCTGAATGAGGCGCTGTCCGGGTCCAGTTCAGAGAGGATTTCCGCAAGATGTTCGTTATCCTCCCGCCCGCTCCAGATCTTTATATAACTGCCCTCTTTATAACCATGATCCTGACGAAAAAAATTGAGCACATTCTTGCCCACGTAGGTCTTGAACAGATGGTCGAAATTCATCTCCCCTAATCCCATCATGGCCGCGAACAGGGTGATGTCAGCAGACTGGGTGCGGATCGTCTCCTGTGCCATCTGTTCAATCGATTCACGAAAATCATCGCCCCCTGCCGGACGGGCAAGCCCAGCGAGTGCAGCCTCCATCGCATCCTCCATCGTATCGTGCCGTATCAGCAGATCACTCAGGGCGAAGTGCCAGATATCCACAATCTCCAGATGCACCTGCTCCATATCCGCTTTCTGATGCTTCCACCACTTCCAGCCATAATGATCCAGCATCTCAGCGCATTCTGTCCAGATCGCCCGATACCAGGGGTAACCAGCCGATCGCCAATCGCTGTTGACCTTGGTATTCATGGCATCCTGCAGTTCAAGCATGGTGAGGATTTTCTGTTTCATCGTTCGAGTACTTTTTCCCTGATGGTTTGAAGAGGAGCATTATTTCCCACGAAATCTGTGGCTATCTGCCAAGTCTATTATAAGTTGTCATTGCAAATACCTGAATAGAATCTAAAGCGTTAGACTAAGCTGATGTTTATGAGATAAAAGTGTCGACTCGAACAATCGGAGGAACGGGATGCAACTGGGAATGATCGGTTTGGGGCGCATGGGCGCCAACATGGTGCGGCGGCTGATGAAAGACGGTCACGAGTGTATCGCCTACGACCTGAACCGGGAGGCAGTCACCCAAATGGAACAAGAGGGTGCCACCAGCGCCTCTGACTGGCAGGATTTGGTGCAAAAGCTGGAACGTCCCCGTGCGGTCTGGATCATGGTGCCGGCGGGGGTGGTGGACGACACCATTGCGGCGATTTCCGCCTATCTGGACGAGGGTGACACCATCATTGACGGCGGCAACTCCTACTACAAGGATGACATTACCCGTTATAAACACCTCCATCAGAGAGGCATCCACTATCTCGATGTCGGCACCAGCGGCGGAGTCCTGGGACTTGAACGAGGTTACTGTCTGATGATCGGCGGCGAACAGGAAACTGTCTCTCGGCTTCAACCTGTTTTCACCTCACTGGCTCCCGGGGTTGGCGAAATTCCCCGTACCCGCAGTCGCTCCGGCAATCCGGGACCGGCAGAACAGGGGTGGCTGCACTGCGGACCCGCAGGTGCAGGGCACTTAGTCAAAATGGTGCACAACGGCATCGAGTATGGCTTGATGGCTGCCTATGCCGAAGGGTTCAATATCCTGCGCCACGCCAACGTTGGGCAGCGGGCCGCCGAGTCCGATGCGGAAACCACCCCACTGCGGGATCCCGAGGCATTCCAGTACGATATTGACGTTGCGCAGGTGGCCGAACTCTGGCGCCGGGGCAGTGTTGTCTCCTCCTGGCTACTCGACCTCACCGCCGCCGCACTGGGCGACAATCCCGATCTCACCGATTTTTCCGGCAGAGTCTCCGACTCGGGCGAAGGGCGTTGGACTAGCATCGCCGCCATCGAGTCGGGGGCTCCGGCCCATGTACTCACCGCTGCCCTGTTCAACCGTTTCTCCTCCCGTGGAGAGGCTGATTATGGAGACAGGCTACTGTCAGCCATGCGCTACGAATTCGGCGGACATAAAGAGAAAAGCGATTAATCCCGGCAATACACACTAAGAAAAATCCTACAGGTTCTTAAGAAATCCACTAATGACTTTAATTCCTTGTCGGCACAGAATAGCCAAACCCTCGCAATGAGGGTGTGGGGATGTGAGGAATTGCATCCTAATTAAAGATAACCTGGACAAGTTCTTGTAAGGAGATAGGCAATGAAAGGATTCATTCGTAAGGCAACACTGATTTTGATGCTTTTGGCTCTACCGGTTATTGCCAGTGCAGAAGTAGTCAATATCAACAAGGCCGACGCACAAACCCTGGCATCCGAGCTCAAGGGTATTGGCGCTTCCAAAGCAGAAGCCATCGTCAAATTTCGGCAGGAACACGGCAGTTTCACCTCTCTGGATCAGCTGACTCTAGTGCCCGGTGTGGGGGACAAACTGTTGTCACGTTTGCGACCAATCCTGTCACTGGGTTCGGACTGACAAACCGATGAGAGAGGTGCGGAGTCTGAAAAACAGGCTCCGCCTATCGCAAACCACTTCATTGACCCTGGCTAAGACGAGGCAATCAATCCACTGGATAAACTGATACAGAGTCAGTATCTTTAGGTGAATCCTGTTTTTCACAATTGATCCTGGTCCGCAAAAATCATGCCCTCCATGTACAAAAATACAGCCTGTGCTTTACTTCCTCTGCTTTTTTCCACTGTAGTTTTTGCTGAAACCCCCATCCAGCAATGCGAACGGCTCTTCGCTGCTGCTGAATATGAAGCTGCCATCGTACCCTGTACTGAAGCTGCCAGGATGGGGGATCCAGTCTCACAAACCTATTTGGGAGAAGTTTATGATTACGGCCCTGAAACTGTGCAGGACGCTAAAAAAACAGCTCACTGGTGGCGTATGGCAGCAAATTCAGACTACCTGCCCGCACAAAACCTGCTGGCGCTGAAAAGCTATTATGGTGGCACCGTAATGGGTCCCGAGCCTGGTTGGAAACAGGACTATAAAGAGGCCATGCGCTGGTGGCGGATAAGTGCCGAAAAGGGCGTCCCTACATCACAGTTCATGCTTGGGGATATGTACCGACACGGCCAAGGCGTTCAATCAGACCTCGTCGAGGCGTATGCCTGGTTCAAGCTGGCAAGCCGTTCAGGTTACAAATTGGCTACAGATATTATCGTTGAAACATCGCGAAAGATGACCCCACAACAGAAGAAATCCGGTCTCGATTTATATAAAAAATACAGGAATCAATATGTCAATGATGCTGGGGATATCTAGGAGGCTGTCGGGTTTATCCGTTTGGAGCGAAAATCACTGATTGTCATTTCTATCCTTTGGTTTGAGATCTCTCCCTAGAGTCAAGATGACTAAAACAGATTGAAAAATCATGGGCAGATACCGTCCCCCTGCTCCACCAAAATCCCCCTACATCACCGCGCATGGCTACAGACGCCTCGAAGAGGAAGAGCGCGCCCTGTGGCTGCGCCGCAGAGAGGTTACCAAGGCGCTGAGTGCTGCCGCTGCCGAAGGCGACCGCTCGGAAAATGCGGAATACATCTATCGCAAAAAAGAGCTGCGCGGAATCGACTGGCGAATCCGCTATCTGCAAAAAAGATTACCCTCGCTAAAGATTGTCGACCAGGGACCAACCAACCCGCAGCAAGTCTTTTTTGCCGCCTGGGTGACCCTTGAGGACTCAACGGGAGAAGCGTCGCGATACCGCATCGTCGGGCCAGACGAGATCGACTTTGAAGCAGGTTATATCAGCATGGACTCCCCTCTCGCCCGCGCCTTGATGAAAAAGAATCTGGATGATGAGATAGAGGTGAATACCCCTGGTGGAAAGGATATCTACTGGATCACAAAGATAGAATATTTGTAGGCGGCCTGCCGATCAGTCCCAGATCAATGGCGGCTCATCCAATAACGCAGCCTGCTCCCGCAACATCAGAATATGCTCTTCCCAATAGCGGTCGGTGTCGAACCAGGGAAACGCCGCAGGAAAGGCGGGATCGTCCCAGCGAGAGGCGATCCAGGCGGCATAGTGAATCAAACGCATTGTCCTGAGACCTTCAACCAGGTGAAGCTCTGCGGGGTTGAAATCGAAGAACTGAGTATAGCCTTCCAGAAGATCTGCCAGCCTGGCAGTCATATAGGCCCTGTCACCTGAGAGAAACATCCAAAGATCCTGTATCGCCGGTCCTGTGCGGGCATCATCGAAATCAACAATATGGGCGCTTCCTTCATTCCAGAGGATATTGCCTGGATGGCAATCCCCATGCAGCCTCAGGGTCCTGATTTCACCCGCCCGTTCAAAACTCTCCCCGATCTGTTTGACCAGATCCGCAGTGAGGGTCTCATAGGCGACCCTCAGATGCGGCGGAATAAACCCCTTCTCCAGGAGAAACACCCGGGGCTTGACGGCATAACTCTCGATATCAATTTTCGGACGGTGAGAAAATGAACCTGTCGCGCCGAAAGCGTGAATTCGGCCGACGAAACGCCCCAGCTGCTCCAGATGATCAGGATTGTCGAGTTCAGGTGCACGCCCACCCCGGGAAGGATAGAGGGCAAATCGATAGGCACCCTGCCGATGCAGAGTTTCGCCATCGCCATCCACGGTGGGGGCAATGACCGGGATCTCCTGATCTGCCAGCAACTGAGTAAACTGATGCTCCTCCAGAATCGCCTCGTCCGACCAGCGATTAGGCCGGTAGAACTTGGCAACAATCGGAACAGTGCCCTCTACGCCGATCTGGTAGACGCGGTTTTCGTAGCTGTTTAACGCCAGAAACCGGCCGTCGCAGTCGACTCCAGTAGACTCGATCGCATCCAGCATCCTGTCAGGGGTCAGCGCGGCATATACCTGTATATCAGAGGGATCGTTCACATTCTCGGTCATCCAGATCTTATTAAAACGCGTGCAGTTTAGCAGAACAGGGCAGCACGGCACTTTACAGTGGTAGAATGATCGATGAATCAAAGCAATCCACTTCTGGCATTTCACTGAGTTTCTTGATTCACACCACATATTCATCCGAGACCTTGCATGTTGAAAATCTCCCACCAAGTCAGCATCCCCGATGATGAGATCGAATTTGTGGCGATACGCGCGCAGGGTGCCGGCGGACAAAATGTCAACAAGGTCTCCAGCGCCATCCACCTGCGTTTCGACATCCAGGCCTCTTCCCTGCCCGATTTCTATAAACATCGCTTGCTCTTGCTCTCAGATCACCGCATCAACAAAGAGGGCATCATCGTCATCAAGGCCCAACAGTTCAGGAGTCAGGAAAAAAACCGGGCAGCTGCTCTGGAGCGTCTTCAGGAGCTGCTCAAGAGTGTCACGGTCACTCGCAAGAAACGCGTCAAAACCAAGCCGAGCCGAGGCTCGCAACGGAAAAGACTTGATCGAAAGAATAAACACGGCCAGAAAAAGGCCCTGCGGGGAAAAGTACACGATGGCTCTTAAAGCGACTATCTTCAAGGCCGCACTGCAGATTGCGGATATGGACAGAAACTACTACCAGGAACATCAACTCACCGTTGCCCGCCACCCGTCAGAAACAGACGAGCGCATGATGGTGCGGCTGCTGGCCTTTGCAATGAACGCGGATGAACGACTCATCTTCACCAAGGGGATCAGTACCGATGATGAACCCGATATCTGGAATAAAAGCCTGAGCGGAGAGATCGACTGCTGGATAGAACTCGGACAGCCTGACGAAAAACGGTTACGCAAGGCCTCTGGCCGTGCCAAGAACGTTATCGTATATCTCTACTCCGGTCGCGGGGCCGAAATCTGGTGGGAACAGAACCGGGACAATCTACAACGTCTCTCCAACCTCTCGGTAATCAACCTGTCAGGTGACTCCTGTCAGGCACTGGCGAACCTGGCACAACGTAACATGCAGCTACAGTGCACCATTCAGGACGGAGAAGTCTGGTTCAGCAGCGACAGTGAGACAATCGAGATCAATCCGGCAATCTGGAAACACGCAGAGAACGTTTGAGAGAAACGCTAAACCTCGCCACTTTATATTCGTAGGCAAGATCAAGCGCAGCGGATCAGGCAACAGACTGACATGTCGAAACCTCTAAACCACTTGCGGCAAAATTCCGGTCTCCTGACAATCCTGCTCATCTGGAGTCAGATATCCCTCTCTGATACCGGCCTGGAGTATCTCAATCAACTGCGCACTCAGGCTGGGATGGTTGAATTCAGGCACAATAATCAATTGACCACCGCAGCAGGCAGTCACGCCTACTATCTCGACATCAACCGTAACGCCACGCCCCCCTATCTATCCATCTCCGCCCATACCGAGATCAAAGGAAATCCTGGCTTCAGTGGCATCGATCCTGGCCAACGGGTAGTGAATGCAGGCTATGGCCATGCGTTAGTCAAAGAGAACGTCACTATCGGCAAGCACGACGCGCGCAGTGCCATCGACAATCTGATGAGCGCCATCTACCACCGTTTTACCTTCCTCGATTTTGCCGCTGATGAGATCGGCATCTCCCTCGAAGGCATATCACAGGTTTTCAATCTCGGCCGCAGCGACCTTCAACAACTCTGTACCCAGCCCCCTGCGGCTGCACTCTCCAGTGCCCCGGTAAACTGTTTGGGTACACCATTGACCCAGGACTATTTCACGCAGCTCTGCCATGAGATCCCTCCGCAGGCACGCTTTCGCAAGCCCTGGCCGGAAGCCTGCCCCGGGGGCATGTTGCTGAATGGCAACTATATGGAGCAGTTTTGCCGACAAACTCCGCCGCAAGCAATATTTTCCGGAACCGGCAGATACTACACAATCTGCCATGGCGACAAACAGATTGATGCGGAGTGGCTCGACGCCTTTTGCAGCACACCACCTGCAGGGGCCAACTACGATCAGAGCGGCGAGTACTATGAAATATGCAAACCCCCTGTGAGGGTAACAGCAGAGTGGTTCCGGGAAAGTTGCAGATCGGCGCCGGACTGGGGACGCTACACTGCGTCCGGCAACTATCTGCAATTTTGTGCAAACCCGGTGAAATTGCGTGAGGAGTACATCGAACAGCTCACCCGATTACGTCACGAGGAGAATCCGGAGATTGTCCTCTGGCCACCGAAGGATGCGGTAAATATCCCTCCCGCATTCTATTCAGAGGACCCCGACCCGCTGCCAGATTATGAGGTCTCTGGTTATCCGGTCTCAATCCAGATCAATCCAGCGCTGACCGGGACAATATCCCTTGATGCCTTCACCCTTCACAAAATCACTTATCAGGGACTGGAGAGCATCAAACAGGTTCGACTTTTAAACTCAGAAAATGATCCTAACCACCGATTTACCCATCGGCAGTTTGCGCTCTTCCCGCTTCAGCGGCTCGACTGGAACCAGTCATACCTCGCCATTGCAAAACTCAGAGTGAATGGGTCTCAACACACCTTGAAATGGACCTTCACTACACAGGACCCTGGTGGAGCGTTGATCCAGCTGGATCAATCTCCAGACATAATCAGGCTGACTCCGGGGCTGAACTACGCCCTCTATTGGCCTCCCACCGCCGACTTCCCCATCCTGCCGGGTCAGGTCAAGGCTACGCATCATCCGAAAATGCGCGTAGAATTGAACAGCATCGATCTCAATACTCTGCGTGTCCGTATTCAAGGTGAAACCTGCTTTCCCGTCACGCTGCGATTCCCCGGTATGCGTAATATCAATCTTCTACCCGACGGGTGTTGAAGCCTTCTGCCCCCTGAACCGTTTCACTTCAACATCGACAAGCCAATCGCAGATCTGCCGATAAGAAATTTTTTACTTCGATAAATAATTTGTTGACATATTAGTTTTTGCTTATATACTTATCCCCATCGAGTCACTTGAGACCGAAAACAAACTCAATCAATTTTTACCAATTATTTAGGAATAAAATCATGAAAAAAATTATCGCAATTGCCGCTCTGATCGCATCCACCCAGGCCAACGCTTTCTGGGGTTTCAATGATAATGGCTACAACGACGGCATGTTCGACGGTTTTGGTGACGGCGACATGGCTTTCAACATGAGCTTCTCGGGCAATGCCCGCTCCAGCGCCCACACCACCGCTCGTGGCTACGGTTATGATGCACCCTATTACTACGGCTATGCGCCTTACGGTGCTCCCTACGCACCTGTTGCCCCGGTTGCCCCCGCTGCACCGGAAGCCGCCAAGTAATTCAGGTCACGCCTGATCAGGGAAAAGCCAGCCTTCGGGCTGGCTTTTTTGTTTTCAGGGACTTTAAATCTCATCTACCTCCACACCCCCCACCAGTTATATACCTGATGATATACCATGCCAGGTGGTTAATAGCCTATAAAACAATGACTTATTTGAAGCATTACTCACCCTCATAAATTTCATGGCATTCAGTTTAGAATTATTCCAAAATAATTGTTGACAGTTTTAGTTGGTTTTTGCTCTAATCCTTACAAGATTACTTGGTTATTAATTCACGCATGTTAAACGCTCATTTTCAGGAGGCTTAAAATGGCAAAGATTCGCAGAGCAATCAAAGTTTGGGGCGCGCAGATGGACGATGGCTCCATGGTTACCAACGATGATCCCCAAATCGTCTCAGTTTCCATCCACCCCGATGGTTCGGTACACACCCTTGATCCAGCAGGCAAAGACTCTGTTGTCGAGGGCACATGGGTCACTTACAACCCTCGCTTTAACTGATTTTTTGAGCAGGATGCTTACCCGGATAGAGTCTGGCGACCCGAAAGACCCAAGCATTAACATGAAGTTAGAGGCTTAATTTCTTGTTTTATAGAGAAAAAAGACTAGCTATAAAAACGACCTCCCTCTAGCCGCCTCTCAATAGAGAGGCGGATTTTTTTGATAAAAAAGTAACCCTTTCAGTGATTGCCTGATCCGCTGCGCTTGATCAGGCCTACGATGTGGACCTTTTCGCGATTAACAGCAACCGCCTCCCGTAGACGCCTCTTCACCCAGCCCTGCCTGATTAAAAGGCAGGCTGCTACCACAATCATCGAAGATGCCGTAGTGGGTATCCCAATTTCCATAGAATTCAAAGTATTCACTGAAGCGGGTTTCATTCAGCATCCGGTAAGTATTGCCGCAAACCAGAAACATTCTGCCCTTCTCGATGGTATGGTGACCATCCAATACGAAGGTCTGCTCGCTCTCAGGGATACCCCCTTTATAGACCACTGCCTGTCCGTAGTCCTCGCAAGCCGGCTCCAATCCGTCCAGCTTAAACAGCCGATAGGTCGCTGAGTAGAAACCGATGTGGCCGATCTTCTCTTCGATCTCCTGGTTATCGATGGTGATCGGGCGATCCTCCACCAACCTGGGGTCGGCAAATCCCACTTTTTTCGCCAGATTCTGAAAATCATTCCAGTAGAGTGCACCACTCAAGCATTCGCCGTAGAGCACAGGGTCGGAAATCAGATGCTCAGGCACCCGCCGGCCGGAATAGACATCAGAAAAGTAGAGCTCCCCACCAGGCTTGAGCAGGCGATAGGCCTCCCGCAACACGGCCTCTTTATCGGGAGAGAGGTTGATGACACAGTTGGAGACAATGATGTCGAAACTGTTCTCCTTCAGACCCAGCTCATCCAATTTCTCGATGTAGCCCTTGCGGAATTCCACATTGCTCTTGGCATAACCAAAACGATCACGATGCCATTCGATATGGCGATCGGCGACTTCAAGTTGCTCATCGGTCATATCCACCCCAAGCACATACCCCGACTCCCCGACCATCTGGGCCAGCGCATAGCAGTCCCGGCCGGAGCCGCTTCCCAGATCGAGAATTCTCGTCCCTTCAAGCAGTTGAGGACTCACCAGACCACAGCCATAGTAGCGGGCCATGACCTCGTCGTGAATATTGGACAACGCAGTTCGCAAATAGCAGGGCATCTCCGCATCGGTGCAACAGGCATTGGTCTGGAGGTCACCTGAGTGCTGCAGCACCTTGCCGTAATACTCTTTTACCGTATCTTTCATCTCTCTCGGATCTCTTTTGCTGATGTGACAGCCTGTTGGAAAAGCGGTTTGGCAACACACACTATTACGAAATTAGCCCTAAGTCGACAGAAGTTACCGCGTAATTCTCATGATTATGTTTCTCAAGGCCATTACTGGTTTCCGGCTAAACGCTGGAAGCCCGGCATGTCCATTTCTGGCCTTGATATAGCCTGTCAGAATCGCCCTTTTCGACCCTATTTCCTCTCGAAGCTGGTGCGATTTCAACACGCCACCTGTTGTCCCCATGATTGACAGCAAGTTACTGGTCATCTATCTTCTTGAAGAAGGTTAATGAACGTTAATTAATAGTGTGCAGGAAAATATCTGTGAGCAATACAAGAACAGCCATCCTCAAGGCGGCAATCCTTCTGTTTTCTCAGCGAGGGTATGAGGGGGTTTCCATGCGCAATATCGCGGGTGCTGTTGACATCAGCACACCCGCTTTATACAACCATTTCAAGGATAAACAGTCGCTCTATATTGCAGTTATTACCGATACTTTCGAGAATAAATCAGAACTGTTACTGCAAGCATTGACTGGGCAGGACAAACCAATAATACGTCTGCAGAACTTCATCACCCGATTAAGTGAAGTGTTGCATGATGATCCCGATTTTCATCGCCTGATGCAGCGCGAATTATTAGATGGCGATGAAAAACGACTACGCTATCTGGCGCAGGAAGTTTTTGGAAATTCATTCCAGCACCTGATGAATCTGTTGATTGAGTTAAAGCCGGATTGTGACGCGCATAGTCTCTCAGTCATCATCATTGGCATGGTGCAAAAGCCCTATGAACTTAACCCACTGGATCGTTTCTTCCCTGGCAGTCAACCGACGCACAACACACCTGCTCACATTACCAAACAGGTAATGGCCGTGGTAACCGCATATTTGGAAAATAGGCCATGAATCTTTTTTTCCTGAGTGCAGCATGGCTGCTGCTTACTCTCAGCAGCTTGGTATCTGCAGCCCCTTCTAAAGATACTCCATCACCCCAGGCCATACCGGTAACCATGACCAGAGCCGTTCAGACAACCATGATTTCCACAACCATGGTCAGGGGAGAGGTTGAAAGCCCCAGCACACCCCATATAGCAGCCAAGATCTCTGCAGAAGTTGACAGTATCAAAGTGGAAGAAGGCATGCAGGTGCAGTCTGGACAATTGCTGGCATCCCTTGACGATGAGACATTTAAGATTTCCGAAGAGATCGCCAGCGCCGAAATCCAGCGTCTACAGATCCTGATTGAAAATCAACAACGAATTCTGAAACGCAACAAAGAGCTATTCAGTAAAAATTTGGCTTCACAATCAGTTTTGGATGATGCGCTAACAGCCCTGAAACAGTCCCAGGCAGAATTGATCGGCACCAGAGCCAAACTCAAAGAGGTTCGTTATCAGCTATCCCATACCAGAGTAACCAGTCCAGTCGATGGCATCATTCAACAAAGGACAGTCTCCAGGGGTGATTACGTCAAACCAGGTACGCTGCTGTTTCAAATAGCATCGACAGACAGTTTGCGCGCTCGTCTCTATTTCCCGGAGACGCTGGCCACATCGGTCCATTTGGGCATGAAGGTTGAGTTAACCAAAGGTGGAAAAACCGTATCCGGCGAAGTGACCCACATACGCCCTATGCTGGAAGATAGCAATCGAGCGTTACATGCACTGGTTGATTTCCAGAACGAGGGCAACTGGAAGCCCGGCTCCAGTATTATTGCCCGGGTAATACTAGATAAGCATACACAGGCGGTAGCCGTGCAGGAAAAAACACTGGTACGCCGGCCTGCAGGTATGGTGCTGTATCGGATAAAAGGCGATACAGTGACAGAGCAGGTCGTCACGACAGGTTTGAAACAAGGAGATCTGATTGAAGTCACGTCTGGCCTTAGTGCAGGGGATTCTATCGTGCTAGATGGCGCCGCCTGGCTGACTGATGGTGCAAGAGTGGAAATTCAGGAAACCGGACAATGAACCTGCCGGCTTTCTCCATAAAGAATCATGTGCTGACCTATATGCTCAGCCTGGTACTGATCCTCTTTGGCGTGATCAGCTATAACCGCATCGGGGTCGATCAACTGCCAAAAATAGAATTCCCCATGCTTTCCGTATCAACGGTGCTGCCTGGCGGAGATCCTTCCATTATCGATGCGTCTGTGACCAATATCATCGAATCGGCTGTGAACAGTATTTCCGGCATCGAAACCATCCAGTCCTCATCATTGGCCGGGGTGTCTGTAGTCGTCATTCAGTTTGAACTGTCAAAAGATATTGATACTGCTTTTAACGAGATGCAGGCAAAAATCAATGAGGTAATACGCCTGTTGCCCAACGATACTGAAACACCTATCGTCAAAAAGGTGGAAGTTGGTGGAACCCCTGTCATGTGGCTGTCATTGCAGGGAGATCGTACCCTGCAACAGCTGAATCTCTATGCTAAAAACATCATCAAGAAACGGCTGGAAACAGTGAGTGGCGTAGGTAACGTGTTGATCGCCGGAGAACGTCAACGCACCGTTCGGATCAATCTGGATATCCATCGCATGGCTGGGCTGGGTATTGCGGTGGATGATGTGATTGGCGCTTTTAAACGTGAACACATCAAGTTACCTGGCGGCTTCGTAGTCAGCTCTGATCGTGAACAACAACTCAAGCTGGACCTTGAATACCATGATCTGCATGCACTGAAAAAACTCATCGTCAGCTATCGTAACCATCTACCGGTATATCTACACGAGGTTGCTGATATCGAAGATGGTCTGGAGGATTTCAGGCGATTTGCCAGTTATAACGGTGAACCTTCTGTTGGACTGGGATTGGTCAAGATATCCGGCGCCAACACGGTAGCAATCATCGAAGAAGTCAAACGCCGATTGGATAGCGAGATCCTGCCGCAGCTCCCGCCTGGCATGAAACTGGAAATAGTCGTGGATGATGCCGACCTGATAACGGCTATCGTTGAAGGGTTAAAGACACATCTTTTCGAAGGCACACTGCTGGCAGCACTGGTGGTCTGGTTATTTCTGAAGAGTATGCGCTCCACACTGATTGTAGCCACTGCTATTCCTGTGTCATTACTGGGTGCCGTTGCTGCCATTTATTTCGCAGGCTACACCTTTAATACAATGACCATGCTGGGACTACTCCTGCTCATCGGCGTAGTGGTTGATGATGCCATTGTGGTTTTGGAAAATACATTTCGTCATATGACGGAAGATCCTGATACCACGCCAGATGTGCATGCAGTTCAAGGCGCCAGTCAGGTCATGTTTGCCATCCTGGCCGCCACGTTTACCCTGGTTTCCCTATTCGGCGCGGTGGTATTCATGGAAGGAATCATTGGTCGATTTATCGGTTCCTTTGCGGTGGTTGTGGTTTTTGGCGTCATGATTTCTCTGTTTGTTTCGGTTACGCTCACCCCCATGTTGTGTGCTAAATACCTGCGTGTCAAAACGAGCCACGGTTTGATCTACCGCGTGCTGGAATCCATATTTCAAGGCATGGAGCGCCTGTACAGAGCAGTACTCGGTTTTGCCGTTCATCAACGTCTGCTGGTTATAGTGCTGGCGGCCTTGACCGTTTATGCAAGCGGATGGTTCATGGGACAGCTGGGCAAGGGGTTTATGCCGGAAGAAGATCAGGCTCGCTTTATCGTCTCTATAAAGACGCCCCTGGGGTCCAGTATTGAATATACCCGTGATCGACTTCACCGGGTTGAGAATATTCTGCAACAATATGATGAAATTTACGGCCTGTTCAGCACCATTGGAACCGGTGACAGGGGCCAGGTTAATCAGGGTGAAATCTATGTCAGTCTGACCCCCAGGGAAGATCGGAAATTACATCAGACCCAAATCATTGAAAAGGTGCGGGTAGACCTTGCCAAAATACCGGGCATTAAAGCCTTTGCAGCTCCAGTCCCAATAATAGGGGGGCAGCGCGGCGAACCACTCCAGTTTGTACTCAAGGGGCCCAATCTGGGAAAGGTGGCTGCGTTGTCAACGGAGCTTGCCGATAAACTACAGCAAATCCCGGTCATTGGACCAATTGATACTGACCTGCAACTGGATATGCCTGAACTCAAACTTATTCCCGATCGTGAAAAAGCCAGAGATGCGGGACTGGATGCCTTGACCGTCAGCAATGCACTAAGGGTACTGGTCGGTGGCCTGGATGTAGCCAAGTATAATGACGAACCAGGTGATGGTGAACGTTATGATATACGCCTAAAGACAGCACCTGGCACCATGACCTATGAAGGTGAGTTGCAGCAAGTCTATCTGCGCAATCAATCCGGCCAGCTGGTTAGACTGGATAGCGTGGCGCAATTTGAATCTGGACTGGGCCCTGCCACCATAGGTCGATACAATCTGCAATATGCTGCTACTTTCTTTGCCACACCCACGATACCGGAGGGAGATGCTTCAGTCATTGTATTGGATGAAGCAAAAAAGCTGCTACCCACAGGCTATCAGGTAGAACTTATTGGTCGCGCCAAGGAATTCAGTAAAACGGTGGGCTATATCACCTTTGCTTTTGCCACAGGATTGATCCTGGTTTACATGACACTAGCCAGCCAATTTAACTCATTCATACAGCCTCTGATTGTCATGGTAGCTCAACCCCTTGCCATTATTGGTGGTATTTTTGGACTCTGGATAGCCGGACATTCACTGAACATCTATTCCATGATCGGTTTGGTGTTACTGGTCGGTCTGGTGGCAAAAAACTCTATACTGCTCATCGACCTGACCAACCAGATGCGAGCACAGGGCAAGCCAATCAATGAGGCCTTACTGGAAGCCTGCCCCATAAGACTGAGACCTGTACTGATGACATCGCTGACAGTTATTCTTTCCATGATCCCTGCAGCCATGGGTATAGGTGCCGGCTCGGATACCAATGCACCACTTGCTGTGGCTGTTATTGGTGGCATGGTCAGTTCAACGCTGTTGACCCTGATTGTCGTGCCTGCGGTTTATTCACTGGTGGAAAATGGTTTAGAGCGGATACGGCATCAGGTGCATAAAAAACCACAACCGGAGCAGACGCAGTAGAATCTGTTAATTCCTATGAAGGTTTAAAAAAGAGCCAATTTATCAATAACAATCAGTGTATTAGCGATTCCTGACGGACACTGACTAATCGCAGCGGCTGAACATATCGGTATTTCCCAGTGCTTCCCGGCATTGCGCCCCGGTTTGGGTGAAGCTGTCTGGAGAAAACACCTGTTCATCCATCTCCATCAGCAACAGTTGATTGGCAAGATCACAGGCCTGATCACCGGCACACTGTAGCCGCGTCCCACACACCTTTTGGCGCAGCACGTCACAGGATGACCTCGGTGCGCCTGTGGGACGCTTGGTGCAAGATTGAAAATAATCGCTATTCACCAGTGCATCGAGACAGAGACGTGAGCTTTCGCGAGAGCGTCCGTCCCACTGCTGTTGCGACTCCTCCTGCTCAAGCATCAGCAACTGCTGGGCAGGGTCGCAGGCAGGGTGTTTACGACACTCATCGTTTCGGCCACAGACCTTTCGGACAAGCAACGTACATGCCTCCCGCTCCTCCTCCATCTGCTGCTGTCTCTGAGACTCCAGCAGCAACACATCCCTCACCACGATACCATCTCTCACGATGATCACGGCACCGTTATCGAGCCGATGCACGCCATCCCACAGTTGGGAGCTCACACCCTCGGATGATCGGGTGGCTTTGTTGGTGACGGGGTCGATCGTTACGCGGCCACCGCCGAGCAGGTCGCCCTCCCATGCTTTCTCGGAAGCGCTGAGCACCAAAGGCAGAAAAAACAGCATGAGAAAAAGAGCCCGATGTGACTGCATGAAAATCACCCTGGAGAAGTGCTTGAAAAAGTTCGGATCGTCCTCATAAAGAATAACATAGATTACTAATGTAAAAACCGGCGTCAAGCAAACTTGCAGACCTCACCCTGCTTCTTCAGCCCCTCATCTGCGCCAAGCATGAAACCGCTCGACCCAGGCCAGCATTTTTTCCGGTTTGTGATTCCTTTTCCAGACTCCCGCAGCGTACTTATTGGCCTCGAACAGGGTCGGGTAGATGTGGATAGTACCGAGAATCTTGTTGAGCCCGAACCCGTGGCGCATGGCGGAGGTGAACTCGCCGATCAACTCTCCGGCATTTTCGCCGACGATGGTGGCGCCGAGAATCTTATCCTTGCCCGGCACGGTGAGTACCTTGACCATGCCATGAGCCTCGCCTTCGGCGATCGCCCGATCAAGCTCCGAGAGATCGAAGCGGGAGACTTCATATTTGATACCCTGCTGTTTGGCCTCCTGCTCATTCAGGCCAACCCGTCCCACCTCAGGGTCGGTAAAGGTGGCAAAGGGGATCACCGAGTAGTCGACCTTGAACTTTTTGAAGCTGCCGAAGAGGGAATTTACCGCCACATACCAGGCCTGATGAGCGGCGGTGTGGGTAAACTGGTAGGGGCCAGCCACATCACCGCAGGCATAGATGGTGGGGATACGGGTCTCCAGATATTCGTTCGTCTCGATGGTACCGTTCGGATTGAGGGGAATATCCAACTCTTCCAGACCAAAACCCTGGGTATTGGGGCGACGCCCCACCGCAACCAACACCTGATCGAAAGCGACTTCGACGGTTTCTCCATCGTGGTCGCAAAGCAGTCGTTTCTCGACATCCATCAACTTGAATTCGGTGGCACGATGACCAACCAGTACATTGATCCCCTCCGCAAGAAAGCGTTCGGTGACCAGCGCAGCCACATCCTCATCCTCGCGAATCATCAATCGCGGCGCCATCTCCACCATGGTGACCTGACTGCCGAAGCGGGCAAAGGCCTGGGAGAGTTCGCAGCCGATCGGACCACCACCGAGCACCAACAACCGCTGTGGGAGCTCCCTTAGCTGCCACAAGTTGTCCGAAGTCAGATAATCGATCTGATCAAGACCCGGAATCGGCGGCACAAAGGGACGCGCGCCAGTGGCAACAACGATGCCCCGGGTGGTGATCTCACGGCCATCCACTTCCACCACATAGGGCGAGGTAATCTTCGCCTCACCCTGGATCACGTCGACACCCAGTTCCGAATAGCGTTCAACAGAATCGTGAGGTTCAACCTCAGCAACCACCTTTTGCACCCGTTCCATGATTTGGGCAAAGTCATATTTTACGTCGATTGCATCGAACCCCCACTCCTGAGCACGCCTTGACTGGGCCAGTATCCGTGACGAACGGATCAGTGCCTTGGAGGGAACACAACCGGTATTCAGGCAGTCTCCTCCCATCTTATGTTTTTCGATCAGGCTCACTTTCGACTTCACTGCAGCAGCAATATAGGCGGAGACAAGCCCCGCTGAACCACCACCGATCACCACAAGATTTCGATCGAACTTTGCCGGACGTTTCCATCCGGCCATAGCGCGACGCGCCTTGACCAGCGAGACAAACTTTTTTGCCAGCAAAGGAAATAACCCGAGCAGCACAAAGGAACCGATCAGACCTGGTGACAGAATCCCCGATAGCGAGTCGAGTCCGGCCAGTTGGGTACCCGCATTGACGTAGACAATCGTTCCCGCAAGCATGCCGACCTGACTTATCCAGTAGAAGGTCCAGGTTTTGATCGGCGTCAACCCCATCACCAGGTTGATGACAAAGAAGGGAAAGAGTGGAACCAGACGCAGGGTAAACAGATAGAAGGCACCATCCTTCTCTATACCTGCATTGATCGATTTCAAACGGTCTCCAAAGCGTGACTGAACCGTGTCACGCAACAGAAACCGGGCGATGACAAAGGCAAGCGTAGCCCCTAGGGTTGAGGCGAATGAGACCAGCAGCAGACCCCACAACAGGCCAAAAACCGCCCCCACCGCCAGAGTCATCACTGTTGCCCCCGGCAGTGACAATGCAGTTACCAACACATAGACAACAAAAAACAGCGCCGCCACCAACAAAGGCTCAGACCGACGCCACTCGATCAATGCATCCCTCTGTGTCTGCAGGTACTCCAGGGTAAGGTATTGGGTCAGATCAAAGTAAAAAAACGCGCCGACCAGCCCGAGAACCACCAGCAGCAAAAGCCCTTTTTGTCTATTCATCAGTCCTGCAATCTCTCAATGGTTGTATTTGTCAGACTCTAACTACGCGAGAGAATCTCTCGCGGATTCATTCGCCCAGTCCCACAATAGGCCATACAGGGAAGAAACGTAATGCCTGGCCAACATGAAGTCTCCTTTCCATTCATGAATCAGGTAACATTAAGCCCATGTTTGACCGCCAGGCGCTTATCGAGCGCATTCAGAATAAACTAAAGAAGGTGCTGCAAGACCAAACAGCCCCCTCAGATCAGGTCGTCACTCTGACGCTGCCCCTGCCGGAGATCCACCTGCACAATCTGTCGGCCATGGCTGACGACAACTGGTTTTTCTGGGCCAAACCCGAACAGGATGAATATGTCATCGGCATCGGAGAAGCGCTGACTGTCACCACATCCGGAGACGACCGGTTGAAACGCCTGGCAACCGCATACAAGCAGTTGCAAAGCCGTTGGATACGGCTCGATCCTGAACAGACCACCTGTCACCCCATCACTTTCATCGGCTTTGCCTTTGCACCCGATGACCCTATGGATGCGGCATGGAAAGGTATGCCCAACGCCGGTCTCTTTCTCCCACAACTGCTGCTGCAACAGAGTGACAACAACTGCGTACTCTCCTGCAGTTGGGACTGCAGCGTCGACAACGACAAAGGCGTCATCCTGGGGCAGTGGATCAGACGCCTCGAAGAACTGATTACCACACTGTCGCATAAACCGGGACCATCGGGACAACGCACAACCTTGACCCGGATTGAATCGACCCCAACGCCGGATAAGTGGCTGAGGTTGGTTGAGCAACTCCAGTCCGGGATAACGCGCGGCGAACTGGAAAAAACCGTGCTGGCTCGACATATCCGGGTGCAGGCCCAACACACACTGAGTCCTGTACGGCTCTCTGCAACCCTAAACTGCCTCTATCCCCGCAGTCTCCATTTCGCCACCCGTTTCAATGGGGTAACGCTGACTGCCGCCACGCCGGAACGACTGCTCTCCTGCCGAGGCTCAGAGATCATCTGCGATGCGGTCGGCGGCACAACACAGCGTAGCGCTGAAGAGAACAGAGATCTGGCATTCGGCCAGGCACTCCTGTCTGATCCCAAGACGGCACATGAACACCGCGTCGTGGTTGATACCATCAAACAGGCCTTGACCCCCCTCTGTTCCCATCTGCGGCACCCTCAAAAGCCGCAACTGATGCCGCTTCGAAACCTGCAACACCTCTGGACTGAAATTCGAGGTGAGATAAATCCTGGTATCGGCCTGTTGGATATTGCTGCCAAACTGCACCCCACCGGCGCGGTGAATGGTGCACCATCCGAAAAGGCCTTTGCCTGGCTGCAGCAGAATGAACCACTCAACCGGGGTTGGTATACGGGCGCGGCAGGTTGGCTGAGTGCATCTGGAGATGGAGAGTTGGCCGTACTCCTGCGTTGCGCCCTGCTCGATGGTGACTGTGCGGAGCTCTATGCAGGCGCCGGAATTACCGCCGGTTCAGACCCTACTGCCGAATTTAATGAGACAGAGTTGAAATTCTTTGCGATGCTGGAAGCATTGGAAAATGCCTGAACACACGAAAGGCGTATATGAAGATACCGCCACCCTCAATCTGCGCTGGGCAGACGCACTGATCGACGGGATAGTGGCTACTGGCATCCATCATGCCGTAATCTCTCCCGGCTCACGCTCCACGCCGCTGGTGCTTGCGATTGAGCGGCGGCACGACATCACCAGCTGGCACCATCCCGATGAACGCAGTGCGGCTTTCTTTGCGCTTGGCCTTGCCAGCCACAACCGCGAACCGGTAATCGTGATCGCCACCTCAGGCAGCGCTCCCGCACACTGGTATCCCGCCGTTATCGAGGCAAACCGCGGGAACATTCCCCTGCTCCTGCTCAGCGCCGACCGGCCACCGGAACTACAGAATTGTGGCGCCAACCAGTCTGTCGACCAAAACCGGCTATTCGGCTCTCACGTACGTGGATTTCACGATCCGGGACCCGCTGCGCCCGAGGCGATCAACTATATCCGCGCTCTGGGGGTTCGCGCCGGTCACCAGGCCTGCTGGCCCAATCCCGGGCCGGTGCATCTCAACCTTCCTTTCAGGGAGCCTCTGGTACCAAAGCAGTTTCCCGAATTACCCAAAGCAGCAGCCAAGCAAACACCACCTGCGCCATCAATCCTGCCGGACCAGAATCAGACGGCCAACATCCACACCTGCCTATCGGGCCGGTCCGGACTGATCGTCTGTGGAGCCAATACCCATCACGCCAGGTTCCCGGATACTGTGACAAAACTGGCCAAAGCACTGGGAGCACCGATTCTCGCCGACCCACTCAGCCAGCTGCGTTTCGGCAATCATGACCTGTCGCACATCATCAGCCGCTATGACGGTTTTCTGCGCAATCCGGATTTCTGTCAACAACATCAACCCGCATGGGTATTGAGATTCGGCGCAGCGCCCGTTTCCAAAACCCTGCTCAATTATCTGGAGGGGAGTGATGCCCCCACCCTGCTCTGTGATCCTTTCGGCAACTGGCCCGACCCGCTGCACCAGGTGACGGAGATGATACGCGCCACGCCGACACTGTTGTGCGAAAAATTGCTGGAGATGAGTCCTGTCTCTGCCGGGGATAACTGGTTCAATGACTTTGCCGCTCAGGAGCGGGCGTTAAACAACCGGCAACCTGCCCCTGAATCTCTCCCCTTTGAAGACACAATCATCGGCGAGATTTTCGATTGCATCCCATCCGGCGCCACGCTGTTCAGCGGAAATTCCCTGCCCATACGCCAACTCGACAGTTGGAGCGGCACCTCCAGCAAGGCGATCCGTATCCTCGCCAACCGGGGCGCCAGCGGTATCGACGGAAACATCTCCACCCTGCTCGGCATTGCAGCCGCCAACAACGAACCTGTTATTGGACTGCTGGGTGACCTGACATTTTTCCACGACATGCAAGTGAGTCTTCGACCTCGTGATAGATTTTGGGACATCCCAGTCCCCAAAATCGACTCGGCCTTCGACAACCTGTTTGTGCCCCGGCCGTCCCGGTCACTGGCACTACGCGACAACCTCGCAAGCTCGTTGCCGCTCCGTTGCCAGCTCCCGATGACTGGACGCCGCGCTCGGATGCCTACTTTGCTTCCCCTCTGGCGCAAGGCACGCCGGGTAAGCAGTGCGGCCTCGCGGCTACCGGGGACTACCAGCCTTCGCTTCGCTCTCCATGGCTGGCAGCGAATGGCCTGCTGGCCATGCGGGATTCGGTCGCAACTATCATCCTGCTCAACAACGGCGGCGGCGCCATCTTCGGCCAGCTGCCACAGGCCGAACTGAAAGGCTTTGAAAAACACTGGTTGATGCCCACCGGCCTGGATTTCTCTCACGCGGCGCAACTGTTTGGGATCGATTATCGCCGTATTACAAAACAGGCCGAATTCAGACCCGCCCTTTACGAAGCCATCAAGGCCAAAAGCGGCAGGATTATTGAGGTAATAATCAACCGTAAACAGAGTCTGCAACGTCAGTCTGACTATTGGCAATCAATTGGGTAGGCAGCATGTCCCATAAGAGTGAGATTGCAGCCCTGCGTAACGCATTGAAAGCCTGCATCACACCGGGTAAGGCCGAGATACTGCAACGTTTTTTCAAGACCGGTCCCGGCGAGTATGGCGAGGGGGATCGGTTTCATGGCGTGGTGGTACTGGATCAACGCAAGGTTGCCAGACAGTTCAAGACCCTTGCCCTTTCAGCAGTAGAACAGCTTATGCAGTCGGCGTTTCATGAAGAGCGCCTCACCGCCCTCTTCATCCTCATCCACCAGTTTGAGAAGGGCGACCTTGCGGCAAAGAAAAGGATCTATCAGACCTATGTCCGCAACATGAAGTCCATCAATAACTGGGATCTGGTTGACAGCTCCGCGCCCCATATCATCGGTGCCTGGCTTGAACAGCGCGATAGATCTCAGCTCTACGAATGGGCTGATTCGGACGACCTTTGGCAAAGACGCATCGCCATGCTCGCTACCTTCCGTTACATCAAAAACGGGGAATTCAAAGATGCGCTCAATATAGCCGGGAAACTGCTTGATGACTCCCACGACCTGATCCACAAGGCAGTCGGCTGGATGCTCAGGGAGATCGGCAAACGGGATCTCCCCGGAGAGATTGAATTTCTCGATCGCCACGCTGCAACCATGCCGCGCACTATGCTGCGATATGCCATAGAGAAACTACCGGAATCCCAAAGACAGACCTATCTGAAACTGAAACTCTAAGCCTGTTAGAATCGATCTTTTTGAAGCACTCAGGGCAACCCATGCAGACCCCCATCAGCTGGCAGACACCGCCGAACCTGACATTCGAAGATATCCTCTACCACCAGTCGGAGGGTATCGCCAAGATCACCATCAACCGCCCCCATGTCCGCAACGCTTTTCGGCCGGAAACGGTGGAGGAACTCAGCCAGGCGTTTCGCTATGCCCATCTCGATCCGAAGATCGGCGTCATCATTCTCACCGGCGCAGGTGATCTCGCTTTCTGCTCCGGTGGGGATCAGAAGATTCGCGGTGACGGCGGTTATCGAGACAGCAAGGGTGTGGAACATCTCAATGTACTGGAACTGCAACGGCAGATCCGCACACTGCCAAAGCCCGTGGTGGCGATGGTCGCGGGTTATGCGATTGGCGGCGGCCATGTACTGCACCTGATCTGCGACCTCACCCTCGCCGCAGATAACGCCCGCTTCGGTCAAACGGGGCCGCGGGTAGGCAGTTTCGACGGTGGACTGGGCGCGGGACTGCTGGCCCGCACCGTGGGAGTGAAAAAAGCCAAGGAGATCTGGTTTCTCTGCCGCCAATACGATGCACAGCAGGCACTGGATATGGGGTTGGTCAACAAGGTCGTACCCCTGGCGGAACTGGAGCAGGAGACAGTAGAGTGGTGCCGTGAGATGCTCGCCCTCTCCCCCACCGCCCTGCGCGTACTCAAGGCATCATTCAACGCCGAAACCGATGGCCTCTCAGGTATCCAGGAGTTGGCAGGCAACGCCACCGCTCTCTTCTATCTCACGGACGAGGCTCAGGAGGGGCGCGACGCCTTTGTGGAAAAACGCCCGGCAAACTTCGACAAATTTCCCCGCCGCCCATGAAGCAGTGGCTGCTCGCCATACGCCCAAAAACCTTGGGTATCTCACTGGTACCGGTATTGGTGGGCAGCACTCTCGCCTGGACGGAAACTACGCAATTTAGCTGGTTGACCGCCGTTGCCGCCCTACTCGGCGCCCTGTTGATTCAGATCGGCACCAATCTGCACAACGACGCAGCAGATTTTGAACGGGGCGCAGATACAAAAGACCGCATGGGCCCCGCCCGCGCCACGGCAGAGGGCTGGTTCACAGCCACAGAGGTCAAGCGGGCAGCCTATCTCAGCTTCGGCAGCGCTTTTCTTATCGGCATCTATCTGGCCTGGATTGGGGGCTGGCCGATCATCGCCTTGGGACTCATCTCCCTCACTGCAGGTTATGCCTATACCGGCGGTCCCAGACCCATCGCCTATAGCGCCTCTGGTGAACTGTTCGTCTTTCTCTTCTTCGGACTTGCCGCCGTGATGGGCAGTTACTATATCCAGACCCTGACACTCTCCCTCAATGCTTTTGCCGCCGCCTGCGCGGTGGGTTTTCTGGCCGCTGCCGTGCTGCTGGTCAACAACTACCGTGACCTGGATACTGATCGGATCGCCCACAAGCTGACTCTGGTCTCCCATTTGGGACGTGGCCGTGCCCGGATACTTTACGGCGTTCTGATGCTGACGCCGTTTCTGCTGCCTCTGACATTGAGCAGAGATACCCTTGGCATCTGGCTGCCGCTTTTTGCCCTGCCCAGAGCCGTTATACTCTTGCAACGCTTTATCTCGACCCCCGCCGGTCCAGGGTTCAATCAGTTGCTGGCGCACACCGCGCAGTTACAACTTATGTTTGGCCTGCTGGTGAGCCTAGGCCTGCTAATCTGAGATGCACATTCGATCAGCCCGTTTGATCCCCTATTCACTGCCGCTCAGACAGCAGTGGCAGAACAGTATGGGGGGATTTTGTGAGCGGGAAGGCTGGCTCATAGAACTCTCCTGTAACAATGGCGCTAAGGGCTATGGAGATTGCGCCCCACTGCAGGTTGCCGGAACCGAGTCACCAGAGGTTGCAAAGCAGTGGTTGAAAGAACAGCTATCGGCCACGGAGGGAAAATCACCCGCTCAACTGCTGCGGAGATACACTGCGGGAATCCCACAAACCCCCGCAGCCTGTTTCGCCCTGGAGACCGCACTACTCGATCTCATTGGTCAGTCTGAACAAGTCACGCTACGCCGCTGGCTCAACGCAAAAGCCACTGACCACGTTTTGGTAAACGCAGTGATCGGTACACTGGACGACTCAATAGAAAAGCGGGCACTCTATAAAATAGAGCAGGGTTTTACGACCTTGAAATTAAAAGTCGGTGTGAGGAGCCCGCAGGATGAACTGCTCCAACTGCATGAACTGGCACAACAGCTACCGGAAAAGATCAGGCTCAGACTGGATGCCAACCGGGCATGGAACCCTCGGGATGCGGAGTACTTTATTGATGGCGTCCGGGGACTGCCCATCGACTCCCTTGAAGAGCCATTGCGTGAAGCTGATCTGGAACTTCTGGCAAAACTACAGAATCGGGCCGACTGCTCACTGGCCCTTGATGAATCGCTTGCACAACTTCATATCGACAGGCTCCTGGTACATCCTCCAGTAAAACGATTTATCCTCAAACCCATGGTAATCGGTAGCCTGCTATCTACGAAGAAACTGGCCGAATCGGCTGCAAATGCCAGTGTGGAGTGCGTTGTCACCACAATCGTAGACAGCGCGGTGGGCGTGCTGGCAACTGCCCAACTGGCAGCAGCCATTCCCTCCTCCCGACATCTGGCGCAGGGTTTGGCCACCAGTGAATGGCTGGCAGAGGACATCGCAGAACCCCTTGCTGTCATCAACGGTGAGATGGTATTACCTGATACGCACGGGCTTGGAATCGGCCCAATCACCACAACCTAACGCTATGCCTACCTACGAATATCAATTTACCGTTCCGCTACATGACATCGACGCGGCCGGAGTAATGTTTTTTGCGCACATCCTGCGCCATGCACATAATGCCTACGAGGCATTCATGACGGAGATCGGTTTCGAACTGAAATGCCTGATCGAAGAGAAGCAGCATCTGCCATTGATCCATACCGAGGCCACATTTCTTCGCCCAATCAGGCATGGTGATAAGGTCTCCGTTCAGCTGCAAGTGGTAACGATTGGAGATAGCTCCTTCACTGTCAGCTACAGCTTCCATGATCAAGATGAAAATGAACTGGCGAAGGTGGAGACCAGCCACGTCCTGATCTCCCCTTACAAAGGAGAACGCCGACCGCTGCCGGACGACCTGCGGGAGGCGTTGTCTAACTATCTGCCCTGAGTGCCTTCCGATCCAGCTTTCCCAAACGGGTTATCGGCAGCGACTTCACCTGACAGAACTCCCTGGGACGCAGTTTGTCCGGCATATTGGCACGCGCCCAAGTCTCGATCGCCTCAGCTGATATGGTGCCGACGTAGAATGCGATGAGCCGGTGACCCCACACAGGATCCTCTTTTCCCGTTACACCAACCTGTTCCAGGCCCCGACACTTGATGAGTAACGACTCCACCAACGCAGGATGAATATTGCTGCCAGCGGAAACGAGAACGTCATCTGCACGTCCCACTATCCGCAGGCGACCCGCTTCATCGAACTCCCCAAGATCCCCCGTTTCGAACCAGCCCTGGCGCAAGCCCTCACCAGGATTCAGCTGCGGATTGACGTAACCCGCCATCACCGCTGCTCCCCGCACACGAATGCCTCCTGCTGGAGAATCACTCAGCGCAACCTCAAACCCTTCCAACGGCATACCGGCAACGCCATCAGTCAACCCTGCATTAACAGTGTCATCCGCTACACAGAGTGATCCGGTTTCACTCATCCCATAGCTAACGACAATCGGCCAGCTGAGACGGTGGGCGCGTTCAGCAAGAATGGTGGAAAGCGGGCCACCACCAATCAGTGCAACACGCAGACTTGCAGGACACGGTCTTCCATGGCTTAGGTCAAGCAAGCTCGCCAGCATGGCCGGTACCAAAGATATATGGCTAACGCCTTGATGAAGAATATCGTTCAAAATCCGTGCAGCATCAAACCCCTGATGCAGCAATAGCGTGGCGCCAACCCGCAGACAACGGACCGCGACAGCTATGCCTGCAATATGGACCGTCGGCATACAATTCAGCCAACAATCACCCGATTTTAGATCAAGGTATCTTGTGGCCACAGTTGCACTGGCAGCCAGATTGGCACCTGTCAACATCACCCCTTTTGGCTCCCCCGTGGTGCCACTGGTAGTGATGACCAATAACACGGTTGAACCGTCTTGAGCTGAGTTTGGCTCCACTCCGGATTGATGAGAGAGCGCTATCTGTTCCAACAAACTGGACGCAGGGATGTAGTCAACCTCTGCGAAAAAATCCGCCATACCATTATCCACCACGGCAAATCGGCAACCACTCTGCCTGAGCAGCGGCAAATACCTTTCTGCTGGGATAGATGGATCGAGAGGCAACAGCGCAAACCCCATCTTCAGGGCCGCATGAAACAGCAACAGTGACATCCAACGGCTTTCGATACTGATAGCCACCACACCGGAAACGCCCGCTTGAGCCAGGTGGATGCAGACAACATCCACCTGTCGTTCCAGGCTGACATAGCTGGTTATTTCACCATCCAGCAAAACTGCCGGGGATTCGGGAAACCCGATAGCTGTTTCCGACAGCCATTGCCCCGGCAATACGGATAACTCAGGTGGACTTGATGGTTTGAACTTCATCATCGAAAGTTGATCTACGTTAAAGCAGAGGGGGCCTACACCCTGATCAAATACCCGCCGCGATTCAGTATACTTTGACTATAACAGACAGATACCAAACCATAGAAAAGAGCGCAATGACCCGCCTAAACAAACCACACAAAATAACCCTGCTCTTCTGCATGATATTTTCAATGTCGGCTTTGGGCCATGAATACGATCCGGAAAATGGTGAAGAGATCAATGAAGTTTGCGCCGGATGTCACGGTGAATTTGGACAGGGAGGAAAAGATGGTGAATATCCACGTCTTGCAGGCATGCCGAACGCATTTACCGCAAAACAACTCCACCTGTTTCGTGACCGCAAACGCCCCAACCTGGCAATGGTCGAGTATATCGACGAACGCCAGATGCCGGACAACGACATCCAGGATATCTCCCTCTATTTAGAGCAGATCAGACTAAAAACAAGACTCCCACCCGCCGACGCAGACGATCCGAATTTCGACGCCTATGCCCGCCTGCTGGAATCAAAAAGGCTGATGCAGATCCCGCGTGCAGAGGGGGATATCGAGCATGGCAAAAAGATCTACCGTAAAGAGTGCGGCTCCTGCCATGGCCGCGACGGCTGGGGTGACCTGAAAAAAGCGGTACCAATGCTGGCCGGGCAGTATACGAATTACCTCTGGCGTCAGGTGGAAAAATATCGCAAGGGAATCCGCATCCATGATGAGAGCGAGCCCGATGAGGAGTTACTGTTGGATTTCAACGATAAAGCGCTGACTGACATCTTCGCCTATCTATCCATTTTGGATGACTGAGATGGCCGCTTGGAGCGTCGATGGGTATCCGCATAGCATAGTGTTAACAGACCCTATGGCAGAGACGCACCTGGTTTGACCGTAATAAATCGGTAAGGTGCAGCAACCAAGCCATCTTGCGTTTTGACCAGCACCTTGGCCTCCCACTCCATGGCATCACGCACACAGACAGGCAGCATCCCTTTTCCCGCAAAACGTCCTTCTCCCTGATTTTCCAGTGCCGGTCGATTGAAGCCCATATTCATATCGACCCCACTGAAATCCACTTCGACCTGCTCCGCCTCCCGAGTTTAGGGTCACGAGTTTAGGGTCAGAGTAAAAACACCATCCATTTTTCACTAGTGTCCCAACGTTAAATCGAACAAATTCAATTGGTTATCCGTTGAATACTCCTCGTTTTTGCAATCGGATCTTATAAGCAATTGATCCAACGGTATTTTTTCGAAAAGGGTAAGGCTCAAAATCTGTAAAATTGTGTAGAGCTCTATTTCGAGCTTGAGTCGCTTTTTGATGATGGCCACGAGCACGTAGACTGAGATGGCAATCCAGATCTGGCTCTTCACTGCATTCTCGGTGGTTCCGAAAAAAGATTTGATTCTCAGGTGCTGTTTGATCCACTTGAAAAAGAGCTCTACCTGCCACCGGTAACGATAGAGATCGGCTACCGTCTGTGCTGGAATAGTGAAGTTGTTGGTCAGAAAGTTGAAGGTTTTGCCGGTCTTGCTGTCGTGGTATTTGATCCGCCGTAGCGGCTGAGGGTAATCGTTCTTTGCATTGACTCCAGTCAGTAGGAGTTTGGGGTCAGAGTAAGAACACCATCTTCATCTTTATAAATATAATGAGGCTGCCCAAGAGTTATTACTCTGACCCCAAACTCGGATGCTACCATTGTCAGAAGTCGAAATGACTGAGCACTCTGAGGTTTGATGGTCAAGGATCGCTTAGAAAAGGGGACAGATTTATTTTTGGCACTTCATAGAAAATAAATCCGTCCCCTTTTTCGTGCGTCCCAGTTATTAATCTTATTAACCACCGGCTAAGATAGCCGGTGGTTTTTCTACTTATCAATAATTTTTAGTTAACATTCATTTAAGAAAATAAAAATCAATTTTGAATTACCGTTGTATGTTGCAGGTTGATGGTGTCTTCCATGTCGGTGGCGGTTACTCTGACGGGAGCAACGATCAAAGTTCCGTCATCAAGACCTGAAGCAACAGTTGCATTGATGGTTATGATCTGGGTTGAGCCTGCGGCCATTGTGCCTAAACTCCAAACAGCTTCTTCCAAGGGATTACAGTTTCCATCACCTGGACATACAGCATCAGGTTCAGAATTAGTGGTCTCGTTGAAAAACAGTTCGGCTGGAACCCGCAATAATATGGCTACATTATCAACGGATAGACCAAAGCCATTGGTCACGGTAATGGTATAAGCCAAAATCCCACTTGATGCTACAGGTTCGGGTGTAGCTATAATATCTACCGATAAGAGTGAAGCAATTCCAGTATTTTCTGAAACAGTAATTGCAAATTCACTTCGGTTATCAATTTCAAGTCCTCCATCGAAGGTCAACTCAGCACCCAGAGCAAGAATATCACTGGCTACAGAGCCATCAGCTATTACCGTAATCTCGCGATGCGCGGAAGCTCCTACTCCAACGCTGCCTTCAGTCCACACAACCTCACCTGTAGTTACCTCAATGCCACCATCACTGATAGAATTAACCGTGACACCCGCAGGTAAAAAGGCGCGCAGTTCTGTTGTAGACAGCAATCCCGCACTGATATTACCGAAATCAAGGGTATAGATAAACGTCTCGTTCGGAACCACAGGGTCTGTTGATGCGCCCAGTGACAGGTCTGCAGACGGTGAATTGAACACAGCCACCGTATTGAGCAGATCAATCACATCCTCTAATCCGTCTGCTGTTACTCGCACAGGAACCGTGATCAGGTTGCCATTGGGCACTGTGTCTACCAGAGCATTCACCGTAATGGTGCGGCTTTCACCTGTGGCCAAAGTGCCCAGACTCCAAACAGCTTCTTCCGTGGGATTACAGTTTCCATCAGCGGGACATACAGCAGTAGGTTCAACATCATTTCCCTCACTGAATAACAGTTCTGCTGGCACTCGAAGCTGTACAGTTACATTATTAACAGATACAAAAGATGTATTGCTGACCGTCAGGGTGTACAGCACACGTTCATTTTCCACCACCGGGTTGGCTGAGGTGCTGATATCAATTTCTAATGGTAAGGCGGTAGAGACAACTGTCATTGCATGCTCAGACGTATTATCCACTACCTGACCACCGTCATGTGTCAACTGAGCAGTCGCCTTTAAAATTTGCCCAGCCGTAAGACCTGCATCGGTGGTTACAATAATCTCCCGATGCAGGGAGTCACCTACCCCAACGCTGCCTTCGTCCCAAACAACATCACCAGTACTTACCTCAACTGCGCCACCATTACTGATGGAATCTACCGTGACACCCGCAGGTAAAAAGGCGCGCAGTTCTGTTGTGGTCAGCAATCCCGCACTGATATTACCGAAATCAAGGGTATAGATAAACGTCTCGTTCGGAACCACAGGGTCTGTTGATGCACCCAACACCAGGTCGGCAGACGGAGTTTTGAATACAGCCACCGTATTGAGCAGATCAATCACATCCTCTAATCCGTCTGCTGTTACTCGCACAGGAACCGTGATCAGGTTGCCATTAGGTACTGTGTCTACCAGAGCATTCACCGTAATCGTACGGCTTTCACCTGTGGCCAAAGTGCCCAGACTCCAAACAGCTTCTTCCGTGGGATTACAGTTTCCATCAGCGGGACATACAGCAGTAGGTTCAACATCAGTGGACTCATTGAAAAACAGCTCGGCTGGTACTCGAAGCTGTACAGTTACATTATTAACAGATACAAAAGATGTATTGCTGACCGTCAGGGTGTACAGCACACGTTCATTTTCCACCACCGGGTTGGCTGAGGTGCTGATATCAATTTCTAATGGTAAGCCGGTAGAGACAACTGTCATTGCATGCTCAGACGTATTATCCACTACCTGACCACCGTCATGTGTCAACTGAGCAGTCGCCTTTAAAATTTGCCCAGCCGTGAGACCTGCATCGGTGGTTACAATAATCTTCCGATGCAGGGAGTCACCTACCCCAACGCTGCCTTCGTCCCAAACAACATCACCAGTGCTTACCTCAACTGCGCCACCGTCACTGATGGAATCTACCGTGACACCCGCAGGTAAAAAGGCGCGCAGTTCTGTTGTGGTCAGCAATCCCGCACTGGTATTACCGAAATCAAGGGTATAAGTAAACGTCTTGTTCGGAACCACAGGGTCTGTTGATGCTCCCAGTGACAGGTCTGCAGAAGGGCTATTAATAAATACGTCAACATCCTTATCAATCTGTATATCGCTGATTGCAGTAGCGGTAAAGGTCACCGGCAAGGTAATGGTAACGTCGTTTAAAGTAGTTGCATCTACCAGAGTATTAATTGAAATCGTGCGGCTCTCACCAGCAGCCAGGGCTCCAAGAGTCCACAGTGCTACTTCTGTAGGATCACAGAAAGTGCCAGAGTGGCAACCACCGTTTGTAAAGACATCTGGTTCTGCATCTACACCCCCATGGAAAGACAGTTCAGCTGGTACAACCAAAGAAACAGTCACACCATCAATCTGCTGAAGAGTCGTATTACCCACAGTAATGGTATACAACGCCCTTTCACCCACAACAACAGGGCCATTGACTGACACATCCGTTGACAGTGGCGCAATCACGCTAAAGTCTATTGTCGTAACAACCGGGCTGGCAATTCCATCGTCTACAGTGAGCTTCGCTGTGTAATCACCAGCTACCGTATAGGTATGCACCTGGGAAGTATTATTCACACAATCGTTGATGGTGTAGTCATCTGTTCCATCATTTTCAACATCCAGCTTGCAGGTCAATGTATCATCATTGATATCGCTTACCACCCAACTGAAGGCGGCTGCTGTATCAATGAAAGCGGGATCGGGCGAAATACTCAGATCATTGATGACCGGGGGATCGTTAACCACGTTAACGGTGCGCGTTAGCTGCACTGCAGGATTTCCCGCCGCGTCGCTGACATCGTAGGTCACCACGTAAGCGCCTTCTACAGCCGTGTCAACCGTATCTCCAGCAACGACAATATTGCCTGTGATGTCGCCATCAACATCGTCCGTAGCCGTCACACCGGGATCAGTGTAGGTGTCACCGACCGAGAGATCCAATGGATCTGTACCAAGCAGCGTTATCACCGGCGGGGTGCCATCTACATTTACTGCGCGCGCTAACTGCGTTGCGGGATTTCCCGCCGCGTCGCTGACATCGTAGGTCACCAAGTAGGTGCCTTCTACAGCCGTGTCAACCGTATCTCCAGCAACGACAATATTGCCTGTGATGTCGCCATCAACATCGTCCGTAGCCGTCACACCGGGATCAGTGTAGGTGTCACCGACCGAGAGATCCAATGGATCTGTACCAAGCAGCGTTATCACCGGCGGGGTGCCATCTACATTTACTGCGCGCGCTAACTGCGTTGCGGGATTTCCCGCCGCGTCGCTGACATCGTAGGTCACCAAGTAGGTGCCTTCTACAGCCGTGTCAACCGTATCTCCAGCAACGACAATATTGCCTGTGATGTCGCCATCAACATCGTCCGTAGCCGTCGCACCGGGATCAGTGTAGGTGTCGCCGACCAAGAGATTCAATGGATCCGTACCGAGCAGCGTTATCACCGGCGGGGTGCCATCTACATTTACTGTGCGCGTTAACTGCGTTGCGGGATTTCCCGCCGCGTCGCTGGCATCGTAGGTCACCACGTAGGTGCCTTCTACAACCGTGTCAACCGTATCTCCAGCAACCACAATATTGCCTGTGATGTCGCCATCAATATCGTCCGTAGCCGTCGCACCGGGATCGGCGTAGGTGTCGCCGACTAAGAAATTCAATGGATCCGTACCGAGCAGCGTTATCACCGGCGGGGTGCCATCTACATTTACTGTGCGCGTTAACTGCGTTGCGGGATTTCCCGCCGCGTCGCTGACATCGTAGGTCACCACGTAGGTGCCTTCTACAGCCGTGTCAATCGTATCTCCAGCAACGACAATATTGCCTGTGATGTCGCCATCAATATCGTCCGTAGCCGTCGCACCGGGGTCAGTGTAGGCACCACCGACCGTGAGATTCAATGGATCCGTACCGAGTAGCGTTATCACCGGCGGGGTGCCATCTACATTTACAGTGCGCGTTAACGGTATTGCTGCATTTCCTGCTGCGTCGCTGACATTGTAGGTCACCGTGTAGGCACCTTCTACAGCCGTGTCAACCGTATCTCCAGCAACGACAATATTGCTTGTGATATTGCCGTCTACATTGTCAAGAGCTGTTGCACCGGGATCGGTGTAAGTATCGCCAACCGAGAGATTCAATGGGTTGGCACCAAGCAGCGTTATCACGGGCGCGGCGTTATCTCCCACGTTTACTGTGCGCGTTAACTGCAGAGCGGGATTTCCCGCCATGTCGCTGACATTGTAGGTCACGAAATAGGTGCCTACTATAGCAGTGTTAACCGCATCTCCAGCAACGACAATATTGCCTGTGATATTGCCGTCTACATTGTCAAGAGCTGTTGCACCGGGATCGGTGTAGGTATCGCCAACCGAGAGATTCAATGGGTTGGCACCAAGCAGCGTTATCACGGGCGCGGCGTTATCTTCCACGTTTACTGTGCGCGTTAACTGCGTTGCGGGATTTCCCGCCGCGTCGCTGACATTGTAGGTCACGAAATAGGTGCCTACTATAGCGGTGTTAACCGTATCTCCAGCAACGACAATATTGCCTGTGATGTTGCCGTCTACATTATCCAAAGCGATTGCACCGGGGTTGGTGTAGGTATCGCCAACCGAGAGATTCAATGGGTTTGCACCAAGCAGCGTTATCACAGGCGCAGTGTTATCTTCCACGTTTACTGTGCGTCTTACCTGCGTTGCTGCATTTCCTGCCGCATCGCTGACATCGTAGGTCACCACGTAGGCGCCTATTATGGCGGTGTTAACCGTATCTCCAGCAACGACAATATTGCCTGTGATGTCGCCGTCAATATTGTCCAAAGCAGTCACGCCGGGGTCGGTGTAAGTGTCGCCAACCGAGAGATTCAATGGGTTGGCACCGAGCAATGTTATATCGGGCGCGGTGTTATCTTCCACATTTACTGTGCGCGTTAACGGTACTGCTGCATTTCCCGCCGCATCGCTGACATCGTAGGTCACCACGTAGGTGCCTTCTACAGCCGTGTTAACCGTATCTCCAGCAACGACAATATTGCCTGTGATGTTGCCGTCAACATCGTCCAAAGCAGTCACGCCGGGGTCGGTGTAGGTGTCGCCAACCGAGAGATTCAATGGGTCTGCACCGAGCAGCGCTATCACGGGTGCAGTTGTGTCCACTGGACTACCGAGATCAGGATCATCACTACAGGCGTTAAGAAAGGTGAGTGATAACAGTAAAAAAACTACATTGGCTTTCATCAGTAAATCCCTTCGATCATTATTATTGGTAATTCAGGATGGGAGGTTGCAACTCTCAGCTATTTCCCTTTGTCCTGTTCCCACGGAACTCCATGGGATCCCCTCTCTAACACTTGCGCACGCTCATCTGACTCCAAGCAGAGATAGGGGATTTATTTTTTACTAAAAAATCTGGCTCTTTTCATTCGCAGACAGTATCAACGCCCCTTTAACATTCGTACTCTCCACCTCCCGCCTCATCTCACCAGAAACGGCAACCAGATAGATTGCAGTATCCCAATCAGCGTTCCACATCATACGAAGCAAAAAAAACGCCACGACTTAACCCTATGAGATGCATTTATCGAAATCTTTCTCTCTATGAGGCACTCGAGCACCTTATCAAAGCATCACTCTAGAAGTCAACTTGCATCCTCTAAGGTGATCGCTATGACGACACAGAGACCGCTTGATCCACTGGGCCAACACATTGGTCTCCGGTTGCGTAAGATGCGTACCCGCCGCAATATGAGCCTCTTCTCAGCGGGGGAGTTTATTGAGGTCTCAGCACAACAGATTGCTCGCTACGAATCAGGCCAACACCGAATCTCGGCAGTGAGTCTCTACCGCCTGGCACGCGCCATGGATATTCCTCTATCGTGGTTTTTCAGTAAATTCGAAGAACAGCCTGATGAACTGGGGCTATTGGAGAATATGGTGGGTGAACCACGCGGAAACTGGCAACCGACCGGGAAGGATGAACAGGTGCACCTGTTAGTGTCTTTTTGGAAGAGATTACCTACAGAGCAGCAGAAAAAACAAATCCTTGGACTGCTGGAGTCTATGTTGCTGGATTAAGCAGAAGAACGTTAAATCTAGGAGCCGTCAGTAGTGCATACGGCTTGGGTCGTCGTTTCACACAGCGTGATTCTCGTCGGCCCAGTCTCTGATATAGGAATTTTGCAGCAATAGCGTCAACAAGTAGTGCCATGGGGCGGCGCCGTTCCATGGATTTAAGGGGCTTTCTGCGCAGAGTAGGAAGGTGGAATCCAGGAAGCAGCAGCGTAGTGTTTTTCATCCAGAATTGTCGTATTTCATCCGCTCCACGGCACTTGAAAATTCATGGTGGAAAAGCTTAAGTTAGTGCCATTCGGGACGCACCACGTTTTCCCTGATCATGAAAAACGTGGTGCGTCCCCTATTCTTCCCAGGCTGCCCAAGAGTTATTACTCTGACCCCAAACTCGTACTTATCCATCCATTTGACCAGAAAAGTGACTAATTGCCGGGCAGAGACGTACCTGGCTTGACCGTAATAAATCGGTAAGGTGCAGCAACCAAGCCATCTTGCGTTTTGACCAGCACCTTGGCCTCCCACTCCATGGCATCCCGCACACAGACAGGCAGCATCCCTTTTCCCGCAAAACGTCCTTCTCCCTGGTTTGCCAGTGCCGGTCGATTGAAGCCCATATTCATATCGACCCCACTGAAATCCACTTCAATCCGCTCCGCTTCAAGCCCCTCAATCTCCACCTGCAGTTGGATAGGCCGCACCAGCGGCAGGCTGCGGGGCTCAATGGAGAATGAGATGCTGCTGCCGTCAGGCAGCACGGACCGGCAGGGACCGGCGCGTAGGTCGCAGTCGGAATCCAGTGGTGCAGAAACCAGTACCTCTGGATGAAGCAGAGGCCAGACTTTATAGACGGCAACTGCAGAGAAGGCGGCCAGAAGGAGTGCGGCAACCAGCCAAAGGAGGGAGCTTTGTTTTTTCATGGATAGATAAAGAAAGGTTAAAGGCTAAAGGAGACCGTGCCACCAGATGCGCTAAACATTGTCGTTTCTGAAATTCATAAAACCACTCGCATCTAACACACACTCTGTTTTTCCTGTCACCTGTCACCTTTCGCCTTTCACCTTCTTTATCAAGGCAAATCGCTGCGTTTAAACAACAGATAACCCAACCAGGCACAGCCGCTACCCAGCAAAATCGGATAGATAATGGCGTAGGCGATATAACCCGCCTGGCCAAAATTATCCAGGATCACGTAAGCGGTTGGGCCGAGCAACACCAGTTGCGGATCGAACAGCATCATGGTGGCGGTACGAAATACCTGCATCGGGTTGGCCAGTGCGATAGCCACCGCAGTCTCCGGCGGCAGATGTTCACGGATCATCACACCGAGTAGTATCAGGTCGAGAAAGAGCAGCAGACTCAACCAGACGACAAAAGCGGCACCCTGTGCTACGTCGGAGGAGCGTGCAATGGTTGAAATCAACATACCGATGCCGAGAAAGCACCAGGCGAGAGACATGAGCAGGCCAGTATAGTAAACCAGCAGTTCCCAGGGTACTTCAGCCCCTTTTATCGTTCCCCAGACAACCGCACCCACCATCGCGAGCAATACCGGCAGGAAGACAACGAAAAAGCGGCCAAACACCCGCCCCCAAAACCAGGCGCTCAGCGTGATCGGCAAAGAGAGGAGATATTCAAAAATCCCCGCCTCCCGGTCACCGGCCACCGAGCGTACTGTAGTGATCAATACAAACACCGGCAGTATCGCCATCGACAACTGAATATAGGTAATCAACAGACGGGAGAGGCCGGTGAAACCCATGATGCGGGACTCGGCCAGGCCAAAGGCAAAGAGGATCACCACCAATCCGCCAAACACCATGGAATAGACCATGAACCAGCGGGCGCGCAGGGATTCTATTATGTCTGTATAAGCAGTAAGCCAGAGATATTTCATTGGTATTGAGTCTTTGGAATGATTGGAGGTGGAGCCTGCTCCGCCTGTCGGGCCTTGCGCCTGGCATCGCGCCGATCCGCCTGATCTTTCAGCCGGTCAAGCAAGTGAACGCCATGAATGCTGAAACGCTTCTCCACTTCGATGACGTGCAGTTTCGCCTGGGCAAAATCGAGTCCTTCCGGCGCCGGATCTGATTGGGCGCCCAATCCGTACTCCATCGGCGTAATCTTCTCTTTAACATAGGTGGCGGTGCGCGCATCGATCCAGTCGCCGGTACGGTGGTCGGTAACCCAGATCTCGGTCTTGGGATCATCCTTCCATGGCTGTGTGTCCAGCCAGAGCGTTGCACAACCGATATCATCAAAACCGACTACTTTGGAGCGTTTCCCTTCTGGAAAATAGCGAATCTGGGCGGAATAGTGCCGGTCGCTGAGGACCATGCGGCAGCGTTCACAGGCAACCCGATCCCATTTCACCTCTTTGGGACCCGTACCCGGATCACCGGAGCAGGCAGTCAGAAGAAGAATAGTCAGCCCCGCAAGCAGGCCGCAACTGAACTCAACTGACATCAACCGCCACCACCTGTTCCTCGGCTTCCTCCATCTCTATGCCAGCAAGCAGTGCCGCATAGCGGGAAAGAACACCAAGAAAACGCAGCCGGTCCGGGCCGGCAATATAGCCTTCCCAGGTCATGCCATCCGCACCACCCTGAAATCCCCACTCTCCGATAGTTTTGGCAAACGCCTCTTCGGGCTGGGTCAAACGCAAGCGGCAGCGCAGACGGGAGGAGAGTTCCACCAGGTCTGCCACCCGGTCGTCAAGAACCACCTTACCCAGGTCCATCTCGATGACCCGGTTTACCAAGGAGGCCACCTCATCCAGACGATGACTGGAGATCAGCATCACCGCGCTATCCTGTTTCTCTGCAAGCAGCTGAAAAAAGATGTGCCGGGCATCCGGATCGAGATTGGCCGCGGGCTCATCCATGACCAACAGCTCACTGTCCCGACCGAGGGCGATGGCAATCAACAGCTTCTGTTTCTGCCCGCCGGAGAGTTTTACAAAGGGTTGGTGGCGAAATTGTTCCGTATCGAACCCCAACTTTTGTGCCACTTCGCGCATCCTGGCAGGATCGGATTCACAGAGACTCGCCGCAAAGCGAATCAGTTGCCCCACCGGCATGCGCAGAGGTGGTGGCAATTGCGGCACAAAACCGACCTTGGAGAGCACTTCACGCCGCTGCTTTCTTGGGTCCATACCATCCACCAGCACCCGTCCGTCGCAGGTATACTCACCCAACAGGCAACGGATCAGCGTCGTCTTACCGGCGCCGTTTGACCCCACCAAAGCGACCCGGTGTCCCCGCTCAATCGTCAGGTTCACACCCTTCAACACTTCATTGCGTCGAAATCGTTTTACAATATTTTCAAACTGGATCATCAATCATCGCAACCCGGAGGACGCTTGCGAAATCCGGGAACAGAATAGCTAAACCATTGGCAGCCACATAGTTTGCAAGCTTCATGCGGGCCACATCATGGGTCAGAGCAATTTACTCAAACCCTTTATTTCATAGGTCAGAGAGCTTGTGGGACAGACATCAACACACATTCCACAGCGAGTACAGTCCGCCCCTACATCCTGGTTGACATCAAAAGCTGCTCCGCGGATGGTCAGATCGAGCACATGGGGGACCATGCAGACCTTGCGGCAGTCGCCTTCGTGGTGGCAAGCCTCCGCATTGTACTTCACCCGCAGAGGAGACAACACACCCACGACGCCGTAGGTGACGCCAATCGGACACACATAACGGCACCAGGCGCGACGGGAGTAGAAGACTTCGAACAGCAGCAGCGCTCCCACCCAGATCAACGCAACACCGGGTCCATAGATCAGGGCGCGACTCAATATACCAGTAGGAGAGATGGTCTCGAAAACGGTATATCCGGAGATCAACGCGAGCAAGGCAAAAATCACGTAGAAAACACCACGGACCTTACGGTTGAATGTGTGATTCTTTATCAGCTTCTTCTTCACCAGCCAGAGGTGGAGATATTCCGTCCACTCAGCCAGCAGGTGATAAGGGCAGACCCAGGAACAGAAGGTGCGGCCACCGAGCAACAGCCACAACACAAAAACAGTTACCGTACCGATCACCAGATTCAGCACAATATGCTTATAGGCCAAAGCCACCTGGAGTGCCGAATTGAGATCCGCCATGTGAAAACCCACAAAGCGTGATGCCGTAAGCGCACCTTCCAATAGCTGCACGTCGAAATAGTAGGAGACGACAAACAGCACATTCACCAGTATCAGGGTAATCCACCGCCGCCGTTGCCATTTGTTACAGCAGGTATTGTGGTGCTCGTGGCGAACCGCCTCCACGTCGGCCTTGGAGAGTTTGCCCTTTTTGCCCTGATAGATCTCTAACAATTCGGGCGGTTGCTCTTCCTTTGAAGGCCGCCGGGGTTTGGCGCCGAATATCTGAGACAGGGAGTCCATTATGTATCGCATATCAACCTCCCAACGTATCAGCAGTTTTATCCAGATCGATCACAATTGCAGCGGATTCCACCGGACAGATCATTTCACAGACACCACAACCAACGCACCCCTCCTTGATCACGGGTTTCATCCGTGTCTCCCCATTGGGCAGTTCGAAAGGTTCCAGCGCAATGGCATGCTTGGGTGGACATTCGTTGCCATGCTGCTCAGCCACCCTGGCGACCTTGCCGGAATCTCCAGAGGCTTCAGCCTGTTTCGCCTTTTCCGCACACTGGGTAATACGAATCTCGATGGGACACTGGCGCACACAGAGATCGCATAGCTCCAGGTCGTAAGGGTGATCCGCCACCAGGATGGGATTCCATCGGTCCACTTCGTCATAGCGTAACAGGCCCTTATAATCCGCTCCTCTGGCCTGACCTTTGAAACCCTTACCCTGCACCGCAAGGCAGGCCTTGGGGCGGGCGAGACGAGCAAAGCCCATGCGGGTATCAGCAGGATAGTCGAGATGATGGGTCAAAGCGCCCGTTGGGCAAGCCAGCACACACTGCAGACCGTCACAGGAGAAGTCACAGGCTTGCGCCCGTGCATCGATATAGGGAACACCGATACCAAAACCATCCTCAAGATCCGCCAGTTTGATAGCATTGACCGGACAGACCTGCACACACTGGCCACACTTAATACAGGAAGCAAAAAACTCCTGCTCGTCAAAAGGGGTCTTTATTGCGCCGGGGGGACGCAGCCGGATCGATGTCCCCTGCACCACGGGGATGATCCCGAGCAGAGAAACACCGATAACGCCTATGGTCAATACTGAGGAACGCAAAAACTCCCGTCGGCTCTGCTCTTTCCGTTTTGGTGAGAGCGGCCTTTTGGCTTTGGGTTTTTTTGTCGTTTTATCACTCATTAGAGACCCTGCCTCCAGAAATTGTGTTGTTGCTACCTATCGATAAGTAGGCCGATTCAAGGGCTATCGGCCCAGCGATTCTCTAAGCGCCTTTAGTGGGTCATACGCATCCTGGCTTTCCACTTTCCCGTCTCCGGCTGTTTCGCCAGTCACGGCGGACCCGCTCTCCTGCTCTACCTCAGCAACAGCTAATTGTGCCGTCATCATAGGTTTCTTGTCCCGCACCAGCATATTTGGGCTGCTAAAGGGGGCGAGCCGCTCCAGAAAATCCATCACTTCCAAGACCGGCGAACCTTTGAAAAAACGGGCAGGCGGCACATCCATCCAGATTCTGTCGGCATAACTGTATAGCTCATAGGGCTTATCACCTACACCGTCACGATCCTGGTCGAAGCCTTGGTAGTCATCCCAATAGTTTCCGAACCAATCGTTCCTGTTTGCCGTTTTACCCGCACCGGAAACTGCAACCTGGGTAATATTCCCCTTAAAACTATTGCCTTCCAGGATATTTCCCGTCCAATCATTCAGGAACAGCATACCAATTCCACTATAGGCGATCAGATTATTCTTCAGTCGATTGGTTGTCTCAGGATCATAAGGCGAGATATCCAGGTAGATACCGGTGGCGCAATAGAGAATCTGATTGCCGACGACATCCACATCGGACGTCTCTTTAAAACCTATGCCCATCCCAGTCGGGCCTTGAGCGTGGGCGATATAGTTATTCTTCACCTGTACGCCGTCGCTGTACATCAGGAAAATGCCCACTGAATTTTTTTCGTAGTGATTCTCAATCACCTCATTGTATTTCGAATACATGAAATGGAGGGAATAACGACCACCACGGGAATCGTTACGGGCAATCAGATTATTTGCCGAGTACCAGACAACCATGTCCCGGGAATCCCGGATGATATTGTCAGTAATCTTATTGTTGAAACTGTACCAAAGCCGAATTGAATCACCCCGCATGCCAAGATCGAAAGGCTTGGAGGAGATGTGGTTTCGCTGCACGATGTTGTTTTCTGACTGCTGAAGATCAATGCCAAACAGGGTATTGTCGATGACATTATCCTTGATGACATTGAAATTACCGCGAACCTGAACCCCCGAATCGATATCGTTGTGGGATTCACCAGAGTTGGTCAGATGCAGATTCTTCAGGGTTGCACCATCAGTATCCAGATAGATGACAGAACCCTTACCGCCGGCATCGATGGTGACCTTCCCCTGACCATCGATGGTAATGGCGCTCTCAATGGTAACCGGCCCGGCATAGGTGCCGGGCGGCGGAATCAGCGTACCTTTTGGGTCAGCCGCATCGACCAGTGCCTGAAAGGAGGGATAGGCCGCATGGCTGCTGCCCAAAGGCAACAGCAGAGAGACAAGACAAACCAGCGCATGCGACCAAAGCGATGGCTTCAATCACTCAACTCCTTAAACTGCTTCTTACGAATCAATGCCGCCACAGCCAGTATCACCGAGGTCAACAGCATCAAAAAGAAGCCTGCGGAGGGATAGGAGTGAGTCGTGAACTGAGCCACCTTACCATCGCCAAACACGGTCGGCATAAAGGGTTTGACCGAAAAGGCACCCATATCATTCAGGGTGTGGCCATACCACCAGAGCCATGCTGAATAGTCAATGAGGAAGAAGAGAGGCAGCGCCATCGGCACCAGTACCAGCAGCCAATAGAAGAAGCTGTTGTTCTTGCGCGCACCGACTACCACCACCACCATCGCCGCCAGCAGACCAAAGAAGACGACTTTGATTGCTGTTTCCAGAGTGGCGACCATCGGCACGATCTCCTCCTGGTTGTTGAAATAACGTCCCAGGCTTTTTCCATAGTGCCAGGACATCACCTGGAACGAACTGCCGTTCCAGGGCTGCAGCGTATCCGACTTGACCTGGTCGATATCATAGGTCGTTCTGAGCTGTTCGATCAGATTCGACTTGCTGGCATGGGTCTTCTCAGCCTTGGCCTTTGCTGCGGCCACCTCAGACGGAAGTATGACCTCGATGCCGGACGCTTCCAGCGAATTCTTTAAAACACCGGTTATGCCACCGATGATAATTTCCGGTTCTGACGATTCGCCCGTCGCCTCCTGGTCAAGGGAGGTTACCAGTGCAGTGACAAATCCTTCATTCTGCAGATTAAACCCCTCTTCACCATACATGCTGAGATACATCCAGAGAGCGATACCTGCAAAACCGGCACTCATCAATGCCACGCGGATTTTCGGGTTGGTGCAGATGAATCCCAACAGCATAACGACCATGAACACCATCAGAAACTGACCAAAGCCTCGCTCTACCGGACCTCCAGCAGCGATGGGATACATGCCGACATAGTGGTTGATGGTATCCATCTCATGCACACAATCGAGTGCTTCATCTTCAGTAATTTCAGCCTTGTCCTGCTTTTGACAGCCGTTGAAGACGCCATTCATGTGAAAATGAATTCGCACGCCATCCGGAAATGACTCTTCAGGGTAGTTGGGCGCGGTAAGAGAGACCCACCAGATCGGGCTATAGAAGATGACTGCAAGCAGACCTACAGCGATCAGAGAGAGTATGGCGACTAGGAGTGTTTGCTTGTTTTGCATAATCACTGACATTTTGTTGATGAGTCCCCCGGAGGGACTCCAGGGAACTCTGGAAGAAGCACCTTAAGCGACTTCCGGGGAATTTAGAGGAAGAGCCTGTACCGGATTTTGCGGACATCCGGTACAGTTGTCATTGATCAATCGTAATCAGGATTCAGCCAATCTTTGGAAGGCGCGAGATCCTTGGCGGGAACCTTCTGACGGGATACGTAGTTGATGACCATCTGCATATCCTTGTCGGAGAAGCCCTTGATCTGTTTCACCATATCGGGGTTAGCATTCCGGCGTTTGCCGTCACGAATCCACTCGAACTGGCGCAGCATATAAGAGTAGTGCTGACCATGGATTTTAGGGTAGAACTTCTCGTTACTACCTTCACCATTGTCGCCATGGCACTGAGTACAGTTGTCGGCATAGAGCTTCTTGCCCTGCTCAAACTCCGGCGTACCCTCTGCCCAAGTACCTTTTCCGTTATCAGGATTCATCGGGAGTTTGGAGATATAGTCGGTGACATCAGCCACCAGCTGAGCAGGATCCATCTCCCCCTTATGATAACCAGCTACTGCCAGAATCTGTGCATCCAGCGCAAAGGGGTACATGGTGGGGTTGTCACGGTTCTTGGAGCGAATATCGGTCAGCTGTTTGATCAGTACATCCTTATGCTGTCCAGCCAGTTGAGGAAAGGTACCGTCCTTCAGACCCCAGCCTTCCAGCAGATGGCAGGCGGAACAGACTTCATAGACAATGATGCCGCGCGGTTTGTCTGGCGTCAGGGTCATCGCCTCGCTCTTCTCGCCGCCTGCTTTATTCCAGTCTTTGATATCCGTTACCTGGACATCACCCTCTCCAGCAAAGCTGCTGGCGGAAACCGCCAACCCCAAGGCCAGGGAAAGGGTCGTCAATACAGTTTTAATACTCATTCCAAGTTTCTCCTGTTCCCCAGTGCGGGGTACAAACACATACTTAAATGTACACCAGGCCGCCGCCGCGCCCCCTGTCTGAGCGGAAATTCAACATCCGTTCCGGAGGCGGATTCTTTCACAGGGAATATTAGCGTTCTTTGATATACGTCAAGCCCGCACAGGACTTAACCCTATCTAATGGATTAAATCTCAGTGCAGGATTACTTGGGCTACAGAGTGTTAAGCCAGTCTGCGATCGCGCGCATCTCATCTTCATTAACCAGGCCCATCACACCCTTCATGGCAGCGGTCTGGCCATTGTTGCGAGCACCGGATTTGATGTCTTTCATCTGGTTAAAGGCGTAGTCGGCATTTTGGCCAGCCAGCTTAGGATACATGGGCATAATTGGGGTCTTGGCATCTTTTCCATGGCAGGACCAACAGGTCTTTGCCTGGAAGAGCGCTGCGCCATCTGCTGCAACTGCGTTTCCAATCGCACCGAGAGAGAGAGTCACGGCTACTGCGGCAAAAGTGATCAATTTCAACATGGGTATTTCCTCTTTATTTTCAGACAGTGCCACCAATTTTGGGCGACACATTCCATGGACTAGGAGTCTCTCACCGGGTAAAGGTTCCCGCATTGAGGGACATCAAATAAAAAACCATCGGTTTCGTACGGCTTATAGTGGAAACCGCCTGGCCTTGAATAGTTATCAGGAGAATAACCGTCCTGATTATACACCTACAATTTATTAACCAAATAACTATCCATAAACAGAAAAGGGGACCATCAGGTCCCCTTTTCCTTTCAGGTCAATTGCTTCTCAGCAATTATTTGGCCTTTTTCACTTCGACCTTCTTGGCGCCATGCTCCTCAAGGAAGGTTTTGGCACGCAGACCCATGTCTGCGGTCTTGACCTGGTACTGCCAGTGCTGACCCGCCCAAAGCGTCGCGTTCTGGTAGTCACCCTTGGCGGCATAGTCATCAGACTTCTTCTTGGACTCTTCAGCGAATCCAAGCTGGTCGAATGCGTCCTCAACCAGGGCTACAACTTCAGGGAAATCCTTGTAGTTGTGGGCGGTGATAAAGGCCACCACCGAGTTGATGATAGCCTGAGTGTCAATGTTGACCTTGACCTGCTTGTCATAATCAGCCTTGGTGTACCTCTGACCCTCTTCCATCTTTGCGCCAGTTTTGGCCACATAGCCCTTGGGCTTGACCAGCAGGTAACCCTGCATCTCCAGATGGAGCGCGGAGCAGAACTCGGTGCAGTAGTAGGGATAGACGCCGGCTTTATCTGCCACGAAGGTGGCGGATACGGTTTTGCCAGGTTCAATAGAGAGATTGACGTTCTGGCTGTACATGGCGAAACCGTGAGTTTCGTCCTGTGCACGCTCCAGGTTGGTCAGATGGATAGAGACAGTCTCACCCTCTTCAACCTCGATGATTTCAGGCGTGATGTGAGAACGAATCACAGTACCATAGACATGCACTATGCCGTCTTTGCGAACCACCTTTTCACGACCGGCACGGGTCTTCCAAGGCGATATCTTGTTGGTACGGCTGTCCCAACCGGATTTGTAGCGAACGGCAGGTTTCAGCTTGTCAGCCTTGATGGCCACAACGTAGTGGGGCTCACCCAACGGTATCGGCATATCGTAGAGCAGTTGCATCTTGTCGCCACTGATATCGATCAGCTGATGGTTCTGCGGATGGAGAGGACCGACAGGGTTGAAGCGGTCGATGGCCAGCTTGTTGAGGGAGACCAGATACTTGCCATCAGGGGAGACGGAATCGCCTTCCATGGTCAGCAAGTGACCGATGTTGTAGTGGATATGGAGTTGATCCAGCACCTTGCCTTTACAGTAGTCCCATTTGGTGACCATGGAGTCTACATAGATGGAGGTGTAGACCACGCACTCTTTGGAATCATACTGGGTATGCAGAGGACCAAGGCCTACCTGCACCTGAGTGTGCAGAGTGTCTTTCATGGAGAGGATCGGGATGCCATAGGGGTCATGGCTTTCGAACTTCTTGTTGTCGATGGCCTTCTTGATCTTGGCCCAACTGTAGACCCAGGCGTGGCTGTCGAGCTTGCCTGATACGATGATGTGCCTACCGTCTGGGCTTACATCAACACCGTGTGGGCTCTTGGGCTCGGGGATCAAATAGAGCAGACCCTCTTTAACGGCCTGCTTCATGGTGATCTGGTATGCACCATTGACCTTGTGGACCTTACCGGCGGCAACCAGTTCGGCGGCCTTTACCCAGTTGGTTACGTGCATGAAGTCGGTGTCTTTCTGGGAGCAGCCTGCCTCGAAGGGAGGACGACCACGTTCGATACCACCGACATAACGCTCAGAGCAGAAGGAGTTGGTGAAACCCCAACCAAAACTGGCATTCTTGCCAGCATCGGAGAGATCCTGACTGTAGGGAGGCAGTTCAAAGGTGAAGGAGTTCTCGGGCTCGATCTTGCCCTTCTCCATATTGAACTTCCAGTAGGTCAGCGCACCACGATACTTTTCGTTGAACTCTTCCAGCGGTACATAGTCGCCACTGACCGGCGCTGCGTACTGAGAAGCCTCCATCACGTATTCCGTATTCGGGGTAACGAAAGCACCACCGTGATCGGACTTCATGAAGGGGTTGACCACGATCTGCTTGGTTTCGAAATCGTGCAGATCGATCACCGCGATGCGGGGATTGGCCTTATCGTTGATGAACAGGTACTTGCCGTTGTACTCGCCCTTTGTTTCGGAAAAAGCCGGGTGATGAGTATCACCATAGTTGATCTGCTTACCATTGATCTTGCCCTGAGCCAGGATGGCCTTGGACTCATCATCGAAGCCGTAACCCTGCCAAGGCTCCGGAGTAAAAACACCGATGTATTTCAGAATACGCATCGACGGGATGCCGTATACAATTACTTGCCCACTCTGACCACCCGAACTGAAGGCCAGATACTCATCGCGTCCGCCGGTAGGCGTATAGGTCTTGGCCGCTGCCAGCAGGTCTTTCTGAGTCAGGCCACGCGCCTGCATCACATCTTTGAGAGACTGCTGGGCGAAACTGCTTGAAGCCGCTCCCAGCCCAATACCCAGGCCCACAAGCGCCGTACATAACTGTTTGGTGCTTTTCTTCATTATTCCCCTTCCCCAAGTTTAGAGACAGATTGTGCTGCGCATAATCACGAAACACTCACGCGAGCATAGTCCAAAAATGCGTCATATGACACATTGATTTTGGTCAAATAACATAGATAAGATTTTTCTATGCCGTCACAAGAAAGAGGTGGCGTTCAGGGCAGTATTTCAAGCAGACCCTGAGCCAATTGCTCAGCGGTAATACCGTAGACATACTTCTTTATAAAGCGGCCGTCCGGCCCCAAAAGATAGAGGCTGGCGGAGTGATCCATCACGTAGAGGTCGGGATCCGCTAATCCCTCCTCTACCTTTTCGTATTTCACCTTGAACTGCGCTGCAATACGCTCAATCATCGGTTTTGAACCGGTCACCCCGACCAATCTGGAGTCAAAATACTCAACGTAAGTACGCATCACCTTGACAGTATCCCGATCTGGATCGATGGTGATGAAATAGGGCTGAATCAGCTTTGCCTTGTCACCCAGCTCATCCAGAGCCAAGGACAGTACCTGCAGGGTTGTGGGACAGACATCCGGACAGTAGGTGTAACCGAAATAGAGCAGGTGATAACCTCCCCGCATGTCATCTTCAGTGAGCGTCCCGCCGAGGTGATCAGTCAAAATGAAGCGCCCACCGATACCACCCTGACCGGGAATGCCAGCACTATCAGCGGCGATACGCGCCTGCTCCGCCGCCCCCATATCGGCATTCAGGCAACGTTTGATGGTATCCGTATTGTGATCCATCAGCTGAAAATAGAGATCGGGACCCGGCTTTAGATTGATGCCCAGGCTGTCAAGCCTGCCGATATTGACTTCCTGTCCCTGAGTCAAAAGCCCTGCATGCTCCGCAGGCATGCCCGCCTCTGTCAGCAGGCACACTGCCTCGCCGTCCACGATGCGCTGCCGTACCTTGAACAGTGAAGTCGCATCCCCAGGTTGCCCTGGAGAGATACCCACATGTTCGAGTACCGTCAGCGCATAAGCCTGTTCAAAATAGTGAAGGGTGTCGTAATACTGCACACCCAATCCCGCCTTCAAGCCTCGATAACCGTACTCGTACTCCCGGTCGAGGCGGGAGAGGCGCTGCATCAGCTTGCGTCTGTTTTGCTGATAGATATGGCTTCTGGCCGGGTCAGCTTCAACCAGCAGGCGGGCAAGATCATCCAGCAGAATGATGATATTCCGGTCATCGAGCCAGAAAAAGGGATCACGCTTTGCATCATCACCCCGTGACAGCAGAATCTTCATGCTCTGGCTCGACAAAAGCTCGATTACCCTTACCCGGGATTCAAGCGCGGCTATCGACTCCGCCAGATGCTCCTCCAACTCCGGACCAACCCAGATGACCAGGTCAGCGGACTGCATAGCATGCTTCTGCTGGTCAGTTGGCTTGAATATAAGGGGACTCTGCTCCCCACTCACAAGTAACTGTGGGCCTTTAGTGCCTTCCATAAGGCCAGCCAGGATGGAGTGGATCGGCTTGATACTGACAACGACATCAAAACCGTCATCCGCAAGGAGAGTCTGTCCAGAGAAAATAAGGCCGAAAGCGACACACAGAGATAATAGGTAACGTTTGAACAACATAATTTAAGATCAGCTCAAGACTTGCTAAAAACAGTTTCCAGTTGCTGCACAGCGGCTTCCACCTGCTTTTTGAATGTCTGCACATCCGGACAGATAGTCTGCGCCGCCATAAAGCTCATGAAGGAGGTATTGGTTTCAATGTCGAACAACTCCCCCAACTGCCTGCGTTTGGGAAGCGTCATCACCAGCACTCTTTTCATGTGCTGGGTCTGCTCAAGATAACGGCAATGCAAGGCCACGCCGTTTAACTCTCCCAGACGTTTAATTGCAGCAAACTGCTGATCGGTCGCAGCAATAGCTGTGCTCTGAAAACACAGGAGCAATAACAGAAGAACTGGGATTCGGTTGAATTTCATGCAAACACTCTTACAGTAAGCGCGGCATTCTAGGCATGCCTGATCTTCCTGTCACTGCTTTAGATCAAATGTGGAAAGGGCTAGGGCCAAGGGCCGAGGTGCCAGGGCCAAGGTTCTGGCGTCACCTGTCGCCTTTAGCCTTTCACCCTTTTCGGTTCAGCAGACTGGCATGGGCTGCGGCCAATCTTGCCACCGGCACCCGCGGCGCGGAACAGGAGACATAGTTCAACCCCGCCTTATGACAAAAGGCGATGGAGGCGGGATGCCCACCGTGTTCTCCACAAATACCGACACTCAGATCGGGCTTCTTTTCACGTCCCCACTTCACCGCCAGATCCATCAGCTTGCCCACACCTTTTTCGTCCAACACCTCGAAAGGATTGTCCTGAAGAATACCGATCTGGTTGTACATGGGCAGGAATTTGTTTTCAGCATCCTCGCGGGAGAAGGAGAAGGTGGCCTGGGTCAGATCATTGGTGCCAAAGGAGAAAAAATCCACCTCTTCCGCCAGGGTATCAGCCCGCATACAGGCACGCACCACCTCGATCATGGTGCCAAAGCGGAAGTTGAGCTTGTGTCCAAATTCCGCCTCAACTTCAGCGCGAATCCGGTCAACCGTCTCTTTGACCTTTTTCAGCTCTTCAGCGGTACAAACCTGGGGCACCATGATCTGCGGATGCACCTCCAGATCCTTGGCGGCACACTCGGCGGCAGCCTCCAGAATCGCCCGAATCTGCATCGAATAGATCTCAGGAAAGGTAATGCCCAGCCGTACGCCGCGATGCCCCAACATCGGGTTGGTTTCAGTCAGAGCCCGTACTTTTTTCAGCATGGTCTCCTTCTTTTTCAGCGTCTTTTCCACCATGTCGATGTCCACGATCTGGCGCATCGAAGCCGCCTCCTGCTTTGCCTGAGCAGGATCGTGCAGCAGGATCATGCTGCTGGCCAGCACCTCCATGCCACGCACCGAATTGCGCAGATGGCGCAACTGTTCCAGATCCGCCAGCAACTGCTGCTCGGATGGCAGAAACTCATGGATCGGCGGATCGAGCAGACGAATGGTGACCGGAAACGGCGACATGACTTCAAAGATCGCCTTGAAATCGGCGCGCTGCATCGGCAGCAGCTTATCCAGCGCCGCCTCACGCTGCTCATTGGTCTCCGACACGATCATTTCGATGACTACCGGCAGACGGTCGACATCATTGAACATGCGTTCGGTACGACAGAGACCTATGCCCTTGGCGCCATACTTGAGCGCCCGCGTGGCATCCGGTCCAGTATCGGCATTGGCCACCACCCGTAGGTAGGCCTCATCATCAGCCCAGCGCAGCAACCGGTTCAGCTCTTCGGTGAAGTCCGGCTCCACCATCGGAATCTCGCCCAGATAGACATTGCCACTGCTGCCGTCGATGGTGACCACATCGCCTTCCCGGATCACCAAACCGCCGATGTGCGCTTCACGGCGCTGAACATCCACAGAGATACCCTCCGCACCCGCCACACAGGGCTTGCCCATGCCACGGGCCACCACTGCGGCGTGAGATGTCTTGCCGCCACGACTGGTGAGGATACCTTCTGCGGCAAAGAAGCCATGAATATCCTCGGGCTTGGTCTCCTCGCGCATCAGGATCACCTTCTGCCCCTGCTCTTTGCCGAAGATCTCCGCCCGATCCGCATCAAAAACAACCCGGCCACTGGCGGCGCCCGGGGATGCGGGCAAGCCTTGGGCCACCGCATCCGCCTTGGCATCAGGATCGAGACGGGGATAGAGCATCTGCTCAAGAAGGGCAGGTTCGATACGCAGCAGAGCCTGTTCCTTATCGATCAGTCCCTCCTCCACCATCTCCACGGAGGTGCGCACCATGGCAATTGCATTCATCTTTCCGTTGCGGGTCTGCAGGCAGTAGAGAATGCCGCGCTCGATGGTAAACTCGAAATCCTGTATCTCTTTATAGTGGGTCTCCAGTTTTTCGCGCAGTACCGCAAGCTGCCGCGCCATCTCCGGCATCTCTTCTGTGAGATGGTCGATGGGTTTCGGCGTACGGATACCCGCCACCACATCCTCGCCCTGAGCATTGACCAGATACTCTCCATACAGCTTGTTCTCACCGGTACCAGGGTTACGGGTGAAGCCAACGCCAGTGGCGGAGTCATCGCCCCGGTTGCCGAAGACCATGGTGCAGACGTTGACCGCAGTACCGTTGGCCATATCGGGTGTGATATTGAATTCACGACGGTAATCCACCGCCCGCTTGCCGCCCCAGGAGCCGAATACCGCCTTGATGGCAATCTCCAGCTGATCGTATGGGTCTTCCGGAAAGGGTCGTCCGGTATGATTTTCAAAGACGGTCAGGAAACGCTCGCTGATCTCTTTCAGATCATCCCCGGAGAGCCCCACATCTTCTGTAACATGAGCCTTCTGTTTTACCTGCTCAAACTCCGCATCGAAGAGTTCGTCGGGCACATTGAGGGCGACCTTGCCGAAGAGCTGGATGAAGCGGCGATAGGCGTCATATCCGAAACGGGCGTCACCGGTCTGTTCGATCTCGCCCTGCAGGGTCTCGGAGTTGAGCCCCAGGTTGAGGATGGTGTCCATCATGCCCGGCATCGACATCGCAGAGCCGGAACGTACAGAAACCAGCAGTGGGTTATTTGCGTCGCCGAAGCCCTTGCCGGTGGCCGCCTCGACCCGTTTCATGTGTTCTCTCACATCGTCCATCAGGCCGTCCGGCAGCTGCCGGGTTTCGTTGGCAAGATAGTCGAGACAGGCCTCGGTGGAGATGACGAAGCCGGGCGGCACATTGAGACCGAACTGGGTCATCTCACACAGATTCGCACCTTTGCCACCCAACAGTTGTTTATTCTTGCCGTCGCCTTCTTCGAAAGAGAAAACCTGTTTTTTTCCACTCATTTATTTACTTCCTTTGTCGGGAGGCGGAACCCGCTCCACCCAAATTGAATCATCCGGGTATGATAGCCCTTTTTTGTTGCCGAACCATTACTGAATTTACCCGAACACAGCGGGATGACCCTATTATCGGGTCATGGTCATGGCGCTTTATTCTAAGAGGGACTAGAAGACGGATTCAGCAATGAAGAGTAGACTTTTATGCGGTTTTTGTAGCGGATTTTCAGCGTTTAAAAGAGCTCGATATCCCCTTCATAATTTTTCTTATCTGCATCACTATCCACTGCCTGGCTCATGGCAAACGCCTCCACGATATGCTCCTGGTTCTGCATAACCCCTTTAATGCTCGACAGCACATTTGACAGCGTGTAGTAGATGGTCTCACCTGAGTCGATACGTTCCATCGCCTCATCGATCGCAGTGTCGATTCGCATCAGTAGATAATCCTCCTGATCTTCCTCTAGACCCATGCGCAACAGATCGTAGTTGATATGCTGCGCCATCTCCCGCAGCAGTCCACCACTCTCTTCCTGCTTGTCCAACATACCCCGGGCAAGATAGTAGAGCTTTGTCCGGATCTGGCCAAAGGCCCTCAACAGATCACGGCTCTGCCCCAGCAGGGCCATTTCAACACTAATGGTGCTGTTTTTCGCATTCGCCGCAGAAAGTATTACCGGCAGGAGATCCTTGATTTGCCCATAACGTTCAGGATCATCGAGCGGCATGTTTTTTACCAACAGACTGAGCGTGGGGTAGTTGACGATGGTATTGGCTCCAAAATCAAAAAAACGCATACCCTTATCGGCCATCTCGATCAGTTCCTTTTCCAACGGACTGATGCCGCCCTTCGATGAGAACCAAAGAGGCGTATTTTCATCCATGATCATCAGGCAACACTCCAGTTGCAGATGCTCCATGATTCCGAAAAGCTCATCTGCCAGCTCCTCGTAGGTTTTGTGAGCGTAACTCTTCTCCACAAACTGCACAGCCATGCCCAGGTCACTGGTCCCGGTCATCGCGGTAAAGGCGGTTTTATGCGCCAGCTCGTATTGCGCCCGCAACTCTTGCTGTTCTTCCCTGTATTTGATCAGCACCCTGATACGGGCGATCAGGTTTTCCGGCTCAAAAGGCTTTACCAGATAGTCATCCCCCCCCATTTCATAGCCCAGCATCCTTTCCCGCAGGGAGCTATGAGAGGAGAGGAAGACAACCGGGACATGTTTGGTTGCTTCAGTGTGGCGCAGACGATCACAGACCTCATAACCATTGAGGCCGGGCATCTCCACATCGAGAAGGACGATATCGGGAATATGACGCAGGGCTTCAGCAAGTCCCTCATCGCCATTTTCGGCGAATCTCGGCACCATACCTGCCGCTTCAAGAGTGCGGCCAATAATTTTACGACTTATCTTGTCGTCATCTATCGCAAGTATGTCTATAGAAGCGTCCATTTTTCACAAATACACATCAATTAATTCCATTCGATAGCCCCCATTCCGACACACCCATCTCCGAAACCGAGCCGTTCCATACCTGTCTAGCGGCCCCGAGAGCGATAACTGAAGGCAGATTCTCCGCACAGCTGTGCGGAATCGGCGAAAAACCATCCTCCACCTTATCCGATCCATCCGGTTATAATAGGCGCCTTTTGCGACCAACCATCACGAAACCCATGGACAAGACCTACGATCCCCACGCCATAGAACAACACTGGTACCAGACTTGGGAGGAGCGCGGCTACTTTGCGCCCAAAGACGAAGGGAGCGGTGCCTACTGCATCATGATCCCGCCACCCAATGTCACCGGCAGACTGCACATGGGTCACGCCTTTCAGGACACCATCATGGATGCCCTGACCCGTTTCCACCGCATGAAGGGGGAACGCACCCTCTGGCAGGCGGGTTCTGATCATGCAGGCATCGCCACCCAGATGGTCGTGGAACGGCTAATCAATGCCGAAGGCAAGACCCGCCACGACTATGGGCGGGAAAAATTCATCGAGCGAATCTGGGACTGGAAGGAGCACTCCGGCAACACCATCACCCGCCAGTTGCGGCGCATGGGTTCGTCCCTCGACTGGGAGCACGAACGCTTTACCATGGATGAGGGGCTATCGGATGCGGTGAAGGAGGTCTTTGTCCGCCTCTATGAAGAGGGCCTGATCTACCGTGGCAAACGTCTGGTCAACTGGGATCCGGTGCTGCACACCGCCGTCTCCGATCTGGAGGTGCTCTCCGAGGAGGAGAACGGCCACATGTGGCACATGCGCTATCCCCTCTCCAACGGCCAGGGCCACCTGATCGTCGCCACCACCCGGCCGGAGACCCTGCTCGGCGACTGCGCGGTGGCGGTCAATCCCAGTGACGAGCGCTACAAACACATGATCGGCGAACTGCTGGAGCTGCCTCTCACCGGGCGCAAGATTCCGATCATCGCCGACGAAGAGCATGTCGATCCCGAGTTCGGCACCGGCTGCGTGAAGATCACACCGGCCCACGACTTCAACGACTATGGGGTCTGGCAGCGCCACCGGGATGAGAAGGTCATCTCGGAAGAGCCCCACGGCGGCCTGATCAACATCTTCACCGTCGATGCTGCCATCCGTGACAACGATGAGGATGAGGATGAGGACAACCTGATCCCGGCAGCCTACATCGGCATGGACCGCTATGTCGCGCGCAAGCAGATCGTTGCCGACCTGAAGGCCCAGGGACTGCTGGAAAAGATCGTCGACCACAAGCTAACGGTGCCACGAGGCGACCGCTCCGACGCGGTTATCGAACCCTTTCTCACCGACCAGTGGTACGTCAAGGTAGCTCCACTGGCAAAACCAGCCATTGAGGCGGTGGAGAACGGCGACATCAAATTCGTGCCCGACAACTGGAAAAACACCTATTTCGAATGGATGCGCAACATTCAGGACTGGTGCATCAGCCGCCAGATCTGGTGGGGCCACCGCATTCCTGCCTGGTACGATGATGCCGGCAATGTCTACGTCGCTCGCTCGGAGACAGAGGTCCGCAAACAGCACAATCTGGCGGACGACTACCCGTTGCGCCAGGACGAGGATGTGCTCGATACCTGGTTCAGCTCTGCCCTCTGGCCCTTCTCCACCTTGGGCTGGCCCGAGGATACCGAGCGGGTGAAGACTTTCTACCCCACCTCAGTGCTGGTCACCGGCTTCGACATCATCTTCTTCTGGGTCGCCCGCATGATCATGATGGGCATCAAGTTCATGGACGATGTGCCTTTCAAAGAGGTCTACGTACACGGTCTGGTGCGCGACTCCCGCGGCGACAAGATGTCGAAATCGAAGGGCAACGTACTCGACCCCATCGACCTGATCGACGGCATCGAACTGGAACCACTGGTGGAGAAACGCACCAGCGGCATGATGCAGCCACAGCTGGCGAAGAAGATCGAACAGGCAACCCGCAAGGACTTCCCCGACGGCATCCCCAGTTTCGGCACCGATGCCATGCGCTTCACCTTTGCCGCATTGGCCTCCCGGGGCCGCGACATCAAGTTCGATCTGGGCCGGGTCGAAGGCTACCGTAACTTCTGCAACAAGCTGTGGAACGCCACCCGCTACGTATTGATGAACACCGAAGGCGAAGATACCGGCAAAGGTTCATCGGAGGTCGAACTTTCAGTCGCCGACCGCTGGATCACCACCCAACTGCAGTCCACCATTTCTGCGGTGACCCAATCGATCGACAACTACCGTTTCGACCACGCTGCCCAGGCGATCTACGAGTTCACCTGGAACAACTACTGTGACTGGTACCTGGAACTCTGTAAGCCGGTATTGACGAGCGATACCTCCTCGGACGCTGCCAAACGCGGTACCCGTCGCACCTTGGTTCAGGTTCTGGAGGCCCTGCTTCGCCTCACTCATCCGATCATGCCCTTCATCACCGAAGAGATCTGGCAGAGGGTCGCGCCAATGACCGACGCCCAGGGTGACACCATCATGCTGCAGGGCTATCCGGTGGCTGATCAAGCACTGATCGACGAGAGTGCAGTCGCCGAGATGGAGTGGACCATGCAGTTCATTCTCGGCATTCGCAAGATCAAGGGAGAGATGAACATCGCCCCCGGCAAGCCGGTTCCGGTGCTGTTGGCCAACGCCACCGAACAGGATCTGACCTGGCTCACCTCCAACCGGCGTTACCTCGATTTCCTTGCCCGTACAGAATCGGTGGAAGTCCTGCATGCGGGAGAGGCGGGGCCGGAGTCCGCCACTGCACTGGTGGGCGAGATGAAAGTGCTGATCCCCCTTGCCGGTCTGATCGACAAAGACGCAGAGATCAAACGCCTGGAGAAAGAGATCGGCAAACTGCAGGGGGAGGTGGAACGCACTGGGAAAAAACTCTCCAACCCCAACTTTGTAGACAAGGCACCGGCGGCCGTAGTGCAGAAAGAGAAGGACAAGATGGAGGTCGCCCGTAAGGCGCTTGAGGATTTGCAGGCGCAGGCAGAAAAGATTCAGGCGTTATGAAGCCGTCAGAACACCATGTCGCGGTGCTTGGCGCCAGCGCCAAACCGCACCGTTACGCCAATCAGGCGATTAAACTGCTGAACGAACTCGGCTATGAAGTCACACCTGTACACCCGAAGCTGGAGAGCGTCGAAGACCTGCAGGTATTTCCATCATTAGGCAAGATCTCAAAAACCATCGACACCCTGACCCTCTATGTCGGGCCACAGCGCCTGGCGCCCATGTTCGATGAGATCGTCAATGCAGCGCCCGGCAGGGTGATCTTCAATCCGGGCACCGAATCCCAAGACCTCATGTCACGTCTGGACAAAGCAGGCATCGAGTGGCTGGAAGGCTGCACCCTGGTAATGCTGAAAACCAGCGTTTTCTGACCACCTAATGGGTGCTGCCGAAGGATGAATCGTTTGTGCCTCCAGGCACCTGTATACCGGCTATATGGCTGGCCTGGGTAACCGGTCCACGGGGAAACAGTTGATAGAGCCATTTTTTCCCGCCATCTTCGGCAAACTCCTCCACCAACGCCTTTGTGATCTCCCTCGCCTTGGCCTTCTCCCCTCGTCCGCGATAGTAATCACGTACGAAGAGGACAACATCCCAATGGTCATTACTCATTTCGATACCCAGCTCCTGGGCTCTTACAACTGCCGCATCCTCTGACCAGGGAGCCAATTCCAGCAGGTTGCCATCCGGGTCATTCTGAATCGAGGCAGGGCTACGTATGTGCTGCAGTATATCCGACATGCTCATCTCCTCCTTTGGAGTTATGCAAGGAAGTATAGATCAGCGCTCATCCCTGATGGCTGGTAGATACCCTGCCACTAGCACGGATTTGAGCGCTGAAACAAAAAGCACCGGAAACGATATAGCAGAAAAAATGCCGCTGCGGTTGCAAGCCGGTCCGCAGCGGACAATCAGTGCGTTTCAGGCATCCTTGGAATAAGGCACCCGGAAGAAAACCGCGTACAGAACCGGGACAAAGAGCAGTGTCAGCAGCGTCGCAAAACCCAATCCCGCCATGATGGTAATCGACATGTTGACGAAGAAGACATCAGAGAGCAGCGGAATCAATCCCAGAATGGTGGTGGCGGCTGCCATCAATACCGGGCGCAACCGGCTTACCGTGGCGTCCAGAATTGCCGTCAAATGCTCTTTGCCATCATCGATCTGCTGGTCGATCTCATCGATCAATACAATGGCATTTTTAATCAGCAGACCGATGAGACTCAATGCGCCGAGCAGAGACATAAAGTCAAAGGCACCATCGAAGCCAAGCAGTCCGGCTGTGATGCCGACAATGGCCAGAGGTACGGTCAACCAGATAATCAACGGCTGACGCACCTTGGCAAACAGCAGGATACTGACCAGGATCATCATAATGAAACCCGCCGGCAGTACACGGGACAGACCTGCCTGGGCGTTGGCGGAGTCTTCATATTCGCCGCCCCATGAGAGTTCATAACCCGGCGGTAATTCAATTGCCTCGATCTGCACCCGCAGGCGGTTGAACAGCGGTGTCGCCAATTCACCCGTTGGGTTACAGGCTGCGATGATGGTCTGAATCCGATTACGTCCTCGAATCACCGTGTTCTCAAAAACCGTCTCGAAACCACTCACTACCTGCGCCACAGGCACCGCCTTCTGCAACGCAGGACTCCAAACCTGAATGTCCTGAATATTGGCCACATCCTCACGTTCATCGGCCGGAGGCCGAAGCTTGATCGGCAACATCCGGATACCGTCCCGGTAGAGACCAACATCTTTGCCTTCAAACGCAGACTTTAGTGCAATAGCAAGGTCATGACGGGTGATGCCCAACTGCCGTCCCACCTTTTCATTGAATAGCGGGCGGATGAGTTCCACCGGCTGGCGCCAATCGTCGTTGATCTCTTTGGCCTCCGGGTCCTGCCGCATGATCGCCTTAGCCTGTTCGGCCAGGTCACGCAGGACTGCCGCATCCGGTCCGTGGAAACGCGCCTCGATCTTACCGTCACGGCCTGGACCGATGCGGAAAGGTTTGATAATGGGATCGAGCTCGGGAAAATTGCCGCGCATATAGGCCGCGACGGCCGGCCAGACTTGGGAGATCTGTTCCAGTTCTTCTGTCTGCACGATGATCTGGGCATAGGCTGGACTCGCCTCTTTGGGCTCGTAAGTCAACGCAAACCGGGCATCCCCCCCGCCCACCAGCGTGGTTGTCTTGACCACACCCGCTTGAGCGCGAAGAAATTCAGCAATCTTCAGCGCATCATCGCGAGTCTCCCGAATATCGGTTCCCTCGGGTTCCCAGACATCGACAAAAAACATCGGCGTATTGGCGCTGGGGAAAAAGGCATTTTTGATATAGCCGAATCCCAGCACGGCACTCACAAATAAGCCGATCACAACAATAATCGCCAGCCAGCGCGCCTTGATAACCGCTTTCAGAAGAGTTCTGAAGAGTTTGAAGAAACCTTTATCATAGGGATTGTCCGCAGCTCCATCTCCACCTTTTTTCGGACGCATGAAAAGCGCGCACAAGAGCGGCGTCGTACTGATTGCCGTAACCCAGGAGAGTGTCAGGGAGATCAGAATCACGTAGAAGAGTGAGCTGGCAAACTCACCGGTATTATCGCTGGAGAGACCTATCGCGGAAAATGCAAGAATACCGATAATCGTGCCGCCCAGCAGCGCCCAGATAGTCTTTCCCACCGCTTCTTTTGCCGCCTGGGTAGCCGGCATTCCCGACTGAATGCGAACCAGCATGCCTTCCGCCACCACAATAGCGTTGTCCACCAACATACCCAGCGCGATAACCAGTGCGCCCAGTGAGATTCTCTGCAGTTCAATGCCGTACAGCTCCATCACAAGCAGCGTGCCTGCTACGGTGATCAGAAGCACTGCACCGATTATCAGCCCGGATGTCACCCCCATGAAAAGCAGCAGGACCGCGATCACTATGCCGATTGCCTGCCCCACACTGACGATGAAACTGTTGACGGACTTGTTTACTTCGGTTGGCTGATCATAAATTATGTTCAGATCCATGCCGACAGGAATAATCGACTGCAGCTCATGGAAGCGCTGTACCAGCGCCTCGCCCACTGCAACGACATTTTCGCCGCTGCGCATGGAGATACCCATGGTAAGTGCCGGCTTGCCGTTGAAGTAAATCAACTTACCAGGCACCTCCTCATAAGCGCGATGGATGGTGGCGATATCCTTCAGGTAGATCAGTTTCCTGCTGTCCGAGCTGATGAGCAGATCGCCGATCGCCTGCACTGAGTCAAACTCACCCGTCGGATGGATGCGGATATAGTCTGGCCCCACCCGCACTTTGCCCGCATCCTCGACCACATTCTGGGACTGCAGGACATTGCCAATCTGTTCCAGGGAGATACCCAGTTCGCCCATACGGGTGCGGGAGATCTCCACATAAACCACTTCCGGCTGCTCACCACCGATGACGATCTTCTTGACCCCATCCACCAACACCAGCTGTTTCTTGAGCTCGTCCGCCACGTCCTTGAGATCGCGATAGGTGTAGCCCTCCCCCTGCAAGGCAAGGTAGATACCATAGACATCACCAAAGTCATCGATGATGATCGGCCCCTGCACTCCCGGCGGCAGCTTGTGTTTCATGTCAGCGATCTTGCGCCGCAACTCGTCATAGATGTCGGGAAAATCTTTCGCCTTGTACTCGTCCTTAAACTCGATATTGAGATCGGACATGCCCGGGCGCGCAATCGACATCTTGATACGCTTCAGCTGTCCCATCAGCTGAAGCGCCTCCTCAATATGGTAGGTCACCTCATCCTGCACCTCCTGAGCGGTGGCGCCGGGATAGAAAGTGATGATCTTTGCCTGTTTGATGGTGAAGTTGGGATCTTCCAGTTTACCCATCTTCTCGAAGCCGTAGAATCCACCTGCCACCATGATGATGACCAGCAGCCAGGAGATGACTTTCTTCTCTATCGAATATTCACCGATGTTCATTAGCTGATTCCTGTCAATCCGTCGGGCCGTTGCTACTGTTTGTCCATGACGGGAATATCCTCCGCCCTGGGCTCAGCCTGTTCGGTCTGTTTCATCAGCGTTACTTTCATGTTTTCGGCAAGATAGGCTGAACCTGCGGTAACGATCCGTAATCCCGGCTCTATCCCATCTGTCACCTCGATCTCGGCACCCCTCATGCGTCCCAGCGATACCCTTCGCGCTGTAACCGTCATCGAGGCTTCATCCACAACCCAGACCCGGGAGTCGAGATTGCCATTAGCGGAAACCGCATTGACGGGCACGAAGTGGACCACCCTCTCTTCCAGCGCCTTGGTGAGATCTGCAGTGACGCTGGCCGTCATGCCCGGCAATACGACCAGTCCGGTCGGTGCCGGCATGGTATAGGTCACCTGAAAAGTCTGGGTTTTGGCATCTGCTTTGGTAGCGATCTCCTTAAATACCAGATCGAAGCGTTTATCCGGCACCGTATCGAAAGCGGCCCAGACAGACACGCCGCCACCTCTATCTTCATCTGTTTTTGCCGGGGAGAGCCGCAAGATCAGGTTTTCCGGCACATCAAACTTGACCTCCAGTAACGAGTTATCCATCAAGGAAAAGACCGTTTGCTTGGCCTGCACCTCCTCGAACTGTTGTATGTAACGCCTGGCGACGCTGCCATCAAAAGGTGCCTTCAACTGAGTGTAACGAAGATCCAGGCGCGCCTTTTCCAGAGTGGCGGAGGCGCTTTTGAATGAGGCTTCGAGTTTGTCGTAATCACGCCGGGAGATATGGCCCTTATCCACCAACTCCTTGGCTCGGTTGAAATCTTTTTTGGAATTCTCGTAAGTCGCCTGACGGTCCTTCACGACCACTTGGTAGTCCGTGGCATCGAGTTTCGCCAACAGCTGCCCCTTCTTGACCCGCTCGCCCTCTGCGACCTCCAGCTTAATCACTTTTCCAGGCACCCGAAACGAAAGTTCCGCCTTGTGTGCCGCATCGATCCGCCCGGGAAAGTTTCGTACCCCCCCCTGCGCCGGTGCTGCTACTAACATTGACTTGACCGGCCGTGCGGTTACCTCTGCCGGTGGGGCTTCCTTCTGCGCACAGCCTGACAGAGAGACCAACACAACTGTAGTAAGGAAAATTATGGGCAAACGCAGCATCTCTTTCTTCATCTTAATTGATGTCCATATTTAATGCGTAATAACGGGCGGTGGGATAATAAATCTTAGCATATACCACAATTCATACCGGCGCAGCGGTAATCCCCCCACCCTCTCAAACTTTTGCTCCAGCCCCCGCTTTTCAGAATGGTGCAGATAGATATCTGCCAACAACAAAACAGTCACTGGTGTGGAATCGGAAAACCGTTCCCCAAGTTGGGATTTCTATTACTCAGATTAGGGTTTTTGGGGTTAATCCCTGTCATTCAGTGAACTAGATTCCATTTTCGCATGAAGAAATCGCACGACTTTCCGATAATGTGAAACAAGATCAGTTATGGAGTCAGTAACGTAATGAGTATTGGTAGAATCAGTCGATGTAATGGCACAGGATCTACAATGCTGCTGATGGCAGCGGCAGTATTTCTTTTTTTGATCGTTGCCGGTGTCCCGGCTTTTAGTCAGCTGAACGAAAACGAAACCACGGCCAAAGAGGCCGGTTCCATAACAGACCACCTTCAGTTCGCACATCAGGAAGCGATTCGCCGTGGGCTTCCTGTCACTGTCTGTGCATCAGGAAACGGGGAAACCTGTAACGATGCAGAGAACTGGGGAGAGGGCTGTATCGTCTTCATCGAGGTGGATGGCGCACAAGGCGATCTCGGCAGCAGCGACATTGTTTTGAGCAGGTTCCGTAACAGTGGAGATCATCTGGGCCTGCAGAGCAACCTCGCTTACATCCAATACCAGGCCGATGGAAGCATTGTCCTTTATTGATACTTCGCCGCTAAAGTAGGCCGGTTCGAGCACAGCGGAACCGGCAATCACTTCTGCTTCGGCACTTGATGTTGCCCTATCTGCTACGCTTGATCGGGCCTAGGCACGCTTCCTTTTTTACAATGGAATAGAGGCGTGTTGTCAGCCCCTTATTCAGAGAGAGCCAATGCAGCAGCCCTATCCAGCAACCAGGTAGCTTCGCTGGCCAGGGTAGCCGGTACATCACCAACTTCAAGAGCCCGCCGCACCGCATCGGCTTTACCATCACCCTCCACCATCATCAGGGTATGTATCGCCGACCTGACAACGGCAGGGGTAATGGTCAAGCGTTGCGGTGGCGGTTTACTGCCGACCACCGGAATGATCCGTCGCTGCCACTCTTCCAGCGCATCCGAATCGGGGAACAGAGAGGCCGTATGTCCATCCTCCCCCAAGCCCAACAGCAGGATGTCGATCTGTTCCGGCAGAATCGCCTCGTATGCCTCGGCAGCGGTTTCAGGATCATCCTCACCATGCATGCGATGCAGTATCAGATCATCCGGCAGACCACGGGGAAAGAGTGCCTCAACCGCCGCACGATAGTTACTGGCCTCATGGGTTGGGGGCACACAGCGTTCATCGCCAAAGAAGATTGTCATCCTCTCCCAGGGAATCTCCTGCTGAGAGAGTTTTCGATAAACCGGCATCGGTGTTCCACCCCCTGCCAGCATCAGATGACAACGTTCGCTATGCTGTAACACGGTTTCAATGGTATCCAGAATCCACTGTGATGCAGCGACGACAAACCGCGCACCGTCGACAATGATTCTCTCTCCCGCCATCTAAAAGATCTCCCGCCATTTTCGATCATATCGGTGCATAAGATTGTCGGCCTCCACAGGACCGGCGCTGCCTTCAGCATAGAAGGCCGGATAGCGATCTGTCGCCCGTTCCCAGGCCTGCAGAATCGGTGTTACGAATCGCCAGGCATGCTCCACCTCGTCACGGCGCGCAAACAGGGTGGCATCGCCGCGCATGGCATCAAGCAGCAAGCGCTCATAGGCATCTTTGATCGGATGGTTATAGGCATCTGAGTAGCTGAAATCCATCTCCACTGTACCCACCTGCAGTGAATCACCCGGTTGTTTACTTATGATTTTGAGATCGATTCCCTCATCCGGCTGGATACGGATCGTCAACACATTGGAATCGAGCGTCTGGCAGACATCGTCACGTCCGAAGAGGCAGTGCGGCACAGGACGAAAAACGACAGAGATCTCAGTCATCCGCGCTTTGAGATGCTTCCCGACCCGTAACATGAAGGGCACACCCTGCCAACGCCAGTTGTCGATAAAACACTTGAGCGCCACATAGGTGGGGGTGCGGGTGTCCTTATCGACATTCTCCTCATCACGGTAACCCCGGTACTGACCAAACACGACACATTTTTCAATATCATCACCGGATATGGGGCGCAGGGAACGCAGCACTTCAACCCGTTTATCACGGATATCATCCGCCGCAAATGTGGTCGGCGTCTCCATGGCACAGAGCGACAGCACTTGCAAAAGATGGCTCTGCACCATGTCTCGAACCACCCCGGTCTGGTCATAGAAGCGCCCCCTTCCCTCGACACCGATCGACTCCGCCGCAGTAATCTGGATATGATCGATATATTTTCGGTTCCAGAGAGGTTCAAAGATGGTGTTGCCAAAACGGGTCACCAGGATATTCTGCACTGTCTCCTTACCGAGATAATGATCGATACGGTAGACCTGACTCTCATCCAGCACTTCGCCTACAATACGATTGAGCTCCTGAGCCGAGGTCAAATCCCGACCGTATGGCTTCTCCATGATCACCCGTGACCAAGGGGTTTCATCACTACTATCGTAAAGCAGTCCCGTCTCCTGCAGACGATGCAGTATTTGCGGTGCAGCCACGGGTGGAGTAGCCAGATAGAAGAGCCTGTTGCCACCTGTACCAAAGCCCTGCTCCAGAACATCGATTCGTTCCCGTAATGCATTGTAACCTTCAGGATCCTCAAACGACCCGCGCACATATTCTATGCGTTTCGCAAAGCTCTGCCAGACCAGCGAATCGACAGGCTGCGTGCGGGAGTATTCCCTGACAGCGCTCTCCAGTGTCGCCCGAAACGCTTCGCTTTCCTGCTCGGTTCGGCTGTAACCGATGACCGCAAACCGCTCATCAATCACGCGTTCACAAAGGAGATTGTAGAGCGCCGGCATCAACTTACGGCGAGTCAGGTCCCCCGCCGCACCGAAGATGACCAGAAGACAGGGAGTCGATCTGTCCTCCTGTAGAAAAGGTTCCTTGGCCTCTGGCCGTATTGCGTAGTCAACGGGTAACACCGATATATTTCCTCTATCTGATTACTCTGTAAAAGCAGGCTGTTTCAAGTATGCAGGACCGTTACCTCCCACTCCGAATCGCTTTAAGCAGATCATAATGCGAAGGCAGTTTCTGTTTCAGTTGACGTTTGACCTCTGCTATATGATTGGAAAAACGCGTCCAGTCACTTTTCACAAGGAAACGTTCAGCCGGGAAATGGCGTCCCTCGAAATAACCTTTACCCAGCAGGACATAGATATAGTTCCAGTGGCTGAAAAGAAATTTTCCCTCGACGTCATGAGGTGACGGCATGAATGATTGCCACATCTCAAGATTTTCCCGCAGTCTGTCTGGCAGATCGATATCCTCACGGGCGGCAACCCAGAAAGGCTCAGTACGGTTGGAAGTGTAGTAGGTCATGACGATGAAGGAGAGAATCTCATTATACATCCGGTTCATGACTTCATTGAAGCGGTCTACTGTCTTCTGCTCGATGCCCTGCTCAGGATAATAGGTCAGCAGCATGCGCGCCGTCATCTCGATGGTATAGATCGCGGAAGCCTCCAGTGGCTCCACAAAGCCTGCTGAGAGGCCGGTGGCGATAACATTCTTTACCCAGGTGTTGCGTACCCGGCCTACCCGCATCTTGATCACCGGTGGCGTTCTTTCCCGCAGGGATTCATCACCGATGTGTCTGATCAGTTCATCCAATGCCTCATCATCGGAGATGAAACGACTTGAGTAAACATAACCCGTGCCCATTCTACTGTAGAGTGGCACATCGAAAGTCCAACCCGCCTTCATCGCCGTTGCGGTGGTGCAGGGAGTAAGTCTCTTGGGATCTTCATGGGGATGAGGGATGGGGATGGCACGGTCACACAGCAAGTGGTTACCAAATTCGTTATAGGGCTCTTTCAACACCTGCTGCAATATACGTCCACTGAAACCGGTACAATCGATCACCAGTTTTACCGGCACACGCCCCTTCTCTTTCAGATTGAGCGCAGTGATATAGCCGTTCTCATCCTGTTCCGCGTCCACCATCTCGTCCAGGATATGCACGACCCCCCGCTTTTTCGCAATATTTGCGATCTGTTTGGAAAAGTCGTGGGCGTGCAGATGGTAGGTATAGGGTACGGGGCTCTCGTAATCCTTTGCGCCTATCAATTTTGGACCAAGCCGGTTTTCCACCACCATCTGAGTCGGCATGATACTATCGACAAAACTGCTCGCACCTGGTGCGTTGCCATATTTTTGGTAGTAATAACCTGTTTCAAAACCACCGACGTATCCACCCACATTAAAGGGATTATAGAAGGTGATCGGCTTGCCTTGGGCATCCAGATTCCAGCCTACAAATTTTCCTGCGCATTTGAAGGTGGCATCGGATTTACGCAGGAATTCGCTCTCCTTGATGCCCAGTTGCTGGAGCATGCGGGGAAAACCCGTCACCGTTCCTTCGCCAACACCGATAGTGGGGATATTTGGCGACTCAATCAGGGTCACCTTGACCTTGGACTCTCCCTTGTTCAGCATCGTGGTCAGGAACAGGCCCATCAACCAGCCTGCCGCACCGCCACCCACGATGGTGATATCATCGATCCTCTCGTTCATCTCCCTGTCCCCGCTTTTGTTTAGCATGATACTTTTGACTAATGAGTCATTGGCCCAATCAAACTCAGGTCAATCTGATCCCATGGGTTCGTAACGTCTTACACTGTACATACCATAGTAGAGCAGTGAAAATATCACCAGCATGATCAGGCTGACCGATACAACAGACGGTGTCATGGGGATCAGCCAAAGTGAGCTGATAAATTCAATCAGGATCAGCAAAATCAGTCCTTTCGCGATAACCTGACGATCCAGCAGACTACAGAGCATCGCCCCCAAAGGCGCACCAACGACTACGACAGGTATGGCAGCAAGCCACCACTCTCTGATCTCTGGCGTAAAACCATCGATCACGAAAATATGCAGCAGAAAACCGACAATCGAATTCGATGCCATCAGAATCACTGAGGTGGGTGTTGAAATTTTTTCACTCACCCTGAATAACAGCACCATGACAGAGAAGGTAATGATGTCGATGCCGTTACCCACCAGACCAGACATCACTCCGCCAACGAAACCTGCAAGAGCGATAATCCAAGACTCGTATCCACTCTCATTCGGCAGCCGGTCGTGGCAGAGTCGCATGCGGCGGTTCAGCATGAACAGCGTAACCGCAAAACTCGTCACCAGAAAGGTAAAACTCATCTTGATCATCGCAGATGAGAGCAACGGCGCCACCACTGCCGCACCCAGAATCATGCCAGGAATACCGGCGATGCCCGCCCAACGTATCACCCGCCATTCGACTCGTACGCCCATTGCGATTATCACCAGCGACGCGGCACTCATACCCACGCTCTGGATGGCCAATGAGAAAACCTTTGCGTCGGCTGGATCGATCTGCAACACCTTGGTAAAGACCGGGAAGGCGATTGCACCGCCACCTTCGCTGGTGGCGCCTGCGATAAATGAACCAAACACCATGGTCAGCGCCACTCGCCAGTGTTCCAGCGTGGCGGCAACAGCTGACTCTCCCCCGCCAAGCAGATACCATGCAGACCAGATGGCGATCGCCATCACACTATGAAATAAAAGGACTCGTCTGGAGATCAATGGCCTGGATTATCCCATTAAGAATAGGGTTAATAACATCTGAAAACGGATATTGTCATTCGAATCCTTTTCAAATTTCAGTTACCCTGCAATTCTATAGTCTCACTTCAAAGCAAGGCCTGTTTAACAATCATTCATCATCGTTATAAAAAGACTGCAAATAGGGACCTAGTCCACCATTAATGATTCACGTGTTTATATTGCCGAATCTATACCATTCATTTTTTTTAGAGAGCCACATTGAATAATAACCTCAAGATAGGCGTTTTCGTAGACGCCGAAAACATCCGCTACAACGGCGGCTACCAACTTCGATACGATATTCTACGACGCTTTGCCGCACGTTATGGCGGTAATTTATTACGCATGAACACCTATATCGCCTTTGATCAGGAGCGCGCAAAGGAGGACTACGAATACGCCAAACGGGCGCGTTCGTATCAGCAGATGGTACGGGATTTCGGCTGGAAGATCATCGTTAAAATCGTACGCCGCTACACCGATGAAGAGGGTAATGTCACAACCAAGGCCAATGCGGATCTCGATCTGGCGGTCGATGCCATGCTGCAGTCGGAAAAACTCGATCTGATACTGCTGGTCACGGGAGACGGTGATTTCCTGCAGGTGGTGACTGCGTTACAGGATCGGGGCTGCCGTGTGGAACTGCTCGGTTTTCGAAATGTTTCGAAGGATCTGCAACGGCAGGTCGACGACTTCTTTTCCGGCTTCCTGATCCCCGATCTGTTGCCGATCTCCTATGAGCCACGCAATGAGTGGGGCTCCCCTGGCTCCTGCGTCCGTGGTATCTGCTCGAAATGGTTTCCCGACAAAGGATATGGCTTTCTGCGCTTCATCAAGCGCATCGATCCGAACCTGTGGATTACGGATCCACGTGATGCGGAATCCCCCTATGAGAGCGTATTCTGCCATGCCAATGAGCTGGCCGACGGTGTCACCGACGAACTACTGTCAAACCGGGATACCGTGCTCGAATTCTATATCGAAAAGAGTGAGAAGGGCGACGGCATGGTTGCCAACAATGTTCGGTTTGTGCCCTCCTACGGAAATCATGGTCTATGACTTACGCCTGCTGACTCTACAGCAGTTGGGTGTGGTAGCGGCGGGGATTGTCTGACAAACGAACAATCGTCCCGCTGCGCAATTCATAGTGGTTACGCCTGGCATCCTCGAAAAAAAGCCGCAGGGTCTCATGGACCACCGGGAAGGCAATCTCATCCCAGGGAATCTCCTGCTCAGAAAACAGAGCGACCTCCAGACTCTCACTGCCCGGTCCAAAGTCGAGATCCATCAGGCGACTTTTGAACAACATATAAACCTGGCTGATGTGAGGAAGATTGAAGAGGGCATACAACGTCTCCACCTCCACTCTGGCATTCGCCTCCTCCAGGGTCTCCCTGGCTGCGCCCTCCTGGCTGGTCTCGCCGTTTTCCATAAAACCGGCAGGCAGTGTCCATAGTCCGTAACGGGGTTCGATCGCTCGGCGGCAGAGCAGCACTTTGTCTTCCCACATCGGAATACAACCCACCACCATCTTGGGATTCTGATAGTGAACCGTCAGACACTCAGCGCAGATATGCCTGGGCCGATTGTCTCCATCCGGCACTTTGATTTCCACTTCAGCGCCACACTGGCTGCAATACTTCATCGATCAGCTCTCATATTCTCCTGCTCCAACAGACCTTCGGCCAATTTTTTCAAACCATTATCTTTGCCCGATGGCACCTTCTATTATCACCTAACAACCCCCAAACAGAGCGATTTTCCATACAAACAGTATTAGTAAGCTATGCAATCCCCTCAGACTGCATCAGTTTTGCACGCACCGGCAAAAGCGACAATCAGCGGCCACTGACCCGCGCCGAGTTAAAACAGGAAGCGGACTATCTTGAAGCCACTGGCTTCGGACTCTCTTTCGAATAATCCAGAACAGGATCAGTAGGCCTGATCAAGCGCAGCAGATCAGGCACCAGGAGGTTGCCGGTTGAACCGGCCTATTGTTTCGCCGCCCCGTCTGACAGCATTCGTCTCATCAGGGCCAACGTCTCTTCGGGTGGTGTCCCATGAGGCAGCACTTTCGTCAGCCTTCCCTCCCGGTCGATAAAGTAAGTATCCGCCGAGTGATCCACCACATAATTGGATTCGGAGAGCTGTTCTACGATGCTATAGGCTGCGCCATATTTCTCTGCGACCTCCTCCACGGCTTCCTGCAAACCTGTGACACCTAAAATGCTTGGATGGAAGTACTCCCCATACACCCTGAGCCGCTCCAGTGAATCGCGCTTGGGATCGACGCTGATGAACAACGGCTGTACCCCGGCAAGCTCATCCTCAGTCAGTTCGTTCAGGGCCATGCTGAGAAAACCCAGACTCGTCGGGCAGATATCCGGGCACCAGGTATAGCCAAAATAGAGGATGACGACCTTACCCCGATAATCGTTCAGCGATACAGGTCCCAGATGTGATTCAAGCGCAAAATTGCCGCCAACGGGTGTTGCGGAGATGGAGAGTTGTTCGTGACTGGGCACACTGTCAGACTGAGGGGTCCAGAACAGCGCCACCCATATCAGCAAGCCGCTCAACAACACAATGACGCCCAGCAGGAAGATACGCTGCATGATGACTTCCGATTTCAGTATAGATCAAGTGGCTAAAACGAATCGGCCACTATTCGCTTCTTTGCCCGATCAGCTTTGAGGCATCCTGGACAGTTCCGGTAAATAAAGTGAGCATATCCAGAAACTTCTCATTCCTTTCAATGACCACACTTCAATGACCACACTCTCCTGCTTGATATCTTCATCCAGCGACTCATCAATTCTTTCAATCACTATTTCCACTTTTTCCAGCTGACGTGTCAGTCCCACAGATTGCCGCTGCAGATCCACCGCAATAAAATGGAGTTGCATGGAGGAGACTGCCAGGCGCTGATGGAGACGAAGCAGACGTTCGATGTCGTTCTGGGCGCGACTCATATGACGTTCGAATTCAAAAGAATCGAACCGTCTGAAATCTAACTGATGACGTAGATTTCGTAGCTGGACCCGTAATGACGGCGCCAATTTCCTCACTTGATCAAGCTGACTCTGCAGCTGGCGCAGATCGGCCGTATCCAACAACTTTGTTTTCGTAACACCGTTGCTGGAAAAAAGCTCATTATCTGCCGGCGCGGCAATAACGACCGGCGACATCAGAGCAACTGCCAGGACAATCAGTGAAAGACCCTGTTTATACATATTCAATAACCGGGAAGCACCCTCAAACAATTCAAAAATCCAACAAAACCCAAGTCACTCAGACTTCGGCCAAGTCCCCTTTCTCCTGCAACCAACGCTTCCGATCAGGGGCGCGCTTCTTTGCCAACATCATATCCATTATCCTGTCGGTATTATCTCCTGACTCAATGGTCAGGCGCACCAAACGACGGGTATCCGGGTGGATCGTGGTCTCCCGCAGCTGCAGAGGATTCATCTCACCCAATCCTTTGAAGCGCTGCACATTGACCTTGCCACGTATCTTCTCCGCCTCGATCCTGTCGAGCACGCCCTGCTTCTCGTCATCGTCCAACGCATAATAGATCTTTTTGCCTACATCGATACGATAGAGCGGAGGCATGGCCACGTAGACATGCCCCTCCTGAACCAGCTTTCTGAAGTGGCGCAGAAACAGCGCGCACAACAGTGTGGCAATATGCAAACCATCGGAGTCCGCATCCGCAAGAATGCAGACCTTGTCGAAGCGCAGCTTGGAAAGATCCTCGCTACCGGGTTCCACTCCGATAGCCACGGAGATATCGTGTACCTCCTGTGAGGCTAGAACCTCCGCCGGATCAACTTCCCAAGTATTCAATATCTTTCCGCGTAACGGCATGATCGCCTGAAATTCCCGATCCCTCGCCTGTTTGGCGGAGCCACCAGCTGAATCACCCTCCACCAGAAAGAGTTCACTGCGGGAAGGGTCGGCAGTACTGCAGTCTGCCAGTTTCCCCGGCAGCGCCGGTCCCTGAGTCACCTTCTTACGGATCACCTTGCGCCCGGCACGCATCCGGCTCTGTGCAGAGTTGATCGCAAGTTCAGCGATACTTTCGCCAAGGTCGGTATGCTGATTCAGCCACAGGCTGAAGGCATCCTTCACCACACCGGAAACAAAAGCAGCACACTCCCTGGAGGAGAGACGCTCTTTGGTTTGCCCGGAAAACTGCGGTTCCAGCAGTTTGGCTGACAGCACATAACTGACCCGTGCCCAGACATCATCCGGCGTCAGCTTGACACCTCTTGGCAGCAGATTACGGAACTCGCAGAACTCCCGGACCGCATCCGTCAAACCACTGCGCAGACCGTTAACGTGGGTTCCGCCCTGGACGGTGGGGATCAGATTGACGTAACTCTCAGTCACCGCTTCACCACCTTCCGGCAGCCAGACCACGGCCCATGCAACCGCTTCAGTGTTGGCCTCCATGTTGCCGACAAAGGCTTCGCTGGGAATCAGCGTCAGACCAAGAAGCGCATCCAGCAGGTAATCCCGCAGACCGTCCTCATAGCACCACTCCTCCTGCTCACCACTCTTCTCATCGATGAACCGGACATGGAGACCGGGGCAGAGCACCGCCTTGGCACGCAGCACATGGCGCAGCTGGCGCACAGAAAAGCGTGGACTGTCAAAATACTTGGCATCGGGCCAGAAACGCAAACGGGTACCGGTATTGTTGCGCCCAACCTTACCCACCGGTTCCAGATCAGAGACCTTTGTGCCCCCCGCAAAGGCCATGTTGTACTCTTGGCCATCACGCTTCACCCAGATCTCAAGGTGCTGGGAGAGTGCGTTCACGACCGACACACCAACCCCATGCAGACCGCCTGAGAACTGGTAGTTTTTATTGGAAAACTTACCGCCCGCGTGCAGCTTGGTCAGGATCACCTCGACACCGGGCAACCCCTGCTGTGGGTGTAGATCAACCGGCATGCCGCGTCCATCATCCTGCACTTGCAGGGAACCATCTTTGAACAGCGTGATCTCGATCGACTTGGCAAAACCGACAATCGCCTCATCGACACTGTTATCTATGACTTCCTGCGCCAAATGGTTGGGACGGCTTGTGTCGGTATACATTCCCGGGCGTTTGCGCACCGGTTCAAGCCCGCTGAGAACCTCAATATCGGAGGCGTCGTAGCTACCTGTCATAAAATCTTTTGGGGCAAATCAAGTTTAAACTTGGAAATATACGAAGCCAGGAAGTTTACACACCCCGGTAGCCCGTGGCGAGGTTTCAATCCCGTATGGGTTGGCTTTATCTCTTTACCGTGTGGTCTAATAGTTGATATTCAATCCCCACAGACATCCGTTATAGAGCCAAACCGTGCCGAGAAAAAAGAAGAGCCCGCCCCTGGAAGAGGCGCTGAGCGAGCTGGAATCCCTGGTCGAGACCCTGGAACAGGGTGATTTATCCCTGGATGAGTCACTGAAATCCTTTGAACGTGGGGTGGAACTGACCCGTACCTGCCAGCAGGCGCTGGACGCGGCGGAACAGAAAGTTCGTCTATTGACCGGCGATTCCAATGGCGCTGAATTGGAGCCTTTCCAGCGTGACGAGTGAAAGCCATCTTAGGGACTTCATGCAGTTCTGCCAGGCCCGGGTGGAACACGCCCTCGATCGCACTTTGCCGACGACCGGCACCACACCCACACTACTGCATGAAGCAATGCGCTACGCCACCCTGGGCGGAGGCAAACGTGTCCGACCGGTACTCGTCTATGCTGCGGGACAGGCCATCGGCGTCAAGATGGAACGGCTGGATGCCGCCGCCTGTGCGATCGAGATGATCCACGCCTACTCACTGGTGCATGACGATTTGCCGGCAATGGATGACGATGACCTGCGCCGTGGGCGCCCCACCTGCCACAAGGCATTCGACGAGGCCACCGCTATCCTGGTCGGGGACGCACTGCAGACTCTGGCCTTCCAGATCCTTTGCACCGATAGCACTCTGGAAGCAAATGCCGAAACCCGGCTGAAGATGGTGGAGACACTTGCCCGTACGAGCGGTTCCAGAGGCATGGCCGGTGGACAGGCGCTGGATCTGGGTGCGACCGGACGCGAGCTGAATCTTATCGAACTGGAAAATCTGCATATCCACAAAACGGGGGCACTGATCTGCGCCAGTGTCCGCATGGGCACACTATTGAATCCCGATCTCGATTCTGAAATAGTCCGCAAACTCAGCCACTTTGCAAAATGTATCGGGCTGGCATTTCAGATCCGGGACGATATCCTGGATGTGGAGGGCGACACCGAGACCCTGGGAAAAACCCAGGGCAAGGACCAGGCCCAGAACAAATCCACCTACCCTTCTCTACTCGGCCTCACGGGCGCCCGTGAGAAAGCGGAGGAGTTCCGACAGAATGCCTTGCAGAGCCTGGAGGGTTTTGGCGAAGAGGCAGCACCGTTACGCTGGATCGCCGATTACATCATCGGTCGAAATCATTAACTTGCACCCCTCCCCTCTGCTTGGGATAATTGTTTGCTTTACGCTGGCCGTCTTCCCAATGGGGAGGATACGGAATAACCAGAGGTTCTGTCAGTTGTCCCTGAAAGGGTGGCAGACTATCCTCCGACTTCCCGACTCAGTACTTGCATGACTTCGCACAAGGTTGGCGAAGCAGGATCCCAGACATGGCAGAAAACACCCCTCACACCGGCACCCAGATTGCGGATGTCCAAAGCAGCGAAGATACCCGCAGGATCGCCATAGATAAGGTGGGCATCAAGGATATCCGCCACCCGGTACGCATCAAAGATCGCAGTGAGGGCGAACAGCACACCATTGCCAACTTCAATATGTACGTCAACCTGCCCCACAATTTCAAGGGCACGCACATGTCCCGTTTCGTGGAGATCCTCAACAGCCACGACTACGAAATCACCGTTGAATCCTTCAAGGATATGCTGACGGAGATGGCGGAGCGCCTGGAAGCCGAGTCGGGCCACATCGAGATGAGCTTCCCTTTCTTCATCAATAAGACCGCGCCGGTTTCCAATGTACAGAGCCTGCTCGACTACGATGTCACCCTGATAGGAGAGATCCACAGCGGCGTTGCCCATATCGACATCAAGGTGGTGGTGCCGGTCACCAGCCTCTGCCCCTGTTCGAAAAAGATCTCCGATCGTGGTGCTCACAACCAGCGCTCTCACGTCACGATACAGGCACGCACCAGAGGATTTATCTGGATTGAGGAGATCATCGACATGGTCGAGCAGGAGGCCTCCTGCGAACTCTTCGGACTGCTCAAGCGACCGGATGAGAAACATGTCACCGAACGCGCTTACGACAATCCAAAGTTCGTCGAGGACATGGTTAGGGACGTGGCAGTGCGCCTCAACAATGAGGATCGCATCGGTGCCTATATCATTGAATCGGAGAACTTCGAATCGATCCACAACCACTCGGCCTATGCACTGATCGAGCGGGATAAAACAGCTGAATAACAGTTTTACAGGGGTCAGAGTCAAATTTGATGGTGCACGGGATCACAAGCCCATCTGCCTCGCTCAAATTTGACTCTGACCCCTTCGCTCCCTCATTCATTATGTCTACAAATTGAGACTAATACTTGCTGTGCAACAGCAGTACCGCCCCCTGATCCTCCATCTTCACCCGGCTGAGGAAACTCATACCCAACAATACCTGTCGTGGACTCTCCCCTTCGATAACAAACCCTCGTACCCGGTTCAGCCTGATATCCCCCACCTGCACCCGATCCAGCATCACTTCATAGGCCGGTGTTATGCCGGATGCAGTACTGACCGAAATACGCTTGCCATCCAGCTTATATGAGACCCCCAGGCGTTTGGCAACCCCTGAATTCATGGCCACCGCCGACGCCCCTGTATCGACCAAAAAGTGCACGTTACGGCCATTGATGCTGCCCACCGTCGAGTAACTGTTGTTCAGACCCCGCAGGATCCTGGCAGTGGTCTTTTCCGGTTTGCTGAATTGGCTGGAGACATGACTGCCGAGCCGGTATATCTGCCGCTCTCCATCCACCTCTATCACCGCCTCACGGCTGTCCGCGTCGATCAGGACCACGCCCTCCGGTGAAGGCTGGTTGCGCTTCAGCAGACGGCGGTTACCATCGATAGTGACCATTGCCTTGTTGGAAAAAAGCGCCTCGATAGTCATCCTGTCAACCGCGATGGCTGCCACAGGAAACAGTATGGCAATCAGCAGGAAGGCCAGTCGTCTCAGCATCAGATAAGCCCCGAAATGCGGATCAACTGCATCACCAACAGTGCGAAGAGGCCTGCCACCACATCATCCAGCATGATGCCCAGTCCCCCGCCCACCTTGCGGTCGATAGAGTTGATGGGCCAGGGCTTGAAAATATCGAAGAGACGAAACAGTACAAACCCGAGTAGCAGCCACTGCCAGCCTGCGGGTGCCATAATCATGGCAATCAGATATCCGACAATCTCATCCCAAACGATACCGCCATGATCGTGCACACCGAGATCACGGGAGGTTCGCTCGCAGAGCCAGATCCCCACCACGAACATCAGTGACACAGTGACCAAATAGGCCGTCAGTGCCAGTGGAGCCATCAACAGATAGATCGGGACTGCGGCCAGGGTGCCGAAAGTACCCGGAGCAAAGGGCATGGCGCCGCTACCAAAACCGAAAGCCAGCAGATGTACCGGGTTACGCAGATTGGGGGCGGGGTTGGCGGTTGAGTCAGACATCGGCAAAATGATCAAATCCTGCGGCAGGTGGTTGCCAAAGGGTACCATCCTCCCGCTCGCAGCGCAGTCCGGAGCCCGCTTCAATGCGGCCGACCACTGCTATCGGCAAAGCCAGGCGGTCACTGATCGCCTCCACCTCATGCAGCCTTTCGGGAGGCAGAGTGAAACAGAGTTCATAATCATCCCCCGCAGTCAACGGCAACGACCATCCATCCGCTTCAGCAACAACCTCTGCCACCGGCAACGACAGGGGGAGCTGCGATAGATTCAATCTGCCACCCACCCCACTAGCCTGCAGGATATGTCCGAGGTCGGCCAGGAGTCCGTCGGAGATATCGATGGCGGCGGTCGCAAGCTCACGCAGCTCAAACCCCATCCCAACGCGGGGTTCCGGTCGTTCCAGCCGTTGTACGACATCACGCAAGTCAAAGGTTTTCAGCAACCTGTGTCCCTGCTTTGCGGAGAGGGCGAGCCCTGCATCCCCAAGGTTGCCGGTGACGCAGATCAGGTCACCCGGATGAGCACCAGATCGGGTCAATGCACTGCCCGAGGGCAAAAAACCCTGGGCCTGAACCGTGATGGAGAGCGGCCCACGGGTAGTGTCTCCGCCGATGAGTTGCACGCTATAGCGTTTCGCCAACGCTGAAAAACCCTTGCTGAATGCCGCCAGCCAGTTGCTGTCTGCTGTGGGCAGAGTCAGGGCCAATGTCACCCAGGCGGGTTGCGCCCCCATCGCCGCCAAATCACTGAGATTGACCGCCAGCACCTTATGACCTAACGCTTCCGGATCCACATCGGGAAAAAAATGCACTCCGGACACCAGGGTATCCACAGTGACCGCCAGCTCATGACCCGGAGGCAACCGCAGCAGGGCACAGTCATCACCGACGCCGAGCACCACGTCATCACGGATGACCGCCGGTTCGGAAAAATAGCGTCGAATCAGATCAAATTCAGATAAGGCCATGAATTTTCAATGGTTTATTATGTAAGAACGCTTGCGTATCGAGACAATATCAGTGTAGTTTGCACCGTTTAAAGTATGCGGATTATGCTGATAGGTATCAAAGATGAGGGAACACGAACATTTTAACAAGATAGAGAAGGCGGGAGACCTCATGGTCGAACTGTTCCACACCGTCGGCCTGTTCGTGATCGGCGCCACTGTGGTCTGGTCTGGTGCAGTCGTCTATCTGGATATGATCACTCAGGGTCACGCCACTCTGAAGGATATCCTGCTGCTCTTTATCTATCTGGAACTGGGTGCGATGGTCGGCATCTATTTCAAGACCCGCCGCATGCCTGTGCAGTTCCTGATCTATATCGCCATCACTGCACTGACGCGCCTGCTGACCATCGACATCAAGGCCATGCCAAACGAGACCATTTTCACCCTGACCGGCGCTATATTGATGCTGACATTTGCCATCCTGGTGCTGAGGTATGGCACTTCGAAACTCGGCAGCAAGGAGAATGAGTTCTAAGTAACCTAGGAGACTGTCGGGTTTAACACTGTACGGATAAACCCGACAGCCTCCTAGGCCTTTTTAGCCTTCATCTCCACCTTCCGGATCTCTTTGGCCACTTTATCCAATACACCGTTGACGAACCTGTGGCCCTGCTCCGCCCCAAACACCTTGGCCAATTCCACCGATTCATTGATCACCACCCGGTAGGGCACCTCCGGATGATAGTTTAATTCATAGACACCGAGCCGCAGCACCGCCCGCTCCACCGGATCGACGCTTTCGATAGCGCGATCAAGGGCGGGCTTCAGCAGTTCATCCAGCTCAGTCAGATGTCTGGGGACACCGCGCAGCAGATCCTGAAAATAGGGCACCTCAAAGCTTTTGACATCCTGCTCCGCCAGAAACTGCTCCACAATAGCACCAACATCCTGACCGGCCATCTGCCATTGGTAGACGGCCTGAACAGCATGCCGGCGCGCCTGACTGCGTTTGCGGTTCATGCCTCGATCTGACGCAGCAGATTCACCATCTCGATGGCGGAGAGCGTCGCTTCGGCACCCTTGTTGCCGGCCTTGGTCCCCGCCCGCTCGATGGCCTGTTCAATGGTGTCGACCGTCAATACGCCGAAGGCGATGGGGACGCCGTGTTTCAGGCTGACCTGAGACATCCCTTTCACACACTCGCCGGCCACATATTCAAAATGGGGGGTGCCACCACGAATCACTGCGCCCAGTGCGATGATGGCATCATATTCGCCCTTTGCGGCGATCTTCTCCAGTAATACCGGCATCTCAAAGGCACCGGGCAGTCTGACCAGCGTAATATCGTCCTCAGACGCGCCGTGGCGTTTCAGGGTATCAATCGCTCCGTCCACCAGACTCTCCACGACAAAGCTGTTGAAACGCGCAGCCACTACACAGAACCGCGCATTCTCAATCGTCAGTGCGCCTTCAATGGTTTTGATGGTCATGTTCTTTACCCTGAAAAAATAGATCTATTATCAAAAACGCACGCTCGCGTTCCAGCTATTGGTTATTCACAATCGACGTATTCAACCACTTCCATGCCGAAGCCGGAGAGGCCGTGGATACTCTTCGGAGCACTGAGCACGCGCATCTTGCGCACACCCAGATCAGAGAGAATCTGCGCGCCGACACCGTAGGTGCGCAGCTCCTTACTGTTGTCCTGTTTAACGAACGACTCGCCTTCCGGCCTCTGTAGCTGCAGTTCCATCATGCGCTGCACGATCTCCCGGGCGGTATCGTGATTGCGCAGCACCACGATCACGCCTTGCCCCGCTTTACCCACCTGCTTCATGGCATTTTCAAGTGGCCAACCACAATCACCACCGGTTGAACTGAACAGATCACACAAGCTGTTCTGCATGTGAACACGAACCAGTGTCGGCTTATCCGGCTTCGGATGCCCCATCACCAGCGCCAGATGCAACTCGTTATCCACCATGTCCTGATAGGCAACCAGGCGGAAATTTCCATATTTGGTGGGAAATGCACATTCACTGACCCGCTCCACCGTATGCTCATTTTTCACCCGATACTGGATCAGATCGGCAATGGTGCCGATTTTCAGATCGTGCTCTTGTGCAAACTTCTCAAGGTCCGGCCGGCGCGCCATGGTTCCGTCATCATTGAGAATCTCCACAATGACAGAAGCTGCACTGAAGCCCGCCATGCGGGCCAGATCGCACCCCGCTTCGGTATGGCCGGCGCGCACTAGCACACCACCGGGCTGCGCCATCAGCGGAAAGATGTGCCCCGGTTGCTCGATATCCTGAGGTTGTGCGTCCTCTGCCACTGCAGCCAAAATGGTGGTGGCCCGATCAGCGGCCGAGATACCGGTGGTCACCCCTTCGGCGGCTTCAATAGAGACTGTGAAATTAGTCGCAGCCAGCTCATCGTCAGTGGGCACCATCAGGGGCAGGCGTAACTGGCTGCAACGCTCTTTGGTGAGCGTAAGGCAGATCAGGCCACGCCCGTAGCGGGCCATGAAATTGATCGCATCTGGGGTCACGATCCCGGCAGCCATAATGAGATCGCCCTCGTTCTCACGATCCTCATCATCCATGATGACAACCATCTTCCCCTGTTTCAGGTCGGCAATGATTTCTTCTGTCGTATTAAGGGACATATATCCAGTCTTGATTATTGGCGAAGCGAACAGATAATTATAACAGAGGCGGGATTAACAACAAACATTGTCAGGCCGGGTTTTAAGCCTTTAGCGGATAAAACCCCGCTCCATCAACAACGCTTCGGTGACACCCGATGCCGCTGATTCAGACGCCTCCTCCCCGAGCACAAGCCGTTCGAGGTAGCGGGCGATCAAGTCGACTTCCAGGTTCACTTCATGCCCTACCTGAATTCCCTCGAGGGTCGTCTCTTGCAGGGTATGAGGGACGATATTGAGATCGAAGCGGTTGCCGTCGATGCCGTTCACCGTCAAGCTGGCACCATCTACACAGATAGAACCTTTGTAGGCGATGTATTTCGCCAGCGCCTTAGGTGCCTCGATGTCAAAACGGATGGATCGGGCGTCCTCCCGGCGACCCACCACCTTCCCCACGCCATCCACATGTCCACTCACAAGGTGACCGCCGAGACGGGAGCTCAGGGTCAAGGCCTTCTCCAGATTCACTGGGCTGCCTGGCTTGAGGTTATGGAGCGTAGTCAAGGAAAGTGTCTCACGGGAGACATCCGCCCGAAAGCCATCTCCAGGCAACTCGATCACTGTCAGGCAAACACCGTTGGTGGCGACACTGTCGCCAAGAGCTACGTCAGCTAAATCCAATTGCCCAGTGTGGATGTAAAGGCGCACGTCTCCGCCCTTCGGCTCCTGACCAGCAAGCGTGCCGACCGATTGAATGATGCCTGTAAACATATTGATTTTGCTCTGAGTTCTATTGGCGATATAACGGCCGGGCAGTGATGCGGATCTCTTCGCCCACCTGACGCAGGTCGGTGATATCGAGTCCTAAGCGATCCTCCATCTTCTCCAGACCCGGCAGATGGAAGAGTCCTCTCGCTCCATCCCCCATGATATGAGGCGCCACATAGATCACCAGTTCGTCGATCAGCTGCTGCTCCAGCATTGCACCGGCCAGCACAGCACCTGACTCAAGCATCACCTCATGCAGTTCCCGCGCTGTGAGCTGCGCCATTACAGCAGCCAGGTCCAGCACATCGTCCCGGGGCGGCACCAGCACCACCTCGGCTCCCGCAGCTTCCAGGGCGGCCGCCTGCCGGGGATGGTCATCACTGCCCAGCACCAGCGTTTTCCCCGGTAGGACCAGCATCTTTGCAGCGGGTGACATCTCCAACTGCGGGTCCAAAACGACCCTCACCGGATGTGGCGTCTGCAGCCCTTCGTCCAGCCCCAGCTCTTGTGAAGTCAGCCGTACATTCATCGATGCATCGTCAGCAAGTACCGTGGAGATGCCGGTCAGAATCGCGCTACTGCGGGCGCGCAACAGATGCACATCATGGCGCGCCGCAGACGAGGTGATCCACTTGCTCTCACCACTGGCCATCGCCGTACGCCCATCCAGACTCATGGCCAGCTTACAGCGCACGTAGGGTTTGCCGTAACGCATGCGCTTGATAAAGCCCGGATTCAGCGCCTCGGCCTGAAGCTGCATCAACCCCACCTCAGCAGTTATTCCGGCCTGCTGTAACTGCGCCAGTCCCTTCCCAGCCACTTGGGGATTGGGATCTTCCATGGCTGCTACAACACGAGTGACACCCGCTTCGATCAATCCTTCTGTACAGGGTGGGGTACGCCCATGGTGGCAGCAGGGCTCCAGTGTGACATAAGCCGTCGATCCCTCGGCCCGCGCACCCGCCACGGCGATGGCATTACGTTCGGCATGGGGCTCTCCTGCACGGCGATGGTAGCCTTCACCGACAATCTCATCCCCCTTCACCAACACACAGCCAACCCTGGGATTGGGGTGGGTGGTATAACGACCCCGCTCCGCCAGACGAATTGCTCTGGCCATATAGTCGTGGTCGCTGCCGTTACTCATTTGTCCTTTTTATCGCGACTTAGAAGATCCATCTGCTGTCTGCGCGCCTCGGGGCCGGGTTGACTCTCCAGGCGGTCAATCTCCTCCCGGAAAGCGTTAACATCCTCAAATTTGCGGTAGACGGATGCGAAGCGCACATAGGCAACCTGGTCCAGCGTCTTCAGTTCATCCATGACCATCTCCCCGATTTGCAGCGACGCGACTTCTCGTTCTCCACTGGCCGTTAACTTGCGGGTGATATGGTTGATTGCCGCCTCCACCTGTTCGGTGCTGACCGGGCGCTTCTCCAGCGCCCGCATCATGCCGGAACGCAGTTTACGGCCATCGAAGGGCGTGCGGCTGCCGTCGTGCTTGACGACCCTGGGCAGGTTCAGCTCAGCGGCTTCATAAGTGGTGAACCGTTCCTGGCAGACTGCACACTGGCGACGACGTCGAATCTGATCGCCATCTCCCGCGAGGCGGGAGTCGATGACCTTGGTATCCTGTGCTCCGCAAAAAGGACAACGCATGGGGGTTAGGGCCGAGGGCCGAGGGCCGAGGGCCAAGGAAATATTTGGTGCAGTATCATCTTCATCTAACCTTGGCCCTCGGCCCTATATCCTTGGCCCTAATATTCAAGCGTAGACCGGGTATTTGGCGCAGATAGCCAGAGCCTTCTCCTTGATCCCATCAATCACCGCCTGATCACCACGGCCATCGATTACGTCGCACATCCAGCCCGCAAGTTCAGCGGCATCCGCCTCATCGAAACCCCGGGTGGTGATGGCCGGTGTGCCGACCCGAATACCCGAAGTTACGAAAGGGGATTGAGGATCGTTCGGTACTGCATTCTTGTTGACGGTGATGTTGGCAGCACCCAGCCAGGCATCCACATCCTTGCCGGTCAGACCCGCCTCGATGAAGCTGACCAGAAACAGATGGTCATCGGTACCCTTGGAGACCACGTCGTAGCCGCGATCCATGAAAACCTGGGCCATCGCCTGGGCATTTTTGATCACCAGTCCCTGATAGGTCTTGAATTCAGGCTCCATCGCCTCCTTGAAGGCCACGGCCTTGGCGGCAATCACATGCATCAGGGGACCACCTTGAATGCCGGGAAAGACCAGAGAATTCAGCTTCTTTTCAATCTCTGCGTTGGCCTTTGCCAAAATCAGGCCGCCACGGGGACCTCGCAGGGTTTTGTGCGTGGTCGTAGTGGTCACATCGGCAATATTTACCGGACTCGGATAGTGACCGGCTGCAATCAAGCCCGCCACATGCGCCATATCAACGAACAGGTAGGCGCCCACCTCATCGGAAATATCACGGAAACGCTGCCAATCGACAACGCGGGAGTAGGCGGAAAAGCCTGCGATGATCATTTTTGGCTTGTGCTCACGGGCAAGACGTTCGACCTCTTCATAGTCGATCTCACCGGTCTCGGGATTGAGACCATACTGTACGGCATGGTAAAGCTTGCCGGAGAAATTGGGTTTGGCGCCGTGAGTCAGATGGCCACCATGAGCCAGGCTCATGCCAAGTATGGTGTCGCCTGGCTGGCAGAGCGCCATATAAACCGCCGCATTGGCTTGAGAACCGGAGTGAGGCTGGACATTCGCGTAGTCCGCATCAAACAGCACCTTGGCGCGGTCAATGGCCAACTGCTCGGCAACATCGACATTCTCACAGCCGCCATAGTAGCGTTTGTAGGGATAACCCTCGGCATATTTGTTCGTCAGCACACTACCCTGAGCCTGCATTACGCGGGGGCTGGTATAGTTTTCAGAGGCGATCAGCTCGATATGCTCTTCCTGGCGCGTCTCTTCGGCCTGCATCGCCGACCACAACTCATCGTCATACCCTTGGATTTGCATGTTCTTGTTAAACATCAGGCCATTCCCCCGCCAATAAAAAACGAACTAATATAGCAAAAAAAAGCAAACCGGTCTCTAAACCAGTTCACCGGCTCGAAAGACAGAAAAAGATTTTCACTCTCCACGGAAAATCGCAGTTTTTCCCTTTACGGCTGTTGCCCAAGCCGTTATTTTAGCGAGGATAATAATTACATTCATCAGCTTGGCACTTTTGAAGTAAAACTTAAGGGGTATTCTCCATGCGTCGTGTATCGGCAAAGACCATTCTGCTCGTTCTCTTGGCGCTGCTCTTCATTCCGGTACAGGCACCCGCCGTCGAATTGAGCATGGGGGAGGCGATCAATAAAGCTGGCCGGCAGCGCATGCTGACCCAACGGATTATCAAGACCTATTGCCAGATGGGTCAGGATATCCGCTACCGCATCGCCAAAAAACAGCGCAAAGCTTCACTTGATCTCTTTGCTGCGCAACTTGCCGAGTTGAAAAAATTCAAGGTGAACAGCAGTGTCACCCAAGCATTAGCGCAGGTCTCCACACTGTGGACCCCTTTTTACCAGCTCGCGGTAGGCAAGCCCAATCGCGCCTCTGCCGAAGCAGTACGTCAGGCCGGGGAGGAGCTGCTGAATGCATCACACCGGGTTGTTGTATTGCTCGAGACCGCCTCAGGTACGTCCACCGGCAAATTGGTCAATATGGCCGGACGCCAGCGCATGCTATCCCAACGCATGGCCAATCTATATATGCTGCGCAGCTGGAAATTCCAACATCCAATCTACGAATCCGATTACAAAAAGGCGGTGGCCGATTTCGACAGTGCACTGCTGCAGTTAAGGACAGCTCCCGAGAATACACCCAAGATCGATCAGGCACTGACGGGGGTAAAGGGGCAATGGGATTTATTCAGTCTTGGCAACAATCTGGAGGACGGCAAATTCGTACCCTCTCTGGTCATCCGTTCGCTGGATAAGATTCTCGTCTCAATGAATAAGATCACCGGCATGTATGCGGCTTTGATGTAGGCATAAAACCGGATTGATCTGCCCCGGCGGGCCGGCACTTCGCTCTGCAGAAAATCAAACGCCCCTGAAGAGAGAAGAAAATCTCTCCATCGCAGCGTCCAGTTCATGATTTTCCACGAAATACTGCCGGGCGTTCCGGGACATCCGCGTCCACTCATCCTCACTACTGTGCAGATGAGCTACTTTCCCGGCAAGATCTGATATCTCCGAACCGGCAAAACCCAACTGCTTACGTTGCACGAGGTCATCAGGATCGAAGGTTGTGACGATAGGCAGCCCCTCGCTCCAGGCCTCGATAAAGGTATTGGGAAAACCTTCAAAGGAGGAGGTACAACATAGAATTCTGGCATTCGCGTAGAAATCCCGAATTCTGTCCCGCTCGACCATGCCGCGAATATTGACGTTCTCCGCCTGCTCCGCCGCATCAAGCACGCTACGCGCATACTCGGAGTCTTTGTTGGGTTTGCCCAGAATATCATAGGTGATTTCTGGAGTTTTGCCCGCCACTTCAAGCAGGAACTCCAGGCGTTTCTCCTCACTTATCCGGCCAACCCAGATCACCCCTTTACGTTCATGAAAATCCTTGGGCGCCGGTTGTTCCTCCGACAACAAGTCGGGACAGGGCATAGGCAACACGGTTGAGGGCATGCCAAAAGCATCCATCAAGGCCACACCCTGTTTTTCAGTCTGCACAATCAAATGATCCGCCAACTCCAACCCTTTCTTGTAGAGGACCTTCTCTCTGAAGGAATCCAGACAGGGCAGATTTCGCTGACAATCAGCGTCGCTGGCAGAAGAGAAGACGAATTTCTTATGGTTCCGCTTACACCACAAGGCAACCTGGCCGGTTACATACTCGGCGCCATTTTGATAGTAGACATCGGCATCCGCACGTTTGAGTGCAGCATTGAGACTGCTCCAACGCGGATGAAAAAAACGCAGCACGGGAAGACCCTCGTCCTTCCGGCACAGCTTGATGAGCCTTACACCATCAATGACAAAGTCCTGTTCCTGACCCTCATCCCAAGTAATGATCGAGACGTCGAAACCCTTCTTCTGCAGCCAGAAAGCCATCATGCTGGTCTGACGCTCGACACCACCCACATGGCCGGCGCTCCCGCCTGATATAGCGCCATAGGCATTGTGCGCCACGAGAGAAATTTTTATTGTCATTCTAGTGTTCCTTCAATGTGATAATTGCTGAATCCGTAATTATCACGTTGAAGGAGCACAAGGTACTCACACGAACCATAGGATTCAGACTGAGAGGCGAAATATTTGAAGGAAATTCCCTAGGGAAAACCTTCCTTAATCGCCGCCAATCTATTTAACGAGGGCAATAATCTCGCCACGCAGACCAATGCTGTAAACAATCATGATAGCGACGAACACACTCACGAGCATCGCCCCAACCGTCACGAAGGCACTGACTTCCAGCCTGCGCTTCATCGCCACACTACTGGTCCAGACTCTGGACACCTGGCCAAGCACAGGTATTTGCGTCCCTTTCCTGAGCAATGTCGTATCGTAATAGACTGGTTTGAACTGCGCGATAAGAAATGCCAGCCCCCCACCCGCAGCGAGGCTCAACACCAGGATGACCACGCTGAGAACCACCCGCTTGGGGCCGGCAGGAACCAACGGAACCTTTGGTGGATCAATTACCCGAAACTTTACATTGTCACCCGCCTCGTCTGCCTGTTCCGACATGCGGGCAGATTCCAGGCGCTGCACCAACTGCTCATAGGTCTCTTTGTTGATGCTGTAATCTCGATTGAGCCTCTTCAGTTCAGCCTCTACCTGCGGCAAGGTATCCAGCTTTTCCCTCAGCGCTTTAATTCTCTTTTCATATTCGTTCGTTCTGACGCGAATCCCCGTTAAGGTAACTTCTGCTTGGCGGTAAGCCAGTTTCAACTCCTCTACCGCGATCGAGGTTACATTAACATCGGAATCGCCAGCAGCTTGACTCTCCTGATTTTCCCTCTCTTGTTTCTTCAGCTCATCTATCGTCTGCCTTACCTCCTTAACATCCGGATGGGCCTCAGTGTATCTCAGGAGAAGGTCGTCGAGCCTTTTCTCCATGGCCAAAATACGTTGTTCACCTGGAGTCGTAGCCACTGTCAAACGCCCCTCTGCCTCCCGGCGTTTTCTCTCATCCCTCTCGGCGGCTTCGTATTGGCGCCTCAACTCGTCACGTCGAATCCTGGCCTCCTTCAGCTCCAGATTGAGATCCTGCAACGTAACCCGCACATCTTGCAGTCTCGCAAAAACACCACCATCCTGGCCTGGCAAGGTGTCGATATACTTTCTTTTGAAATCGGTCAGCCGATTCTCAGCCTCAATAAGCCGGGATTCATACTCCCTGATCTGTTGTTCCAGAAATCTTTGTGCCGTCTCCGACTCAACCCGCGTATCGCCCAGTGCCGACTCCACAAAAATATTCAGCAGTGTCTCCACCACTTTTTTCGTGACATAGGGGTCCTTCGCACTATAGGCTATGGTGTAGAAATTCTGCCGCCTTTGAGTCTCAATCGATATCTCACTTTTAAGATCTTCAAGCATGCGCTCTTTCTCTGCCACGGTGGTAGCATCATGATCCATGTCCGTTTCGCGCATCACCTTTTCAAGGTTTTTCCTGCTCAAAAGCGTACGGGTCATCAACTGAAGCCGTTGCGCAAGATTGGTCTCCACTGCCAGCCCTTTCAATAGGGGACGCAGGACCGTATCTGTATCCACAAAAACCCTGGCATTCGACTCGTACCTGTCGGGCATGGCAAAAACTGCGGCCCAGCCAGCAATAGCAATCAGCCAAGCTGCGATCATCGCATACCAGCGATACCGCCATGCGGAGCGAATCTGATTCTTGATGATAATGATTAAATCTTTCATGATATGAGTATCTAGAGGTCTCTAATATCCTAATTTCCAGATTCCGTTCATCGGTGCGAGAAAATATATCCCTGCATAAAAAGAACGCAACCCGGTTCCTTAGGTAATCACGGGGATGGATGACCAGCCATTATTAGCATTCTGTAACAGCCGGTTTCTTTCGCCAGCTTCCGGCACAGCCCTACCCATCAAGCCGCTATATAATACAGATGCATCGACCCAGTTACCAATGCGCCTGTGAAGAAAGGTTACAGTCAATACAGAATGGGTACATCAGCGTATGCTTATGCAATTTTCTGCTCGATATCATACAGATACCTTGATTCAAAGGCGGCCAGGTCATTCGAATTTGACCGGCACGGAAACGATGTAATCACCACCGATTGCCATTTTCATTTGTGTATGATTTGAATTGTCCGGTTAATTGCGCTCAGGGCAGTTGCTTGAACTTTTCAACATGACACTGAGTACCTGTTGTTGAAATGGATGTCAGGTCATCGGCAGCGAAAAGGAAATACTTTAGACATTTGGACAAATGCAGCTAAAATCTCCCGTGCCCATGGGAGTGACCTGACATAACACAACCCCTTCGAAATGAGGTATACGCCAAGCCAGCCCTGCCTCAGTGATCTCATATGAAATTGAGAACGACAGCCTGAAATGACTACCCTGACCCTGATCGTGCTCACCTTATTAGCGGGGGGCGCCCTGGCGCCGTTTCTGATTCGCCGCGCCTATCGCGCACCGAGGATCCCAGAGCATAGAACACCGGCGGATCTGGACCTGCCCTACCAGACCACGCACATCCCGACAGCAAATGGCAAGCGCCTGTTTGCCTGGTTCATTCCACTTCCGGAAGGTCTTGATAACGGCCCCGCAGTAGCCGTGATACATGGCTGGGGCGGAAACGCGGGGCACATGCTGCCATTCGCCTCCCTACTCCACCGCGAAGGTTGCGCCGTCCTGCTATTGGACGCCCGCAACCACGGCAACAGCGATGCTGACAACTTCTCTTCCATGCCACGCTTCGCCGAAGATCTCGAACACGGACTCGACTGGCTAGGCCGCCAACCGCACATTGACCCGCAGCAGTTGTTTCTCCTCGGCCATTCCGTAGGGGCAGCCGCATCGCTCCTGGTGGCATCCCGCCGACCGGATCTTGCTGGTGTGGTGAGTCTCTCCGCCTTTGCCCACCCCGAAACGCTGATGCGCAGACAGATGCGATCACACCATATTCCCTATCGGCCCATCGGCTGGCTCCTACTGCGTTATATTGAGCGCACTATCAAGGCCAGCTTCGATGATATCGCCCCCTGCAACACCATCCAGCGGGCAACCTGTCCGATATTGCTGGTACACGGAGAGGAAGACGGGCGCGTTCCGCTGGCGGATGCACAGCAGATATATGCCAACAGCCCGGACGATCAAGTGGAACTGCTCATCTTGCCAGAAACTGGCCATGACTCCAGGCAAGCCATCTCCACGCACGGAGGATCGCTGGTGGCATTTTTCCGGAGATGCTTGGACAGCCCACCACTCCATGGGTTTTCTGAAGAGTTTGCAGCGAGATCCCCAAAGACAGCCAATATTCAAAAATGCCCGAAGATGACATCCTGAATGTAGGAGAGAAAGACATTTTTGTCCACGCGCACCCGCCAAAACTTCGCCCAGGTCCAGATCAGCAATTCAACGTTGTTCGTCGTCAGATCGAACTTCTCGATGTTGACCCAGTGGTTGTAAGAGAGCCTGGGGAATTTCGCGTCACCCTGGCTCTTCTTAATCAGCATGGAACCTTCATTGACGAGCCCAGCATATATAGCCGCCATGGCAAAAGATCCGCGTCCTGAGGCGTGAGTTTGAAACAAATTGTGCAGCCGGGCCACGGTTTCGAATTGTGTTTCCGTCACACCGCTGACAGGCGGCGCCAATGGCACGGAGGCCTCGACCTTCTGCTTGGCGATGTGGACGTCTTTGGCACCGAGGAGTTCACTCAGAACGAAGGTTGCGTTGTTGGTCCTCAACGCCAAGTGCCCCATCCGGGTCACTTCTCGGTAGTTTTGGGTGGTGGAGAACTCGCTGTTGAAGTTGATCTTCTCACCGGTATATCTGCTGGGTGCCGTGTTCTTCATGATGTAGCCCAGCGCCCGGCTCATACAGTAATCCACGAGGAGCTCGCCGTGCCACTGGCCCAGTTGTTCCTTGATGTCTCTCCTCAGTTCATCTCTACCTTCACGGAGTTCCTGCTTAGTCGTATACACTTGCCTCAATTGCGGTTCATACCGCTTCATTTCCTGCTTCAGTCTCTTGTCCTGTTTCTTCTCCCAAGAGCGTTGCTGGAGCCGGTACCCACGGGCCAGGTATCTGAATTTGACTGACTGGGGACCATAGTTGCTGGTGAGGAACTTCGTATTGGCAAAATCGGGAATTATGTCAGCGAAGGTTGCTTCGAAGAGCTGGCGGGCCTTGTCCTTGGCTGATCGCATGATCAGGTATACGGGTGTCGCCAACCCACATACCCCGAATTGATCCTGGTTGAGTTTCCAGGGATTTGCCAGAAGTGCATTCTCGCGACCAATCAACTGGTACTTTGCGGCATCCGGCAACGCCCGGACCTCTGATTCGAGGCACTTCGGACAGCGACCGTAGCGATAGAACAGAATATGCTTAAAACAGTAGCCCATTGCGAAACTCCTGTAGTGTCAGTCTGCGCTCTTTGCAAACGCCCGGTCTCGACCTCCACTCGGCGGGTTCACCGTAAAAGTACCCGTTCCCAGAACCCACCTTAAATTGATCAGACTCAAAAAAGTATAGTAGAAATTGTGGGAATCTTACGCACTCGAACCTGGTGGGGGGGTGAGGGCTAGAGACCCACTCTCAGCAGATTCGCTGCGTTCAACCAATTCACTTCTCGGCACATTCCATGCAGCGCGTATTCGCTGGGTCAACGGAAAGTCGACGAATGCCTATCTCTTCGCCACACACAAAACAGTATCCGTACTCACCTGAGTCAATGCGACGCAAGGCACCCTCGACCTTCAGGAGCTGAGACTGTCGTCGCCGGGATACTTCCAGCGCCATTTGCTGTGCTTGCATGGCGTCCATCCGAGAAAGCCTGCCAATTCTTGCCTGATCCAGCTCCAAGGGTTTGTTAGTCTGCTTGAATGTTTCCTCCAGTTCCTGGAGCTCTGATTTCAGACGAAGAAGTTGTTGTCTGATTTGTTCCATCTCTTCTTCGGTCATTGGTCTCCACTGCAATTATTTTCGTTGCTGACGCACGGGTTAGGCAAGCCGCAATTGTGCCAGAGAAGCGACCGCATCTCCCCCACTTATGTCCGGAATGATGGTCAGTTCGAGCACAGTGACCGCCGGAAGTTCGACACGATGGTCTTCCGTCTCGCTGGTTGCAGCCTGGGGATTGAAGTTCCACTGCTGCCGTACGATTTCCCGAAACGACTGCCCGCCATCCGGCGACCAACGCAAGACGTACTCTTGCGTTCGCTCAATGCGGGTCTCCACAAAGTTCAACCAAATCTGCCGAAGCCTTTGCGGATCGGCGAAGAGAAGCCGGATCGTCTGTTTTCCTGGACCTGCAGCACGCCATCCAGAGGCCTGACCGGGCAGCAATGCAGACTCAATTGGATGCGAGGCATCCTCTGAGGTGATCTCCACCTCCGCGAGCCCTTCCAAATTCAACCAATTCTGGCCAGGAGATAGGGTTCCTTGCTGAACTGAGGTAATGATTCGTTTGCGCATCGTTAACTCCCTGTGACTTACAGCTAAATAAACAGATGTAGCGATCCGTATATCGTGGCACCCTGATTGCCTTGGAAAATACCTTGGTAGCCGTATCTCACGCAGCATTCAAACTCTCTACCTGCCGGTAGTGAATTATAACTCGTCCTTCCTGAAACTCATATCACGCAGTCAACCATTCATAATAATGATGGCAATCACTGTCATTTGTCGGACGATTCTGCAGCCCCTTTTCTTAATGAGGTAAAGGCTCCCTAGCCAGGATAAAACCGTGTTATCAGAGAATCTTTTCTCACTGATATTCAATCAAGTATATCGACGCAAGCCTGTCTTATCTGAAAAAAGGCAGGGAAACCAGAATCTATTAAACGACCACAAAAAAACCGGCTAAGCAACACGCTATAACCGGCTGATCTGTATACTAAATCCTGCGCCACATGGACACCTTAATCCGCTCTATCCCTATTGAGAGAGAACCGGGTACTGCAGAATCACTCGCACTTTTTCTTCAGTTCATTACGCCGCTTGGAACCTTTCTTCAATTGCAGGGTGATAATTTTCAGTTCAGTTGATAATCGTTTCTTTTTTGTCGGATTATTTTCGTTACTCTGGTTTTTCTCTAATTTCTTCTTTTTCTCCTTTAGCTTATCCAACAGCGCGTCTATTTCGTCACACTGGGCAGTTTTCTTCTTTTCTGCCTTCTTCAAGAAGCCATTTAAACTGTCCAGTAGCTTTTCGATACCCATCTCATATCTCCCGTTCTCAGATTCTCTTAAAGGCTATGTCTTCCACATTCTGCGCAATGATACCCTTGAATTATTACAAAATGTTTACGCCTCTATCGCTTCAAGTGAAATGACACTCTTGGCCATGCGTTTGGCGAAATAGTAGATGCGCTTCTGTTTTTCGATGATGTCGACTTCAATGGTGTAAGCCAGAATACGGTTGGGCTCTTCGGCCACCAGTCGTTCCGCCTGATGGGCGGCCGCTGAGTCAGTCATTTTGGTGATCTCCTCTTTCATGGCTGTCACAACCTGTGCGGCCTCCTCACTATTCTGGGAAACTGCCTGTACCGCTGTTTTGAAAGCCTTGGTAACCACTTGGTGAAAACCCAATAGAACCTCACGGGTCGGTTCACTGATTGAAAACCCTGCATTTATCCGATCAAAGCCCAAATCCACCAGATTGGTTTCAATCGTATCACCTATGTTCTCGAGATCGCTCACTGCCTCCATGAGCTTGAGAAACTCCTCGGTCTGCTGATCCGATAATGAACGCTTGCTGATACGTCCCATGTAGTCGATGATTTGCTCGTAGAGGATATCCACCTGGTCATCCAAGTCACGGATAGCGGCCAATGATTCCTTATTACCAGTAAGGATAGCCGGCATGATGCTGTCCAGCATCTCCTGTACACCCTCTCCCATATGCAGCACTTCCAGACGAACCCGGCCCAAGGCGAGTGAAGGCGTTGAGAGCAACTCTTCATCCAGGTATTTGGCGCTGACCAGCATTTCGGCCTCCTCCAGCGTACTGTCTGGAATCAACCACTCGACTAGGCGTGCGATCTGGGTGGTAAAGCCGATAAAGATAAATGTGTTGGCAATATTGAAAATGGTATGGGCATTGGCGATCTGGCGCGGCGTTTCCGCACCGAGACGATCCACACCGGAGAGTTCAGGATGAACCGGCGACAATGCGGTGACCCAATTGGCGAGGTGGTCAATAAACAGCACCCATATCAGTACGCCTGCAACATTGAACATGACATGCACTACGGCTGCACGTACTGCTTCTCTGGGTTTGCCAATGGAGGCCAGCATGGCTGTGACGCAAGTCCCGATATTCGCGCCAAACGCCAGGGCGATACCTGCCGGGAGCGTGATGAACCCCTGACTGGCCATGACGATGACAATGCCGGTAGTGGCCGAAGAGGACTGTATCAGTCCAGTGAAGGCCGCCGCCACCAGGATACCGATGAGGGGGTTTTCCATCTTTATCATCAGGTCGAGGAACGGCTGATAGGTGCGCAAAGGTTGCATGGCATCACTCATGACGCTCATGCCGAAAAACACCAGACCCAATCCCATGAGCATGGTGCCGTACTGTTTTATTTTGTCCTGTTTGGAGATGAACAGCATGCTGAACCCGACGCCGACCATCAGCAAAGCGGCCTTGGTCACTTTGAAGGCGACAATCTGCGCCGTGATCGTGGTGCCAATATTGGCGCCCATGATCACCCCGACAGATTGCGACATGGACATCAGCCCCGCAGTGATAAATCCAACCACCAGGACGGTGGTGACGGAGGAGGATTGAATGATCGCGGTTACGAACGCGCCCGTCGTGGCGCCCATGAAGCGATTGGTGGTCAACTTGGCCAGGATCAGTTTCATGCGTTCGCCGGCGACTGCCTTGAGGGCCTCCGACATCTGCTCCATGCCAAACAAAAAGAGCGCCAGCCCACCAAACAGCTTCATGCCCATGGTGCCCCAATTCATCTCCGATTCAGCGCCTGCGGCGGCGAATACCGGGTAGACCATGAATGCAGCCGCCAGACCTGCGAGCAAAACCAGCGTCGATCTTGTTAAATAAGCCTCAAACCAGAGTCTGCTTTTTGTATACATTTGTACACCTCGGTGAGTTATTTTGCTTTGACGATAGTTACAGGTATCGGTGACAGCCGTACCACCTGCTCTGCTTTTGAACCCAGTAGCATGTGATCCAGGCCGGTACGGCCCTGGCTCCCCATTACAACCATTGAGGCATCCAGTTTTTCGATAACCTGAAGGATTCGCGTCACCGGCAGTCCCACCACGAGCATGGTCTTGGCCTTGCGCAGTGCGCCTATCTTCGGGTGCCGCTTTTTAACCGCTTTCATGAAGTTTTCAAACATCTCCAGGGCCAGGTCTTCAATTCTGACAAGACTGTTTTTCTTATTGATGGTGGTGTAATACCCCGGCATGTCTCCCGGATCATGAACCACGTGGAGGACAATGATCGGCAATTTCATGCACTGAGCCATTTCACAGGCCTTGATCAAGGCCACTTCCGAATGATGGGAAAAGTCCACAGGGACAAGAATCGAATGTTTGCGTGATTTGTTAGACAATTTTCTTCTCCATCAACAATTTTGTAATTATTCAGTATACTATCAGCACCACTCGCCGGCGCACTTTCAGCCGCCGCGATCAACCGCGCAGACCACGATCTCCGACATCCTTGCCGCAATCCCCTGAATGGTGATAATCCCGCGGTATTCCCCTTCGTCCACTACGAAAAGGTAGCTGGTATCGTTCCTCTCCATCATCGCCAGAGCCTTGATCGCCGGTGCATCAGAGTTGGTAAAAACGCCTGCCTTGCGCACATAGGAATCCACTTGGCTGCATAGCACCTGGTTGATCTTTTCCTCCGCATTGTCCACGCAGGAAAGAAAACCTCCCAGTAACGGTGCCAGCTCCACCATGTATTCTGGCAGGCAGGAGAATTTCATGATGTTTTTCAGCGTGAGCCGGCCGGTTATCTCCCCTTTCTTGTTGACACAAGGTAGGGCCTGAACATGTGTCCTGCCACACTCGGAAAATACCTCGCGAACCAACATGCCACTTCGAATGACTCCGGTCTCGATGATGCAGTCTTTAACCAGCATGGGGGATCCTCTGTCGGCTCTGGGCCGCTGTTTACTCAAAGATAGCGCAAATAGATATAAACTGTTGCGATCACAATGCTCAACAACATCAGTGGAAAGGCTCTCATCATAAAGGACAGAAAGCCGATGCGATGGCCCGCGCGCTCGGCGAAGCCAGCCACGATCAAATTAGCGCTGGCCCCGATCAGGGAACCATTGCCGCCGAGACAGGCGCCCAGCGCCAGCGACCACCAAAGTGGCATCAGGTTTTGCGCGCCACCGAAAGTAGGGGCCATGGATTCAATCATCGGGATCATAGTGGCGACAAAGGGGATGTTATCCACCACCGCCGAGGCAATGGCGGAGACCCAGAGGATCGTGATCGCCGTCACGGTCATATCACCCCCGGTCAGTCCTATCACCCAGTCGCCCAGCATCTGCAGCAGACCCGCATGTTCGATGCCACTGACCACGATGAACAGGCCAACGAAGAAGAAGATGGTTACCCACTCCACTTCGGCGAAAGAGTGATGCACGTCTTCGGTTTGATCTTCGGCATCCTCGCCGAAGTTGTTCAGCAGCAATAACAGACCGGCCCCGAACATGGCGATGGTGGCCGGCTCCAGGTGCAGCGGATGGGCGAAAATAAAGCCGATGATCACCAGGGACAGCACCGACAGCGACTGCTTGAGCAGCCTCACATCAGTGATCGCATCCCGTTCCCTGAACTGCATCACCCGCTGCCGGGCCTCATCGCTGGTCTGCAGGGTTCTACCCCAAACGAAATAGATCACCAGCAAGGTCGCCGCCATGATAAGCGGCATGATCGGCGCCATATTGAGCAGAAAATCGTTGAACGATAGCCCCACCGCAGAACCGATCATAATATTGGGCGGATCACCGATCAGGGTCGCAGCACCACCGATATTGGAAGCAAAGATCTCGCTGAACAGATAGGGATAGGGATTGACCTTCAACTCCTCGGTAATGAGCAGGGTCACCGGTACGATCAGCAATACCGTGGTCACATTATCCAGCAATGCCGACAGAACCGCCGTAACCAGAGACAGCATCAGCAAAATGCCCCAGGGCCGCGCCTCCACCTTCTTGGCCGACCAGACCGCAACATACTGGAATATCCCGCTACGCCGGGTAATAGCCACGATCACCATCATCCCGGTGAGCAGGCCCAGGGTATTGAAATCCACCCCGGCGATCGCCTGCTGCTGATTGAGCACTCCCAGGGTTATCATCAGCCCAGCGCCGAGGCCAGCCACGATAGCGCGGTTGATCTTTTCGGTGACGATCACCGCATAGGTGGCGACAAACAGGATAGCGGAGACCAGTAATGGGTCCCAGCCGAAAATTACGTGAGAAAGGGTTGTCGTCTCGCCATGCATAGTCAGGATGCCTTCTCTTCTTCGCTCTCGCCAGGCTCCGGATCACCAGTCCCCACGGCAGAAGCGGATTCCATTTCACACATATTCACCAGCATCTTCTCCACCACATCCCAGGCCGAAACCATCCCCACCAGCTTTTTGTGTTTCCCTTTGAGAACGATCACCGGCAGGCTGGTGTCCGGACTCTGATCCAGTAGTTCCAACACCTCAGGAAAGCTGGTGGAAGGTTTGCAGAACATCAGACGTTTCTTCTTCTCCAGGAAATCAGAGACCGGGCGCTGGCTCACCTCCTTTATCCGTTCCGACATCTCGGTCATCTCATCCGGCATGAAACTCAGATCCTGCAATCCAAGATTCATCTGTGCCGCTTTGGGCAGCAATAACCTGGTCAGGCGACGAATCCCGAACAGCCCCACGAACTGATCATTTTCATCCACCACAGGCAGATTGCGGATCTGCTTGGCATGCATCACCCGTAACGCATCACACACCTTATCCGTCGGCTTCAACTTCACCAGCCGAAAGCTCATGATAGATTCAGCGGTCATAAGATTCTCCCTAGCGTATCGAATACTTTGCTGATTCAAACAGTGCAAACTTTTGACTCTTCGATCTACAACAGTCGTTCCACCCGCACCTTAATGACTGTGCGCTCATCCGCCTCCAACACGCTCAGGCGATAACCCTGCTCTTCGATGACATCACCTTGGGAGGGGATGTGGCGCAGGCGACTGATGATCAATCCACCAATAGTATGTGCTTCCTCCACCGGGAAGTGTGCATACAGGATATCATTGACCTCGGATATGGGCATTCTGCCGCTCATCAGGTGGCTGTTTTCATTCTCATGTTCGATATAGGCCCGCTTCTTTGGATGATACTCATCAAAGTCATATCCTACATCAATCTCGCCCACGACCTCTTCAAAAACATCTTCCATGGTGAGAATCCCCACCGCAGAACCAAACTCATCCACCACCACCGCCATATGATCGTCACGGGCCTGCAACTGGGGAAGCGCCCGATCAATCGTCTGCTTTGGCGAAAGAAACAGTACCGGTTGCATATAATCAGCAACAGACTTCTCCATGATGTCCGGGTCCATCAAATCCCATGAAGTCAGGGTCAGGATTTTCTTGATATTGGTAATGTTACCCCGATAGACAGGCAAGCGGTTGAAACCGTATTTCATCACCAGGCGCGTCGTCTCCTTCATGGAACGGGCCTCATTCAAACCGACCACATCAGCCAAAGGAATCATCGCCTCGCCCACCGTGGTATCGCCAAAACGGATGATCCGTCGAATACGCTTGCGATCAATCGTCGATGGGTTGGCAGCAGAGTCCGATACATCCAGCAGCACTCGCAGCTCCTCGCGGGTGATGAACATATTCTGTGGGATGCTCCCATTCCCCACAATACGGGTGATGAAACGTGCTATCCGACTGAAGATGAAGATCACCGGATAGAAAAGATAAGAGAAAAAACGCAGGGCAAAGATAAGCCGACCGGAAATCGTATCCGCTTTCTGCTGGAAGATGCTCTTGGGGACAACTTCTCCCAGAATCAGCAGCACAGGGGTAAGCACGAGAATTGATATCAGATCACCCATCGAGCCAAACAGATCGATAAAAATCAGTGCGCCCAGGGTGGATATGGTGACTGTAGCCAGATTGGTTCCTACCAGGGTGGTTCCCAGAATGACGTCTGGCGTGCGAAACAATTTGAGTACCAACGCAGCACCACGATTTCCCATCTTTGCCTGATGCCGCAACTTGACTTTATCCGAATTGACCATGGCAATTTCGGAGCCGGAGAAAAACCCCTTCAGCAACAAAAAGGTGATAATCAGAAAGAGTTCTACAGCCCAGTCCATCACTTCTCTCCCAACGGCCGTGTGTCGTCAGACACCTTATCGGATGCCATTTCATCAGATGCCTTCCCATCAGATAGCGTCTCGGGCGATGCCTTTTGATCGTTGCCTTCACTATCTGAATCCGGTTCAACCTCAACCTCAGTACCGACTGCAGTATCGTCACCAGCCGTATCAATCTGCTGTTTATTTGATGCGGATATTTTCTGAACCTGGAGTTCGCTGATCCTCAACCCGCTCCGTTGTTTAACGATGAAGCGGAATCCTTCGTGAGTTACCTGCTCACCCGGTTCTGGCAGCCTGTCAAATAAGCGGAAGGCGACACCACCGATAGTGGACATCACCGCATCTTCAATAGCAAAATTGGTGAGGTTATAAAAATCTGTCAGGCGCATATCACCGGGTACGACATAGCTGTTCTCATCATCCTCCTTGTAATACTCCTGCCCCTCCATCGTTCCGGAAATTTCTCCGAATATGAAAGTCAGCACATCCTTCATGGTGACAATTCCCAACACCTCACCATATTCACCCAGAATGATGGCAACACGAGTATTGTGCATCTGGAAATAATCGAACATCTCATCCACCTTCTTGGTGGGTGGCACATAATGTGCCGGCTTCAGGATCATATCCAGGGTAACCCTGGAGAGATCATCCTCGCCTCTGACGAGTTTCAATATATCTTCGGAGTGGATAAAACCGATCACATTGTCCCAGTGCCCCTGGTAGACAGGTATGCGGGGATGGCGATAGCTACGGAACTGCTCGATCAATTCAGTAACAGGAAGGTCCGCATCAAGAAATCGTATGCGGGGGCCCGGTGTCATGATGCGCGAAATATCAGTTTCCGATGCCTCCAACACGTTATCGATCAACACCCTTTCAGTCGCATCGATAATGCCGGTCTGCTCGCCCTCCTCCAGAAGGGTTCTGAGTTCATCGGGCTGCAGGATATTTTCCCTGTCAACGGCATCCCCCACCACCAGAGTGGTGATCCAGTCAGCGACCACACGCACCGCCTCACGCAACGGAGTTATGAAAACCATCCAGCGAGGCAGAATCCGTGCGGTGATACGGGTGGTGAACTTGATGGGATAACTGACCGCGATGGTCTTGGGGGTCACCTCACCGATCAGCAACAACAGAGGCACCATAATCACTATGTTCATCCAGCCCACATCCTGCTCGCTGTATAGCAGCAGCAGAATCGCCGTCATATTCACGGCCGAGGCAATGTTGACCAGCTCATTGCCACACAGGATAGAGATGATCAAACGGCGCGGCTCATCCAGCATCGCGTGAATACTCTCAGAATCACTGTGGCGCGATTGCCGGAGCTTTTGCAGATCTATGCGGCTGAGAGAAAACAACGCCGTTTCTGATCCTGAAAACACGGCGGATGCGAGCAATAGCATCACCTGAAACAGGATGCGAACATACAGCTCCCCGTTTTCGATATTAAAAGTAAGCGCATCAAAAAATACTTTTATCTCATCCATTTTTTGTTTTCATTGTTGTCTTTGCCAATCGGAGCAATCTAACCCAATTCATCTCTCGCCGCGTTGATCTAAGGACAACAAATGCCATTTAGTATAATAAATCCTGGCCAAGTCGTTCCCGGCAGTACCAGGTAGTAAACTCGTCAGGTCATTGATAACAGCGCTGCCACCAGCAGTTCTGCATCGTAATAGGGTGCGCTACGCTTGCTGACCAGCGGCGTCCGCACAACCTGCACCCCCAACTCCCTCATCAAACTATTGGACAAAGAGGATGGGTACGCCCCTTTGCGGTCGTCCATCAGCACGTAGTTCAGCAACCGGTTATCACCAGAAGCATCAGGCACATCGGCGCGCAACTGTGCCAGCAGAGCCTGCACCATACGATCAGAGGTCATGCCGATCTGTTCAGGATCTTGCCCCAGGTTGGGAATATACACCTTGGGACAGCCAGTTTCGACAATGGCTCGCCCCACACCACGGGGCAGCAGGTTGGCCAATAGGCTGGTGTAGAAACTCCCGGGCGGGTAGCAGATCAGTTCCGACCGCTGGATCAGCTTGCGATTCTTCTTCCGCAGGATTGCCTCGGCAGGCACCGCCCTGTCCAACCGACTGGACAGAAACAACTTTTTTATGGGTGAGGCCAGCGGCGTCACTTCCTTACCGGTCAATCGGTGCTGACCGATAACCTGACTGCCATCCTCCAGTTTCGCGCCCAGATGAAGATGATCGTTGACCACCGCGCGCACCGTGCCGCGCACCTCCACCAACTTGGAGAAGAGAAAAATAATCGGGTCCAGATGTTGATGGTTATTCAGATAGCCACCGGCCAGGATCAGATTGCCGATACTGGCTCCACGCAAGTCAAAACGCTTGGGCATTGCCTCGCGAAAATAACCGAGCTGGTGGCGGATCAGGCGACGCATGGGATTGGAGATAGGTTCCACCATCCGATCCCGGCCCTGGATCATATTGTCCAACTGACGCAGCAGATCGCGATTCTTCGCCTCCTTTGGAAAACGGTGGGCGAACAGGCTATATACCTCAGGATTACCGGTCACGCTGTCATCGGCCAAGGCGATCAAACGACTTCGCAGATCACCGATGGAAGGCATATCAAAGGCCTTGCGCAGCGTTGCCGAACTACCGCCGGAATCAAATGGCGTGACCAGGTGGGTTGAATTATGGGTATATTGCTTCAATGCCTGACAGACCTTAGTCAGGGCCGAGCCACCGCTGAAAAACAGTATGCGGGGACCAAGTTCCGGTGCTCGGCTATAGCGGTTTATGCGCACCAGATCGGGAATCTTCGCCAAGCGCGTAACTTTTACAGTCGCCATATCAAATCATACTTCAGGTTGTGGTACTTTCTTCATGAAACTAGGCTAATATGAGAAGAATTACAAACTGGAAACACTCGCAGCAAACACCATGGGAAATCTGATCCCCGGCATTCGCAACGCGGCCCGTGCGCTGATCGTGCGCGATGGACATCTGTTGCTGCTGCGCAAAGAAGATGATGAACTCGGTGAGCGCTATGCCCTGCCTGGCGGCGCCCAGGAAGCCGGAGAGACCTTACTGGTAGCCCTTAACCGGGAATGCCTTGAGGAGATCAACACCGAGGTTGTGATACGTGACCTGCTGCATGTGGCCGACTGGTTCAAACCACGCGACACCATTCCACCCAGCATCCGCCAGCGGGTGGAATTTCTGTTCGACTGCACTGTACCCGAAAACTACCAACCACGAAACGGCCACCGGCCCGACAAGCACCAAGTGGGTGTTGTGTGGAAGAAACTGAGTGAACTGCAAGATATCCAACTCCTGCCACAGGCACTGACCGGCTGCCTGATGGATTACCCAAAGAGCGGAAAATCCGTCTACCTGGGAACGCTGGACTGAGAGCTCACTGCATGCGCCTTTCCAAAAACATCCGGGACAACCTGCATTTTCTGATCGCCGAGGTCGGCTCCCAGGTCGGTAACCTGCATGCCTACATAGATACCTCCTCGCCTCCCCAGGCACAGCGCATTGTCGATCGCAGCGGCTATGCCTATAACCTCAAGATGCGCATCCACAACAGCTGTTTGGGACAGATCGTACGCCACAAAGGCAACGATACTCAAACCCAAACCCTGCGTGCCGCTGAGTCCATTGCCACCGATCTGGAACGCATCGCCGAATTGTGCCGGGACTGCATCCATCAGATGGCCTATCTACAGAAGAAAAGCTGCCTGCGGCCAGCCGATTACACACTACTGCTCGACCAGGTCAGCGTCGGTCTGCAGATGGTGCAACCCGCCATCCAGGACAAAGATACCGGCCTGGCCCTGAAACTCGGGCACATCGAGCATCTCCTGGACCAGGACTACCGCAAACTGCTGAAACACTACACGAAACTGCTGAAAAAAAAGCAACACGCCGAAGATTTGATTGCCGCCCTGTTTGTCGCCCACAGCATCGAGCAGATGGGCGACGCACTGCTCAATATCAGTGAGGCCATCATCTCCGCCAATCTGGGCCAGCCTATCAACATCGACCGCTACTACCATCTGATGGAATCCATCGGCCGCCTGGAGGCCGATAAAAATCTCAACAGCCTGACCATTGAACCCGTGGCCGAAACCCGCTCAAGTGAGTCTTCGACCTCGTGATAGATTTTGGGACATCCCAGTCCCCAAAATCGACTCGGCCTTCGACAACCTGTTTGTGCCCCGGCCGTCCCGGTCACTGGCACTACGCGACAACCTCGCAAGCTCGTTGCCGCTCCGTTGCCAGCTCCCGATGACTGGACGCCGCGCTCGGATGCCTACTTTGCTTCCCCTCTGGCGCAAGGCACGCCGGGTAAGCAGTGCGGCCTCGCGGCTACCGGGGACTACCAGCCTTCGCTTCGCTCTCCATGGCTGGCAGCGCCGGAAGCGCCATCTCGGGCATCAGCAATCCAAAGGGACAGGACGATGGCTATGTGGCCATTTTCAAGGATGGTAAAAAGCGCAAACTGAAAGAAGAACGGGAAGGGGTAGAGAGCTGGCACGAGATCTACCCCGGGCTGGCGCCCAAGATCCTCTCCTACCACAAGCGCGGTCAGTCCGCCTCGCTGCTGATCGAGCACCTGGCAGGCATGACCTTTGAACATATCCTGCTGCGCGAATCCCAGTCACTGCTTAACAAAACAATGGGGCATCTGTGCGCCACCCTGGAATCGGTATGGCGTGAAACCCGCAGCAAGAAGAAAATCAGCGCCAACTACATGCAGCAACTGGCCAGGCGGCTGCCGGATGTCTACAAGATCCACCCCGAGTTCCGTCAGAGCGACAGCCAGGTGTGTGGCCTGGAAATACCCAGCTTCGAATCCCTGCTCAAGCGTACCCACGCCTATGAGGCCAAGCTCAAGGCACCGTTCTCGGTGTATATCCACGGCGATTTCAACGTCGACAATATCATTTACGACCCACTGGCCAAGCGTATCAACTTCATCGACCTGCACCGCTCCCGCTACATGGACTATGTACAGGACGTGTCTGTATTCATGGTCTCCAATTACCGCCTGCAGGTACTGGATGCACCCTTGCGCCGCCGCATCATGCAAATGGTGCAGAGCTTCTACCGCTTCGCACGCAAGTATGCAATAAAAGCCGGCGACGAGACCTTCGAGCTGCGCCTGGCCCTGGGACTGGCCCGTTCTTTCGCCACCTCTACCCGTTTCATCCTCGACAAGTCCCTGGCCCGAGCCATGATGCTGCGTGCCCGCTACCTGTTGGAGCGTGTATTGGAGACTGATCCGAAGCAGGCCGCTAATTTCCGACTTCCTATAAAGGAGCTGTTCATTGCTTAAAATTGGCATCATCGGCATCCCCGGCAAGTGGTCCACCGAGACACTGGCCGACGCCATAGAATCCCGCACCGGCTACCGCCGGATCATCGACATGGGCGAAGTGGAACTGGACCTGGCCGGCAAACGGCTGCTGCACGGCGATACGGATCTGTGCACCCTGGACGGTCTGATCATTAAAAAGATCAGCGCCAGCTACAGCCCCAATACCCTGGACCGCCTGGAACTGTTACGGGTGGCGGAACACGCCGGGGTGCGTATCTTCAGCCGGCCCCTGAACATCCTGCGCCTGGTCGACCGCCTGAGCTGCACGGTAACCCTGCGCAACGCGGATATCCCCATGCCCGAGACCCGAGTCACCGAGAACGTGGCGGCCGCCATGACTGCGGTGCGTGAATTCGGCAGCGCGGTGTTCAAACCCCTCTACTCCACCAAGGCGCGTGGCATGTGCGTGATCGACGCAGAACTGTCCGACAGCGACATCCAGGCCCAGATCCTAGCCTTCCAGGCAGAGAACCCCATGATGTACATCCAGAAGAAAGTGGCCCTGCCGGGTAGGGATCTGGGCATGGTATTTCTGGCGGGTGAATACCTGGGCACCTACGCACGGGTCTCCCAGAGCGACACTTGGAATACCACCATTCACAGCGGCGGACGCTACGAGAATCACCTTCCACCCGACGACATCATCGAACTGGCACGCCGCGCACAGGCCCCGTTCGACATGGACTTCACCACCGTCGATGTGGCGGAAACCGATGTCGGCCCCATCGTATTCGAGGTTTCCGCTTTTGGCGGCTTCCGCGGCGCCAAGGAAGGTATCGGCATCGATGCCGCCGGGCTCTATAGCGAACACGTCATACGGGAAATCTCTACACAATGAACAACACTCTGACCATGGAAACCGCCGCCTCTGCCCTGCAGGATGGTGCCAGTCTCGTCGATGAAGCGCTCTATCTCGCCCTTGGAGAGTGCTCGTTGCGGCTGCGTTCCAACTCTGCCGAGCTGCTGGCAAAGCTCACGGTCTATTTCGCCCATGTGGCAACCGGGCCATCTGATAAGGTGGATCTTGAGGTTATCGCCATCGAACGGGATATCCCGGACCTGGGCGTAGCCTTCACCGACTGGAAGCGGGAACCGGGCAAGACAGGCCGCAAAGATGCCTATTTGGATCTGCCCGACGCCCGCCTGGTGTTGAAGGTACGCACCGGTATGGTATTCCTGCAGAGCAGCGGCCCGTGCATCGCCGCCGGCCCCTGTCTGCAATACGACAACCAGGTGATCAACTTCATCAATGCCCAATACATGAACTGGTTACAGCACAGAGACTGGCTGATCTGCCACGCATCAGGGCTGGTATACAAAGGCGGCTGCCTGGGCATCGCCGGTTTCTCCGGCGGCGGCAAGTCCACTCTGATGCTGCACCTGATGGATCACGACGAGGTCTCCTACCTGACCAACGACCGCCTGTTCATCCGCCATCAGGATGGTGGCACAGGTGCAGTGGGGATCCCCAAGCTGCCGCGGGTCAACCCCGGCACTATCGTGCACAATCCACGCCTGCACAGCCTGATATCCAGCGAGCAGCGTGAGTCCTTCCTGGCGCTGCCTCAAGACAAACTCTGGCACCTGGAAGACAAATATGACGTGCTAGTGGAACAGGTCTACGGACACGACCGCATCACCCCCGAGGCACCCTTATCCGCCTTTCTGATACTCAACTGGCGGCGCGATTCCAACGAGGCAACCACGGTGGAACGCGTGGACCTGGAGCAGCGCCGGGATCTGCTGACCGGCACTATCATGAAATCCCCGGGGCCCTTCTACCAGTATCCCGACGGCAGCTTCTTCAGCGATACCACCGAACTGGATCAGGCACCCTATCCGAAGGTGCTGAAAGACGTGCCCGTTTACGAAGCGCGAGGCGGCATCGACTTCGAGGCCCTTACTGATATCTGTCTGCAACAGTTGATGGGTTGAAAACGCATAGGTGACATGACTGACCATGACAACTGAACTGCTGATCCTGCGGCACGGCAAATCCGACTGGAGCCAGGGCGAGGCCGATTTCCATCGGCCCATTACGGACCGGGGCAAGCGCAGTGCCCAGCGCATGGGCGTATGGCTCTGGCAGCAGGATCTGTTGCCGGACCACATCATCAGTTCACCAGCGGAACGGGCTCTGGTCACCACTCAAAAGACCTGCAAGGCCATGGGCATGGATCCCAAGACTATCCACAAGGATCAACGGATCTACGAGGCAGGCCTCAGCGCCCTGCTGAGCGTACTGCATGAATGTCCGAGCCAAGCCCGGCGGGTCATGCTGGTAGGTCATAACCCCGGGTTGGAAATGCTGCTGCTGCACCTCAGCAACAAGCCTATCGATAACCCGGCAGACGGCAAACTGCTGCCCACCGCCACTCTGGCCCGTCTGACCATGCCGGATGACTGGCGCCAGCTACAAGCAGGCTGCGCCGAAGTCGTCTCCATCATCCGACCCGGCAGCCTGCAGGAGAAGTTCCCCTACCCCGCACCCCACGGCAATGAATTGCGCGACCGACCTGCCTACTACTATAGCCAGTCCTCAGTGATTCCCTACCGTATATATAGGGGTGAGCCGCAAATACTGGTCATCCTGTCCAGCAAGAAAAAACACTTTGTAGTGCCCAAGGGCATCAAAGAGCCTGGCCTCTCACCGCGTGAATCCGCCGCCCAAGAGGCTTGGGAGGAAGCGGGTGTGGAAGGTGAAGTCGGCGACACAGTCCTGGGCAGCTACCGTTATCAGAAATGGGGTGCGACCTGCACCGTGAAGGTCTACCCCATGCGCGTAACCCGTGAGATCCCGGAGCATGAGTGGGAAGAGAGCCATCGGGGCCGCCAGTGGGTAACACCGAAACAGGCGGCCAAGCGTCTCAAGCAAGCAGAGCTGGCGCCACTGGTGAAAGCACTGGCCAGGCAGCTAGGAGCCTTGTCCGAGACATGAGGCGAATCGCCGCACTCATCCGACACGGTGATTATCACCAGCGGTCGGGAGCCCCCAGCGCCCACCAACCCTACCCACTGAACGCGGCTGGCAAGGAACACGCCCAGCAGGCAGCCAAGGAAGTGCAGGATAGGCTGCTGCAACACAACTGGCAGCTTGCACCTGTCATCGACAGTTCCCGGATGCTGCGCGGCTGGCAGACTGCACAGATTATCGCTGAGACGCTGGTCACCCCAGAAGCAACCGTGGATTCCTTCGACGCCTTGGCCGAACGAGGCATGGGTTGCCTGGCCAACCTCAGCGTGGCCGAGATCGAAAAAATCCTGCAGCAGGATCCACGTTACCCGGAGGCACCGCCGGACTGGAAATCCAATAGCCACTACTGCCTGCCACTGCAGGGAGCCGAATCTCTCATGCAGGCGGGTGCACGGGTGGCGAGTCACCTGCGTGAACGCATGGCAGAACTGTCTGCAAACGATACAGTCGACCGGCTCAAACTATTCGTCGGCCACGGTGCGGCGTTTCGCCACGCCGCCCATCATCTGGGTGTGCTGGCCTTCGATCAGATTGCCGCACTGAGCATGTATCATGGTCGGCCGGTGTTTCTGGAGAACCTGCCGGATGGAAGCTGGCGGCAGATAGCCGGTGAGTGGAAGGTACGCGGCGGCGATGCCTATACCGACTGATAATAACAACAAACCCCGGACATGAAACAGCGCGCAGCTATCAAACACATACCCGATTACCAGGGCCAACGCTGGCTGCAACCAAAATTACCCGCCCAGGGTGAATCCTGGCTGCTCGGCAAACACCACTCCTTTGCGAAGGAAACCGCCAAGCAAGCCGCACGTATCGAGGTGCTGGGCCAACTGATTGAGCAGGCGCCATGGAAATGGCCTAAACGGCCACTATATTTTATCTGTGATCTGCATGCCGATACCGAGGCATTCCACGCATCACTGGTGGCATCCGGGCTGATCAGGAAAACCGGCACACGAGACAAGGACTACAAACTCACCAAAGCCGCTCGCAAGGGCCGCATCCTGATCGGTGGTGACTGTTTTGATAAGGGCCCCAGCGTATTGCGCCTGCTACGCAGCATCCATAGGCTGAAGAAACGGGGAGCCAAGATCTCAGTACTGGCCGGCAACCACGATATCCGTACAATGATCGGTATGCGCGCAGTGGATGGAAACCACGACCCACGTATCGAACATTTTTTTGTGCGCATGGGCCCTAAGGCCATACCACTGCTTAAGGAGATCGCCGAAGAGTACCTCAAGGACTCGTACAGGTTACGTGGAATACCCAAAACACGTGAATGCAGGCAACGACTGTTTCCCTCGAAAAAATGGTTTGATGAATTCCCCATGCGGGCCGAATGGATGATGCCGGAGGCCGGCATCAACAAAGAAATGCACCGTTTGAAAGAGAAGGTGCAGCAGTTCACTCAGGGGTGTGAGGACATCGGCTTGTCACTGCGCACCGTCTATGCAGCGGCACTCAAGTTCCAGGAGATTTTTCTGCATCCCAAGGGTGAATTTGCCTGGTTCTACCGCAAGCTGCGCCTGGCCCACCGGGAGGGCGCTTTTCTCTTCATCCATGCTGGGTTGAATGATCATATCTGCCGCCTGATCACCGATCACGACATATGTTACCTAAACCGTCAGTTCCGCCACGATGCCTGGAACGATCCCTTTGCCTTCTACTACGGCTCGCTGGCAAACACCCTGCGTACCAAATACCGGCCAGTGGATATGCCATTCACACCCTACGGCGTGGATCTGATGCACCGCAAGGGTATCCACGCCCTCGTACACGGTCACCGCAACCTGCTGCACGGCCAACGAATCATGCTGCGCAAAGGTATGATCAACTTTGAATGCGACACATCCCTGGATCGCAACACGCGCAGCAAGGAGGGCCTGACGGGACACGGTGCCTCAGTAACCATCTTCCGTCCCGAGGGCCAGGTACTGGGCATCAGCAACGACTACCCCAACATCAAAGTCTTCGAGCCGCAGGCCTTGGTGAAAAAAAGACGCAAGGCACGCAAAGCTGCGGGTAAGCATCACAAGCCTATACGAGGAAATCGAACCGCATGAGAACCGATGGAAAAAGCTTCAGGCACGAATCACTGCAGGACACAAAAGCCATCCGTGACCTGCTCAAGTCCATTAGCCAGGGCCTCAAAGAGGGACATCTCAGCTTCAGCGATGCAGATGGCGAGATCGTGATGGAACCGGAAGGTCTTTTGCAGTTCAAACTAACCGCAACCAAGCGGCAAGGCCGGCACCGGATCAACATGCGTATCAGTTGGCAGGTGGATGAACCGTCGGAAAAGAAGGATAAATCCCTGTCGGTACGTTCGCGCCGTTAAGTAGTGTCTATCCGGAAACCCATATCTAACCACGAAGCGCACAAAGTACACGAAGAAAATTTATTGCTAATCAATCTTTTACCTTCGTGCGCTGCGCGCTAGGGAGAGCGAAGCGAAAGTCCCGCTAAATCAACCGCCCCATGCCTGGGTGGCCAACATGAATTGGGATATTGGATAAGCGCCTGCAATGAGCAAAGTCGCAACTGTAACAACACCGCAGGAATGAGCAGGATTCGAATCTGGATCCTGTTCCTCGCTGCCAGCTGCTGCGCCTGTGCAGCGCCGGTCAGGGATGCACCCGCGCCGAGTGAAAGCGAGCCGAGCCATACGATTTTTCTGGTGAGCCACGGCTGGCACGCCGGAATTGTGTTGCGACGCACCGACCTCCCCGACAGCATCTGGCCAGTACCGGAGGATTTTCCCGATGCACAATATCTAGAGGTGGGCTGGGGAGATAAGGATTACTACCAGACACCGGATTCCCACATGGGAATCATCCTCAAGGCGGGTCTGTTGCCTACCGCCAGCGTCCTGCATATTGTTGGTTTCAATGGCACTGTGCCTGCCTATTTCCCCTTTAGCGAGATCATTAAGATCGAGCTATCCTCTGCCGGTTTTGAGCATCTCTCACGCACTATTGGGGAAAGTTTCGCCAGGGACGAGGCAGGTAATACCATGTCACTGGGTCCCGGCCTCTACGGAAACAGCCGCTTCTATCTATCCAAAGAGGTTTACCATTTATTCAACACCTGCAACGTCTGGACCGCCCGGATGCTGCACGCCTCCGGCCTTCCCATCATCCCAGCAAGCACCATTACCGTGGAAAGTCTCATGTCCCAAGCGCGAAAGTTTGGAATGGTAGTGCAAGCGGGGCCGGAACCGTCGGAGTGAAGCCAAAGCCGTGGGTGAGTACCAATTTCACGACTTGATTCGCGCCTTTAACCCTACCGCGAAAATTCGCCATCAAGCTGTCCCAAAGTCAATCAAAGCGGAAAGAGTCCACCGGTCTCAGGGATCTGGCGAATCCAGGGCTTGTAAGCAGCGAGGTCTGCGGGTAACTGCCTGGTGGCTGCCTTCGCCTGTTCCAGGGTTTCATGGGTTCCATAGAACAAGACGTACCATTTTTGTCCCTGGTGTTCGGTGTGGTAGATAGCGCTGTCGGCCTCGATACCTTGCTGCCTGATGAATCGCGCCAGGGATTCCCGCTTGTGAACCCCAACCACCTGCAGGGTAAAATGGCCCAGTTGCTGAGCCTTTATCCACTGCCGGCCCTCCGGAGTCTGGGCAGCGGCCATGACCATCAGGTTTGGGGTGGTCCGTTCCAGGGCCTTTACTTTGCCGGCTATTTTATCCAGCTCTGCCTGCACCTGCTGCTGAGATGTTTTCAGCCTGGCGCTCTCCTGCTGTTTCTGCAGGTTTTCCTGGCTCAGGGTCTCAAGGTTATCCGTCAGTCGATTAACCTTGCCGGGCAGCTCGGGGTCCACGCTGGCCTTGATCTCATCCACCGAGTGGGTGACCTGCACTACTGAATCCCCCAGTTGGGACAGCCCCTGTCGCAACTCGGCCACCTCGTTTTCGAGCTTTGTAGAATCGGTGGCAAGTTCCCTGGTGACGGCCGATTCCGCCTTGTCGACCTGCTGCGGCTCCTCGGGGGTCGTGGAATCCCTGAACAGCAGAAAGCCGACAATAGCGGTGATCAGCAGCAACATCATCAACAGCAACAGCGATCGCTGCTTCAGGCCTTGGGTCTCATCATTCTGCTGCGCCTGTTGCACCTGCAGGGTTTCACTCTTCTCCTGCAGTGCCAGATGCGCGTTGTCCAGACCATCCAGCCGGCTATTTATGTTGTCAGTCGGTTCGCTGTAGAGGACAACGACGTCGTCAAGCTGCTGCTGCTGTTCCAGCAGCCGGGCGTCGTGGGCATGCAGTTGTTCTTGCATGCTTCTGTTGAGCTCCTGAAACTCACCATCCAGACGATCAATCTCGTTGTTGAGCCGTTCGCTGCCAGTGCCCAGTGTGTTGATCCGTTCTTCTAAGGCCCCGGTATCGGTGACGGCCGAGTTAAGCTGTTCGTTGAGCGACACACCGACTTGCTCCAGCTCGCTGATGCGTCCCCGTTCTCCTTGCAGGGTCTGCTCAAGGGTGTTGTTCCGCAGTTCCAGATCGTCGAGCCGGCGATCTGTTTCCAAAGCCAGCAGCCCGTGCAACTCTTCGGTCAGTGTGGCGAGCCGGTTGGAGAAGGTATCGGTATGTTCCGTCTGGGTAACCGCAGCCTTCTCCAAGCCACAGGTGCGGCTGAGAAACTCTTCGAGGAGGGAATGGTTGGCCGACTGTTTAGACTTTAATCCGTTGAGTTGCTGCTCAAGGGTGCGGCACAGATCGACCAGTTCCACCTCGTCCGATTTAGGGCTGCCGGCTCCTCCCACCAGTTCTGATAACTGCCGTTCCATAGCCTGCAGCTGGCTGGATAACTCGGCGGCACTGCTTTCCAGTGTTTCGGTGCGTGCCTGGATCTCATCCCCGGCACGTTCCACCCGTGAAGTGGTCTCTTCCAAGTCGTGCAGCCGGGTGTCATTATCGCTGGCCAGCAAGTCTTTGGTTTGGCTGGAGAGGTGATCCAGTTCCTTCTGAAGCCTGACCATCTTGTCTGATAGCGGGCTGAGATGCTGTGACTGCTGTTCTGCTAACGTGCGGAGCTCGTTTTCCAATGCCCCGGTCCGGTCGGCCAAATCATCGCGAGACTGACCCAGCAGTGTGGTGATGTGGGTCTGTTGTTTCAGGCTGACACCCATGCCATCTGCATTGTCCCACAGAGTATTGAGGTCAGAAGCCAGTTTATCCAGGTGCTCCTGTAGAGCGGGCAAAACCTCCGCATGATCATTCAGCCCGCGGGCGAGTTCGTCCAGTTCCGACTGTCGATTGAGGATCTCTGAGGCACTGCTCTCCAGGGTGTTGACGCGCGTCTCCAGCTCATCACCGGCACGCTCCACCAGTGAGGTGCTCACCTCCAGATCCTGTAGTTTGGCGGCCAGGCCTTCGGTGACCTGTACTAGCTCCTGCTGGCGTTGCCCCTGGGATGCCAATTCACCCCCCAGGTCATTATCCCGCTGCAGCGCATCCAGTTGTTGTTGAATCGATGAGAGGGTTTGGGCAAGGTCGGTTTGCTGTTGTTCGAGCCGATCATCCGCCTCTTGCAATAGCTGACACTTGTACGGCAATCCTTCATTCGCATCAGCGAGTCCCTGCAATTGAGACTGCAGGCTGGCCCGTACCCCCAACAGATCGCTGGCGTCGCGCCAAAGGTACTTGACCTTGCCCTTGAGTTTACTGTGGGCATAGGACTGCCGGTCGAGACGCATGGTTATCGTCTCGACCTTCTCCTTGAGCTGGTCAAGCCTTGTCTGGAGATCCTTTTTTGATGTTTTCTTCAGGGCCATAAGCTAAATATTAGATGATTTCTTAATAATGACTGCTAACCAATTAAAAATAAAGGGATTGATGAGAATATTTAATGGGATTTAGGGGAGTGGGAAGAAGAAACGCCCTTTTTCCTAAAATTCAGAGCTATTGGCCCACCGTCCCATTGCTATCAAGACCACCATCGCCACGAGGAGTGGTACAGGGATGGACCGTTTACGGGCGGCTCTGGTGAATTCTTACTTCTCGCTTAGAACAGACACTTAGTTGACTTTGCGCCCGATAATGGTCTGTCCCCAAGGAACGATATGCAACTCCAGCAATGCCGCCAGGCTATAGAGCAATACAGCAAGCAGAATCACCCAGGTAAAGCCCAGATGGATCGCCAGCAAGGTTGCCAGAATGGCACTTATTAGAGAAGCGCAGCCATTGACACCCCATGCCCAGGGCAGCAGATGAGGGGCATATCCGGCAACATGAGCCAATCCCAGCGGGAATGGCATCCCCATGCAGAATGCCAGGGGTGCTATCAGTATCAGGGTGATCACCACCTTTGCCACATCCGGCAGGGCTGCCAACCAGGTGAACAGGGGTGGCAGCAGCCACAGGTAGCCCAGAGCGATTACCCCGAGAGTCAGGATAACTGGCGGAAGCGGCCTGTTTCGCCCCTGCTCGAGCAGGTGCCCTGCATAATGACTGCCAATGCCTGAAAAGACCAGAAAACCACAAAGAACAACGGCAACAGCGTAAATAGGGTGGGCGAGAAAGAGCGTGAATTTCTGAATAAAGGCGATCTCTATAAACAGGAAGGCGAGGCCGATAGCCGTAAAATAGGTCACTACCTTCCATGGATAGTTCTTCTCTATTTTTCTCTTCTCTCTCTTCAAAAACCAGAGCGGCAACAGTATCAAAACGAGACTGGCGAACAGCGCCTGCAACAGGGTAAGAATCAGCACCGGATAACCAAGATCCAGTAAGGTTACCCCACCTTGTCTGTACAGCCGCAGGATCTCGGGAAGAGTCGACCATTTGAAGAAATGAAAAAAATAGGGCCGGTCATCGGTGGCTGGACGGATATCGAACTTATAGTCGGAAATAAAACGTGCCGGTTCATCTCCAAGCAGTGCCGTGACACCTTGATAGTAGTACGGTTCCTGTAGAATATTATAAGTGTTGATCTGCTCCGTAGTGATGCCTGGATAGAAAACCAGATCAAATGACCGGGCATCACAAAATGAGATCAACTGGCGTATCTCCTGTTCAGTAAATGGGCCGTTTTTGACCACCAGCGCCGTGGTATTCCATCCCCTGATCATGACCAGCTGATCACCTGGGTTTGAAACACCGGACAGGCGCAGTGCTTCGACAGCCGTGGCAAAGAGTTTCAGCCCACCCTTGGGTGGCAGTTTGGCCCAGCGGGTTATCGAAAGCAGACCACCCTCCCGCAAGTGATCCAGATACGCCATTATCCCCTCACGGGTATAGAGATAGCTTTCATTGAGCGCATAGAGCCCAGCTGATGAAGCGGCATCTGAATCCAGCAGCGAGAGTTGAATGAGGTCGTACTGCTCCCGGCTGCCGGCAACGAATCCCCGTGCATCTGAGATATGGATCCGGATTTTCTCCTGCAACAAAGACCATCCGGAGAAGCTGCCATAGGCGTGTTGGAACAGGCTGGCAATTTGCGGATTCACCTCCACGGCATCGATTTGATCAGCGCCAAAGAATTCAGCCTGCAATATGTCACTGCCACCCCCCATACCCATGATCAGAACCTTTCCTATCTCTCTGAGATGATAAGGCAGGGCCGATACCAGGTAATCGAGATAAACCAGTGACTCCCTGTTACCGTCATAGCGGGTGATGGCACCGGGGCCATCACCATCGACAAACAGGCCGAACTGGGGAGGGGGTTCAACGCTGCTGTTCAGACTCATGCCGGGGGCCAGGCGTAGCGGGATTTCCCGGCTCTCCAACAGTGTCACCAGACCAAGAGGACTGCTGTGCTCCTCCTTCACCATGGTGCCGCTGATACGCAGTGTCTGATTGAGGGCTTTGTATTCCGACATATTCGGCACTAGCCACTGCTCCGGCAGCAACATGAGCGCCAGCAGAATGACAGCCACCCGCTTGCGCTGCGCTATACGGCTCTCAAACGCAGCAACGACTGATGCCAGCAGACCAGTAACAGCTATCAGTTGCAGAACACCGGATGGTTTCAGCAGATAGAGCGCGATGATCACACCCAGCGCACCCAGTCCGGCACCTGTGAGGTCGAACGCATAAATCTTTGGAATCTGCTGATTGAACTTGATAAAACTGAGGCAAATCGCATTGGCGGCAAAGAAAAATGGAACAATCAGTAACAGATAGTTCAGCAACAGGAATAGCCACTGATCAGGATCCCAGACTATCTCCAGGATGTTAAATGGGATCTGTTGGGCCAGCATATAGCAGCCAATACTGCTGAGCCCGAAAAGCGTGGTATTGGCAACGAAAGCCTCCGCGAACCGGGGTATCAACCATTGCCGCGTGAGAAAAAGAAAAGTGCCACTAACGCCATAGCCCAGCAGCGCCAGGCTGATCACCATGTAAGCAAAATGATGCCACTGAATAATCGAAAAGAGCCGCATCAGCAGCACTTCATAGGCCAGCGCTGCAGCTGAGATAATGAGGATTGAAAAATAGGGTGGTCTGGGGTGCAGCACAGAACCCTGAAAAGTCAGTGATCACCCGTCAGCGGCACGAAACGCACCGGCAGGATCTGGTGAGTGATGATTTTCCCCTGTTCCGTCTTCTCAATCAGCACCAGCTGCTGAACCATAAAATGGCCGCCCACCGGGATCACCATACGCCCGCCGGGTTTCAGCTGCTTGATCAGCGGAGGTGGAATATGACTGGAAGCGGCGGTAACCAGAATGGCGTCGAAAGGAGCATGCTCCTGCCATCCATAGTATCCGTCTCCCACCCGTGACGTTATATTGTCATAACCCAGCCGGTGAAAGCGTTCTGCCGCCTGCTCGCCAAGCTCCTCGATGATCTCTATGGTGTAGACCTTGTCAATCAATTCGGCGAGTACTGCAGCCTGATAACCGGAACCCGTACCCACCTCAAGGACCTTTTGTTCCGGACCCGGATGCATGAGGTCGGTCATCAAGGCTACGATATAGGGCTGAGAGATAGTCTGTCCCTGCCCGATCGGTAATGGACGGTCTTCATAGGCCAACGATTTTACCGCTTCCGGCACAAACTCATGACGCTGGACAGTGCCCATTGCTTCCATCACACGCGGGTCCAGCGCCTCCTTATCTATATACTCAGCAGTTCTTAAAACAGATGCCTCAATAACCTCCACCATAGCCTGTCGCAGGGTTGGATAATCAATCTCCCTGGAATCGACAACGCCCGTGCAGATGATTAGCAGGATACCCATCATCCACAAACGGGCAGATCTCTTTACGGTAAGCATTTCCCACCACGCCTTGGTAGAGAATAGGGTTATACGTAAATTATAGTCGTAATCTATTTATCGGGAGTGCAGAGAATGCAAGGCAGCGCAAAGATCACAGAGGATTCATCATTTAAGGGCTGTCGTCGACCCAACCAGATGCGCCACGCTTTTCTCGGCGCACTAACAACGAAAAATAAGTAGTGCGCCGCAACGCACCCGACGACCGTAGTGAGTGTGCTTGACTGTCTACCTCAGGCGTGTTTTAGGGGGACTTTGAGGATCAAGTTTGATCACATGCAGCTATCATCCTTAAGAAGGACGCTACCTAACTGCATAGTGTTACCTTCCGAGCCTCAGCCATGCTGAGGAGGCGTTGTGGCATGGGTGGTGTGCGCACTGCAGCGTAGCCGAGGCGCGGAATCATGTCTTCAAGCTTGAATCGGCGATTGAAACGATAACAGAATTCAGCCAGATAACCGGGTAAGTGTCTGTTATCGGGAAGGACAACTCAGTCTTCTGACTCATCATTATATTGATTGTGTTCGGTTGGCGGCCGGCTTTTGAATATGGCCTCCAAATCTTCGTCGGTCAGTTCTTCGACACGCAACGCACGGCGGCTGTCTCGATGCATCGCCTGGAAGATTTCATAGGGGATCATCACAGCGTGCGGTACACCTTGCCGTTTGATCATGATCGGCTCCGCCACCTCATGTTGTGACAGGAAGTCCGACACCGCGTTTGCTTTGATTTCCATCATCACGTCTTCTGACCTCACGCCGTTTGCCGGCCCTAATCCTCATCCAGCCTGCGTCAGGCCCCGCTATCCTGCGCCAACCTTTCGATTTCAGACCTGTCCAGCACCTGTTCATCCGCCAGCCTGTCGGCAATCCGTTTGATCAGAGGCTTCGAGCGACCCATTTCATTGACCAGATCCGTGTAAAGATCCATGATTTTCCTGTCAATGCGCTGCTCGTGTTCCTGCGCCGCTTCCTGTGTAAGACCGACACGGAATACGATGTCTTTCAGCTCACCCAGTCCGGAGTACTTGTTGATGTAATGCAGCATGCTTACGGCCTGAGACAGATCACTTTTCGAATCATATTTGCCTGCCATATCCGATACATCGTTTGTGCCGAATATCACCTCCTCTGCGGCTCGTCCCGCAAGCAGGATCCGTATCTCATGCAGGTAATCTTCACTTGTCATGGATACGCGCTCATCGTCAAATGCGGCAATATAACTAATGCGTCCGTCACTTCGGGGTGCGATGGATACATAACTGATCTCTTTACCCTTGTTCTTACCCAGCAGCCGCATAACGACATGACCGGCTTCGTGTACGGCCAGGCGCCGGATGGTTTCGCTGTCAAACGGTTCGGATAGCCCTTCGCTACGAGGGCGACGCATGATCTCTGCCATCAGATCATCCTGCCGAATGATATCCTTGCGCTTGCGTGCCCGCCGGGCTGCGCCGCGTACGAAAAATTCGATATCAGCACCTGTCAGGCCGAATGACACCCGCGCCAGCGCATCGCAATCGACGTCTGTGGCAAGTTTGCCGGCTGTCTTTAGTTCTTTCAGGTGGTAGTTATAGATTCCGACCAGTGCCCGCACCGTCGGATAGCCGACGTTCACTACCTGATCGAGGCGCCCGGCCCGTCTGAGTGCCGGGTCAACATTGTCTGCATAATTGGTTGCACCAATGACGATGATATCGCCACGACCCGAGAAACCATCGAGTTGCTCCAGCAGATAATTGATGACCGTGGCCTGGTAGGTCAGGCCGTGACTGTCCAGTTTCTCACGGTTGCCGATCGAATCAATCTCATCGATGAACAGGATCGACGGTGCAAAACGCCTGGCCTCTTCAAATGACTCGCGGATCAGTGCCAAATGCTCACCGAGGCCACTGCCTGACTGCCATTTGGATGCACTGGCCGCAATAAATTTTATACCGCAGTCCTTTGCAATCGCCATGGCCAGTGTCGTCTTGCCGGTACCGGGTGGACCTGCCAGCAGTATGCCACGATCAACATCATTCCAGTCAATGTGATCATCCAGCGCAAGCTGTATATCCCGTTTCATGTCGAGGGCGATTTCGAGCGCTGCGCCCAGGCCGTGCAGTTCTTCCAGCGAGGGGGCGTCCTCCGCATCCAACCGTGACAGGCGTGTCGTGACCCGTGCGTGAATGTAACCAGCTGCATCACTGGCACTATGCCCCAGACGCAGTGGTGGTTGGATATCGGTGGGCAGCACGAAATTGTGCCAACGCCCATCATCCGCCGAGTCCGGTGGAAGTTTTTCTTTGAACAGATCTTCGAAGATCTGTTCAAAGTGCTGCGCAGAGGCCGTGGGCAGAGACAGGGTAATATCTACCAGACGGTGGAACTCCAATGGTAACTGGTTGAGCCGGTTGCAACCGATCAGCACCGGGTTATCTGAGGTTTCGATACCGTGTACCAGCATCAGACTGTTTTCCACGCTCTGCGATTCATGAAACGAAAGTACCAGTGGGGTACGCGCATCAAATGGCTTGCCGTGGCTGGTCTGCCAGTGGCCGGACAACAGCGAGGGCAAAAACACCGGCCGATTGAATTTGACATGTTCCCCTATCAGTTCAATCAGCAGGTGCTCCGCGTAAGGCAACGAGGATTCGATTGCGATCACCGGGACAACGCGTTCGATATATTTTGCAAAGTGCTCGATGATGTCTTCACCTGGCTTGATCCGCATGCGGCGCGTCCACTCGGTGTTATCGGTGAGCGCAGTACGGAACAGTACCTTGAGCCAGGTCTTGTAGACACGGTGGTCGACCTTGGCCAGATTATTTCTGGCCGCCGTCATGCCATTCCCTCCCTTCGGGAAGCTTGCACGCCGGGCCTGTTATCCGCCTGTAACCCGTGCGCTGCAGCCAGTTGTTTCAACTCCGCTTCAAACAACTCGTGCTTGTCCAGCAATGCATCGCGCAGTGTATGCAACATCTTCTCGTGGTGAGTCAGCTTCTCCAGGATATGTAGATAGGCCTGTTCGAGCAGGTTCTGGACTTCTTTGATGCACTGTTCCGACCCGGGCTGCTGTTGCCAGCGTAACTGGCCCGTGGGACCAAAACCAAGCCTGCAGGCCATATGTTCAGTCCAGCGCACGGCGATAGACAGGTCCGAGCGTTCATTTGAACCGCCCGCACCGCCAGAGATTCCCTCTTTGCCATACACCAACTCTTCAGCAGCACGTCCTGCAAGCAACACCTCGAGATATTCCAGACAGGCACTGCGAGTCAGGTAATGACGATCCTCCGGCATGGCCCCGGTAAAACCCAGGCTGCCATTACTGCGAGGAATGATCGAAACCATATTGATGCGCACCGGGTAGTGTTTGCACAACAGCATCGCGATAACATGGCCGGCCTCATGTACCGCAGTACGTGCCTGTTCCTGCGGGGAAACGATATGGGTAGTGCCCGGGCTGCGCGGTGCGCGGGTAATGGCCGCAGCCAGGTGGCGGTGGCTAATGGAGGTGCCTTCCTTGCGTGCGCGGCGGGCAGCGTCACGTACAAAAAATTCGATATCCGCACCAGTGGCCCCTAATGCCATCCCGGCCAGGGCCTTTTCATCGACATCGGTGTCAAGGTTGTTCTCGTCAACATGGGGCTTGAGGTATAAACGGATAATTTCGCTCAGGGCATGGCGGTCAGGGCGTGGTACGTACACAATCTGGTCGAGACGCCCGGCACGAGTCAGTGCAGGGTCGATATTGCGAACATGGTTAGTCACGCCGATGACAAAGACACCTTCTCGATCGATAGCACCCTGCAGTTCCTGCAACAGTGCATCCACCACCTGGGTGCAGTAATCACGATTGCGGCCCTCGAATAGCTCGCGGTTGCCGATGGAATCGAGTTCGTCGATAAACAGGATACAGGGGGCGTTGCGACGCGCTTCCGCGAAGCTCGCCTGCATAGCACGCAGATGTCCACTGAGGTCATCCGTACCGGCGATCCAGCGTGCAGCGCTCGACTGGATAAACCGTACTCCGCAATCACGCGCCAGGGCGCGCGCAAGTAGCGTCTTGCCGGTGCCGGGTTCGCCGGTAAGCAGCATACCCCGATCCATGTCCGACCAAGCCATCTCGCCGGCTGCTGCGGCGCGAATATCAACAAGCAAGTCCTTGAGGATGGCCTTCGCCTCACCCAGACCATGTAATTCATCGAGTCCGAAGCTCTCATCACTATCAATCTCGGACAGTCGTCCGATTACCCGCTTCTCGATTGCCGCCAGCGCATCCGCTACTGACCAGGACGGCCCGGCATCTTCATGGGTAGCCGTCGTGTTATAGCGCCGTTGCAGCATTTCGCGTACCGGTTGGTAAAAGTCACCGGGTGTTACGTAGTGTTGCCATAATGGATTTTCCTCGGTATCGGCAGGCCACACGCAATCGAACAGTGTGCAGAACAGTGTCCTGAATTGCCCCGGCTCGATGGCGCCCAGCGTCAGGGTTACGTCCGTGACCCGTTGCAGAGCAGCAGGAATGATGGATGCCGCATCGCAGCCTATTAGCAGCCCTGCATCCGTTACCCCTAGCTGGTACACCACAGCCTCGGGACGCACGATAGCCCTGTAGTGATGCATGGATAACACCAGCAGGGAGTTGTCGTCCAGGTCAGGGATAACGCACTTTAGCTCGTCGCCTGGCGCGGCTTCCACTTTCGTACGAAAGCGCACACCGCTGGAACGCTTCTCCAGTAAGTCGCCGACGATCATTTCGATAAAGGGTATCGAGGACTCCAGCACCATGACAGGGTGCAGGCGGCAAACAAAATCCGTGAAGGCTTGCAGCAAGCTCTCATTATCAGCTTCAAGGTCGGCTTCGAACAGTGGCGCCCCCTGCCCGGCCCGTAATGCATGCAACAACTGCAGTCGCACACATTCATTCAGGATGGATGCTTCCAGTTCGCGCTCGTTAAGATAACCGGGCCACTTGCCCATTTGGCTGGTTTTTCTGATCAATGCAGCCATATCGGCAGTCTTGATGCCACCATCTCCCGCAACAGGGATCGTGCCGCTTATCTGCTGTATCTTGTTACGTTTTGGGTCGTGCGGTATGTCCGTGACGACAGATACATCGTCGCTCATCTCCAACTCGCCGCTCGGTTTCAGTTTAAAAGTGTTGCGAAACAGGTCACCACCATACTGATTGAATGCACTAAAATGCCACTGCGGTTTTTTTGGATCAACATACCAAGCGACCGGATAGAGCAGACTCTCCATATTGTCATCGACGGAGACCGACACTTCTTTGCCATCCTGTTGCTTAATGACATTGAGTTCACCCATTCGGTTGACCACACGGAATGGCCCCTGTTCTGCATGTACAAAGGTGCAGAAAAACTGCATGTAGTCGATCACGGTACCATTATCGAGCACGAACTGTTCGCGTTCGATAGCTTCGTAAATCGGTGTCGAGCGGCCGTTGAGCGGGAACAGTCCCTGTGCAGACCAAAGTGCATACATGCCAAAGCCGATTCCGGGTTTTTCTGCAAGAACACGCAACAGGACGGTGTCCTTGAAAAACGATAATTTCTGATATGTCAGTGCATCACCATAAGGAGATGCCATGATGCTGTCGAAGCCATCCAACTGCTTGCGAAGCATTGCATCCATGTTGCCCAGCGGCTGCCATCCATCATTGAAGTCGAACCTTGGTTTACCCGGATAATCAGCATTGGTTGGCCGGCCCTCGACCACGGGAAACACGCCGGCTACAAATTCATCCAGCTCGATATTCACCTGACCTGTCAGTGTCACACTCACCTTTGCCTTAGCGATACTACGTTGGGAGCGGATCATAGCCGGAAAATGAAAGGTATCATCCTCCCTTCCCCTGGTCAGCTCTGCAGTGGTCAAAGGTATAAAATGTTTGTTCAGCAGTTCAATATGTTTGTCAGTGAAGCCGTTCTGCTTTGAAATATCCGAGGATTCCAGCAGCAGGAAGCGTCCGTAGTGTCCGGCCACATGCGCACATCCGGCCACATGTGCACAGAAGAAACGCACGTAATCAAGTACAGTCTCTTCGTTGATGCGGAAACTGCCAAGCAGGCCGAGCTTCAAAATCCAAGTGAGTCTTCGACCTCGTGATAGATTTTGGGACATCCCAGTCCCCAAAATCGACTCGGCCTTCGACAACCTGTTTGTGCCCCGGCCGTCCCGGTCACTGGCACTACGCGACAACCTCGCAAGCTCGTTGCCGCTCCGTTGCCAGCTCCCGATGACTGGACGCCGCGCTCGGATGCCTACTTTGCTTCCCCTCTGGCGCAAGGCACGCCGGGTAAGCAGTGCGGCCTCGCGGCTACCGGGGACTACCAGCCTTCGCTTCGCTCTCCATGGCTGGCAGCGGTGGAATCAGTCCAGTCAAGCATGTGCATCTCATCCGGCCCGACCAGTGCGTAACAGGGCAACACAGGCGTCAGTTCGGGAATGACAAATTCGTAGAGATGGTGACCGGGATAAAAAGGCAGCGGAATCCTGAGCACACGGTAGTCGAGGCTTTCGATCTGCGGTAACGCGGTTCGCTGGAGCTGCGGGATCCTGGACCACACGGCCAGCGCATCCTCATCTGCGACAGTTTCCCACTCTCCCGGCGAACCGGGCATCAGTGGATTCCGTTTGTAGGTAGTCCAGTAAGCCATGCAAGTATTTGATTTTATTATTTACTCTTTCCGTAAACTGATAGTAGTGAAGTTTTGCATAGGAGGCAAAAATAACTTTCGCAGCCAGGGTCTGAGCTGAAAGCCGCATATCCAACTGCCCAAAAGAGCTTACCCCCATACTTTTTACTCAGGCGGGGAAACTCCTGTTGAATCTTACGCGAGGACCTTCCCTTGAGCCGCTTCAATATGTTAATTCTAAAGCAAGTGCCACCCACCTCCATCCACGTTGAGACTGTTTGATATTTCGTCAATGGATCCAGCCCCAGGACACTCCCAATGACTTCGCACACGAAAACCGACCAACAAGAAAATGACGCCGCAGACGGTTCTGAAGTCACCATCGGCGAAGCACTGCAGATCGCTCTCGAACGCCATCAGCAGGGTCGGCTGACCGAAGCGCAACACATCTATGAGCGTATTCTCGACCTTGCCCCTGAATACGCCGAGGCACACCACTTTCTCGGATTGATCAAGCTCCAGTCGGGAGACGCTGAAGGGGCGGAAGAGAATCTCAGACAGGCCATCCAACTCGATCCCACCTACGTGGCGGCGCACAACAACCTGGGCAACTTTCTGCAGGAACAGGGAAGGCAGGACGAAGCGGAAACTGAATATCGACATGCCATCTCGCTAAATCCGGCGTTCGCCGACGCCCATAGCAACCTGGGGGCGGTACTCAAGAATCAGGAGCGATGGGATGAGGCGGAACCGGCCCTGCGCCGCGCTATCGAACTGCAACCCGGTCATTTCCAGGCTATGAACAACCTGGGCGTCCTGCTGAAGGAACGGGGCAAACTGGAGGCAGCCCGGCAACTCCTGCAACAGGCGTCAGATCTGAAACCCGACTTTGCCGAGGCCCGCCACAATCTGGGACTGGTCCTCGCGGCCCAAGGTGACTATGAAGCGGCCGAGGCGGCCCTGGAAAAGGCGGTGGCCTACGGCGTGGACACCTACCTCAACCTCTGCAGCATCCTTCGGGAACAGTCCCGCTTCGCCGAGGCGATCAAACACTGCCGCAAAGCCCTAGCGCTCGACCCGGATTGCTGCGATGCCCTCCACCACCTGGGCATGATGCTGGAAGCCACTGGCCAGGTTGAGGAAGCAGCGAAAGTGTTCCGGCACTGGAGAGAAGTGGAACCGCACAATCCCTTCCCCAAACACATGCTCGCCGCCTGTAGCGGTGAGGAGATCCCCATGCGGGCAACCGATCACTATGTGCAGTCCCTGTTCGACAGCTTCGCCCCCACCTTCGAGGAGCGACTCAAAGGACTGGAGTATTGCGCCCCCAAAGTCATCGCCGATGCGGTCATCAAGCGTATCTCGCCAGAGAACGACTGCACCGCGCTTGATGCCGGCTGCGGCACAGGACTCTGTGGCCCACTGCTCAAACCCATCGTCTCACGTCTGATCGGTGTGGATCTCTCCCGAAAGATGCTGGAGAAGGCTGCAGAACGGAAGATCTACGAGCTGCTGATAAAAGCGGAATTGACTCACTTCTTTCAAACCACACCGGAGCGCTTTAACCTTATCGTCTCCGCCGACACCCTGGTCTACTTCGGCGACCTGCAACCGGTGATCTCCGCCGCCTGGCACACCCTCCAACCCAGGGGCCTGATCGCCTTTACGCTGGAACGGCTTGAAGAGGACACAGACACAGGTTTTCATCTCTGTCCCCATGGGCGTTACTGCCATACAGAGTCCTACATAAAATCCATCCTGCAGGAATCAGGGTTTGGGGAGATCACAATCACCAACGAAACCCTCCGGATGGAGATGGGCAAACCGGTGGCGGGGTTGCTGGTGATTGCCAACAAGAACTAACACAGTTATGGAATCAACAGATAAGACGGATAAAAAAATATCTCTCGACGACGCTGTCAAGTTGGCAGTGAAGCTTCACCGCGAAGGGCAAGTCGACGACGCAAGGACCCTCTACCGGCGAATACTTGAGGCGGCTCCCGCCCAGCCGGATGCGCTCCATTATCTGGGTGTTCTGCAGCACCAAACCGGGCGTGGAGAGGAAGCGGTCAAACTGATTCGTGACGCCATCAAATCAAACCCGGCCTACAGGGAGGCCCACAACAACCTGGGCAACGTGCTGAAGGAACTGGGTCGATTGGATGAGGCGAAGGTGGCTTATCGGGCCTGCCTTGCACTCGATCCAAAAAACGCCGATGCACTCAACAACCTGGGAACGGTCCTCAGGGAACAGGCACACTACCAGGAGGCGATGTCGTGCTATCGACAGGCCATCGATGTCTCTCCCGAACATGCGGATGTATGGCATAACATCGGCAGCATTCTGGTTGAACTGGAACGCTACGAGGAGGCGATAGACGCCTACCGCAAATCAATTTCATTCCACGCCTCCAATTCCGCCTCCTACCGCTGGCTGGGCTATTCGCTCTACCGAAAGGGCCGACTACAGGAGGCGGTGGATGTGTTTAGGGAGTGGTTATTGTTCGACCCGGACAATCCCGTTGCCCGGCATCTGCTGGCTGCCAGCACAGGAGAGAATATACCCGAGCGGGCCTCCGATGCCTTCGTCGAGGAGACCTTCGACAAATTTGCCGGCAGCTTCGACAAGATCCTGAAAAAGCTCGAATACCGGGCGCCGGAACTCTTGGCAGAGGCAGTAGCAGCCCTCATTCCACAGCAAAATGGGGAACTCATGGTACTCGATGCCGGTTGCGGTACTGGCTGGTGCGGCCCACTGCTACGCCCATACGCAAGGCACCTGGTCGGGGTCGATCTCTCCCGGGCCATGTTGGAAAAGGCAAAGGGTTGCGGGGTCTACGACGAACTGATTGAGGAAGAGCTGACCGGCTACATCCAGACAAGAAAGGGTGTTTTTAACCTGATCGTCTCCGCCGATACGCTGTGCTATTTTGGCGCGCTTGAGGAAGTCACCCAGGCATCCTTCGAGGCATTGAAACCGGGTGGGCTGTTGTTGTTCTCCATCGAGAAGATCGTCGACCCGCAACCGGGTAACACCTTCATCCTGCGTCCCCACGGCAGATACAGCCATGCGGAAAATTATCTGCGTGATCTGCTGTCAACCTGCGGATTCGATCTGTTATCCATCGAGAACCAGGTTCTGCGTAAGGAAGCAGGCAGACCGGTGGAGGGACTGATCGTGTCAGTCAGGCGACCCCTGCAGGTGAGAGTGGAATTCTTATACCCTGACTCAGATCAATAAATGGACGAAAATCTATCGAACCATATTCCCAGATATAGTCTATACAGAGATTAGGAACACTGATTTGTTTGAAGGGAGGAGTAGGGCTTCAGCCTTGTGCAATGAGAAGTTGTGACAGTGGCCTGCCCCCTGCAATCTTCTCTCTTGCGTGGCATAAATATTTCGCCGTAAATTTCGCACTTTCGGAGAAAAGTAATGAAAAAGACATCCTACGGATTGTCGGTAATGTTACTTGTGACAGTTTCAATGACATTCATGCATGCCGCACAGGCTGTAGTTATCGACTTTGAATCGGCAACTATTGGAACAGATCAGACAGCTAACTACATCGAAGACGGATTTCGACCGCTGCCAGCCATGGAGAGCGAAGCGAAGGCTGGTAGTCCCCGGTAGCCGCGAGGCCGCACTGCTTACCCGGCGTGCCTTGCGCCAGAGGGGAAGCAAAGTAGGCATCCGAGCGCGGCGTCCAGTCATCGGGAGCTGGCAACGGAGCGGCAACGAGCTTGCGAGGTTGTCGCGTAGTGCCAGTGACCGGGACGGCCGGGGCACAAACAGGTTGTCGAAGGCCGAGTCGATTTTGGGGACTGGGATGTCCCAAAATCTATCACGAGGTCGAAGACTCACTTGTATCAGTTCTTGTAGGCGATTATGACGTGAACCCTTCAGATTCCTTTATTGGAGATGGTCAGTACCTGGCATTAGAGAGAACTAACAACGGAACCGTGCAGAGTAGCGTTAAAATAGACATGTTCGGTGCATTGTTTGATTTCCAGAGTCTCGTGTCTTCGAGCTTTGGCGGGCGTATTACATTTTCTGATGGTACGTCTGAGCTTTTCGGCGATTTTCTTACAGAGCCGGTTACGGTAGCATTTTCCGGCCATACCAATCTCACTTGGATTGAATTAAGTTCGCGAAGCAACGACTTCTTTCGCGTTGATAACATCACATTTAATATCCCCGAACCTTCGACCCTCGCATTGACAGCACTTGGCCTAACCGGCGTGGGCTTCGCCCGTCGCCGCAAGAAAGCATAACGCCACATTCTGATAGATAGAGGCTTCAATCTTCCAGAACCACCTACTCCCTGACAGTGAGTGGGAAAGGCCCACGGAACCCCGTGCCAAGATCGCTGTATACCTGGTAGTTCCCCGGCGGAACCGGGTGCCCCTGGACTCCGAGCTGGACCACGAACCGTGCATTGTATACAGTTTCGCCCTCTGGGTTCCTGACCTCTTGAACCGGTACAAATGCGGAGACGATGACCGGTGGCGCGTCGAGACGGACGAATATCAGATGCCAGGAGAGGAGCAGTCGATCCCCCTCGGCCCGGACGAGACCCTGCCTGGACGCCATCTGGGCGGCTATGCGAATCTCGATACCACGGCTCTCAGAACCAGTCGCCGGCACCGTGATCTCAGTGTCGAGGATTGGGCTGCGATCCAGCTCATGACGAACGAAGTCACTCTCCAGCGACAAGGATGGTTCTGTCTGGGTTACTCCGTCGAGTTGGATATCGACTGTGTTTGAGCAGACATCGTAAACCACTGCGGTTACGGAGTTTAGCCCAGGGCTCAACCGGCCGGCCATTTTCTCAAGTAGATCTACCGCATTGACCCCCGAACTCGTGGAAGTGGCATTCAGCTCGTCTGGCGGCTCTCCCACTCCCGAGGGTCGTGGTTGGCGCCCACGACGCATGTCGATGAGGGGAAGGGAGAAGATGAGCTCTCCTGTCGTATTGTTCCTCACGAAGAAATAGGTGTTTGGGTCAGGGTTAACCTGCCAGGCGCGCAGACCGGTCTGAAACCTGCCCAAGAGGAGGGGAACCTTACTCTGCGCCTGCAGGTCCACTCGTCGAGGAGCCCCAAGAGCCACCTGCGGTCGCAATGCATCCGCTTCGCCCGTTTCCCCGCTCTCGACGATCTCGGACAGGGCGTCCTGGAGATCGAGCAGTTGGTCATCGGTCAGCGAGAAGTACGCCTCATCGGTGAAGCGCAGCAACTCGGCTATCCGTTCATTTACTGTAATCATCTCTTGCCCCTCACTGTTGGCGCTCGACCAATCTACATGTGCTGCACCGAACCAAATGGCCGATGAAAGCAGTAGAGAAATCAGAATGGTACGCATCAGAATCACACCGAAGACATGTCCTGTACGAGCACATAGGGATGGCACACAGAGCAGTAGCGGTTTAGCGATCCCGGCTGCGGTCCACTCTCATACATCAGGCATTTCTTGCCCGCGAAGTTGCAGTGCGAGCCGTCCTTGTCATATTGCAGCTTGTGAGCAGGGATGCCCGCCGGCCGCACCTTCGCGACCTGCTTGAACGAGTGTCCGAGCTCGTGATTGATTGTGTTGATGAAGTCCTGCTCATCGTTCGGCGTGTAGGCGTTCACGATTCCGTCGGCGTAAGAAGTGCCGAGAAACGATTGGCAGTGACGCACGACGAGCCCCCGGATACGTATCCGGGTCTTGGTGGCGGCGACCGTAACGCCCGCCGGAACCTTGATCCTGACCGTCTCGGGATCACTGCGACCTGGATCCAGATCCAGGTCGCGCGCTGCCAGATTTCCGTTGCGACGGTTGCCCCAGGATCCGGGCGTGGGGGGAGTCCCGGGGGGCGATCCTGGCGGCACCGCAGGTGGTGTCCAGTCCTCCGCCTCCCATCGCCCCTGCTTGAGGAGCGTGCCGCCGGCCAAGGGCGGATCGAGGGTCCCCTTTCCGACGTCGAGCGTGACCGGAAAAACCGTTGATTCCTGCCATGCGATGTTCTTGGAGGCTGTGTTGCCTCCCTTGATCCAGAGGGCGTGGGCATTCAATATCGGGATCATCACCGGCTTGTCCGTCTCGCTCTTCGCTAACTTGAAGAATTTGCTCTCATTGTCGTCGCCCACGACGAGCGCATCGCCGTTGTCGTTCGGATAGTTGTTCACGTACCTGTTGTTGGCGGAGTCCCAATAGTAGCTCACCATGTGCTTGGGGTAGATAACACGTGGTCGCAGGCGATTTGCCGTTCTGCGTTTCATCTCGACACGCCGTGCCGCTAACATGACCGCCTTCACGTCTGAGTAGGTGTCTGCCGCGTTGCCGAACCCCCTCACCGTGATTCCCCTGACCTTGACCTCCTTGTACCAAAACTTCCGCCAGACCTGGACCGGATCGGCCCGCATCACAGGCTTGCGCTTGCCGAGATCGGCATGACCGTCGATGTACTTCGCCAGATGTGGATCCTGTTCGATGCATGCTGCAAGATAGAACTTATCGCCGCCAAAGCGTGAGAGGATCACTTCCTTCTTTACGTAGCCCTTCCTGTTCGTTTTTTCCGACAGGTGCAGGATCTTTTGGCGGTTGCTCTTGTCGCTGTGCTTGACAGCTTTCGTGATGTCCTTCCAGACCCATTTGTTCGACGGCGCGCCGGTCGGCATGTCCTTACCCCAGTTGGCCGCCTTGCGATTGTCTTTGTGCTCGACCAGCATGAAGTGCACTACCACGCCTCTGAGCTTCTCAGTGAGTTGGACACCCAGCGTGATCTTGCGCCCGTTCGGATCGGACTTCATGTTGATGAAGAAGCGGTTATTTACCGCATCCCAGGCGTTGGCTCTGCGCCTCGGCGGTCTGTACTCAAGCTTCACCTCCTTGATCTTGACGACAGTACAGCGTGACCAGTCGCCGTTGTGCTTGGCCTTCTTAGGCAGGCCGCCGGCGGGGCGATCCAGACCGAGGTCGAGACGTGCGCCGCGCCATTTCGTCGTACTCGAACCTCCCTCCAGCCAGACCGCCTTCTCCGCCGCCTTCAGGTCGGAAACCTTGTACTTCAGGGGGAACGGCTGCTTCGTGCCATCAAACTCCTGGTCGAAAATCGCCAGGGAGCCGGAATCGTTCTTTTCGCCCAACACCACCTCATAGGCGTCAGTGCCTTCCGGCCACTGACTGGCATCGAGCTTCTTGATGATGAGCTTCGCACGGCCGAAGTGCGCTCCCGACTGCTCGTGCAGCAGTCGCCCCTTCTTGACCTTCTCCTTGTCCGACAGCTTCTTCTGCTCCGGCAGCGCCTTGTTTTTCAGGTTTGTATGGTAGGTGCTGAGTGGCTCCTCGTCGGGGTTGACCCTCAATGCGGCCACGGCCGCGGGCTCGTGCTGATGGACCAACAACTCGAGTTCGACAACCCCCATCTCCTGCTCGGCGGGGTTATCCTTGAGCTTTATCTTCGCATCCCCGGGATCCTCCAGCGTGAGCTTTACCTTGAACTTGCCCGCTGTGACGCCGCGAAGCCACAGCTTCTTCTTTGTTCCCCCCGTGAGCTGCTTGTATGTAAGACCCTTCTTGAGCCTCTTCCTGCACTTCTCATCAAGGAAGACCTCTACGTTCGCGGGGGAGAGCATGAGTTTGCCCTTCTTCTCCCAGGGCTTCTCGCCCTTGTTGCTCTGTGTGGCCCACACCAGGATGTACGTGGGGTCGGGGTGGATGTGGCGCTTCTTCGGCTCCCTTGTCTGATGCTTGTACAGCTTGCGGTCGAGCAGGACGACCTTGTGTTCGAGTTCGATGTGCGGTGTGACGTGGTTCAGCGGGCAAGGTTTCTCACCGGAGTTGTTGGCCCCGTTGGAATCGGCCTTCGCCGCCTTGAGGTTGCCGGCCCTGTTCTTCGCCGCAGGCCCATTCATCGTTCCGGCCCTCCATCCCCACTCCCGGACCCCGGTGGCTGCTCGTCGCGATTCACGCGTTCACCCTCATCTGCCCCCTCATCTTCCTCATCGTCTTCGTCTTCCGGTTCCTCCTCTTCGTACTCATCCTTTTCCTCCTCGACTACCTGGAAGTCTTCCTCGTCCTCAACTCCGAGGCCTGCCTCCGGATCCAGCTCGGCCATGGCCGCCTCGTAGAGGGCATCCATGGTGAACTCATTCCAGACGCCGGCTGCCTCGGCGACGAGTTCAGCGGCCCACGGACGGGTTTCGAAATCGCGGTCGAAGGTGAACGCCAGGTCGACAAAGCTGCAGATTTGCGCTCCCCCGGTGAGTCCACGGTGCCGAGCCTGCTGTACCATCTCACGGATGAAGTCGAGTGTGCCGCCGGCACCGAGCGTTGCGCACTCCGTGGGGAAAAACTGCCGCGCGTGGTCGACGAGCCATCGCTCAAATGAGGCTCTCGCCAGGATCTCTTTCTGTGTTGCCCGGATAGTCAGCATGCGGATGGCCATCCTTTCATCAATCTGCAGGTTCAGGGGACGGAATGGGTTTGAAAGAGAGGCTCTGCGCAGTGACGCCCGTTGTCTTGGGAGTATAGGTGACCAGACTGTCGCCATCCTCGGCTTCGGCAACCATCCGCGGCACTGGCCCAAAAAACTGCCTCGCCTCTTCACCTGTACAGGTCGGCAGATAGACTCGCAGTACTCTCGGGTCGTAGAAGCGAAACATCAAGATACGGCCCGACTCGTCTTGGACCCGCAACAGTGTGCGAAAATGGCGGCGATGCTGCTCCAGCGTGACATCGACCGGCACGATGGTGAAAAAGCCCCAGCTCTCTCCCCACCCGGTCTCCAGCAACTCTCGGGTGAAACGGGCATCGGGTGCCAGGTGAACCACATAGGGGGCGGCTGCCTGCATACGCGGCGAAAGTCGTCCTGAGAAGAGGCAGGCGTGTTCCAGGCGGCTTAGTCGTACCATCGGTTCGATGCGCCGGTCGCACCCCCCATCTAACAGGGCGTAGACTTGCGGGCCGGTCAGGCTGTCGCCTTCCGGCCACAGGTAGTCGATGATCTGTTGGGTGCGGACGTTGCTCATGCGGCACTCGGTGCCTCTGCAGCTTGGCTACGGCGCGCCTTCTCACACTCTTCGCAAAACGGGGTGCCATCTTTTGCGGCACTCTCCAACGTCTCAGCCTGTTGGTTCTGGTCAATCTGGCCCAGGGTTTCCTCTTTAACCGGTTGTGACGGAGGTGATGCGGGGCGTGCCCGTGGGGCAGGAGGTGGTCGGGAGGCGGGTTTGTGTTCCACCGCCTGATAGGAACTGACTCTAATGAGTTCCGGTCGCCAGGTGAGGGCCTCAGCCATGCGGCTGGCGTCCAGCATCCAGACCAGACAGGCAGTCATAAATCGCAGCCAGGCCTCGATTCTGAACAGACCGGCTATCCCCCGCAGATCGAAGAGGTTGGGCGTAAGGGCATTGATCAGCCCCAGGCAGAAGCGCTCTTTTTCGGCGTCGCCCAACTGGATGAAGTGGGTATGCAGGAGCGCCTGGATGCCCGCTCCATCATGACTGCGAAGGGTGATCAGCAGTTTGTAGAATGCCGGAACGGTTCCGGCACCGATCAGCGCCTGCAGGCCAACTATCTCGTGGCTTAACCCATCGGCGAGGCGCTGTGCATGCCTGTCGCTGATCTGGTGCTGCGGAAACAGTGGCGGCAGTGCCTGAATGCATCGGTTGCATTCGGCCAGATATTTTCTATGTAGTTGAGTATTCTGGATCCGCCCATCGGCGAAGTGCTGGGTTGCATTTGCCAACCGCGCGAGGGCAAGTGCGACAGCTTGGCTTATTGTGGGAGACTGCTGGAAGAGTGGACCGGGGGACGAGCTGGCCGTAATGCACAATGTACCGCTATCCACCATGGATGGATCTGCTGCCATGCCAATCGGTCCGGGAATGCGATTATTTGCCATTACGCTGGCTCCCTTAGTCATCTCGCCACTTTCGTGACTTTGAGACTTGATCATTTTCGATCAAACCGTCAGATCCTGCAAGCGATTCTTCCGTGGCGGCACACAACAACCTGGGCAACTTTCTGCATTATTCTAATCGCGATCCCTCAATCCTCTGGTGTCGGAAAATTCCTACAATCAGATCAGGCGCTGCCGATTATTTTCCTCCCAAAATAGGCCTACACTTAGAGGTGAGTAGGGGATCGGGAGTATGAATATGACAGTGCAGCAAAATTCCAAGATGTCTCGCAATGAGAAAATAGATCGTTTTCAGACGGTGATCGATGAAGTGAGTCCGCCCAAGACGCTTCATGAGCGTCTGATACTAAAGACCTATAAGCTATTGTTGCAGAAAGAGTTAAATACGGGTGAAGACTTGAGCGATCTGCATAAGTGCTTCTGAATACAGCGACAAAAGAAGATACCGGAGAAGAGCAATATCCTATCTGGCCGCCCGGTATCTTCCACTCTTCATTTCATATCCGCCAAAAACCACGCCTCCTGGCTAAATACCTCGATGGCTATTATTGCCTGGTGGCTGTCCGGAAACAGGAAAAGAAGTCTCACGATGGGCTACTCTTTCCGCCACGCCTCGTCATGCCCGCAGTGTCATGAACATTTGCAGTGCAAATTTAATATTTAATGATTCAATGGTAAATATTTCTCTCATTAATTTTAATACTGTGTATTAATAATATTATCTAGATTAATACATGCCCCTCCCTTAAACTCCCAGGAACACTGCGGTTTTTTCTACCCTTTGATGACAACCCGAAAGTGATTGGGAATTTGGACTACGACAACCTTATTCATATCTCTATCGCAATCGCCTTTATGAGCGTTTTGGGGCTTGTTTTATCTCTTACCCTGGCCATTGCAAACCGTAAGTTGTGGGTATTCGAAGATCCACGCATCGATGAAGTCGAAGAGATGCTCCCTCTGACCAACTGTGGCGCCTGCGGTACCGCAGGTTGTCGCCCTTTTGCTGAAGGATTGGTCGAAGGCAGTCTGGAACCGGCGCAGTGCACAGTAAATTCGCAGGATGCCATTGAAGAGATCGCGGATTACCTTGGCGTCGCAGCGGGTGAAGTGGAACAACGGGTGGCTCGCCTCGCCTGTGCAGGAGGCACCCATGTTGCGCGCATGCGGGCACACTACGAAGGCCTCACTTCATGCAGGGCAGCAGCCCTTGTGGCCGGTGGTCCAAAAGGTTGCAGTTGGGGATGTATTGGAATCGGCGATTGTGCAGAGGTCTGCGAACTCGACGCCATCACCATGGATCAGCATGGCCTCCCTGTGGTCACTAATGCCAAGTGCACAGCCTGTGGGGACTGTGTCGATGTCTGCCCTAAGGAACTCTTCTCCATCCAGCCAATCAGCCACAGATTATGGGTGGCGTGCAAAAACCTGGGTGATGGTGACGGGGCTGAAGCCGATTGCGCCGTGGCCTGCACTGCCTGCGAACGTTGTGCAAAAGACAGTCCGGAAGCGCTGATCACCATCAAAGACAATTTGGCAGTGATCAACTACGAAAAGAATGACCTGGCCTCCCCCGTACCCACCCAGCGCTGCCCCACCGGCGCCATAGTCTGGCTGGACGGCGACATCGTGATCAAGGGCCGTCAGGCAAAGCATATTGTGCGTAAGGAAGCGTTGCCCCAGCACTCTGCAATCTAACACTGAGATTGCAACAACGCGTAAAGCGTAAAGTTTCTTTAGAGAGAAATGACTCAAGAACTAATACCTGAACTGTTCAAAGAAGCAACAGGAAAAAATATAACTCCGCGTTCTTTGCGGCATTGCGGCCTCCGGGTTACCAACACCCAGGCTGACTGAAACGAGACAGAGACTATGTTCGGCAAAAAAGAGACCAAGACCTTCAAGTACCCAGGCATCCGCATGGCGATGGACGGTAATACCGCAGTCATCATGTGCGAGCGTGAGGCATCCGATGCAGCCGGTGCCTATCCCATCACACCATCGACCCAGATGGGTGAATACTGGGCGGAAGAGATGGCCAAGGGACATGTGAATATCTCGGACCGCGCTCTGATCTTCGTGGAACCTGAATCTGAACACGCTGCAGCCGCAGTTACCGCAGGCATGTCAATGACCGGCCTGCGTTCCACCAACTTTTCATCGGCCCAGGGCGTCGCGTTCATGCACGAGTCCCTCTATGCCGCAGCCGGAAAACGCCTTCCCTACGTGTTGAACATCGGCTGCCGCGCCATCACCAAGGCGTCGCTCAACGTCCACTGCGGCCACGATGATTTTCACTGCATCGACGACACCGGTTTCTTCCAGCTCTTCGCCAACGATGCCCAAGGTGCTGCCGACCTCAATCTGATCGGCCGCAAGATCGCCGAACTGTCGCTGACCCCATCGGTGGTGGCCCAGGATGGCTTTCTCACCACCCATCTGATCGAACCCCTGCAGGTGCCCGAACGCGAGTTGATCGCGGAGTTCCTCGGCCGCCCCGATGACGAGATCGAATCCCCCACCCCGGCGCAAAAGATGCTCTACGGCGAGAAACGCCGCCGCATCCCTATGATCTGGGACGTGGACAACCCGATGCAGTCAGGCGGGGTACAGAACCAGGACGCCTACATGCAGACCCAGGCGGCGCAGCGTCCCTACTTCTACGACCATATCGTCGATCTCACCGAACAGGTCATGGACGAATACTATGAACTGACCGGCCGCCGCTACGACCGCATCGGCAGCTTTAATGCCGACAAGGCCGACTATCTGATCATAGGCATGGGCTCGATGGTGGTACAGGCTCGCAGCGTAGCCGAATATCTGGCAAAGACCCGCCAACTGAATATAGGCGTGATCGATGTCACCCTGTTCCGCCCGTTCCCTGGCGACCTGCTCGGTAAGGCGCTGCAGGGCAAAAAAGGCGTAGTAGTGCTTGAGCGGACCGACCAGCCACTGGCGGAAGATCTTCCACTGATGCGTGAGATACGCGCCGCCATCTCCAAGTGCATGGAAAACGGTCAGGCTGACGGTAAGCAACCCTATCCCGACTACGCCACTTACAAAACCCTGAAAGACGCGCCGCGCCTCTACTCCGGCGCCTACGGCATGGGCTCTCGCGACCTGCAGCCGGAGGGGCTGATCGGCGCGATTGAGAACATGCTGCCCGATGGCGATCAGAAGACCTTCTTCTACCTCGGCATCGACTTCGTGCGCGAAGAAGCAGCCAACCCGAAGCAGGAGATCCACATCCAGAAGCTGCTGGATGCCTACCCCAATGTGGGCGAGCTTTCGGTGCACGGTTCCGAAAACCCCAATCTGATGCCGGAAGGTTCCATCACCGTACGCATGCACTCGGTGGGGGGCTGGGGCGCCATCACTACCGGCAAGAACCTGGTGATGACCCTCTACGAACTGCTCGGCTACGAGATCAAGGCGAACCCGAAGTATGGATCCGAGAAGAAGGGTCAGCCCACCACCTACTATCTGTCGGCGGCCCACACACCGATCCCACTCAACTGCGAATACCACTATGTGGACGTGGTGCTGAGTCCCGACCCCAACGTGTTTGGCCATTCCAACCCACTTTACGGTCTGAAAAAAGGCGGCACCCTGATCATCCAGTCCAGTCTGGAGAGCCCCGAGGAGGTCTGGGCCAGTTTTCCACGCTGGATGCAGCAGCAGGCACTGGAGAACGAGATCCAGATCTTCTACATCGACGGCTTCAAGATCGCCCGGGAAGAGGCCAGCAATCCGGAGCTGCAGCTACGCATGCAGGGCAACGCCTTCCAGGGGGCCTTCTTCGCCGGTTCGCCGTTGATGGAGATGGCCGGTCTCGACGAAAACAAGCTGTTCAAATCGATCGAAGACCAGTTGCAGGACAAGTTCGGCGCCAAAGGCCAGCGCATAGTGGAAGACAACCTGCGCATCGTGCGCCGTGGATTCGACGAGATCCACTCCATCACCAACATGCAGGTGGGTCCCCAGAGCAGCAGCCAGTTGAAGAAAGAGATCGGCCTGCCGGTGATGCTGAAACAACTGCCTGAGAGCAGCGGCGGCATCTCCGACATACACCGCTTCTGGGAACAGACCGGCAGCTTCTACGCCACCGGCAAGGGTTCCGACAACCTGGCCGACCCCTATCAGGCACTGTCGCTGGTACCCGCCTCCACCGGCATCTTCCGCGATATGACCCAGATCCGCTTCGAATATCCGAAGTGGGTGGCAGAGAGCTGCACCGCTTGTGGTGACTGCTATACCATCTGCCCCGACTCCTCGATCCCCGGCCTGGTCAACACCATCGGCGAAATCTTCACATCAGTCATCAACAAGATCGAGACGGGGGGCATGCCGACTCAGTACCTGCGCCGCGAAACCCGCAAGGTGGAGAAACGACTGCGCGAATTGATCAACGAACAGGGAGAGCGCGCCGAGGTACGCAGCCTGCTCGACCGGGCGATCCTCGAAACCATCGCTGCCAGTGATCTGGAGGAGGATACCGAGGATACAGGGACGCGTAGAAGCGACCTGGAGGCAGAGTTCGGCCGCTTTGTCGATGCTCTGGGCAGTTTCGATTTCGCTGCCACCAAGCCCTACTGGAACCTCAAAGAGAAGAAGGCGCCCAACTCTGGCGGACTCTTCTCCATCACCATCAACCCTTACACCTGCAAGGGCTGCATGGAGTGCGTGGATGTCTGTGACGACTTGGCGCTGGTCGCCGAACCGCAGGACAACGCAGCCATCGAAAAGATGCGCAACGACTGGAACTTCTGGCTCGACCTGCCCACCAGCAACGCAACCTATAATCGCATCGACGACCTCGACGAGAAGATCGGCGCACTACAGACCCTGTTGCTCGACAAGCACAACTACAGCTCCATGGACTGCGGCGACGGCTCCTGCCTCGGCTGCGGCGAAAAGACCGCCACCCATCTCTTCACCAGCACAGTGACTGCGCTGATGCAGCCACGGGTAAAAAAGCAACTGACGAAACTGGACAATCTGATCGCCAGTCTGGAACAACACATCCGCCTCAAGCTCGCCTCCGGTGTCGACCTGAGTGACCCGGACGCCCTCACCAAGGCAGCGGATAGCAACGAGGGCGACCTGACCCTCTCCCGCCTCAGCGACAGCATCGACCCAAACCACGAAAACACCCTGGTGGACAAAGAGTGGCTAAAGTGGGTCACCGGCATACTCAATGACCTGCGCGATCTGCACTGGCGCTACCGCGAGGGACCGACCAAGAACGGCCGCGCCGAGATGGGCATTGTCAACGCCACCGGCTGTACCTCAGTATGGGGATCCACCTATCCCTTCAACCCCTATCCGTTCCCCTGGACCAGCCATCTGTTCCAGGACAGCCCATCCGTAGCGATGGGGCTGTTCGAAGGCCACATGGCGAAGATGGCGGGCGGATTCAAGGCGATCCGCTGCGCCGAGCTTGAACTGGCCGGCAAATACAACCCAGCGGAACATGAACCCTTCTTCCAACAGTACAGCTGGAAACGGTTTACAGACGAAGAGTGGCTGATGTGCCCGCCGGTGGTCGCGGTGGGCGGCGACGGCGCCATGTACGACATCGGCTTCCAGAACCTCTCCCGGGCACTTGCATCAGGGATGCCGATCAAGGTGCTGGTACTCGATACACAAGTCTACTCCAACACCGGTGGTCAGGCCTGCACCTCGGGCTTCATCGCTCAGGTGGCCGACATGTCCCCCTACGGCAAAGCGATGAAAGGCAAAGAGGAGATCCGCAAGGAGATGAGCCTGATCGGCATGGCGCATCGCACCTCGTATGTGCTGCAGGGCTCTGTCAGCAACACCACCCATCTGATCGAGGGCTATATCGATGGCCTCAACAGCCGTCGTCCCGCACTCTTCAACATCTACGCTGTCTGCCAGCCGGAGCATGGGGTGGCCGACGACGCCACCGCACGCCAATCGAAAATTGCCGTGGAATCCCGCGCCTATCCGCTGCTGAAGTTCGACCCGGACGCTGGCGAGACCCTGCAGGATTGCATCGACCTGGAAGGCAACCCCGCCATCGAGGAAGATTGGCCCTCCTACAGCCTCGATTATATCGATGAGAACGATCAAGAGGCGAAGCTGGATGTGCCTATGACCTTCGCTGACTTCGCCGTTACCGAAGGCCGCTTCCGCAAACACTTTCGCAAAGCGCCGCCGGAGACGTGGGGCGAAGAGATGATCCCCTTCCACAAGTTCCTCGATATGGACGAGGACGAGCGCGAGGGTAACTACCCCTACATATGGGGTGTTGATGGCAAAAACCACCTGATGCGCATCCTCTGCTCCGAAGAGATCGTTAAATCCGCTGAAGAGCGCCGCCAGTTCTGGCACCAGCTCAAGAGCATCGCCGGCGAACTCGATAAGGTCGATGTCGACGCTTTGGTGGAGCAGGCCAAGGTCGATATGGCCAACCGTCTCAGCTCCACTCTGCTGTCGATGGCTGCTTCAGGCAACGCAGCTGCATTGGCGGGATCTATTTCAGCAAATGGCCACAGCCCTGATGGAGGCAAAGGCGCCGCGCCTGCCGGAGATTACGAACCGGTCTGGATCGAGACCCCGGAATGCACCGCCTGCGACGAGTGTACCGATATCAATCCCAAGATATTCGCCTACAACGACGACAAGCTCGCCGTGGTCGTCGATCCACAGGCAGGTACCTACAAGGACATCGTCAAGGCAGCAGAGAAATGCACTGCCGGCTGCCTGCATCCCGGTACCCCCTGGAACATGGGCGAGAAGGATATCGAGAAGCTGGTCAAGCGGGCTGAGAAATTTCAGTAAAAATTAAGACAAAAACCTATTAAGATCTGTGCTCCGATATTTAACGACCAAACTGTAGAGAAATAAACATGGCAAAAATTACACTCAAAGGAAACGAAATCAACACCAGCGGTGAACTGCCTGCCGTCGGTTCCGACGCCCCGGCGTTCAGCCTCACCGCAGGGGACCTGTCCAGCAAAGGACTGGAGGATTTTTCCGGGAAAAAAGTACTGCTGAACATCGTGCCCAGTCTGGACACAGCAACCTGCGCCGCTTCGGCCCGCAAGTTCAATGAGAACTTCAACAGTCGCGACGATGCGGTCTGCCTGGTGATCTCCTGTGACCTGCCCTTCGCACAAGGCCGCTTCTGTACCGCAGAAGGCCTCGAAAACGTGGTTTCTCTGTCACTGATGAAGAGCAAGGCATTTGCCAAAGACTATGGCCTGCTGATCACCGACGGCCCTCTGGAAGGCTTGTGCTCCCGTGCGATCGTCATCGTTGAAGACGGCAAAGTGACCTACACCCAGCAGGTTCCCGAGATCGTCGATGAGCCCGACTACGACGCTGCACTGAAAGCCCTGGGCTGATAACGCCCACAGGATCCTGGGATAAGGTCAAAGCAATGTCACTGTTTAATCTTTTTGGACGCCCAAGCTTCAATCACGGCATCCATCCGCCAAGCAACAAAACAGTGACAGGCAAGACGCCGATACGTCGTCTGCCCTTTCCCGGGATGCTGGTCATCCCCCTAAACCAGCATATCGGCAAACCTGCCGTCCCGATCGTCAGAAAGGGAGAAGAGGTGGTACGGGGACAGCCTATCGCAAAAGCAGATGGGTTCGTTTCAGTGCCGATACACGCCCCCGCCACCGGGCGAATCAAAGGCATCGAACTGATGCCCACCGCCCAGGGTCGGAATGCACCGTCCATTCTTCTTGAAGTTTATGAAGGAGCCACCCAGGAAGTGCTCTGGGGAGAGGAACAGACAATTGGTGACATGTCGGATGAGGCCTTGCGTCAGGCCATTCAGAACAGCGGCATGGTGGGTCTGGGAGGCGCAGCCTTTCCTTCTCACGTCAAGCTCACTATCCCGGAAGACAAGTCTGTTGACACACTGGTAGTCAACGGCTGTGAATGCGAACCCTATCTCAGCTGCGATCACCGCATGATGCTGGAGCATCCCCGTGCATTGATGCGCGGCATTCGCTATGCCATGCGCGCCACCGGCACCAAACAGGCGGTGATCGGCATCGAAGACAACAAGATGGACGCAGTGGAAACGTTGCGCGCCAACCTGCCCAGAGACGGCAGTATCAGTGTCGAGGCTGTGGAAACTAAATATCCACAAGGCTCGGAAAAGATGCTGATCAAATCACTACTGGGTCGCGAAGTACCTGCCGGCGGCATACCGGCTGAAATCGGTGTCGTGGTGAATAATGTCGGCACCCTGGCCGCTCTGGGCCAGTTACTACCCAAAGGGGAGGGTCTGATCGAACGTGTCATCACCGTTGCCGGGCCCGGAGTTAAACATCCAGGCAACTATCTCGTGCCCCTGGGCACACCTATCGGATTTGTTTTGGATCAGGTGGGTTATGAAGGATCACAAACCGAATTCATTCTCGGTGGTCCGATGATGGGTCCCGCAGTCTCTGCGCTGGATACGCCTGTCACCAAGGGCACTTCCGGGCTGCTGGTGCTTAACGAACCGGACATCGAATCCGAGACCCTGCGAATCTGGCCTTGCATCAAGTGCGCCCGCTGTGTCGACGCCTGCCCGATGCACCTCAACCCCTCACATCTGGGCCAGCTCGCTGCAAAACGCAAATACGAAACCATGGCAGAGGAATTCCACCTGAACGACTGCTTCGAATGTGGTAGCTGTTCCTATGTCTGCCCCTCGAATATCCCGCTGGTGCAGTATTTCCGCATCGCCAAAGCGATCAACCGAGAACAGGCGGCTTGAAAAAAAGCAAATCACAAATAGAGCTTCGCACCACACCTCATACCCACGCTGCAGATGATGTGGTGAAGATCATGCGCAACGTGGTCTATGCCCTGCTGCCGATTGCCGGTTTCGCTGTCTGGCAGTTCGGTCTGAGCGTCCTCGCACTGCTGATCACAGTCACCCTCAGCTGTCTGCTCACAGAACGTTTTTTCAACTGGATGGGCAGTGGTTACAGCAGCCTTGGAGACTGGTCGGCGACTATCACCGGCATTCTGCTGGCCCTGACGCTGCCACCCGCCTTTCCGTTGTGGATGGGAGCCGTTGCAGGCATTGCCGGCATTGCGCTGGGCAAGGCACTCTTTGGCGGACTTGGCATGAACGTGCTCAATCCCGCCCTGGTGGGACGTGCCTTTGTACAGGCCGCTTTTCCCGTGGCCATCACAACCTGGACTCCTGCCTTCTTCGACGGCCGCTTCAGCCAGTTTGCCCCCTCCACACTGGCACTGCCCTTTCTTCGTCCGCCCAGTGTGGATAGCTGGGTTGAACTGTTGCAGATAGACGCCTTCTCTGGCGCCACTCCCCTTGCCCTGCACAAATTCGAAGGCATTCAGACCGATACCATCGATCTGTTGACCGGTATGACAACGGGCTCTGCCGGGGAGACCTCAGCACTGTTGATATTGGTCTGTGGCCTCTATCTTGCCTTTCGGCGAATGCTCGACTGGAGAATTCCGCTCACTGTGATGGGCGGCGTTGCTCTGACATCTTTTCTGCTATCTCTCGTTGATCCCGAACAGGCGCCCGATGCGATATTCATGCTGTTCTCCGGCGGTCTGATGCTGGGCGCCTGGTTCATGGCATCCGACATGGTGGGTTCACCGGTCACCCCGCTCGGCATTCTCATCTATGGTTTGTTGATCGGATCTCTGACTGTTGTCATCCGTGTCTATGGCGGACTCACTGAAGGGGTGATGTACGCTATCCTCCTGGGCAATGCGGCCACACCGCTCATCGAACAGATTACACAACCCCGCGTCTTCGGGCAGAGAGCAAGTAAGTGAGTGTCGTGGAAGAGCAGATGCAGCAACCTGCTGCCCCGGCAGGCCCGATGATAAGAACCCTGGTGAGCGTCGCCATGCTCTCAGGTTTGCTGGTGGTGCTCACCTTCCATTTCACTAAACCCTATATCGACGAGAACCAGCGCCGCGCCATAGAAGCGGCGCTCTTTCAGGTAGTCCCCGGCGCAGTGACGCGGAGGGATTTTCTGGTGACGGAAAAGGGTGTCGTTCCAGCTACGGAAAAAAAGCAACCTGGTGACACGCTGTTCTACGCCGGTTACGACGAGAAGGGAAAGTTGCTCGGTATCGCCGCCAATGCAAGGGCTCAGGGTTATGCCAACCTGATCCACCTGCTTTACGGATACGACCCGGTTTGTCAATGCATTCGCGGCATCAAGGTACTGAAACTGGCTGAGACTCCTGGACTGGGTGACAAGATCATCACCGACCCGGCATTCGTGGCCAACTTCGAGGCACTGGACGTTACACTCGCTGAAGATGGAAAGACGCTGGCCAATGAGATCGTTACGGTCAAACACGGCAGCAAACAAAACCCATGGGAGATCGATGCCATCTCCGGCGCCACTATCTCATCCAAGGCGGTCGGTAAGGCATTGAACGCATCAGCAAAGGCGCTATTGCCGAAGTTGGTACCGAATATCGAAGCCATCGAGACGAGAAGTGAAGAACAGGTGACAGGTGACAGGTGACAGGTGACACCAGGATTTTTGCGGAAGCAATATTCGGGTCAAGAGGAAACTATCACACTATTTCTCTGCCCTCGCAGAATGGTTCCCTTCCTTGGGAGGGACACGACTGCATGGATGCAGGAGGTAGCGCGAAGCAGGAAGCCGGAGCCGAGGAAGGTGGCCGAAAAATCCTGAAACCTGTCACCTGAATCCTGTTACCTAAATGTACAGAGACTTTTCAATCCGAGATTGAAACATGGCAAGAAAACAAAACAACACAATAACCTGGGATACCTTCTCCGAAGGCCTCTGGCGTGAGAACCCGGTTTTCGCCATGCTCCTGGGCATGTGTCCGGTACTGGCCGTCACCAACTCCGCCATCAATGCACTGGCAATGGGGATTGCAACCACCTTTGTTTTGCTGGCATCCGGCATTCTGATCTCGTTGCTACGCCGGCAGATACCCAAACAGGTGCGCATCGCCACCTATATCGTCATCATCGCCACCTTCGTTACCATTGTCGACTATGCCATCCAGGCCATCTCGCTTGATCTCTACAACGCACTCGGCGCTTTCATCCAGTTGATCGTGGTGAATTGCATGATACTGGGACGCGCTGAAGCCTACGCATCAAAGAACAGGCCACTGAAGGCTTTCGTCAATGCACTGGGCATGGGAGCCGGTTTTACCTTTGCCCTGCTCTGCCTGGGTGTCGTCAGAGAGGTGTTGGGCGCCGGCAAACTCTTTGGTGTCGATCTCTTCGGGCCGCAGTTCGAACCCTGGGTCGTCATGGTATTGCCTGCCGGAGGTTTCATCGTGCTCGGCGCATGGCTGCTATTGTTTGAATGGTTCAAACAGCGAAAGGCGCAGAGTGAATCAGACGCAGTGGTGGAAGTTAGATGAATTATGAATCCCTCAGCTTTATCTTTCTGAATGCCGTACTGGCCAACAACTTCGTGCTCGCCCTGTTTCTCGGCCTTTGCCCTTTCCTGGGCGTATCCGGAAAATTGAACACCGCTGTGCCGATGGGACTGGCGACGATGTTCGTGATGCTGGTGAGTTCGGTCTGCGCCTATGGAATCAATATCGTGCTGGTCGGCTTGGATATCGAATTTCTGCGCCTGATCGCCTACATCGTAGTGATTGCCAGCGCCGTCCAGCTGGTCGAGATGACACTGAAAAAATTCTCCCCCGGCCTGTTTCGCGCTCTGGGTATCTTCCTCCCATTGATCACCACCAATTGCGCAATTCTTGGCCTGGCGCTTTTCCAAACCTTCAAGGAATACGATTTCCTGCAGTCACTGGTCTACGCATTGGGGGCAGGCACCGGCTTTATCCTGGCTATTATGTTGATGGCGGGGCTGCGGGAAAAGCTTGAGCTTTCAAATCTACCCAGTGTGACTCAAGGCGCAGCCGTCAGTCTGATGCTGGGCGGCCTGCTCTCCCTGTCATTTATGGGCTTTGCCGGACTTGGAGGGCAATAGTCATGTTGCGGGACGTACTTATTGCAATAGTGTTGATTCCCACACTGCTACTCTGTTGGTTGCTGGTGCAGTCCGTCAGCCGGCGTTTTTCGAAGGCACACCCCGAGTTGGGGCCGGCACGTGAAGAAGGGACCGGCTGCGGAAAGAGCTGTCTTTGCAGCGGTGGCAGTTGCCAACAAGAAAACAAGGGCAATCGATAGAAGGGGAGCAACCATGTGTGAATCATCCCATCACGCCGATAACGGAGGGCAAACGGTGAGCGAGCAAATCATCTGGTTCGAAAATCTCAACATGCAGCAGGTCAACCAAGTAGGCGGAAAAAATGCCTCACTGGGTGAGATGATCAGCACACTTTCGGAGATGGGCGTCAGCGTACCCGGCGGTTTTGCCACCACTGCCCACGCCTTTCGTGAGTTCATCCACCACAATCGGCTCGAAGAACGCATTGAGTCTCTACTGTCAGACCTCGACATCAATGACGTAGAGGCACTGGCGAATACCGGCCAATCCATCCGCCAGGCAATCATGGATGCTCCCCTGCCCACAGTGCTCGAAAACGCCGTCACCGCCGGTTATCAGAAACTGGCGCGCAACAACGATGGAGATCCTGCAGTAGCAGTACGCTCATCCGCCACCGCAGAGGATCTGCCGGACGCATCCTTTGCGGGACAGCAGGAGACCTATCTCAATGTTACCGGCATCGATGAGGTACTCCTCGCCATCAGACGTGTCTTCGCTTCCCTCTATAACGACCGTGCCATCGCCTATCGGGTACATCAGGGTTTTGATCATGATGAGATCGCCCTTTCCGCCGGCATTCAGCGCATGGTGCGCTCGGACATCGGCTCCGCCGGCGTAATGTTTACCCTGGATACCGAATCCGGTTTCGACGACGTCGTCTTCATTACCAGCGCCTATGGTCTGGGCGAAACCGTGGTGCAGGGCGCAGTCAATCCGGATGAGTTCTATCTTTACAAAGCCAACCTGAAAGCTCAACGACCCGCCATTTTGCGCCGCACCCTCGGCAGCAAAGCCCTGAAGATGATCTACGGCAAGGGGGGTCAGGAAAACGTGGTCACGGTGGATGTGGCTATCGAGGCACAACGCCGGTTTTCACTCACCGATGAACAGGTCGAGGCGCTGGCACGCCAGGCACTGACCATTGAAGAACACTATGGCCGTCCGATGGATATCGAGTGGGGACTGGACGGTGAAGATGGCCAGATTTATATCCTTCAGGCAAGACCCGAGACGGTTGAGAGCCGCGTCGACCATGCCAAGGTGGAACGTTTTAACTTGGAAGAACGGGGAGTGGTGCGGGTGCAGGGTCGCGCCATAGGACAGCGGGTCGGCTCCGGTTCCGTCAAAATCATTGCGGATGTCTCGGAGATGGCCCGCGTCGAAGAGGGTGATGTGCTGGTAACAGACATGACAGATCCCGACTGGGAACCGGTCATGAAGAAGGCTTCCGCCATCGTCACCAATCGTGGTGGACGTACCTGTCACGCCGCCATCATCGCCCGGGAACTGGGTATCCCTGCGGTGGTCGGTTGTGGAAATGCCACCACCAAACTGAAAGATGGAGAGGCAGTGACCGTCTCCTGCGCTGAAGGGGACGACGGGTTGATCTATGAAGGCCTGCTGAGATACAGCGTGACCCAGGGGGATAAGGTCACCCTGCCCCCGCTCTCCACCAAGATTATGATGAATGTGGGCAATCCTGGACGGGCCTTCGGTTTTAGCCGCATCCCCAACGACGGCATCGGGCTTGCCAGAGTCGAGTTCATCATTAACACCACCATCGGTATCCATCCCCATGCGCTGATGGAGTATGAGCAGCTGCCGGATGCGCTGCGAGAACGAATTGAAAAACAGATTGCCGGTTATCCCGGCCCGGTGGAGTTCTATGTGGAAAAACTGGTGGAGGGCATCTCCACCCTCGCCGCCGGTTTTGCCGGGAAGCCTGTCATCGTGCGCATGTCCGATTTCAAGTCCAATGAATATGCCAACCTGATTGGCGGTGACCGCTACGAACCGAAAGAGGAGAACCCTATGCTCGGTTTTCGCGGCGCCTCCCGTTATATCTCGAAAAAGTTCCGCTCCTGCTTTGAACTGGAGTGCAAAGCGCTCAAACGGGTGCGTGAAGAGATGGGATTCGACAACGTCGAGATCATGATCCCCTTCGTCCGCACGCTGGAAGAGGCTGCTGAAGTGATCCGCTTGCTGGAGGCGAATGGACTCAAACGGGGAGAGCATGGCCTGCGTGTCATCATGATGTGCGAACTGCCTTCGAACGCCATACTGGCAGAGGATTTTCTGGCCTATTTTGATGGTTTTTCCATCGGCTCCAACGACCTCACCCAGCTAACCCTGGGATTGGACAGGGATTCAGGACTGGTGGCCCACAGCTTCGATGAACGTAACCCGGCGGTGAAGAAGATGCTCAGCATGGCGATATCCGCCTGCCATAAACAGGGCAAATATGTCGGCATCTGTGGTCAGGGACCGTCCGATTATCCAGATCTGGCCCACTGGCTGATGGAACAGGGCATCAGCAGCATCTCGCTGAACCCGGATACCGTGATAGACACCTGGAAAATGCTGGCGAAGTCTAATTAGTGTCCGTCCATAAACGACCTGTTTTCATCCGGCCAATATTTTTTTGGCAAGTGTGCAGGCGCACGATAATTGCTCCCTGCGGCGCAAGATAATTACAAATCGAGAAATTCCGAGCAATGAAATATTAAATTCGATATGCGGAGTGTGATTTAGCCTTTTTGGTGCCTTTTGAGTTCCTCACTCGTTGCTCTATTTGCCATATTCTACTTAAAACAAGCTGATCACATTCGATGCTTCAGAGACAGGCCTTGGCTCAGGAACAGGAATTCCTATCAATTTTTCAAGAAATATGGGGCGATAGCCCAATTGATTGGCAAACTCTGCAGACTGGATGCCGAGGTACTCCTCCAGACTTGAGATAGACAGTTTAAGCAACTCAGGTTGTTCAATATGCTCTGGATCGAACGGCTCACTCTTCCTATAACCGTTTTTACTTATATAGATGTTGGCTCTTCTATACTGCGCAGCATCAAAAAATCCCAGGTCATAAGCTCGCCTTACGATAGCTTGGAGGCTTGTTTTCCAGCGTTGCTTTATTTCAAACATAGCCTTCCAGTCAATCCGTTTTTTCTTGGGAAACTCACGCACAAAAGCTCTTCTGGGTAACAGAAATGCGCTAGCGAAACGATTGGCCTCCCTTTCTGTTTCGGTATCTCCAGTTACAATGCCCCGATGCATTACCAAATGGCCACATTCGTGAGCAATATCGAACCTAAGTCGTGTAGGAGCAGCTTTTGCTGTACTTCTAACAATGGTGGGCCTGGCCCGATCAATCGACAACGCATCAATTTTTGCAGATAGACCATCGATGCAGGTAACGACAGCGCCAGCTCTTTCAACCACTCGTATCATATTCGTGATAGGTTGGTCTACAGTAAGCTCCCAATGATCTCTACAGTGCTCAGCAGCCTGTTCTATGTTCTCGTTAGAAGAAACATCGAATTGAGGAAAATCCACAGGTGGCAGAGAAAGTTTTTCGTCAAGCAGGCTCACTAATTCATTGAAAAGTGTTCCTCGTGCAACTACCTGTTTTGTAATAGTTACAGGTGCGGTGCGTAATTTCCTAAAATTGCAATGCTGCTCTTCTACTTCATTCCTAATATCACGAAAAAAATATTCTGACAGTACTCCAACGGCATCTGACAACGCCTCTAACATTCCTGGGCCTGGCGGCCTCTCTTCTGTCTCCAACTGGTGAATGTGCTGACGCGATACTCCAACCTCCGCACCCAGTTCAGCTAGAGAAAAACCCGCAACAAGCCTTGCAAGCCGTAATCTTGCCCCTTGAAACTGTGGAGCATTCACGCAGAGCCTCGCTCCGACTCCACTTCGTTGGCAGGTGGCAAAACGGTTGGCGGGGTCAACTCAACGCCATCACCAGACGGTTTGCCCATGTCAGAAACTGTTGCAACTGGATCAATTAACGGTGCATCCCAACTACACCGTATCTCACCGCTATCCGTGGTTCCAATGAATGTAATCGCTGTGATATCCCCATATGAATCTGCTTCAACTGCAAAACGCCAAAGCAAATCCCTATCTTCAGCCGAGAATTCCATTGATATCTGTTTTAGCTCTGGAAAACTACGAGAAAGAGTCCGTTCCGTAGGTTCGTCAGCCTCGCCTCTGTAAATGCGAACAGGCACAGAGCCAATCTGAAAAATGAAGCGTAAAGAAGGATCAACAATATTCAGCCACAGAAGCAGTCCTTCAACCCATCCGGCAATCTCCAAGGGAACAAAGAGCCGGTCTCTGGCTTCTGGCGTCTCGAACACCATAACTTCAGGACTGATATAGAGGCACTTGGGATTCAGACCCCAGACCGTCTGACCACGATGCTCGGAGGTCAGTAGCAAGCCGACATCCACCAACGACGCCAGCGCGCGGGAGTAGATGGCAGAGTCCGCTTGCTCAGGCAGAAGCAGTTGTTCAGCACCCAGACATTTTTCCAACCAACGCTGATACCAGCTCTTGCCTCTGTCGGAGATCAAACAATCGAAACGACTGTGTTTTGGGACATCGATGAGGAAGACAGGCGCATGGGACTGGCGAAAAAAATCAGGAAGAAATGACATTCTGTGCAGGATATAACTTTCACCGCCCTTTTCGATATAAGTGTCCAGAAAACGATGATAGATGGCACCCCTCTGTTTAAATCGTAACAGAAGACCCAGCAGAAAATGCCTTAATCCGGTTTCACTGATTTCGCTCAACCCCTCCTGCTCGCGTAGCGGCGTCAGGAGTTTTTCAACAGCCTCAGTTACCCGTCCCATGTCCACACCGAGCGCAGCCACCCCTGTTCGTTCCAGCGAGCGGCCAATCGAAGCCCGATAGCCGAACTCTGCCAGAACCTCCCACACCAGCCGCTTGCTGATCTGTGTGATCAGATCACTGCCTTCGGGAAGTTCACCGGTTTGGGTCAGCCGCCCGTAGTCCTCGAAGTACTGCATATTCGGCGCGATAAACTCCACCACGAAGCGATCACGTTCCATCGCCTCAGGATTCAGCCGCTTATCAAGCCAGTAACGGGGCAGATGCCGCCAGAAATCCACCAGCTCCATGCCTTGTTTCGGTAACGCCTGGGCAATAGCCATGCGGATGTTATTCTGCCAGGTACGCGCAGCAAAAAAACCAGCACGATGTGCCGCGTCTTGCACACTGTCAGAGAAGGCAATCAGCTTCTTGTCATCGTTATACGGCGTGGCATAGACGTGATGGATCGCCACGCTCGACAGGCTGGCAGAGCGGGCTCCAAACACCAACAGTGCATCCTGCTGTTCGCAGACGGGACAGTTCTTCTCGCTCACTAACCGAGGCGCCCCCGCTACCTTTCGCTCACGTACCAGGTTAGGCAGAAACACCCGTTGCAGCGCTTCCTCGCCACAGGCCATGCATTGGTCACCCTCCGTCTGAATCTGGCCACATTGAGTGCACAGTAACTGCACCCTGCCCTCACTTGTGGGTGCTTCCTCGTCAGCGAGTAGCGGCAACACCACCTGCGACTGAGGATCCTGCCGGAAAAAATCGTTATAGATGGCCCGAAGATCAGTCTGAATCTGCGCACTGCTCTTCGGCCGCCGGCTGAGCCAGGCGGTGGTATTGCAGTGGTTACATTGAACGATAGGTAGATAGAGACCGGCATCATCTGCCTTGAGGTCATCGGAAAACCCTAAACGGTAATACCCATCTCCCTTATTGGGGTCAGTGTGCAGGGGCGAGACCATGCGTCGCAGCTCCCTGACCCATAATTGCAACCGAAGATTGACCAGCGGTTGCAACTCTGCACTTTTGGCAATAGCGATCAGGGCACAGAGTGAATCCAACAGGGCACTGGCGGCATCCCTCGCCTCCCCTGCGGGGAGCGTCCGCGCCAATTCATCACTTATCTCATTCAGGGGAAGGGGTTGCCGGACCAAAATGCGCAGCAAATTATTGAACAGCAGATGGCGTTTGAGTTTATTTCCCAACTCCGAACACCATTGCGGATCGTCAGGTCTTGCTTCCCCCTGTTCAGGAAAGAACAGTTGATACTGGGCCTTTAAAAAGCCAGAAGGTGATGAATAGGCAGCAGAGTCCAGATATTTGGCCATTCCCTGAACCGGAGTAAGGAGATACTCGATAGGCTCATTGAGAAACTCATTGGCACTCTGTCTCGTTTCGCCAATGATACTCTCCTTGTCGAAAGCGCTTTGGAACACCTGACTCGCGTAATGGGTCAACGCATCCTGCTCGTCACTGCTACCAAGGGTCGCGGAAGTACCAACGCAGATCAGTTGCTTCGAATCTTTCGGCAGCAGACGCGCCTTCAGACGCCGGATCAGACAGGCAAGATCGGTCCCCTGGGCGCCGTCGAAGGTGTGCAGTTCATCCACCACCAGATAGCGGAGTGCACCACCCCCATTAAACTGCCACAGCTTCTGGTCTCTTGGCCTGAGCAACAGAAAGTCGAGCATCTTATAGTTGGTGAGCAGGATGTCGGGGGGATCATCCCGCAAGGTATTTTTGTCAGTGATGACGGCGGTCGGCCCCATCGACTTGGCTGGTTTCTCCTCCAGGCCACCCACGAAAAGCCCCACCCGCACTTTGCCCCGAAGACCAGGCGACCCGTGAACGGTTGCAGCGAAGCGCTTGGCCTGATCGGTCGCCAAAGCATTCATAGGATAGACCACGAGCGCCTTGACCCCAGCCCCGGAATGACGAGCGCAGTGATCCAGCAGTGGATAGAGGAAACACTCGGTCTTTCCCGAACCCGTACCAGTGGCAATCAGGGTCGGCTTAGCCTTACGATCAGAGGCCAGGCGCTGCCAGGCCTGTTGCTGATGGTGGTATGGAGGGTGTTCAGATTCCAGAGCGGAAAAAAAGTTCCTGCCAGCGTTCCCCTGTTGAAACGGCAGACTAATCGAGAGATAGGGCCCCTTATAAAACCTGCCTGGAGTCTCGACCAGTTCCCTGAAAGCCCCGGCAAACCAAGGCGTAGAGGTCTCAAAACCGGTGGTTATATAGGCTTGCAGGCCTTGGATGACCTCTCTTGCCAGGAGGCTTGGGATCATACGGAGTGCATCCTTTACTCAGTCTCGGCCATGTTGGATGAGATGAATCGCATCAATCACGGTCAACCCGTCATCGCTTCGAACAAATCAAACTTCGACGCCTTTTTGTCAAAGGTATAAGTGGTATCACAACCTGCTGCTGCAGCCGAATGCGCAATAAGCAAGTCTGACAGGTCACAGCTCGATTGGTCGGCCGATGACAGGAATGCACGAACGGCGGACTGTTGCTCAAACTCAAAGACTGGCATCACCATCAAATCGTTGACCGAACGGACCATTTCCTCACGCTCAACTCCGTACACCGCCTCAAGCACCCATAACAATTCCAAAACAACCAGCACCGGTACAAAAAGCGACTCTTTTTGTTCTTCATACTGATTCAACATGCGATGAACAATGGCCGCTTGCTGCTCGTCATCCTTCACCAAAAAGCGAACCAGGACATTCGTATCAACTGCCTTCATGGCAACGGTCTTTCATATGCGCTTTAATAGTCGCATTTATCTCTTCAACAGATACGGGTTCTTGCTTCCCATATTGCGACAAGCGACCAAACACCTCATCCACTCTTTTGGTAACAGGGCGAAGCGTAAGCTCCTTGCTCGCACCCATGATGAACTCCACCGTGCCGCCCGCCATCAGATGCAAGGCATCTCGGACAGGCCTGCGAACGGCGACC
>QGON01000033.1 GCA_003660235.1 bacterium endosymbiont of Escarpia laminata | reverse complement strand
ATGCGTACCAATATTCAAGTCCTGCACAACAAAATCTCGATAGCCTTTAAATCGTGAACCCGGTGGAACGGGCACATCAGGCTTAATCACTTTATCTTCATGAATCACCAGCTTCTGGGTCTTTTTCTTTTTGCTAGACCCTGGACGTTTTTTAGGGGGTGATTCTGATGAGGTATCGGGTTCGGTGTTTTTGTCCAGTTTGCTACCTTTAAAGACGTGCCGTTTTTTCTCACCCTTAAGAATATTGACTTCATCTTTAAGCAAGGCTATTTCTTCATCCTGTTGCTGCACACGTTCAATTAACTGCTCAACCAGACCGAGTAACGCCTTAACAACAGGCGTTTGATCTTGTTCTGGAATGTCGGGTAGAGGAGGCAGCTTTTTCACGGACTTTTAAAGTAATCACTGAATAAGCCTTATTCTACCACCGGTTTTGAAACTCAAATTTGACTTCGCAGGAGTCATTTTAAGGAGATAAAAAAAGCATTCCTCAAGCCTGTACGAAATAAGAATGAAAATGGCATAGTGCGCGCTACAAGATCAGCCATGACAGTTTCCAAACCAGAGTTGTGCCATGACAGGATTTTTAGTTTTTTGCCCCAAAATCCTGTCAAGTGCTTTTTGTAATTATTTACTGCTTGCCACGGGTTTTTGAGAAGTTACGGTTATAGCTAGTAACTGATTGATTTTTTTAATTATTTTTAACGTTGTTATTGACTTGATCATTATGATCAAAAGCCTGTTGCCTTGTGAACCAACCTACTAAATTACCGTGTATTTATCAAAGGAAATATTGATAGCGCGCCTAATCCCCATACGAGACGACGTTTTCTGCCTTGAGCGTTGTTACAATGACGCCATACGTAACGAATCAATCCTTGGGAGTGAAGAGAGTGGAAAAAGGAAAAGTTGCAGCAAGAGAGCCGGTTTCTGTGGAGTTACAGGCGGGTAAAGAGTACTGGTGGTGTGCATGTGGGCGCTCGAAAAATCAGCCGTATTGTGATGGTTCACATCAGGGGACGGAGATATCACCACTGGGATTTAGAGCGGAGAAATCAGCGGAAGCCTGGCTCTGTATGTGTAAGCAGACGGCCAATCCGCCCTATTGCGACGGCAGCCACAAGAATATTAATCTTGCCGAAGAGACGGATTGATCCTTCTGGCCTCTGTTCAGTAGGGCGGAGGATAGTTTGAACTCAGGTTTTGGAGTGAACGTAGGGTGCGCACGGCGCACCCTACCGGATGAATTAAACGCCACCCATCATCTTTTCAGGGTGGTTTGAGCTCCGAAACCTGAGTTTGAACATGACAGGGATCCATTTTTCCCTCAAAGGGGCTTCAGCTGCTGACGGGCCTGATCGCTCAGGGGGATCAGATCCCCGGCATTGACCTGGTCGATCGTCTCATAACCCATGATGCGCAGGTAGTCCTGCAGCATCTCACGAGTCCCACCAAAGAAGTTGGCGATTCTCTGTGCGCCCTTGTCGATATCGATGCGTTGACGCAGTTCCCCTTTCTGGGTGGTGATCCCCACCGGGCACTCATTGGAGCCACAGGCGCGATAGTATTCACAACCCAGGGCAAACAGGGCGGCAGTGGCCAGGGCGCAGGCGTCAGCACCCAAGGCCAGGGCCTTAATGATGTCAGCCGGTGTGCGCACGCCTCCGGTGGCAATGAGAGTGACCGGCCGCCGCGGATAGGCCAGGTTATGCTGGTCGATAAGGTGACGGGCAATAGGGAGCGCCTCAGTCAGCGGCATGCCGAACTGGTCACGCACATGAGTGGGGGCCGCGCCGGTGCCGCCGCCGAAGCCGTCGATGGTGATGAAGTCGGGTCGCAGAGAGAGGGCAGCCGCGGTGTCGGCGGCCACGTCGTTAGCTGCAAATTTGATGCCGATGGGACGGCCGCCACCATCCAGATCACGGATCTGTTCAATCCGCTGCTGCATCTGGATCAGGTTTTCGATGTCGGGAAAGCGGGCGGGGGAGTGGGCTGTGGTACCCGGCGCCAATCCCCGAACCTCAGCGATATCCCCCTGTACTTTGTCACCCGGCAGTTCGCCACCCAGACCAGGCTTTGCGGACTGTCCCAGTTTGATCTCGATGGCATCTGCCTTGGAAATAGCCTGCTCACTCCAGCCGAAGTAACCGCTTGCCATCTCCAGGATATAGATGGCTGCGGCCTCTCGCTCCTCCGGCAGCATGCCGCCCTCTCCGGAACAGGTTAGGGTGCCGGCGAGTTGGCTGCCCCTGGCCAGCGCAACCTTGGCTTCCTTTGAGAGGGCGCCGAAGGACATATGGGAGACGTAGGCCGGCAGGGCGATGCGCAGTGGTTTGCCGGCGCCCCGACCGATGGTGGTGGCGGTGTCTACTCTCTGCCCGGAGAGTCTGGGTGGACGTTCGAGCTGTCCTGCACGCAGGTGAAAATGGTCGAAGTCCGGCAGTGAAGAGAGCGTCGGTGTGGGGGCGCCCATCGCCTCCACGCCGGGCTTTAGCCCTTTCGCCAGCCGTTTGATCAGGTAGTGACCACGGGCGTCCTGATGCCAGCGCCGCCACTCTCCCTGGTAGCCCGCAAAACTGGCCTCTGGCAGGGGATCGACCGCAGCGGCATCGACGTATACTGAATGATCGCGAATCTCTGCGGGATAAGTGGTGATCCGGTCCTTTGGACTGTAGGGGGAGACACCGGTCTTCAGATCGAAGTTCCACTGGTGCAGCGGGCAGATTGCCTCACCGTTTTCCACATGCCCGCGGGACATCTGCCCCTCCCTGTGGGGGCAGCGATCCTCCAGTGCGTAGACCTGGCCTTGGTCGAGGAACAGGGCCAGGGGCCTGCCGCGAACCGTGACATGAAAACCATGTCCGGGTTCCAGTTCGGCCAGGTCGCAAACTTTTTGTGGCTCTCTCATCGAATGCCTCTTTGATAGCAATTTAGAACATCCTGCCAAACACCAGTCGTATTATCCCCAGTCATCGTCCTCAATGGTGCGCAGGTCGTAGGAGAGGGGGATGTTGAAGACCGTGACGGTACGGTCGCCTGCAACGGGGAGCAGATTGTCAGCAGAAAAATGAACCAATATTTCACGGAGGCCATCTATTCCTTACCGGCAATATTTAACGGCTATTATTAGCGTATGCGACTTATCATACAATGTGAAATTGATCACGCGACGTTGGTCTGAATCGTGGTTGAGATGAAACGAGTCTGGCGTTGGTCTGCCGGTGTGGCGGCCATCCTTTTATTGTTGGTTATGGGTTTGATGCTGTCGGCCTCCTTTTGGCTGAATGCCCAACGTGATGCCCTTGCGGTCATGCTCAGTGAAACTCTGGGTCGTGAGGTCAGCCTGAATGGCGAACTCGCACTGGATCTCTCCCTCAACCCTACCCTGGTGGCTGAAGACGTTGCCGTTGCCAATCCTGCTTGGGCGACCAGGGCCAATCTACTGGAACTGAAGAGGCTGGAACTGCAACTGGCACTGCTGCCGTTGCTGGATGGCGAGCTGGTGGTCAAACGACTGCTGCTGCAGGGTGGCGACCTGATGCTGGAGTCCACTGAGAAACAGGGTGGTAACTGGGTATTTGCCGCCGGAAAGGAGGCGGAAACCTCTGCTGTTTCCAGTGAAATGCGGCTGCCGGGGATAGATAAACTGCAGTTGGAGGAGTTGCGGCTGGGTTACCGGGGGGGTGGAACCACGCCGACAATATTGCGGGTAAAGCGCGCCGAAGCCAGTCTCTCAGCAACAGGAGAGTTGCTGGCGACCGCCGGGTTTGAATATCACTCGGTAGATCTGTTGGGACGTTTCAGCGGTTTGATCACTGCGGCAGGTATCTCAGATGCACGTCTCGATTTGAAGACTGAACAGAACCAGCTTCATGCCGAGCTGAAAGGTGAGCAGGTGACATGGAAAGTGACTGCCAACTCGAGTGATGAACTGTCACGTTTGATTGGTGCGTACCTGCCGGAAGGCGCTTCTGCCGACTTGCAGGGTGCGAGTCGTTTGACCAGGCCGGGGGTGCAGTTTTTCGACCTGAAGGGTTGGCTTCGCAATCTCTATGGTTTCGATGAGTTCACTGTTGCCGATGGCAGTGTGAAGGTTACAGGTGGCCGGGTCGAAGTAGACTTGAATGGTTTGCTCGAACAGCGTGAAACCAGACTGCAGTTCTCCCTGGGGGAGGGTCAACAGACTTTTGCTGAAGCGGCAAACTGGCCGCTGGAGGCCGGGGCGCAGACGGACAGTGATCGATTGACGGTAACAGGGTCGATAATACCGGGCGACCAAACGGTCACCAATCTGACTATCGGGCTTGAAGGCAAAGAGTTGTCACATCTGCCGCTGCTGGAAGGAAAATTGCGCAAGACTGGTGCCTTCCGAATCGATGCACAGATGTCTGCGGAGGGGTCACAGGTGGCGTTTACAGGGATTAACGCCAAGTTTGGTGGCAGTGATATCTCCGGGGCGTTGACCCTGCATCTGGATCAGATGGTCACCCGGATACAGGGCGGGCTGCAGACGAAACGACTCGATCTTGCGCCATTTTTCAGCCCGAAGCAGAAACCACGAAAAGTGCAAACCGGGACGAAAAAAGTGCCTCAGAAAGGCCTGTTCGACATGCCGCTGGAGGTGCCTTGGCCTGAGTCGTTGGCGCTGGATCTGAGGCTCTCGGCCAAGCAGGTCGCCGGGCTGGCTCTGCCACTTCAAAAGCTCAAAGGGCGACTGAAGATTGAAGGCAAAACAGTCGGGATTGGGGGATTGCAGCTGCGCCTGGACGGTGTGCCTCTACGGGGTGGTCTGCAGATGAAAAATGGTGAGATGCTGACCGCTGATCTGACCAGTGGCCCCGTCGCACTTGAAAAAATCGCCTCCCTGTTGGGCGTGACTGATAACCTGAGCGGAGATCTGCAACAGATCCAGCTGCGCTTTACCGGTAACGGTGGAACCCTGGGAGAGTTGTTGGCACAGGGGGAGCTTCGGGTTGAAGCGTCGGCGGAACATATCATTGTTGGAAAGGCAGACGGTTCGTCTTCCTTGGATCTTGCAATCAACCGTGTGCAATTCGCTTCGCTGAATGGAAAAAATGTGACACTGAATGCCGAAGGCGGGCTGTGGGGTGAATCCTTCAATTTGCAGGCGACAGGCCCTGAATTGACTGCGCTGGTGCAGGGACAATCTTCTCTGCCGGTCACAATAAAAATCACCTTGGGGAAAACACAAGGAGCGCTGTCACTGCATTTTGACGGGGCCTCTGGCAAGCTCAATGGACCCCTGTCTTTTTCGATCCACTGCCCTTCGTTGCAAACACTGTCGAAGCTGACGGGAGTGGCGCTGCCGGAAACCCCGGCCTATCGGCTGGAGGGTGAAGCGATGGCCTCGGAGGAGCGGGTGGCGTTTTCCAAACTCCGGGCAGAAGTTGGCAAGAGCAGGATAGTCGGGGATCTGCAGATCGGATTGCAGGGCGACAGGCCTGACATACGGGGAGAGTTGCGTTCCGAGGTCATTGATCTTACAGATCTACAGCCGTTTTTTGCGGGAGAGGCACAACCTCAGGAAGGTTTGCCGGAAAGTGATTGGCTGTTTTCAGGGCACTCGATGAAACTCTCTTTGTTGTCACACTTTGACATGAACCTGCAGCTGAAATTGCCAAAACTGGTACATGGCAACGCCCCAGTGGGCAGCATGCATGCATCCGTGGAGCTCAGTGCAGGTGAACTGCACCTAAATCCCGTCGTTGTAAAACTGGATAGTGGAGGTAGCTTCAAGGCCACTGCAAGCGCCAATGTAGCTACAACGCCACCGCAGTTGGCTGTGCAACTAAAAGTCAGCGGGTTCGACTATGGTGTTCTGTTGGATAGGCTGGATGTTACACAGGATGTGGATGGCAGTGCCGATTTCGAGATGGATATTTCCGCATCGGGATGGAGCCTGCGTGAACTTGCGGCAGGTCTGAATGGTCACTTGGTGCTGATTGGTAGCAAGGGGCACCTCAAAAACCATGATCTGCCCTTCAAGCTTAAAGATTTTGTGGGCACACTGTTACCTCAAATGGGGCTCAAAGAAGAACCGGTGATTGAGCTCAACTGCCTGGTGAATCGCATCGATTTTGAAAAGGGGGTTGGATACACCCGCAGCATGTTGATCGATACCACGAAATTGACCATTGCGGGTGTTGGGGAGATTGATCTGCGTGATGAGACCCTTGATATGATCCTCAATCCCCGTCCAAAGGAACTGACCCTGATTTCACTCACCAATCCGGTGAAACTGGAGGGCAGGTTGCATGCCCCGTCCATCAAACCAACAAAACTGGGTGCATTGAAAACTATTGCTGGTGTGGCTGCGGGTATCGCCAACCCGGCCTATCTACTGCTTGCGTTCGGTGATGTCGGTGTGAGTGAAGAGAATCCCTGTCTGGCGGCTGTCAAGCAAACCGAGGTTGCGGCCAAAGCGAGGCAGGGAGTGGGTGGTTTGACTGAAGAGGTTGAGGCAGACCTGACAAACCAGCTGGATCGTGTCGGGCGGACAATCAAAAAGGTATTCAGTCCGTTGGAACAGATTCTGGGTCTGGAACAGAAGGATGAGATTGAGAGGGAGAAGGCGAAGGCGAAGGCGTCACCGACAATTTCCCCCTTGCTGGAGTTTGAATGAAGGGTGCTGATGCCAATCGATACGCAGGCTTCCAACGACACTGAAATTCCCCACTTTTGGATCGATGTTGGTGATCTGGTCGATCTTCAGGCCGATAAACACATCACTGGACTCAGCTGCGAAGTTGCTCCAGCTGATTGCAGAAAAGAGACAAAATATGAGTATCTTCACCAAGCTTGTAACGTGACAATGCATATCATTGGGATCAAGCACCATAGGGTACATATCACGCTTACAGGTTGGTTGTTTCGCCGCCTCCAAGATTAAAAATAGAGCGAAGCGTAGGCAAGCAGTCCAAGGTTGGTGGTGTCCAGGCTAAGGAGCCCGTCGCCCTCTTCGAGCTCCAAGTCAGAATTTATGGAGTTGAGACCCACGCCAAAGCCGATATTGTCGAATGCCCGGTACTCAAGTGCCGTCATGAAATCGGAGAAGTTGCCTTTGAAATTATCGATTTTGATGTAAAACACCTCTAGCTCATTCATCCATATCAGCTTGGGGGTGATATTGTAGTTGAGCCTGAAGCCAAACACAGGCAAGGGTGCAGTGGCAGAGTTTGAGTCATTGTGGATTAGGATGTCGTTGATCGTTCCTTTCAGTTTTACATTGATTGAGGTGATATGCAGGCCAGCGGAAAGGCCAAGCTCGACCTTCTCATCATGATGAAACGACCAGACATAGGCGATTTTGTAGATGTCCGTGTTCAGGCTGCTATTGAGATTGGCATTAACCGGATATATATTTTCCCCCCAATGGATCTCCGTCTCGAGCACTGTGCTGCCGTCGCGGTTTACGCGGTAGTAGGAAAAGTCGATGGCGGATTGCTCTGTGAAACGGTAGTACCCGTCCAGACGGAAGACATTCGCCGTGTCGTTCATCGACAGATCCCGCGTGGTATTGATCGAGATTCCTGCCAAAGCAGGACTGACAAAACTGAGAGTCGCCTCGGTATTGGTAACAAAAAAGCCGCCCAAGCGCAGATTGAAGCGGTCATTTTCCAGCACATCAGCGAAGAGGTTCGACGATGCCAGAAGCATGACCAGAGAAGCTGCCCCAATAATCCTTTTTTTCATATCTCTATTCCAGGCTCGAATATCAGGATGGATGCCATATTCAACGGCGCAGCAAATTAGGCTACAGCTGAATAGAGGTAAAATACAACGGTTTAGCATTTGATCACTATTTAGTGTTCGTCCAGAAACCCATATCTAACCGCAAAGAACGCGAAGAGCGCTAAGGTAAGACATTGATTAACAATAAATTACCTTCGTGTGCTTCGTGCACTTCGTGGTAAAAAAACGGCGTTTCCGGACAGGCACTATATTAATTAGGATAAAGAAAATTATCGTAATGCAAGATTTGCCCCATCACTTTTGATGTTCTAGCCAGGGGTTGCTGGAGTTCGCACTATTGGGTCGATGCTGCTGTCTCCTTTACAGCAAAACGCTGCCAGTACTGATAGCGCGAGACGCGGCCGGAAGCCAAGATAAAATCCTCAGGGATGGTGAAGGAGAAACGCAGCAGCTCGACCCAGCCTTCGGTCCCGGTCACGCGTGCCTGCAATTGGGCGGTGTAGCGGCCTGTGGCAAGTTCATCGGCGAAGTCCAGCGGTACAAAGTCGATATCTTCTAGCAGTGCCGGTTGGCCTGGTTCGAGCATGATCGGTGTCAGCCGGTCCCGCTGTTTCTGGATCTGGGGTTCGATCGAGGCCCAGCGTTCCCACTCGAAATCCTGCGCGATCCAGACTGCTTCCCAGGTGATGGACTGACCCTTGCCCTGGGACAACAGCTTCAGCCCCTCGATGCCGGCCACCCGGTCGCCCGTGTTTTTGAGGGAGAGCGGAAGCCTCATCTCCGTCTCGAACCAGACGTCTTTCCTCGGATGCTGCCAGCTTTGAGTCAGTGAGTTCCAGCGCAGCAGCAGGTTGGCGTCCGGCACCGTCGCCACCAGCTGGTATTCGGGAGTGAACAGAAGGGCTTTGGCCTGGTTGACCAGTCTTTGCGTGGCGGTGGTGAATTGGCTCAAACCGATCAGCAGCGAGCCGAGCACCATCAGGGTGGCCAACAGCGGTCGGTTTTTGATTTCGTTAAAAAAACGCTCGACCAGGTTTTTTGGGAGCACGTTCACAGGTTGCGTTTACTCAGTGGTGGGTACCTCTTATAAAGTAAGTCTAGACCCTGATTGCGAGGAGGGAAGCGGGCCGTGCTCTTCGTGTAACAAGAGGTCTGCATCCTTGTGCCTTGGTGGTTTGAGATCTCACTCCAGGGTCGAGATGACAAAATCCAAATTAATCTGATTATCCCTATCTGACCTCATCTACCGGCAGTTGTTGGCGGATATCTTCGCGGCAGTGCTCCACCCGGTTTCTGCCGTTGTTTTTGGCTCGATAAACGGCTTCATCAGCAGTGGCAAGCAGATGTTCTCCGACCTGTTCCAGCGAAGCCTTGCCCAGCGTTGGCAGGGCCTCACTGATGCCGATAGAAACGGTAAGCGGTATCTGCTCACCGCTATCAAGGGTAATGGGATGGTTTGATATCTCCAGACGAATGCGTTCAGCCAGCAGTTTGGCTTCGTCGAGGGAGGTTTGCGGCAGCAGCAGGGTGAACTCTTCACCGCCGTAGCGGGTGGCCACGTCGCTGGCGCGCAGTTGGGAGCGGATGCGGCTGGCTAATTCCCGCAATACGGTGTCGCCCGCCTGGTGGCCGTGGGTGTCGTTGACCTGTTTGAAGTGATCCGCGTCGATAAAAAGGCAGCTCATGGGCTGGCGGTAGCGGTTGGCCCTGGCTAGTTCCTCCTTGAGCCGCCGGTCGAGATAGCGGCGGTTGTGCATCCCGGTCAGTGCATCGGTGAGTCCGCTGATGATCAACCGCTCCCGGTTTACTGCATTTTCCAGGCAGACACCGCCGATCGCTGCCAGCCGGTGCAGAAAATCACTGCCATGGTGGCGCGTGAACCTTTTGCTGTCGGTACTGCCGAGGTTTAGGCTGCCGATCAGTCGGTTGCGACAGAATATCGGTAATATCGCGATACTGCGCAACTCGCTTCTCGAAGAGAAGAGCGAATCATGGTCAGGACTGAGGAAGGGACCTAGCCGGGGTAGTCGCAGCGTTGCATACTCTCTGTTGACCGAGTCGATTTGATCGACAAAGCGAACCAGAGGAAAGGCATCTTCCGGGATGCCGGTATTATAGAGCAGGCGGCGGATGTCGTGCTCCTGATCTTCGATAATCAACTGGATCGCTTTTACCTGAAAGGAGTCCTGCAGGCCGTCGGTCATGCTGTTCAGCAGTTCCGGCAGGGAGTTGGCCGAGAGCAGTTCCAGCTCTCTTTGGTGAAAGCGTTTGAAGGTGTTTTCGTTATGCAGGGCCTCGCGTCCCAGTTCCAGCAGTCGCTGGCGCAGCATCCGGTTTTCCTGTTCCAGGCTCCTCATGGTGACGTATCTGTTTTTCTCCCCAGGTGATTAAAAGTCTATCGACAGTTCCCGGAAAAACTTGAATAGGAATATTGTTCCCCTTATGATTGGGCGAGTGGATCTGACAGGGAGGTTGGATAGTGAAGTTATTCAGAAAAACAGTTTTTGGCGTCCTCATGGGGCTCGCTCTTACAGGTTCAGTGGGACAGCTTGGCGCTGCATCCAGTGGTGGTGTGACGGTCTATCGATGTCAACTGCCGGAGGGGGGTGTGACGTTTCAGCAGGTCTCTTGTGTTTTGGGTGAGCAGCAGCGGATCCGCATTGTGAATCGGAGTGCAGGCCTGAGTCCCGCCAAACCGGCCCTCAGACTGCAAAAAACAAAACAGAAAAAGGTCTCCAAACGCCGCTCAAAAGCCACGAAACCCCGCCGGAAGCGCAGTGAAGAGAGACGTTGCTGGGCACAGCGGAAGAAGTTGGAAAAGGTCGAAAAGCGCCTGCGTACCGGTTATAAGGCGAGTCAAAGCGACAAGTTGCATCGTCAGCAGGCTGACTACGAGGATTATCTGAAGCAGTTCTGCCGTGCGTCATAGGGGCCGAGTTAAACGGCACTGACTTAAGGCGGCAATGTTCTATTATCAATGGTCTGCCTAATGTCTAAAAAAACAGCAGGTTGTGTCAACGTAGCGTAACACGACAAAAATGCCGCATATTGTTGGGTTACGGCCAAAAAGACGGCCTAACCCAACCTACCCTGCTGGTATTCAATTACTCAGGTTTTCAATACGCCAATCCTGGTAACTGGGTTGGCTGAGATAACCCCGACTGGTGATGTAGTTGATGACATTGCGCAGACGATAGAAGCGAACCACGGAATCGACCCGCATGATCTCTTGCCCCTCTTCATCGAAGAAGATCAGCGAGGGGGTGTAGAAAAGCCCCAGGTCATGCGCCCAGGCTTTTGCGGTTGTCCGTCGTCCATCGGGAGTGATGACCGGGGATTCGGCATAGATGTCCAGCTGAACATTGTCGAATTTACGGAACAGTTTGTTGATGGCGGGATCCCGCAGGGGTTGGCCGTGCAGAACATCACAGGCGTGACACTCTCCCTGCTCGAAAAAGACCACCAGTGGACGCTCGCCTTTGAATCGGCTGCGGTCGAGGTTGTGTGGCGGCGGGATGAAATAATCCTCTTCGTTCAGATCCCCCGGTTCGAAAACCTGCCCTTCGTCACCCCTTGCAAGATAGTCGGGGAAAGACTCCTTGCGGTAGTGGCCATCCGCAACATACTCCAGGGCGGCGCGGAATTTGTAGGGGGGGTAGTAACCTCGCAGACGTAACGCTTCATGGCCCTCCCGGTCGTAGAAGATGAGGGAAGGGGTGAAGTTGGTGTTCTCCCTGATCGCATATTCCCGTTCAGTGAGTGTCTCACCTTTGAGGTCAGTGAGCTCGTCAATGCCCCAGATATCGATGGGGATGATGTCGAAGTGGCTGCGGGTATAGGTGGTGATGTCAGAGAGGCCAAAGTTAACCTGTATCAGCATCTTGCAGTAGGCACAGCGCCTCTGTCCGAAATAGACGATGATGCCCTGTTTGTCCCGCTCGATGGCCTCCTGCAGATCCTCCTGCAGATCGAGAAAGCTGTGTTTGAACCAGCTTGGGTGATCCATCGGCTCCTCAAGAGGGAAGTCGTCGAATTCGAAGGCATCGTCCTCCTGCGCGCCAGCCCAGAGGAGCGTGGATTGCAGGCAGAGCAACGGGATGACGATGCTGCTCAGCAAACGCTGGATGAGGATTCTCATAAATGTTGGCCCTTCGTGGGTTATGACGACGATGGAGCCCGGAGTCTGCAACGGCTGATTTTATTAGAAATATGTCACTGTTCAGCTAACTGCGAGTAGGTCGGGTTAGTCGCACGCAAAGCCATGTGACTTAAATTGATGTTCGTTGCGTGCGCATCTAACCCGACCTACAGAATTATTGCGTTAGCTGATTATAGGTCATCGAAGGAAAAGTACAGCGCTGGTCTAACCCGTATGGCGGTTAACCGCACTACAGATAGGCTGACCAGTCTTCCGAAAGATCGCCGAAGACAAAAAAGTGGGGATTCAATAGCGAAGGTTTGGTGTTGTACACGAGCGGTCTCATGTGGGTATCGGTGATGCGTCCGCCAGCCGCCTCGACAATTGCCTGGGCTGCGGCGGTATCCCACTCGGAGGTGGGGCCGAGACGGGCATAGAGGTCGGCCTTGCCTTCGGCAACCAGGCAGGATTTCAGGGAACTGCCCATCGGGATCAGTGTGTGGCCCCCGATTCGTTGCAGAAATGCCTGTAACTGTGGGCCTGCGTGAGAGCGGCTGCCGGCGATGATTGGTGGGTGGCGGCGTTGCCGGGTGACATGAATGCTTTCAGGGGGTAGCTGTTGTTGGATACGCCAGGCCTTGCCGTCACCTGTGCTGTAGTAGGCGATGTCGAGCACCGGTGCATAGATCACTCCGGCAACAGGTCGCCGCTGTTCGATGAGTGCGATGTTGACGCTGAATTCCTCATTGTGCTTGATGAACTCTTTGGTGCCGTCAAGGGGATCGACCAGCCAGTAGCGCGACCATTTTTGCCGGGTCTCGAATGGGATCGCCTGTGACTCCTCCGAGAGTACCGGGATCTCCGGTGTCAGTTGCTTGAGAGCATCGACGATGATCCGGTGAGCGGCGAGGTCCGCCTCGGTGAGTGGCGTGTGGTCGGTCTTTTCAGTGACGCTGAACCCCGAATGGTAGATGGCCAGAATGGCATCGCCCGCTTGTTTGGCAAGGTCGAGCAGGGTCTGGACCGGAATAGGCAGGGACATGTTAGATCAATAGCCAAACTGTTTGCGTGTCAGGCTGATGGCGGCAATGGAGCGTGACTCGGTGAAATCGGCTTGCGCCAGCAGTTCATCCCAGGCCGAAAGTTTCCAGGGAACGACTTCGATGGGTTCAGGTTCGTCACCCTCCTGTTTGTCGGGAAAGAGATCCCGGGCCAGAATGATGTGGGTGAAGTGCTGGATATAGGCCGGGGCGATGCTTACTGTACGCAGCAGTTCCAGTCGTTTGGCGCCGTAGCCGACCTCCTCGCGGATTTCACGGTCGGCGGCCTGCAGCGGATCCTCCCCCTCCTCGATACGTCCTTTGGGCAGACCGAGTTGGTAGTCGTGGCTACCAGCGGCATATTCACGAATCAGCAGCACGGTTTCGTCATCCAGCATGGGCACGATCATCACTGAGCCGCGGCTACCGCCGAGCAGCCGCTCATAGTTGCGTAACTCACCGTTGGAAAACTCCAGGTCGAGCGCCTCGACCCGGAAGATCCGGGATTGGGCTGCAATTTTCTGCTTCAGGATTTTGGGTTTTTGCGGCATCTTGTTTCGACTGGCTGTTTGGGCTGCTATCTTACCGGAATCACTGAGCGTGGGGCGAATCCGTGTCAGATGTTAGACTATCCGCACTCCGCAAAACTCGTCTGGCCGCACTTTATCCTTGAGGGCACATCACACCGATGATCGACTGGAACCAAATCGATACCGTTTTGCTCGACATGGATGGCACCCTGCTGGATCTGCATTTCGACAACCACTTCTGGCTGGAGTATGTGCCGCAGCGTTACGCCGAAGCGCGGAGACTCTCTCTGGATGAGTCAAAAGCGGAGCTGCTGGGGCGCTATAAGGATATGGAAGGCACCCTGGAGTGGTACTGCGTCGATCACTGGAGTCGGGAGCTGGGGCTGGACATCGCGCTGTTGAAGGCTGAGGTGGACCATCTGATCGCCGTCCACCCCCACGTGATCGACTTCCTGGATCAGCTGATGTGCGCCGGCAAGCGCCGGGTGCTGGTGACCAATGCCCATCAGAAGGCACTGGCATTGAAGATGGACCGTACCCATCTGGCGGGATTTTTCGACCGGATCATCTGTGCCCACGACCTGGGGCTGCCGAAAGAGGATCCTGCGTTCTGGGGCAAGCTGCAGAAGGTTGAGCCCTTCGACCGGGAACGGACCCTGTTCGTGGACGATAGCTTCCTGGTGCTTCAGTCGGCTGAAAATTACGGCATCAAGTGGCTGCTGGCGGTGGTGGCGGCGGACTCAAAAGGGCCCTTGCGGGAGGCGGGCCATTTCCCGGCGATTCATGACTTCTCGGAAGTGATCCGGGGGCTATACTGCAGTTAACCGTTTCCGCTCTTTATCCAGCAGAGTATCCGGTTGTTGCCCGGCATTTCATAGTCATTGAGCAATACCATCCCCCCTTTGTGTGCGAGGTTTTCGAGGGCCTCGAAATCCCGGATACCGCCCTGCGGGTCGCGCGCCTTGAGCCAGTCGTCGAAACCGGCGTTGCTGTCGCTGGTAAAACGGCCGTTGTAGTTGAAGGGGCCGTAGAGTGCAAACAGGCCATTTTCCGCCAGCAGCTCCGCAACCCCGGAGAAGAGTGCCTCGACCTCGTGCCAGTGCATGATGTGGGTTGTGTTGGCGGAGAAGACTGCGTCGATCTGCAGTGTGGGCCAGGCGGGTTGGCCTACATCGAGCAGCAGAGGGGGACGGGTGTTGGGCAGACCGGCTTCATCGAGCCAGAGGTGGATGCCCTCGTGATTCGCTGCCTGGTCGCTGGTGTGCCAGGTCAGGTGGGGCATTTTACGGGCAAAGAAGACGGCGTGCTGGCCGGTGCCGCTGCCGATCTCCAGTATATTTAAGCAGTGAGTGAAAAGGGGTTCGATAACAGCCAGGATGGGGTCCCGGTTCTGATCGCAGGATTCTGCGTAGGGCTTCATCTATCTGCCCCAGGTCTTGAAGCGCTTCTTGCAGTAGCTTAGCAGTTCAGCATAGTTGCGGAAGTAGAGTTCGAACCCCTCTTCGGCGGGAGCGTCGAATTCACACCAGTTGTTTTCGTAACCGCGGCAGATCTGTGGTCGTTCGTCGTAGATGCCGCAGCCGCCACCGGGCTGGATGTGTTCGCAGCGCCCCTGAAAGATCAGGAACCAGCCATCCTCATCCTTGTAGATCTCCACTCCCTGGTGGGAGATTTGCCACAATAGATGTTCAAAATCGGACTTTGCGCGGGGGGCGGACCCCAAGGCCTCTGTGATGTAGGTGCAGCACTTGGTGTTGGTGCAGCGGCCGCATTTCTCATCCATTCCCGCTACTGTGTCCCGCCACCCTCAGGGGGTTTGGAGCGGCGCCGGTGGTGCGGTTTTCCCGAATCCTCCGGTCTTTTGTGGCCTCTGTGATGGTGGCCCCTGCCGTGGCTCTTGCGGCCATCTTTCTGATGGTGCTCGTTACGGCTGCCCTTCTTCGGATAGATGCGGCTCTTGGGGTCGATCTCCGCCAGCATCGCTGGATCGACCGACTCCATGGGGATGCGGTGGCCCACGAAGGTCTCGATGTCGGGCAGGGAGAAGGCGTGGGTCTCGCAGGCGAAGCTGATGGCGTCTCCGCTGGCGCCGGCCCGGGCGGTGCGGCCGATGCGGTGGACATAGTCCTCCGCGTCCTCCGGCAGATCGAAGTTGATCACGTGGGAGACGTCGTTGATGTGCAGTCCCCTGGCTGCCACGTCGGTGGCCACCAGGACCGAGACCTCGCCCTTCTGGAACTTGTTCAACAGGCTGAGGCGCTTTTTCTGCGGTACATCGCCGGAGAGTACGGCGGTATCGATGCCGTTGCCCTGAAGGAAACCCCAGACCTTGTCCGCAGTGCGTTTGGTATTGATGAAGACGATGGTGCGGGCATTCTCCGCCCTGCGCAGCAACCCGATCAGCAGAGGAATCTTCTCATCGTTGGCGGTCATGTAACAGACCTCACGCACATTCTCGGCGGTCACCTGTTCCGGTTCCACCTCGACGTTCTGCGGGTTGTTCATATGTTCGTAGGCGAGTTCCTTTACCCGGTAGGAGAGGGTGGCGGAGAAGAGCATTCCCAGACGGTTTTCCGGCTTGGGGCAGCGCCGCAGCATGAAGCGGATGTCCTTGATGAAGCCGAGATCGAACATGCGATCCGCCTCGTCGAGCACGATCACCTGAATCTGCTTCAGATCATAGACACCCTGTTTGAGATAGTCGATGAGTCGGCCGGGAGTGCCGATGAGGATGTCGACACCCTCTTGCAGTTGCCTGCGTTGCTCTTCATAACCGGTGCCGCCGAAGACCACCGCAGAGGTGAAATTTGTGTGTTTGGTCAGGGTCACCGCATCGTTATGGATCTGCACTGCAAGTTCGCGGGTAGGCGCAACCATCAATGCCCGGGGCTGATTGGCCCGGCGTGACTCACCGGCTGGGTGGACGGTCAGATGCTGCAGGGTCGCAACCAGAAAGGCGGCGGTTTTACCGGTGCCGGTCTGGGCCTGTCCCGCAAGATCCTGCCCGGCCAGGGCGATGGGCAGGGCCTCTGCCTGGATCGGAGTACAGTAGGTGAACCCGGCTTCCGCTATGCCCTGTTGAATTCCAGGGGCCAGATCGAAAGAGTCAAATCTTGTGTCTGTCAGGTGTTTTTCGCTCATGGCGGGCTAGGATACATTATTTTTTTTGCTCTTGGGACTTGTAATAGAGACAATTTTTAGATCAAATAGGGTTCTGTGCCGTGGGCAGCACTCTAATTTGCTGCCGAAACAAGAGCCAAGCGGCGTTTGGATCCATAGCTTGAGACACCGATGCAATTCTGCATGAACCGGTGTATTTATCCGCAGAAATTATTGGAGAGACTCCCAGGATGAGTGAGCAGATTGTTCATGTAACGGATGATTCATTCGAATCAGACGTTCTTCAGGCAGGCAAGCCGGTACTGATCGACTATTGGGCCGAATGGTGTGGTCCCTGCAAGATGATCGCGCCGGTGCTCGATGAGATCGCCGGTGAATACAGTGATCGGCTGATCGTGGCCAAGCTCAATATCGATGACAATCCCAATACACCACCTCGCTACGGCATTCGGGGTATTCCCACCCTGATGCTGTTCAAGGATGGTCAGGTAGAGGCAACCAAGGTGGGCGCAGTATCCAAATCCCAGTTGACTGCCTTCATCGACAGCAATCTGTAACTGGCTGTTCCCGGCGCGTCTGCTACACTCTCAATACTAATATAAATCAAAACGCGTCTCTGAATGCAGCCCTTTCAAGCCTGATTCCAGTTTTTAAACGATTTGATGCACCTGCCAGGCAGGTGCGGCTTTCCTTTCCCCCCTATCCTATCTGAATAAACAACACCCCAAAAAACCATTATGAATCTTACTGAACTCAAAAAGATGCCGGTCCCTGAACTGGCCAGCCTGACGCGAGAAATGAAAATCGAGGGTATGTCTCGCACCCGTAAACAGGATCTGATCTTTGCCATCCTCAAGGCCCATGCGAAGAAGGGCGAGGATATCTATGGCGACGGTGTGCTGGAGATTCTACAGGATGGTTTTGGATTTCTGCGTTCCGCAGACAGCTCCTATCTGGCGGGACCCGATGACATCTATGTCTCCCCCAGTCAGATTCGCCGTTTCAGCCTGCGTACCGGTGATACCATCTCCGGTAAGATTCGCCCGCCGAAGGATGGTGAGCGCTACTTTGCCCTGCTCAAGGTTGCCGAGATCAACTTCGACAAGCCGGAGAACGCGAAGAACAAGATTCTGTTTGAAAACTTCACCCCGTTGTTTGCCAATCAGAAGTTTAATCTCGAACAGGGTAACGGCAGTACCGAGGATATCACTGCCCGCACCATCGAACTTTGTGCCCCGATCGGTAAGGGGCAGCGTGGCCTGATTGTCTCCCCGCCCAAGGCGGGCAAGACGATGATGCTGCAAAACATCGCCCAGTCCATTGCCCACAACCATCCAGAGTGCCACCTCATCATACTGCTCATTGATGAGCGTCCTGAAGAGGTGACCGAGATGGCCCGCTCGGTAAGCCGTGCCGAGGTGATCTCCTCCACCTTCGACGAACCAGCCACCCGCCACGTACAGGTGGCCGAGATGGTGATCGCCAAGGCCAAGCGCCTGGTGGAACACAAGAAGGATGTGGTGATCCTGCTCGACTCCATCACCCGTCTGGCCCGCGCCTACAATACTGTGATTCCCTCCTCCGGCAAGGTGTTGACCGGTGGTGTGGATGCCAACGCTTTGCACCGTCCGAAACGTTTCTTCGGTGCCGCGCGCAACGTGGAGGAGGGCGGTTCTCTGACCATTCTCGCCACCGCGCTGGTAGAGACCGGTTCGCGCATGGATGATGTGATCTACGAAGAGTTCAAGGGCACCGGCAACATGGAGGTTCACCTGGATCGCCGTATCGCCGAGAAGCGCATCTTCCCGGCGATCAATATCAACCGCTCCGGCACCCGTCGTGAAGAGCTGCTGATGAAACCCGACGAGTTGCAGAAGATGTGGATCCTGCGCAAGATCCTCCATCCGATGGACGAACTGGCGGCCATGGAGTTTCTCTTCGACAAACTCAAGGCCACCAAAACGAATGAAGAGTTTTTTAGTTCGATGAAGCGATAAAGCGCTTTGCGCTTTATTAGGTGACAGGTATCAGGAATCAGGTCACAGGATCGTTTTGATTCCTTCTCCCCTTTCCTCCCCGCAGAGGATGAGGCCATTCTGCGGGGGCGGAGACAAATTATGATAATTTCTTCTTGACCTGCAAAATGCTCCCGCAATAATCCTGCTGTCACCTGTCACCTGTCACCTGTCACCTGTCACCTGTCACCTGTCACCTGTCACCTGTCACCTGTCACCTGTCACCT
>QGON01000034.1 GCA_003660235.1 bacterium endosymbiont of Escarpia laminata | reverse complement strand
ATGCGTACCAATATTCAAGTCCTGCACAACAAAATCTCGATAGCCTTTAAATCGTGAACCCGGTGGAACGGGCACATCAGGCTTAATCACTTTATCTTCATGAATCACCAGCTTCTGGGTCTTTTTCTTTTTTCTAGACCCTGGACGTTTTTTAGGGGGTGATTCTTATGAGGTATCGGGTTCGGTGTTTTTGTCCAGTTTGCTACCTTTAAAGACGGGCCGTTTTTTCTCACCCTTAAGAATATTGACTTCATCTTTAAGCAAGGCTATTTCTTCATCCTGTTGCTGCACACGTTCAATTAACTGCTCAACCAGACCGAGTAACGCCTTAACAACAGGCGTTTGATCTTGTTCTGGAATGTCGGGTAGAGGAGGCAGCTTTTTCACGGACTTTTAAAGTAATCACTGAATAAGCCTTATTCTACCACCGGTTTTGAAACTCAAATTTGACTTCGCAGGAGTCATTTTAAGGAGATAAAAAAAGCATTCCTCAAGCCTGTACGAAATAAGAATGAAAATGGCATAGTGCGCGCTACAAGATCAGCCATGACAGTTTCCAAACCAGAGTTGTGCCATGACAGGATTTTTAGTTTTTTGCCCCAAAATCCTGTCAAGTGCTTTTTGTAATTATTTACTGCTTGCCACGGGTTTTTGAGAAGTTACCGTCCCTAGGTTGAATATATAGCACAAAAACCTCCCAAAGTACGTACTAAAGTCTGTATCGATTAGTACCTGCGACCAATACCGTTCATCTTTTTTACTTTGTAAAATTGTGTGTAATTCCTTGTCAGCCATGTATAGCAATTTAAGTCGATACGGTGAATAGGGACTAATAAATTTAAGCGTTTCCTAAAAGGTCTTTTTCTTTGATGGGGCGCGAACAATAACAAAGGGGAAAAGAGATGAATAAAAAAATCGTCTTTACACTGTCAATGGTTGCTCTGTTATTCACCACGTTCACGGCGGAGGCATCGCTTATCCGCGACGACTTGAATGGCTGGACGACAGATTCAGATACCGGACTTCAGTGGCTGCACTTGGATGAAACCCTGGGCCTCTCATGGGGTGAGGTGGAGAGCGGTGTCGGTGGCTGGTGGGGTGATAACTGGCGCTATGCGAGCAATGATCAAATCACCGGGTTATGGGATCACGCCGATGTGACTTACCACGTATTGAACCAGTTGCACGGACTTAACGTGGATGGCATGAACTGGTTTTTCGATAACGTCATGGATCTTACCTCAAGCGGAGCCAGCCGCTATGTACGCGGCGTCTCTGCCGATCAGGTGGTCGGTGATCCCACAATAAGATACACCCCCTATGTCTACCATGCCGTCATGAACGGAACAGCATCCTTCTACCTGACGGATAGCGGCAGACAGTTCAATTCAACAGATACTGCTGCAGATATGGGGCACTGGCTGGTGCGGCAGGCCTCTGTCCCTGAGCCATCAACCCTGGCACTTTTTCTCCTTGGGGGAGTGCTGTTTGCTGTTCGTGGCAAGTGCAGCCAGCAAGGATAAGTCGTTTTCTGTTCGATAAACAGAGATGTAAAGCCTGCTGTTTGCCTGAGACTGGAAAACAGGTCGAAAAAATACAGAACAAAAGTAGAGAGATGTGCAAATGAAACGCCAGACCTTTGGGTACAGTGGTGCCGGATCCTTTGACCTGTTCAGCCTGCTTTCGCGGTTGATCTCCTCCCGAACAACGATAATGCCGCTAATCTGGCTCTTGCTGAGCGCACTTCTCTTTCCTGCCTTCGTTTCGGCGGCCACGATTACGACCGTCGCCGGAGATGGTACCGGCGATGCTGCCTCTCATATCGGCCCGATCACCAATGGGGCGCAGGCCACTGAGACTACTGCCGCATTCGTGTCAGGTCTTGCGTTTGATGCTGCAGGTGATCTCTATTACAACGCCTATCCGTACATCCTGAAGAGGGATGCTTCCACCAGGCAGATTACCATCGTCGCCGGCAACGGAAACTTTGGGTATTCAGGTGACGGCGGCCCCGCAACTGCCGCAGAACTTCAGGGTCTTGGCGTGACAGGGCTCGGCTTTGATCATTTAGACAATCTATTGATCGCCGACTCGTTCAATGATCGCATTCGTCTGATCAACGGTTCGGGTACAATCATCACCCTATGGGGTGACCCGTCGTTTAACGGCCAGGTTACCGACATGGAGTATGACGGCGGCGGTACGTTGTTCGTCGTGGATAACCAGAGACACCAGATTTGGATCACTCCACCGGGCGGCCCAACCACTGTCTTTGCCGGTACTGATCCGGTCCCTGGCGATCTGGGTGTTGGGGGTTTTTCTGGTGACGGTGGGCCTGCCACCGCTGCGAAGTTGGATCGTCCTCTGGGACTGGCGATCGATGCGGCGGGTAACGCCTATTTTTCTGATCGCTCGAATCATGTGATTCGGCGGGTCGACCGGATTACCAGGATCATCACGACGTTTATTGGGACGGGCACAGTATCCGGTTTTAATGGTGACGGTGGCCTGGCGACTGCTGCGTTATTGAATAACCCAGGTGGTATCGATTTCGATAGCGCGGGTAACCTGTTCATTGCCGATAGTGGAAACTACCGTGTACGCCGAGTCGATGCGGTTACAGGGATCATCACCACAGTGGCCGGCAATGGGACGTTCGGTTTTTCCGGTGACTATGGCGATGCACTGAATGCCATGCTGGGTGCGGACAATGTGGCCTTGGATGCAAACGACGACTTGTATATCGCCGACGCCGTCAAACATCGGGTGCGCAGAGTTGCCTTCTCCGATACCGCGCCACCTACAGGTGCAATATCTATCAACAGCGGTGCCGATTACACCAACTCGGTAAACATAATCCTTGGCCTGACCTGTGATGACGGGGGTGGTTCTGGTTGTGGTCAGATGCGATTACGACAGCCTCCCTGGAACTACAGTGGATTCCAACCTTTTGCAGGTACGGTTGACTATATGCTGAGCAGCGAAGGGGTGAACACAGTTGCCGTTCAGTTTGTTGATGCCCTTGGCAACCTGAGTGCTGAATTCTCTGCGAGTATCACTTTGGACGTCACAACCCCTGGGGCCGCCCTAATCACATCTCCGGCTAATCGCGATATAGTTGGTACAAATACCCCAATCTTCAGCGGTACTGCAGAGGCCTACAGTACCGTTACTCTGAGTGCTTATAGTGGAAGTTGGATACCCATCGCGATGGTTACCACCGATATCGATGGTAACTGGACCACGGTGGTTCCGCCACAGCCCGATGGGCACAGGAATTATCGTGCCATTCCCACTGATCGGGCGGGAAACAGAGGGTGGGATGGTAATAGAGTCGGTGTCACCATCGATACGACCGCGCCGGCGCCTCCGGTGATCACCCAACCGGCCAACGGTTCATCGACAATTGACAGAACCCCAACCTTCAGCGGTTCGGCAGAGATGAACAGCACGGTCACACTGTATGATGGCCTTACTGTGTTGGGTACCGTCACCACAGTGTCTTTCGGCACGAGTTGGTCGTTCACACCGACAACGCTCTTGGGTGGCGGTATTCACGACATCTCGGCCACAGCTACCGACGCGCTCGGCAATGTCAGTGTCGCATCGGCGGTGATCTCCGTCACCATCGAAGGCCCGGATACCACCCCACCGGTGGTGACCCCTCCGGCTGATCTGGAAGCGGCGAGTTCGGACAACGGAGCGGTTGTCGGGAAGAGCCGTGAGGATATCGTGGCGTTTCTGAGCGGCGCAACAGCAGTTGACAATCTCGATGGTGTTTTACCCGTGAGCCATGATTTGTTCAGCAATCTGGATCTCGGCACCACCACCGTCACCTTCAGTGCCACTGATGCAGCCGGCAATACCGGTACCGCCACTGCTACCATCACCGTTACCGACCAGACCCCTCCCCGCTTCATTAACGTTCCGTCCGACCTGACCGTGCCCGGCGACAGTCGTGGCGAGTATCCCGCCTCCAGCTTGCCGTTCGGCAGCGCGTCCGCCGCTGACAATGTCGACGGTTCATTGACGGTCGCCAACGGCGGTATCACCGTCACTGTTCCTGCCGTGTTGTCGTTGGGCACGACTACGGTAACTTACACCGCAACTGACAGTGTGGGTCTAACTGCGACGGCGACCTCGACCGTTACCGTGACCGATCAGCGTCCGCCACTGTTCACCGTGCTCCCACGCACAATAAGGGCTGATGCGACAAGCGCCGACGGCAGACCCTTGGTCGAGGTCATCAATACTGCATTGGTGCGTGCCCTAGATGATATCGATGGTGAGGTCGCCGTGACCCACGATGCCCCGGAAATCTTTCCGATCGGCACTACAGAGGTGACCTTCAGCGCCAGCGACTCGGCGGGTAATGTTGGTACTGTGGTCTGGACGGTAATCATAACCGCTCCGGAAGCCGATACCACTCCGCCGGTTGTGACCGCACCCACTCCGGCCCACGCCAACTTGGCCAGTGGAACTGCCGTCCCGGCGGCGACTTTCAGCAGCTTCCTTGCCGGGGCTCACGCGACCGACGCGGTCGACGGCGACGTTACCCTTGCTGCTATTGATGCCGGCGGTGCACCATTGGTTGATGCCGCTGCCTTCCTTGCGGGGGCTTCTGCATTGGACAATGTAGACGGTGTCTTGAGCGTAACAAATAATGCGCCCGATCCGCTGCCGCTGGGTACCACCAGCGTAACCTTCAGTGCCACCGATGCAGCCAGGCATACAGGCACGGCAACCGCGGTAATCACAATTGCTGATCAAGGTGACCCAGTCGTCACACCGCCGACGGATGCCATCCTGTCGGCTGTTGACGCCAACGGAACTCCCACGGCTAATGCTTCTGCCTTCCTTACTGGCGCAACGGCGGCAGACAACGTGGATGGAACGTTGGAGGTAACCCACGATGCACCGGATACTCTGCCGCTGGGAGATACAACTGTGACCTTTAGTGCCACAGATGCTGCCGGCAACACAGGTACCGCAACCGCCACGGTAACCATGACTGACCAGTCGGCCCCGGTCATTCGGGCGCCCAATGGCCTGATCCTGTTCGGCGATGCAGTGCTGGGTGGCGTCAACCGAACTCAAGCTCAGGTAGAGAATTTCCTGAATGGGGCAACGGCCCAGGACAATGTTGATGCCGCACCTGTCCTGAGTAACGACGCGCCGTTCCTGTTGCCGTTCGGTACCACCACCGTTACTTTTACTACGACCGATGCGGCGGGCAATGAGAGCAGCCGCACAGCGACAGTCACGGTCAACAATCCGGAAGCCAGCGGCGATGATGCACCCGCAGCTTCAGGTACCGGGCTGACGGTAGGACAGTCGAACGCTGTTGGACTCGATCCGAACGCAACCGCTACCGATACTGATGGTGACGGGATGGACGACAACCAGGAGGTTGGTGATCCTTCCGAGCCGACTGATCAGGATGGTGACGGCGTACCGGACGTCTTCGAGCGCGGTGACGATGCCAGCGATGCCTCAAAAGTCAGTGGTCTGGCCACAGAGACAGGCACGGTTGAAATCCAGAGCACCGGTCAGAATCTAAGCGAAGTAACGAGTAGCGCAACGGGAGCCGGTGCGCCCACTGGTGTTGCCTTCCCGTTTGGCGTAATCAGCTATGAGACAACGGTCTCTACTGCGGGAGACAGCCAGACTGTGCGTCTTACCTTCAGTGATCTCCTGCCGGAGGATCTGGTGCTCTACAAAGTGGATGCTGCCGGAAATTACACCGCCATCCCCACGTCCAAATGGGTTCGTGTCGATGATTACAGCATCGATCTGACACTGACTGACGGTGGTCCGTTCGATCTGGATGGCGATGCCAACGGGAAGATTGTCGATCCGCTCGCACTAGGTGGTGGTGCCGGTGCTGCAACCAGCAGCGGTGGTGGCGGTAGTACATCGCCATGGCTCTTCCTGCTGTTATTTTCAGCGTTGATAGTGCGCCGTACCGGGTACGCCAAGCTGCGAAAATAAAGAGGAAATCTTCATGAAACAAACGTTATTGAAAAGATATAGATCCACTCTTTTGTAGGGGCTGCTTTACAGGCCTCGTCCGGGTTTATACCCTGACCCCGTTCCTGCATTTTTACTAACCAGTTATTGCAGTACCTTAAAAATAAACGTTGCTGATTTCCTGGAAGTGGAATGCAATGCCTTTATGGGTATCTGCCAAAATAAAGCAGTGGGAGTGTTTGGTTTCTGAAGAAGTGATTGCAGTGGGAGGATGAACGAAATGCCGCTATCGCAAACAACGATAGCGGCAGAAGCTTTTAGTCGATCCGCTCTTTGAGGGCTTTTAGCGCAGTGATCTTTACAATCTTGCGAGCGGGTTTTGCTGCGATCTTGATCGATTCGCCCGTTGCTGGATTGCGGCCCATACGTGCCTTGGTGCGTGGCTTTACAACCCGGCGCACCTTTACGCCAGTGTCTGGAATTGTGAACTCACCGGAGCCACGGCGTTGCAGATGACGGGTGAGCAGACTGCTCATGGAGCTGAAAACTGCGGCCACCTCATTGCGAGTGAGACCGGTGTCCTCTGCAATTGAGGTAATAATCTGGGTTTTTGTCTGTTTGGTGGTGATGGCTTTCAGGCGAGGTGCTGCTACCGCCGCCGCTTTTTTAGCGACAACTTTCTTCTTTGCAGCCTTTTTTGTGGTTTTCTTTGCAACTTTCTTCTTTGCGACCATTGAGAAACTCCTGGGTAGACTGGCTATTTGAGAATGAAATAGCACATAATTCATTGCTGGATATTAAATGTATATAGCAAACTACTTCGATTCAGTCATGAATTGTAGCGCTGTTTTCCAGTAAAGCTTTAATTTTTTTTCAGTTTCTTTAGTTTGTTGCCGCTATCAACGATCTGTTTTCATGGGAGATACGATTGTGAAATTACTTTTTAGCTTATTTGTTTTATTGCTGTCAGTAACCGATGCATGGTCAAAAGATGTGGGCGGAGCCACGCTTCCTGAGCAAGCAAGTTTGGAAGGCAGTAGTGAATCGTTGCAGCTGAATGGTGCGGGGATCAGGAAAAAGTTCTTCTTCTCCATCTATGTCGCCGCGCTCTACCTGCCGGAAAAGACAGGGGATGCGAAAAAAATCATCGAAGCAGATGTTGCAAAAAGAGTGCTGATGCACATTGTCTATTCCGAGGTTGATAAGGAGAAGTTGCGTTCCGGTTGGAAGGATGGGTTTTCCAATAATCAAAGTGCGGATGAGATGAAGGCATTGCGTGAGCGCCTCGATAATTTCAATGCGATGTTCGAAACGCTGCACAAAGGAGATGTGGTGTTGCTCGATTACCTGCCCGGTGTAGGCACAAGAGTGACTATTCGCGGTGAACAAAAAGGCACCATTCCCGGTGCTGATTTTAATCAGGCATTGTTGAGTGTCTGGTTGGGCGCCTCACCCGTGACCAGTAGTTTAAAGTCAGCGTTATTGGGTAAGTGATACGGTAGAAGCGATGTATTTCATAGTGGCCAGAGTCAAGTTTGATCGAAGCAATGGACTTTCAGTGCTGTTATACCCCTCAAATTTGACTCCGGTCCCAGCGCCTTAAACTGTCTCGGTAGAGAGCCAGACGCCGCCGCGCCGTTCATCTCCTGCGCCGATGAGGTCGCCATCTGCACCCAGCATTACGGTGTGGGCACCGCCAAAGAAGAGGTTTTTACTCTCCCATTGCCGCTGCTGCGGGAATTCTGTGGCGAGATGATTGGAGACTCTCTGGGCTACCCCAGGTTCCATGCTGAGCAGGCCTTCTTCAAAATGGATGCGCGGATGAGCGACAGCCTGTTGCAGTGGCATATCGAAATCGATCAGATTGGATAGCACTTGGAGGATTGCACTGCGAATCCGGTTTGAACCACCGGATCCCGTGACAACAATTTGTCCTTGATCAAGGAATGCCAGCGTCGGGGACATCATGGAAGCGATGCGTTCATCTTCTGGCCAGTTGTGAAATCCACAGGGATTGATGTCCTCTTCCCCCAACATGTTGTTCATCATGATGCCGGTGCCGGGAATGACATAACCCGATCCCTCGCCATTGGATAGGGTCAGGCTTGCCAGATTGCCCTGTCGATCCAAAATGCTGATTTGGGTCGTGCCCCGGGTGCAGATGCCGCCTTTATGAAGTCGCTGCCGGTACTCTCGTAGAACATCTTCATTCAGCAGTTTTTCTATCTTCCTGCTTTGTGTTGTGCGCAGATGCTGTGTCAGGCAGATAGCCCGGATCAGCCTTCTCAGATGGTCTGCGCTGCCTGGCAACTGATTGCCCAGGGAGTGTGATTCCAATAATGCGAGAGTGAAAGCGATCAGTGTGCCGCCAAGGGCCGGTGCTGGATTGGTAAAGATGCGCGCCTGCCGGTAACGTCGTTCAAGTGGTTTCCGTTTTACAGCCTGATACTGTTTTAAGTCATGTGGGCGTATGTGTCCTCCCGACTCCCGGCAGGTATCGGTCAGTTGTTGACCCGCCTCTCCAAGATAGAAAAGTGCCTCCCCTTCCCGGCAAAGATGTTCGAAAAAAGCTGCCATCTCCGGTTGTTTGCGTGTCTCACCCACCTGCGCGAGCTGGTCGGTGCTGATGGTTGAACTGTGTAATTGAAATGCGGCATTGCTGGATCGGAGAATCGGCTGCACGATCCCGGAGATCAGATGCTGGAACGGATTGATCCTGACGCCACTGATGGCAGCATTTATGGCCGGTATTGCCAGCAGTTTGAGCGGCATGCTGCAGCGTTCCCGGTGTATCGCAAACACCCCTTTGATGAATCCGGGTGTGGCGATGGAACCCATGCCGATATGAAAAGTCTGGCTGGCGTTACCGAAATCAGCCACAATGGGATAGATATTGGTGGCGGCTTCAGGCTGCTTTCGAGAAGGTGTGTGGGCGAAAAAATCGTAGACCAACGGGTCGGCATTCACCGGGCGGGCGGTAAGGAAACCGCCGCCACCGAGCGACGCAAGCACTGGTTCCGCCACACAGGCGGTGAGCATGGCCGCGATAGCGGCATCGAATGCGTTGCCTCCCTCCTGCAGGATCTGTAGGGCTGCGTTTGCAGTCTCCTGATGTCCTGCGGCAACTACGCCTCCCGTTGTCTTTTCTTTTCGCACGTTACTTTTAGTTCCAGGAATAAAAAGACTGTTTTGCTGGTCAGTTTTCAGAACTGTGACCCGTTACGATACCTTATGCAAAGCGGATCATGCTTTGATAGGCATAGGGTTCCCCTTCTTATTCAGCTTTTCTGTATCTTGCCGCTATCAAGCATAGTAAATGTAAACGGAACGGGAACTTAACTCCTAGAGGCGAACGCATGGCGGTGGCGAAAACACAAAAAGATGATGCCCTGCTGAAAAATCTGGTCCCCCTGAACACCTTGTCGGACGAGCAACTCGGCCAGCTGCTGAGCCGGATCGTGGTCGAGAAGGCGGTGAAAGGTGAATATCTCTTTCATGAGGGCGATACAGACCATCAGAATGTCTACCTGCTATCCGGCAGTGTCGGACTGCTGTCCGGCAAACGGGAGGTGGATGCTGTCGCCAGTGGCACCCAGACGGCGCGTTTCGCCCTGGCTCATCAGCTCCCCCGTAAACATTCCGCCAGGGCGAAGGGGGTGGTCACCTTTGTTCGCATTGACAGCCGAATGCTAAGCGACATGTTGGCGCGGAGTCAGAAGGCCAGTTACGAAGTCAATGATATCAAGGAGCAGAGTAGCGGGGACTGGATGACCCTGCTGCTGCAATCCTCCATTTTTCAACAGATACCTCCCGCCAATCTTCAGCGCGTCATGATGCGCATGGAAGAGCTTTCGGTTACCGCCGGCGATGTCATCATCCGGCAGGGGGAAGAGGGGGATTACTACTATCTGATCAGCAGTGGTCGTTGCAGTGTGGCGCGCCAGCCCGAGCAGGACCGGCCGCCTGTGGAATTGGCGCAACTACGTGCCGGTGACAGTTTTGGAGAAGAGGCGCTCATCTCCGACTCCCCCCGCAGCAGCAGTGTCACCATGGTTACCGATGGCGTACTGGTGCGCCTCAGCAAGGCGGACTTCGTCGATCTGGTAAAAAGCCCCCTCTCCAGAGCCCTCAAATATAAAGAGGCCAAAGCCAGAGTTGAGGAAGGCGCGCTCTGGTTGGACGTGCGTCCACCGGAGGAGTATGAGGCGGGGCATCTGCCGGAAAGCCTGAATATGCCCTTCTTCTCGCTACGCTTCCAGGCCTCCAGTCTGGCTAATGACAGGGAGTATGCCGTATATGGTACCGAAGTGGGACAGGCTGCCGCCGCGGCTTATCTGTTGATGGAGAGAGGTTTTGAAGTCTACGTGCTGGATCAGGCGTGGGATGTGGTGGCTCAGCTTGCCGGTATTCACGTTGCCGGGGAAAAAGTTGACAATGTCATCGATTTCAAGCGGGAACCTGTCGAGGTCAACACGTCTGAAAATGGCCAGCCGGATGAAGACGCCCACATGGCGGAGTTTTACGCTGAGCAGCAGCGTGCCGACGAAATGCAGCAGCAGTTGGAGGATGCGACCCAGGAGTATAAGGATGTTCTCAATCGTCGTCAGACTGAAATCAAGCTGCTGAAACAGGCGTTGGTGGTTGCGCGCCGCCGGTTGGATGAACAGGAACAACAGGTTCAGGAGACCAGGACAGCACATGAACAGGAGATCGGCGGACTGCAGGAGGATTCGGCCAGTGCAGAGCATGACCGGGCTGCGGCAGCAGAAGAGATAACCTCCCTGCGGGAAAAATTTACCCGGTTGGATGAACGGAATGCCCTGGATCAGGGGCGATTGAAAGAGGAGCTGACCGGGCTGCAGATAGAACTCTCAGAGACGAAAGAGGCACTGCAGGAGACCAAGGCGGCAGCTCAGGCCCGGGCTGAAGAGAGTGTCGACAGGCAGACGACGCTGGAGCGGCAACTTCAATCCATGCAGCAGGGACTTGATCGTCTCCGGGAGCGGTCGGCAGACGAACAGGCCCGACTGACCCGCGAGCGCGACGAACTCTCCGGGAATCTGGGAACTTTGCAGCAGGAGTTGGATGAACTACGCGCGGGTGATCAGTCGCGTCAGAAGCAGGCTGAGGAGAAGCTTGCCGAAGTGACGCAGCAGGTGTCTGTTGTCGAGGCGGCGAAGCAGCAGCTGGAAAAAGAAAAACAGGCCCTGGATAGTGAACGGGATGACTTGGCGTCCCGGTTGTCTGAGAGCCAGCGTGAGCAGGAGGCCCTGAAAAACGCAGGTGTTGAGCAGGATGATGCCAGGCAGGCAGCCCTGCAATCACTCACCGGGGAGCTGCAGCTGGTCAAGGACGAGTCGGCACGTTCCGCAGAACGCCATGCGTTGTTGCTGGTGAAGATGGAAGAGGCGAGGGAGAGTCTGAGAATGGATCTTGCCGACAGGGATGCCCTGTTGGAAGAGCAGACACTGACCGCAACCCAGCAGACAGTAAAACTTGAACAACTGGAGCAGTCCCTGCAGGAGGCGGAGACGAGGCAGCAGGACTTGACTGGGGAGCAGTCGGAACTGGAAGAGCGTCTCACCGCAGAGCAGGAACAGGTTGCAGAGCTGAAGTGCGCCCGAGAGGATCTCGAAGAGAGTCGAGCGGAACTGCAGAAGGCTTTGGCTGATCTGCAGCAGAGCGCGTCGGAATCTGCAGCCGGTCAACAGGCCGAGCTGGCCTCCTTGCGGACCGGGCTGGATCAGGTACAGGCCGATGCTGGTGACAAACAGCGTCTGTACGAAGAAGTTGCTGAATCCTTGTCGAATGCTGAAGAGACCGCTCGTTCGCTTGAGGGGCAGAAAGCAGAACTTGAGGCCGGTGCCGCACAGCAGAAACAACTTGCAGATGAACTGCGTGAATCTTTTGCAAGGGCACAAGGCCGGGTCGAAACGCTGGAAAACGAACTGCGTGCAGTGCGTTTGGCAGGTGATGATGCAGATGCACAAAACCTGGGTGTTTTGGCAGCCCTGAAAGGAGAGCTGGAACAGACGCAGGCGGAGTCTGCCGGCCGGCATCAGGAAAATTTGAATGGTGAAGCGGCACGCCAGCAGCTTATCGAAAAACAGTCGGAATTGGAAAATGCACTGGCAGTCTCTGAGGAACAGACTGAAACCCTGCGTTATTCGTTCAGTGAACTGGAGACGAGAGCCGCCTCTCTGGAGGAAGCGCTTTCCGTCACCAAACTGGCAGGAGAAGAGGCGGCGGCCTCTTTTCAGGGGCAGCGGGATAATCTGTTGCAGACCCTGGAACAGGTTCGCTCCAATGTCGTTGACAAACAACATGCGCTGGAGCAGGCAGGTGAGACAAGCCAGCGTCTGATAGAGAAAAAGGCGCAGTTCAAGGCATCCCTGAAGGAAGAGCGCGGCGTGACAGCCGCGCTACGTGAATCCCTGGAGCAGGCGGAGGCCCGTGCCACCGGACTTGAGCAGCAGCTGTCTGCCGCTCAAGTGTCGGGTGATGAAGCGGCGGTCCGGCAGCAGGAAGAACTCACTGCCCTGCAGCAGGCGCTGGACGACGCCCGCCATGAGATTAACGGCAAACAGCAGCAGTTGGAGTCGAAAGCCGAGTCGGATCAGGCAATGAGCGACAGGCTGCTGGAGCTCGAACGTGCGTTGGAGACAGAGCAGGGAACAACCGGGGAAATCCGCCAGTCACTGGAAAACAGCGAGGCTCGGGCTGCAACGCTTGAAGGAGATCTTGCCACTGCGAAACTGTCTGTGGATGAGACTGCGAGCCGCTATCTTGAAGAGCGGGATACACTACAGAAGCATCTGGATGAGGTGCGGGGCGAGCTGAATGACAAGCAGGGCTTGCTGGAGACAGAGCAACAGACTACAGCGGGCCTCCAGGCAAGCCTGCAACAGTTGGAAAGCAGAACAGCCACCTTGGAACAGGATCTTATCACTGCGAGGGAGAGCGGTGATGAAGTGGCTGCGCAGTATCGTGAAGAGAGTGATGTGCTACAGCACGCCCTTGACGAAGTGCGGGGTGAGATAGAGAACAAGCAGAAGCTGCTGGAGACGAAAGAGCAGATCGCCGGTGAATTGGCCGAGCGGCAGAGTGAACTTGAGGCAGCGCTTGAAGCTGAGCGGCAGTCGGTGGCGGGTCTTCGGGAATCGCAGGAGCGGATGGAGGAGAGGGCCGCCTCACTGGAACAGGACCTCACCGCGACCAAGGCGTCCGGTGATGAAATTGCCGAACAACACAGTGAACAGCGGGATGCCTTGCAGCAATCCCTGGAGAACGCCCGCAACGAAATAGAGGATCACCAGCAACAGCTTGAATCGGCTACCGCCTCGGTCGATGTTTTGACTGAAGAGCGGATCGCCTTGCAGAAGGTGATCGAAGATGAGCAGGGTGCTGGCGCTGAACTGCAACAGGCATTGGAGCTTGCAGAAACCCGCATCGCCACCCTGGAACATGATCTTGCATCAACCAGAGAGGCGGAAGATGAGTCCGTGGCGCGTTATCGCGAGGAGCGGGACAGGCTGCGGCAGTCGGAGTCGGAGCTGCAGGCCTGGCTGGAACAGGCGCGGGAATCTACAGCGGTACTGCAAGTGACGCTTGAGGAGACGCAACATCGGTCTGGAGAGATTGAGGGCGAATTGCAGGCTTTACGGGATGAGTCGGCGGCTGAAGAGCGCGAGCGGCAGCATACGCTGGAGCTGTTGCGGACCGAGAAGAAAGTGGTCGAGGAGCGGCTTGCGGCGATTGAAACGGAAAGCCAACAGCAGCTGGCTTCACAAAAGGATGAGTTGACCCAAGCCGGGGAAACACTGGCATCTTCGCAGCTGGCGTGGAACGAAGAGAAGGAGCAGCTTACTCAGGCGCAAAATAGTGCCGGACTGCTGACCGCAACGTTGCAGCAGCAGCTTGATGAGGCCAAAGAGGATCTTGAGCAGGTGACAGCAGCCAGGGCTGCCGGTGAAGAGAGAGATAGTGAGGCATTGGCTCAGGCGCAGAAACAGATCACGGAGCTGAAGCGGACTGTCGGCGGATTGCGTGAAGTGCAGCTGGAGATGGAGGCTGAGTTTGAAGACGATGTGGAATCCGAGATCCAAAAGCTGCGCACTGCTCTCGGGAAAGAGGAGAAGCGGCGCAGAGATGTGGAACAGCAGGCGCAGCAGGTTGATTTCCTGAAACGGGAACGGCAGGTTCAGGAGACGGCAGTCGAGATGCTTGAAGAGGATTTTGAGGGACTCAGCAAAGAAAAGATTGTCCTTGAAGGAGAGCGCGACACCCTTTCCAAACAGCTATCGGATCTGCGGGATCAATTCGATGTTTTGATGGGTGAGAATGATCAGTTGCACACAGAGCTGGTGGAAAACAAAAGCACAGCCGAAGACTCTGAGATGGCTGACACGCTGCTTGATCAAATGGAGCAGATGCGTCAGCAGAAGGAGTCGGTGGAAGAGGCGCGGGATCGAGCCCAAGGGCAGGCGAAGCGTCTGAAAAAAGAGGTAAATGAACTGCGCTCGGTGATGGAAGAGTATGTGGAACAGATCCAGACAGTGCAGACACTTGGTGCTGGCGATGAGGTTGATGCGTTGCGTACGGAACTCAATATGGTGCGTAGCCGTGCGTCTGAGGATCTGGAGCAGATGCGTAAGACATTGGATGCGGCAGAGAGACGGAGTAAGCGACAGTCAGGGCGTGATATGAATGAGGTTGCGGCCCTGCAGGCGACGCGGCAGGAGCTCGATTCGATCAAGAAGGCGTTGCGTGAGAAAGAGCAGACCCTGCGTATGTCGCAGAGACAGTGCCGCACATTGGAGGACGCCATTGAAGATCGTGACGGCGAGGTGGATCGTCTGGGGCGCAAGCTTGAGGTGTTGCTGAGGCAGGCTGGCGGTAATTCCCGGATAGCCGATGAGTCGGAGCCGCTGAATGGCGGCAGTCTGCATACATCAGAATTGGAGTTCGATGACAGCGTCGGGGAGGCAGGCCCCGTCTCACGCGATGGACAAGAGACCACCGGTAAACGTCGCTATTCTCTGGGTGGTTTGTTCAAGAAAAAGAAAGATAGCTGATAGTTCAGTCAAATCCTCTTCTCGGTTAGACTCTGCCTGTTTTCTGTAGATCAGCCTCGGACGGTCTCTTCTCCATGCGTATATTGTCGGTCGGTATTGCGACCCTGGATATCATCAACACAGTCGCCGCCTACCCCTTGGAAGATGAGGAGTTGCGAGCCCTTGAACACAGGGTTGCCCGCGGAGGCAATGCCACCAATACCCTAGTGGTCTTGAGCCAATTTGGCCATGCCTGCAGTTGGGCGGGCACTATCGCCGATGAGCCTGACAGCCGTTATATCCTGGATGACCTCACGCGCTATGGTATCGACCTCTCGCATCTTGTCCATCATGCCAGCAGTAAGGTTCCAACCTCCTATGTGGTGCTGAGCAGGGAAAGCGCCTGCCGTTCCATCGTTCACTATCGCGACCTTCCGGAATACAGCGCGGCAGATTTCAGTGCCATCAATCCCGCCGAGTTCGATTGGATCCACTTCGAAGGGAGAAATCCAAGCGAGACCCTGCAAATGTTGCAGCGTATGAAAGAGGATTTTCCGCAGGTTGGTTGTTCTCTGGAAGTGGAGAAGCCGCGTGCAGGCATCGACGCGTTGTTGGCATTGCCGGATGTGCTGTTCTTTTCCAAGGTGTTTGCCGAGCGTCGTGGGCATGCCGATGCTGCTTCCCTCCTTATGGCCATGCGGGAGTGTAATCCGCAGGCGCTGCTGTTTTGCGCATGGGGCGATGGCGGTGCCTGGATGCTTAAGGCGGATGGTGGCATGCGGCATCAGCCCGCAATACAGCCTGCAGAATTGGTGGATACGCTGGGGGCCGGTGATGTGTTCAATGCAGGTGTGATCGATGGTCTGTTAAGGGAAAACAGTTACGATAAGGTGTTGATGCAGGCGGTTAGGCTTGCCGGAATCAAGTGTGGACAAGTGGGCTTTGGCATGAAAAAACCGGGGCATTATGATCCGGTCTTCTAACACCGCGTACAGCGCAAGGGGCCAGTCAGAGAGGGGAATGAATTCCAGTGAAATTTCAGTTGTTTGAGAATCTGTGGCAAACTGAACCCTGTCTAAAATTGAACCTGATTCCTCTGCCCTGGCGTTCTCCCCGTTTGGCTTCAGGTTCATTATGTGCTTCCCACAGGCTCCATAGCTGAGTCGCAGGGTAATCAGGAATACTAAACATGTTTAAAATTGTCTTATCAAACCAGACGCTCCTTCAACTTGCGTTCTCAAACAAAATAGGCAGAGCGCTCGTTCGAGGGAATCTTCTGAAACTGTCAAGCTATAGTGACAGAAGTGTGGCGGACCATATATACACATCAATTAAACTGAACAATAGAACCTCTAAAGAGAGTAGAGCAAACAGGTTTCGGGATATCGATCAACATACTGTAGACCTGCTCAAGGAGTTCGATAAACCGGTTTTTCATGATGTCGGAGTGTCGAGCGGCATTACTTCATTTGAGCTTTATAGCCTGCTTCAAGAGCAGGGTGTCAGCTCCAGTTTTAATATTTCTGATAAATTCGCAAAATTTTACTACGAGAAAACGCCCCTCTATACAAAAATATACGATTCTGAAAAAAAATTCCTCAATGGATATGTTGGCCCCATTTTCGCCGACCAGGAATCCAGCGGTAAATTTTTTATCACTCGATGGGTATTTCAGCTTTTGAACAAAAGGCCCGTACCGAAAGAGTTGGGCACCATACTTTTATACGATCCAAAGGTTCTTTCCTGCATAGCCAATAAAGAGATTTCCCATCAAAACTATGACATTTTTGCCGCACCCATGGATGAGAAATGTTCATATTTGCGCTGTATGAACCTGCTGAATAAAGGTTATTTCCCGGATGAATTAATTATAAAAGGGGTGACTAATCTATTTCACTCAATAACGGAAGGCGGCGTATTACAGATCGGTCGTACTGTGGATGGGGTGAATTACGTGTCATTTTTCCGCAAAAATGATCAACAGTTGGATGTGATTATGCATCTTAATGAAGGAACAGAAATACTCGACCTTATTGATTCCATCGACTTCAAAACGCATTAATTTGACCAGTGAAAGAAGGCACTGGTCTGTAGAGGGATCGGACATAAAAAAACCGGGACTATATGTCCCGGTTTTTAAACGTGGCGCAGGATCAGTCGAAATAACCTAAGAAAATCGTAGGATCCACGTTGGCCAGATCGTGCGGCAACCGTTGTTCTTTAGTGGAAGTCGCTTGAACTTCCTGCAATCCCAGTTCCGCCGTGGGGGTGTCTTCCACAGGGGTTATCATTCGAGTTGCCCGTGCCTGAATGGCAGGCGAACCCGATTCGACCAATCTACCCGTGGACATGTCATAAACTTTTTTCATGACGTACCTCCTTCATTGTCGGAACGTTGCTTTCACTCAATGTGTCGGCGGGTCAGCTTGTTTCTTTAGCCTGCGTAACTTCGCACCACATTTTTTCTTGGAAATGTGAACGCGTCGCCTTGAAGTTACATCTAGTATTTGAAGTCAGTCGCAAGATTTTCCTCTATTCTTCATTATCCAGTTGGTCCAGCGGATTTATATGGGTATCTCCGGCGGGTTTGTCGAGATCGACGCCATAGTCATCCTTGCTAATGTCATAGGAGCCGGCCCAATCCTCTGGCGGGGCGATACTGCTGGTTTCCAGTGCCACCCAGTCTTCAAAATCGTACTCTGCGATAGTGCCGTCGTAGAACTGGACTTCAATGGAGCCATCTTCTGCATCGTAGGCCACGACCTCAAGGTTCACCCCTTCGTTGGTTTTGAACCAGGCCCCCACTTTGAGTCTAGGGATGTTCATCTTCACCTCTCTCCCGGTTGTAACTTCTTACCTACTATCAATTATGGCACTGGAGATCGTCTCGTCCATTGCGCAAAGTCATTTAATCTATCTAGGAGACTGTCGGATTTAACGCTGTTTGGCTGCAAATCCCTGGATGGCGATCAACTCAGCTTATCGAACTCGTTAAATAGGCCCACTATTCGCCTCATTCGATAAACTGATTTGATTTGCCCCCAGTGATTTTCGCTTCAAACGGATAAACCCGACAGCCTCCTAGTAATACGGGTTATTAAGGAGATATATGCGCAAAATGCTCCCGTTGAATTAGAATGTATAGATGGAAATTGATGGCAATCACTTCTCCGGCACCCTGCTTTGGTGGCTGGGTGCCCTGTACGGCGTAGCAATTTTTTATGCGCTACGCATGTCGCCTTGGCGTCGCCTGACGCAGGAGGGGCAGTTGCATGTTTTTCTGGGTGCTATCGTGGTGTTGATCCTGCTGTGGCATATCCGGGGGCAGATTCAGCCCGGTCTCTCCTTCCACCTGTTGGGGGTGACCACGGTGACCCTGATGTTCGGCTGGTCTTTTGCGCTGATCATCGCCAGCATTGCCCTGCTGGCGGTGACGTTGAATGCAGGTTACGGCTGGGAAGGGTATGTGCTCAGTATTATCACGGTGGGCCTGTTGCCGATCACCCTGTCCCAGATCTCCCTGGTGTTGGTGCGCTCATGGTTTCCCAAAAACTTCTTTATCTATGTCTTGGGCAACGGCTTCATGACGGCGTGGCTGGTGGCCTACATCAGCGGTTATGCGGCGGTGGGCCTGCTGGTCTATAGCGGTGCCTATACGTTGCAGGCGTTGCAGATCACGATTATCCCTTTCTTTCCGCTGATGTTTTTTCCAGAGGCGATTCTCAACGGCTGGATCATCACTATCCTGGTGCTTTACTGCCCGGCATGGGTCTATTCTTTTAGCGATGAACTCTACATCAATGGCAAGTAGTTCCCGCCTCGGTGTTCGTATTAGAATAGTGTCCGGTGTCGATATTTCAGGAGTAAGACTTTGAGTTGGTGGGGAAAACTGGTCGGCGGGGCCTTTGGCTTCATGCTTGGGGGCGCGCTGGGTGCCGTGTGAGGCGCGGCGTTGGGGCACAAGTTCGATAAGGGTCTCGAAGGAATGCCCGGCGGTGACGCTGAATGGGGTGCGGGAGGCCGCGAACGGGTACAGACCGCTTTCTTCACCGCCACCTTCTCGGTGATGGGGCGCATCGCCAAGGCTGATGGCCATGTCTCACCGGATGAGATACGTCTGGCGCAGGCGGTGATGGAACAGATGTCCCTGTCTGAGGAGATGCGCCAGACCGCAATCCGGCTTTTCAATGAAGGCAAAGCGGACGGTTTTCCTCTGGACGAAGTGCTGGAGCAGTTCCGGGTCGAGTGTCATCGCCGCAGCACGCTGATCCAGATGTTCATGGAAATCCAGATCCAGGCAGCCTATGCGGATGGACGCATGGATGCGGCGGAAGAGTCGCTGCTGCTGCATATCTGTGCGCGTCTGAACATCTCTGAATTCACCTTCCGCCAGCTGGAGAAGATGATCCGGGCGGAGCGCCACTATACGGGGGCCGGTGCAGGACGGCGTCAGGCACCGCGGGAGCGTTTTTCCCTGGACGATGCCTACGCTATTCTCAATATCGGGGCTGATGCAACGGACAAAGAGGTCAAGCGGGCCTACCGCCGTCTGATGAGCCAGCACCATCCCGACAAGCTGGTATCCAAAGGTTTACCCGAGGAGATGATGAAGATGGCCGCAGTGAAGACCGATGAGATCCGCAAGGCTTACGAGCGGGTGAAAGAGGCGCGGGGGATGAGATAAAAATAGGTAAAAGGTAAAAGGTAAAAGGTAAAAGGTAAGTAACTACTCAGCGTCCATAGTCACCGATTCCACTGCAAGGGAGCAATAATCAGGTAGCTGTCTGTCAAACACAAGTCGCATAGCCATGGCGGCGCTGACCCCCTGCTTCCGGCACGTCGATAGATAACCTCGTACCCG
>QGON01000035.1 GCA_003660235.1 bacterium endosymbiont of Escarpia laminata | reverse complement strand
AGGTGACAGGTGACAGGTGACAGGTGACAGGTGACAGGTGACAGGTGACAGGTGACAGGTGACAGGTGACAGGTGACAGGGCGATTTAACATAAAATGTCAGATAAGGGCTTGACACGTTTATCGGCAAAAGCAAGCTTTTGGAAACCTGAAACCTGAAACCTGAAACCTGAAATGCGTTGGCCCGATTAAACGTAGCGGATCGGGCGTTCCAGAATTTCTGAACGCACAGGGTTGCCGGTTCCGCTACGCTTGAACCGGCCTACACTAAAATATTGATGGCAAAAAGATCCCCCAACAAGGTGCGCATCATCGGCGGCGTACATCGCGGCAGGAAACTCGATTTCCCCGATCTCCCGGGTCTGCGTCCGACCGGTGACCGGGTTCGTGAGACCCTTTTTAACTGGCTGCAGCCACTGATTCAGGGGGCGCGCTGTCTGGATCTTTTTGCAGGCAGTGGCGCACTGGGGCTGGAGGCGGCCTCCCGTGGCGCCGGGGAGGTGGTGATGCTGGACTCTGCTGTCGCCGTTACGCGGCAACTTGAGGCCAATCGTTCTCTGCTGCAGTTGGACCGGCTTGAGATCATCCGCGCCAATGCCCTGGCATGGTTGGTGGAGCAACGGCCATCCCGGCCCTTCGATCTGGTCTTTCTCGATCCCCCCTTTGCCGATGACCTGCTGGCGGAGAGTTGCCGCCGGCTGCAGTTGCATGGATGGCTGGCAGACAATGCGCGGATCTATCTGGAGGATGATGCAGGGCGGGGGCTTCCGGTGCTGCCGGAGGGGTGGGAGTTGCTCAAGGAGAAGAGAGCGGGTCAGGTCCGATATGGGCTGGCCCGCTTTTCACTTCCCTGAGGAGTAGCGGCTGACAAATATCATTCCATTCATGGGTTTCTGCTACTATCATCTTATTTCGAAATAAAGGTCTGAAGCGATGCCGGTAGCTGTCTATCCAGGAACCTTCGACCCGATTACCAACGGCCACAGCGATCTGGTTGCGCGAGCGGCGAAGCTGTTCGATCGGGTGATACTGGCGGTGGCGGTCAATCCCGGCAAGAGTCCGGCCTTCGATCTGACGCAGCGGGTGGCGCTGGCAGAGACTGTGCTGGCGGACATCGGCAATGTGGAGATCTGCGCCTTCGATAATCTGCTGGTTGAATTTGTGCAGCAGCGCGGGGCGGATGTGATCCTGCGTGGTCTGCGTGCCGTTTCGGATTTTGAATATGAATTTCAACTGGCCGGTATGAACCGGCGGCTGGCGCCTAAAGTGGAGACACTCTTCCTCACTCCGGCCGAGCAGTTTGCCTTTATCTCCTCGGGGCTGTTGCGGGAGATAGCCTCTCTGGGGGGCGATGTATCCGAATTTGTGCATCCTGAAGTCCAGGCTGCATTGCGAGTGCGTTATGGCCGACACTGATTGATCGGGAAGATCGATAGTGTTTTTCAGAGGCGAACTCGCTAGAATCCATTTCATTTTAATTAACGGCCAGGAGAAATAGAATGGCGTTGATCATTACCGATGAGTGCATCAACTGTGACGTTTGTGAACCCGAGTGCCCCAATGGCGCGATCACTCAGGGTGACGAGATCTATGAGATCGACCCCGATCTCTGTACCGAGTGTGTCGGACATTATGAAACCTCTCAGTGCGTCGAGGTCTGCCCGGTAGACTGTATCCCCAAGGATCCGGAACATGAAGAGAGCCAGGAAGAACTCCACGCCAAGTACCTGAAGATTACCGGTGAGGCGGAATAGACCGCTGAACAGACACTTGAAGGCTCCCTTGAGGAGCCTTTTTTTCTGCTTTTTCGTCGCTTTATCCAGCGTTGCCGCAGCGCTGGAAAAACCCTCTGCGGCCGCCATTGCCAGTGCCCATCCTCTGGCAACAGAGGCAGGACACCGCATCCTCGATGCCGGTGGCAACGCCTTCGATGCCGCCGTGGCGGTGAGCGCTGTGCTGGCGGTGGTGGAACCTTACAGCTCCGGTATTGGTGGTGGTGGCTTTTGGCTGCTGCATCGGGCCAGCGACGGCTTCGAGGTCATGGTGGATGGACGTGAGCGGGCGCCGTTTGCCGCCCATCGTGATCTCTATCTCAATGCGTCCGGTAAGGTGAAACCGGACCTCTCCATCAACGGCCCTCTGGCAGCCGGTATCCCCGGCGAACCCGCCGCGCTGGTGCATATCGCTGAAAAGTATGGCCGTTTGCCCCTCAAGACCTCTCTGGCTCCAGCGATTCGGCTGGCGCGTGATGGCTTTCCGGTGGATGACTATTATCTGCGAATGGCGAGGTGGCGGCTCGAGGCGTTACGCCAAGGCGGGGATGCCAAAGGCATCTTTCTCAACGCCGGTGAATTACCTGCTGCAGACGTCTTGCTGCGTCAACCCGATCTGTCCCGAACCTTGGCTGCGCTGGCGGAGAAGGGACGGGAGGGTTTTTATCAGGGCGAAGTGGCATCCCTGCTGGTGGAGGGTGTCAGACAGGCCGGCGGGATCTGGACCCTGAAGGATCTGCAGGAGTACCGGGTTGTTGAGCGGGAGCCGGTTCGGGGCGAATATCGGGGATTGCAGATCACCAGTGCCGCTCTCCCCTCTTCCGGCGGTATCGTGCTGGTAAGTATGTTGAACATGCTGCAGGGATTGGGGCTGGAGTCAGCGGATGAGGCAACCCGAATCCACCTCATTATTGAGACCATGCGCCGTGCCTACCGTGACCGCGCCGACTATATGGGCGACCCCGATTTTGTCGACGTCCCGGTCGGGGCCTTGATCCACCCCTGGTATGCGGCCGGGTTGGCGCGGGACATCCAACCTGACCGGGCAACTCCCAGTGCCGGCAATTTCGGCGGTTCCGGTGAAGGCCGGGATACCACGCATTTCTCAATCCTCGACCGGGAGGGTAATCGGGTTTCGGCGACCTTGAGTATCAACTATCCTTTTGGCTCCGGCTTCATCCCGCCGGGAACCGGTGTGTTGCTCAATGACGAGATGGATGATTTTTCAGCCCGGCCAGGGATGCCCAATGTCTACGGGCTGGTGGGGGGTGAAGCGAACGCCATCGCACCGGGCAAGCGGATGCTCTCCAGCATGACCCCCACTTTTATTGCAAGTGAGGAGGGGGTGGCGATACTCGGTACGCCGGGCGGGAGCCGCATCATCACCATGCTGCTGCTCGGCGTTTTGGAGCTTGCCGATGGAAAGGGACCACAGGCGTGGGTGGATCGGCCGCGTTTCCACCACCAGTATCTGCCGGATCAGGTGCAGTTTGAACCCGGGGCGCTGGATGATGAGGTGCGTAACAAACTGTCTGCGATGGGGCATTCGCTGAAACCCCTGGATTCGTCCTATGGGAATATGCAAGCGGTCTACTGGAACCGCCGCAGTGGCGAGGTGTCGGCGGCGAGTGATCATCGAGGCCTCGGTGAGGCACAGGTGCGTTGATACCAAGCCAATCAGACTCACCAGTCTCCCTCCACGATCAGCCCATGAGTGTCGCGGCGGGATGCTGCACCTGCACTCTGGTCCGGTATTGGTGGTGATATGCAATCCATTTGATGACTATCAACGGGTAAATTGCCCAAATTTAGGGATTTCCCATTGAATTTAGAGAGAAAATAGCCCAAGCTCAGGCTGCAAGCCTATTCAAAAAATTATTCCACGGAAACGAGAGATCAAGAGAATGAAGAAAACCACCATGATGATGAAAGCTGCTGCTCTGGTTCTGACTCTGGGCCTGGTTGCCGGTTGCGCAACCACTGCTGATGTACAGTCGGCGCGTGATGCTGCCGCCAGGGCGCAGGAGACCGCCGATGCTGCCATGAAGGCTGCTCGCGCTGCGGAGCTCGATGCCGCTTCTGCCCAAGGTTCTGCTGATGCTGCTATGAGCAAGGCCGACGACGCCACCGCTGCTGCGAAAGAGTGCAACGAGCGTTGCAGTCGCATGTCAGAGAAGGGCATGGCCGACGCAATGGCCAAGTAAGCCGTTCGTTTTTGGACAGCTTCTCTGGAGCCGCAGGGCTGCAGAGTAAAAAACCCCGGCTGGAGTGATCCAGACCGGGTTTTTTTATGTCGATATTACTCCCAGAGAGTGAGTTCTTTGGGAACGCCATTTTGCTGCCCCCCGATCTCCTGCAACACGTTCCAATCCGGCTTTCTTGAATCCTGACCGAGTTTGTTGAGCATGGCAGCGACCAGGCCGGTGAAGTTTTGCCCCTTTTCCCCAAGCTCTTCACTTAGGGGCGGATAGACCTGTAAGAACAGTTTGCCATTCAGCCAGCCCGCCTTGTAAGGCTGGTTGATAATGCGTACCGGCGTGCCTTCGGGAACTGCGGAGAAAAAGTGGGATATATCTTCAGGGTAGAGCCTTATGCAGCCGTGGCTGATCCGCAGACCCACGCCGTAGGGTTTATTGGTGCCGTGTAAGAGATAACCGGGCATGCCAAGGTAGAGGGCGTAACCGCCGAGGGGGTTGTCCGGACCGGGAGGGACGACCGGTGGCAGCGGATCGCCCTTTTCTTCATGTTCCTGGAGTATCGATTCCGGCACCACCCATGCCGGATCCTTCTTTTTTCTGGTGATGCGGGTGTCGCCGGTTGGTGTGTTCCAACCCTCGCGGCCTATGCCCAGAGGAAAAGTCATCACCTCATTTCGTGCTTGGGGATAGTAGTAGAGCCGCATCTCAGCCAGGTTGATGACTACGCCGCTACGTGGACCGGGGGGCAGGATATATTGCTGTGGAACCAGGATTCGGCTCCCCTCTTTCGGCAACCAGGGATCGATCTCCGGATTGGCAATCCTGATCTGCCGGAAGCCCAGGTCGTATTTACGGGCGATGTCGGAGAATGTGTCTTCATACCTGGCCTCCAGTTCGATCACCTCGCCCACGATGTCATCGCCGTTTTCCGGCAACGGCAGTGTCAGGGAAAAGACTAAACCAGGGTAAGGCAGAAGGGCTGTGAGCAACAGTAGGAATCGGGTCATTTTCAGTTGTCGAATGACGATGATAATTTCGGTATGGTGCTATTCTACCCGAGATATATCGGTATTGAATCAGACCGGGTGGTTTCTATATAAAATAACCATGTATCGATGAGAGCCAAAATTGACGGGAGGATCGCCAGGATGCGTCCATGGATTGGGTTGGTAATCGGAATACTGCTGTTGAATCCCCTCTCGCTATTGGCCGAGAAGGATCATTCCCAAGCGTTGAGAATCGGCTACCGGCTGGATAGTGCGCCGGTGCAGTTCCGTAATGAGCGGGGCGAGGCTGATGGCGCGCTCATCGACCTCTGGCGTCTCTGGTCCGCTGAAGCGGGTGTGCCGCTGCGTTTTGTCGGTGGTTACAATAAAGCGACGCAGGAGATGTTGGTCTCTGGCCAGATTGATGTGCTCGCCGGTCTGTTCGAGAGCAGCAAGCGGGCCGAACTGATGGATTTTTCCACGCCGATCCTCAGCAGTCCCTACTACCTATTTTACCATCCGGTTCTTGGTCACCTGCAGGGCATAGATGACCTGCAGGGACTCTCGGTTGGGGTGACCCAGGGCAGCTTTCACGAACAATATCTGCGGGAGCACTTTCCCGCGCTGAAGCTGAGCCTCTACGATGGCTATCAGGATCTTTTCAAGGCGGCGCTCGAACAGCGTGTTCGGGCCTTCGTTACTCAGCCGAGTTACCTGCAGCGCTATCTGAAGAAGATTGATTCGCCGGTAATGTTCGGCAGACTGCGTCAGCCTCTCTATATCCGCGCCTACAAGGCGGCGGTGGCGAAGGGTGATGTGACTCTGCTGGAGTTGGTCAACCTCTACCTCGATGAACTGAAGATTGAGGACCGCGCCGCCATTAGTCAGCGCTGGTTTGGTGTCACCGATCCTGCAGCGGATCAACCGGCAGGACTTGATTTCACCCCGCGGGAGCAGGCCTGGTTGTCGGCTCACCCGAACATTCCGATCCTTGTGGATGGCGATTGGCCGCCGGTCGATTTTCTTGATGAAGCGGGACGTCATCAGGGCATCGCTGCTGATTATATTCAGCGTATTGGTGAATTGCTGGGAGTGACCTTCGAGATCCAGGCGGAAGCCGATTTCAAGGTCATGCTGGAGAGCGTCAAAAACGGCCGCGCCAAGATTGCCGCCAGCATCGTCAATACCCCTGAACGGGCCCGCGATCTCTATTTCAGTGCCCCCTTTTTCGAAATCCTCAAAGTTATAGTGACCCGCAGTGAAAGTACAGGTATCCACAATCTTGCAGATCTTGCCGGCAAGACAGTGGCGGTCGAGGACGGCGTCTTCACCATGCGGCAGTTGCAGCAGAATTATCCGCAAATCCAGCTCAAGCCGGTGCCGACCACGGCAGATGCCCTGAGGGCGGTCTCCTGGGGGAATGCTGACGCCTACATTGGGAATCGCGCGGCGGCCCAGTGGCTGATACAGCAGGAGCAGCTGCTGAATCTGGTCTATCGGGGGGACGGCGAAACCGGTCCTGCCGGCCTGTGTTTCGCCGTCCACCGCGAAGCGGAGTGGGCGCCACTCTCCGGCCTCATCGACAAGGCGCTGGCGGCCATTAGCGTTGATGAACAGCAGCAGATCATGCAGAAGTGGCTGGGGGTGAAGGCAGAAACCAAAGTACCTGCACGGCAGCTGAATCTGACTCAGCAGGAAAAACAGTGGCTGGACGAACATCCCAAGATTCGCCTCGGCATTGATTCCGCCTGGCCGCCGATTGAAATGATGGATGACAAAGGACAACATCAAGGCATCACTGCGGACTATATGAAAATATTTGCTGAGAGCCTCGGTCTGGATGTTTCGATCTCCCCTGAATTGAAATGGTCTCAAGTACTGGAAAGCGCAAAACGCCTTGAAATCGATCTGCTCCCCGCTCTTGTGGAAACAGAGGCTCGGCGGGAGTATCTGAATTTCACCCAACCCTATCTTGATTTTTCCTTTGTCATATTCAACCGTGAACGGGCGCCATTCGTTGGGGGGTTGGAAGACTTGGTGGGAAAACGAGTAGCCGTGGAACAGAGTTATGTGACCCAGGAGTATCTCGAACGGGATTATCCGCAGCTACGACTGGTATTAGTGGAAAATACCCAGGCGGGTTTGGAAAGTCTCTCTCTCGGGCAGGTCGATGCCTATGTCGGCAACCTGGCGGTGGGCAGCTTTATCATCAATCGTGAAGGCTTGAGCAACATCAAGGTCGCGGCCCCGACGCCCTACGATTACGCGCTCAGTATCGGCGTGCGCAAGGATTGGCCGGAACTGGTGCCGATTCTGCAGAAGGTGCTGGATAGTCTGACAGCGGAGGAACGTACGGCAATTCGGCAGAAATGGCTTGCTATTCGTTATGAGTTGCAGGTTGACTACACTCTGTTGTGGAAAGTGATTACTGTTGCTGTCGTGCTGCTTGCGTTTGTCCTGCTCTGGCTATTTCAGGCGCGAAGACGGCAACGAATATTGCAGCGCAGCGAAGAGCAGTTAAAAACGATCCTCAACACCATTCCCCTGGCGATCGTGGTCAGTGATTTCAAGGGCAGGATCCTGCTCGCCAATCCCCACTCTTCCGCTGAGATTGAAACGGATGGCAGCAGCTTGGTGGGCCGTAACATGGCCGAGTTCTATCTGCATGCTGAAGATCGGGATTCAGTGATTGCAGAGATCAGGGAGCGGGGCAGTATCCTGGGGCGGAATCTGCGTTTCCGCACAGATAAGGGTCACATCATAGATGGCCTGCTCTCGGCCATACCGATCCGTTTTGGCGACAGGATTGCCAACCTCGGCATCCTGGTCAATCTCACTGAGCGGATGAAGATGGAGCGAGAGTTGGCTGAGGCAAAAAAACAGGCCGAAGTGGCGAGCCGGTTCAAGAGTGGTTTTCTCGCAAACATGAGCCACGAGATCCGCACCCCTATGAATGCCATCATCGGCATGAGCCACTTGGCCCTGCAGACCGACCTCACCGCAAAACAGTTCGATTATATGGAGAAGATACGCTTTTCCGCCCACAATCTGCTCGGCATCATCAACGACATCCTTGATTTCTCCAAGATCGAGGCGGGCAAACTGGATATCGAAGAGACCAACTTCAGTCTGGACGATGTGTTGGAGAATCTTGCCGGCATGGTCAATATGAAAGCCGAAGAGAAAGGGCTTGAAATGCTCTTCAAACGGGATGTTACGGTTCCCAACGCCCTCATCGGCGACCCGTTACGTCTGGGGCAGATTCTGGTGAACCTGCTGCAGAACGCAATCAAGTTCACCCGTCAGGGAGAGGTGATTGTCGGAGTGGAACTGGTGAAGCAACACCGCAAACATCTGCGGCTGAGATTCTCCGTTACCGATACGGGTATGGGAATAGATGAGGAACGCATCCCGCATCTGTTTGATGCCTTTGTGCAGGCGGACAGTTCAACCACACGCGAACATGGCGGCACCGGCCTGGGGCTGAGTATCTGCCGGCAGCTTGTGGACCTGATGGGCGGGGAGATCTCAGTCGAGAGCAAGGTGGGTGCTGGTAGCCGATTCCAGTTCGTGCTCGATTTTGGCCGCCAGGAGGGGGTATCGAGCAGGCTGTTCGAACCCGACCCGGATCTGCGCGGCATGCGAGTTCTGCTGGTGGATGACAACCCGGCGGCACAGAACATCCTGCGGGAGATGTTGGCCTCGTTCTCTTTCGATGTGGATGTCGTGGGATCGGCGGGGGCGGCCTATGAGGCACTGCTTGAAGGCGGTGCACGGGAGTTGCCGGAGCCGCTCCCATACGACCTCGTGGTGATGGATTGGCGCATGCCGGAGGTTAATGGCATCGATGCGTCGCGGCATATAAAAAATCATCTGGAGTTGATCAAACAGCCGCGCATTCTTCTGATTACCGCCTTTGGGCGGGAAGAGGTGCTGCAGCAGGCGGAGATGATCGGGCTTGATGGTGTGCTGATCAAACCCATCAATCCCTCCACGTTTTTCGACACCATTGTGTCGGTATTCCGCAATGAGCTGGGGCGGCGTGTCAGGTCTTCTATTGCACCTGAGGTCAAACGACTCAAAGGCAAGGTGTTGCTGGTAGAGGACAACAGCATCAATCAACAGGTGGCGAGGGAATTGCTGGAGAGTTTCGGACTGCTGGTGGTGATTGCAGAAGATGGCGCGGTTGCTGTTCAGCAGGTGCAGGAGACGGATTTTGATCTGGTTTTTATGGATGTGCAGATGCCTGTGATGGATGGATATGAGGCCACCAGTGCCATCCGTGCCAAGCCGGAGTTCGAGAAATTACCGATCATTGCCATGACCGCCCATGCAATGGTTGGGGATCGCGAACGTTGTCTGGCGGCAGGCATGGATGACTATCTGTCGAAGCCGATCAACCCGGAAGCGCTGTTTGCGATGCTGAAGCGATGGCTCGATGGTGAGATTCAGCAGCAACAGGAAATGTTCTCTGACGGTGCTGACGAGGGTATCACCCTGCCTGAGCAGCTGCCGGGTATCGAACTGGCATGGGGGCTGCAACGGGTAGGCGGAAATCGTGTTTTATACATCAAACTCCTGGGGGATTTTCAGCGCAAATACCAGGGATGCTGCAGAGTATTGACTGGCTATCTGGAGGCTGGGGACACAGTCTCCTCCAGACGCTATGCCCATACCCTTCAGGGGGTTGCAGGCAATATCGGCGCCAAAGAGTTGCAGGGGGCGGCAAGGAAGCTGGAAGAGGCGATCCGACGGGATGACATTCAGGATCAACCACCACTCATTGAACAGTTGTGTGAGTCCGCCAATACGGTTTTTGAGGGGCTGGCTTCTTGCGTGAGTCAGTGGGAGAAGGCGGGGCAGGAGATCGAGGCCGGGCAGGAGAAGGAATTTATTTCCATTTTAGAGATAGGCGGTATACTGCGGAAAATGTTCCGTCTGCTGCAAGAGGGGGATTCGGAAGCGGGTCTGTTGTTGCAGCCAATGGCAGCCTTTGCCCGCACAAAGCCGGAGATAGCGAGACAGATCGATTCACTGCGCGGACAGATCGATGACTATGAATTTGATGAGGCACTGGTCACCTTAAACCAGATCGCTGGATGGTTAGAGATCCCTTTACACGGAGAGCGAGTAGAGTGAGTGAGTCAAAACCCAGAATTCTGATCGTTGACGACGAGAGTTTCTACCTCGATGTGCTGGTAAACCTGTTGAATGAAGAGTATCGGCTCTCGATTGCCAAAGATGGTGAGCAGGCGTTGAAACGGGCTGGCGGCGCCACCCCCCCCGATCTTATTTTGCTCGATGTACTCATGCCGCAGATGGACGGTTACGAGGTCTGTCACCGCCTCAAGGCTGACGAACGAACGGCCAACATCCCTGTGGTCTTTCTTACCGTAAAAGGTGAGGTGGATGATGAGATCCGGGGGTTTGAGCTGGGCGCTGTGGATTACATCACCAAGCCTATGAGTCCGCCGATCGTGCGCTCAAGGGTCAAGACCCATCTGGCACTCGCCCAGGCGCGTCATGTACTGGAGAATCAAAACCAGGTGCTGGAACAGCGGATCCGCGAACGCACCATGGAGATCTCCCGAACCCAGGATGTGGCCATCTTCTGCATGGCCTCCCTGGCGGAGACACGGGACAACGAAACAGGCAACCACATTCGTCGTACCCAGCACTATATACGACTGCTTGCAGAATATCTCAAGGACCATCCCAGGTTTCGGGCGCATCTTAATGACGCGACCATTGACCTGCTGTTCAAGTCGGCGCCGTTGCACGATATCGGTAAGGTCGGGGTGCCGGACCGGATTCTGCTCAAGCCCACTTCACTCGATCCCGACGAGTGGGATGAGATGAAACGTCATCCCCAGTATGGCTATGATGCCCTGTTACGGGCCGAAGAGGAGTTGGGCAGTACCAGCTTTCTGCGGGTGGCCAGAGAGATTGCGCTGACACATCATGAACATTGGGACGGCAGTGGTTATCCCGCAGGGTTGCGAGGGGATAATATTCCGGTGGCTGGACGCCTTATGGCGCTGGCGGATGTCTACGATGCGCTGATCAGTCGCCGGATATATAAAGAGCCATATTCCCATGAGTCTGCAGTGGAAATCATTCTGCAGGCGCGGGGTGCCCATTTCGATCCTGCGGCGGTGGATGCGTTTGAACATCTGCAGGATGAGTTTCGGCGGATTGCGGAGGAGTTTTCCGACCGGGAGGCGTGAGTGTTTCTCCCGGCATGGCAATAGAAACTGTAGGCGGGTTCAAGCGCAGCGGAACCGGCAATCCTAAATACTCTGCCAGCTCCTGAATGCCCGATCCGCTTCGCTTGATCGGGCCTACGTCTGAAATGTACTAAAAAGCCAACCCCCCGGATTCTTCCCCCTTCCCCCGAAGGACGCTGCGAGTCGTTTTCGTCCATCGGCTGCTGAAAAAACTTTTCAATATCCTCCTAAAGAAAGGCCTTCCCAGGCCGATAGCCTGCTTGAACCCAAGGGGTTGCCGGGACGGATTTCTGTCCTAAATTGCCGGAAAAAAGGTAATTCAAGGTAACCCGGAAAATTTTTATGCCTATCCAGGAGAAACAGCATGGCAAGCATTCTTGCAGTTGATGATTCGGCCTCCATGCGCCAGATGGTGTCCTTTACCTTGAAAGGTGCAGGATTTGATGTTGTTGAAGCGGTCGATGGCGTTGATGCATTGAGCAAAGCCAAAGGCCAGAGCTTCAATCTCGTTATTACTGACGTCAACATGCCTAACATGGATGGAATCAGCCTGATCAAGGAGCTTAGGGGCCTGCCGGCTTTCAAATTCACGCCTCTTTTGATGCTGACCACCGAGTCAGGAAACGATAAAAAACAACAGGGAAAGATGGCGGGAGCGACGGGTTGGATCGTCAAACCTTTCAATCCGGATCAGTTGCTTGCGACGGTTAAGAAGGTATTGGGCTAGCGCCCGTGCCAGCAATCACTGTCAACAAGAGGGAGGGGTTTTCATGTCGATAGACATGGCGCAATTCCATCAGGTCTTCTTCGAAGAGAGTTTTGAAGGCCTCGATATCATGGAGTCCGGGTTGCTTAATATGGACCCGGGAACCGTTGATGATGAGGAGATCAACTCGATCTTTCGTGCCGCTCATTCCATCAAGGGAGGCAGCGGCACCTTCGGATTCAACGACATCTCCGGTTTCACCCATATCATGGAGACGCTGCTGGACGAGATGCGGGATGGCCGCCGTCCGGTTACCCCCGAGGCTGTTGATGTCTTGCTTCGGTCAGTGGATGTGCTGCGTGACATGTTGGCCGCCACCAGTGATGACGGTGAAGTGGATGAGGAGAGGGTCCAGGAGCAGAAGGCTGAACTGGAACAGATCCTCAACGGCAAGCCCGGAGAGGTTGCGACAGATGTCGGTGCAGCCGATGTGGCGGCGCAGCCGGTTGGGGGCGTCGAGGTCAGGCCAATCGGCTGGCATATCGTATTCCGGCCCCTTTCCCATATGCTGCGTACCGGAAACGATCCGCTACGCATCATTCGTGAGCTGGCGGAACTGGGTGATCTCAAGTCCGAAGGTGACATCAGCGCCCTGCCGGCGCTCTCCAGTTATGAGCCGGAAGACAGTTATCTCTCCTGGGATCTGCATCTTCACGGTGATGTGGAGAAGCAGGCAATCGACGATATCTTCGACTGGGTCGAGGATGATTGCGAATTGATTATTATGCCGTTACTGCCTGAAGGTGAACCTGAGGCGGTAATGGTTGCTGCGACAGCGGCGCCCACAGCCAGTGAAGCGGAGACGCCAGTCGTACAGGCAGCGCCACCACCGGTGGAGCAACGTAGTAAGAAAGATCGGCGTTCCAGTAAGGATCGCCGCACCAAAGATCGTCGTCAGTCTGTCGGCAGCAGTGGCGGCGGTTCCATTCGTGTCGAAATCTCCAAGATCGACGCCCTCATCAATATGGTCGGTGAACTGGTCATCACCCAGTCGATGCTGAGCATGCTGGGTGAGGATTTCGAAATGGACAGGCTGGAACGTCTCAATGACGGTCTGGCACAGCTTGAGCGTCACACCCGTGAATTGCAGGAGAGTGTGATGCAGGTGCGCATGTTGCCCATCAGTTTCACCTTCAGCCGATTTCCCCGGTTGGTGCATGATCTGAGCAGCAAACTTGGCAAGAAGATCGAACTGAAGATGACCGGCGAGAACACCGAGGTGGACAAGACGGTGATCGAAAAGATCGGTGATCCGCTGGTGCATCTGGTGCGTAACAGCCTCGATCACGGCATCGAGATGCCAGAAGTGCGGCTTGCCGCAGGTAAGCCGGAGACCGGGACTATCAATCTCAGCGCCTCCCATAAAGGGGGCAATATCGTCATCGAGATCCGTGACGATGGCCAAGGCCTGAATCGTGACAAGATCGAAGAGAAGGCGATCGAAAAAGAGATCATCGATGAAGATCACAACCTCTCCGATCAGCAGATATATGAGCTGATCTTTGCCGCAGGCTTCTCCACCGCTGATGTGGTGAGCGATGTCTCCGGCCGCGGTGTCGGCATGGATGTGGTGCGCAGAAACATCAATGAGCTGGGGGGCAGCATCGAGATCGAGTCCGATCCCGGCAAGGGCTCCGCAATCATTATCCGTCTGCCGCTGACGCTGGCCATCCTCGATGGCCAGACCGTTACCGTGGCGGATGAGACCTACATCGTGCCATTGGTCTCAATTATCGAATCGATCCAGGTGAAGGCGGATCAGATCAACCGGGTGGCGGGCAAGGGTGAGACCTTTAAACTGAGGGACGAGTTTCTGCCTATCCTGCGCCTGCATGAACTTTTCGGTATCGAAAACCCCAATGCCTCAAGTTTGGAAGAGGGACTGTTGGTGGTGGTGGAAGGTGATGGCCGTCACTGCGGCCTCTTCGTGGATGACCTGCTTGGACAGCAGCAGGTGGTGATCAAATCTCTGGAGGCCAACTACCAGCGTGTGGACGGCATCTCCGGCGCGACCATCCTTGGTGACGGTTCGGTGGCCCTGATCCTGGATATCCCCGGCCTGCTGCGTCTGGCGGCCGAGACCGGAGCGGACAGCGCAGCGAAACAGACTGCCTGATAGAGAGATATTGAGATGAATGAACCTCAAGCAAAGATAGAAGCGGCACTGGAGAACCAGGGCGAAGAGTACCTGACTTTCCGGCTCGGTGAAGAGGACTACGGTGTCGATATCCTGCGGGTGCAGGAGATCCGCGGATGGGAAGCGGCTACCCGCATTCCCAACTCGCCGGAATATGTAAAGGGCGTGGTCAATATGCGTGGCTCCATTGTACCTATCTTCGACATGCGGCAGCGATTGGGGATGGAGGTGCATCCCTACAGTAAAAATACGGTGGTCATCGTGCTGCGGGTAAAGAACGAAAGAGGTGAGCGCAATATGGGCGTGGTGGTGGATGAGGTCTCCGATGTCCTCAGCACCCAGAAAGACCGCATCTGCAATACACCGGAATTTGGCGGTGGCATTGCAACCGATTATATCTCCGGACTGGCGGATGCCGACGACAAGATGATCATGCTCCTGGATGTGGACAAGCTACTCAACCAGGGTGAACAGACAGATTCAGAGAATGAGGACGCCGCTTGAAGCGGGTCACGGATATCGCGGGAGATAGACAGTGAAGATTAACCAGCCGGTGACAAATAACGAAAATGTGATGAAGGATGGTTCCATCCTGGCATCCCGTACAAATCTGAAAGGCATCTTGACCTACGCCAACAGGGCGTTCATCGAAATCAGTGGATTTGAAGAGCATGAACTGATTGGTAAAAACCACAATGTAGTGCGCCATCCCGATATGCCGCCGGAGGCTTTCGAAGATCTCTGGTTCACGGTAAAGCAGGGCAAGCCCTGGGTGGGAATCGTTAAGAATCGCTGCAAAAACGGCGATTTCTACTGGGTCAAGGCGACCGTATCGCCGGTGGTCAAAAATGGTCAGGTCGTCGAGTACATGTCAGTGCGCACCAAACCAACCCGTGAACAGGTTGCCGGGGCCGAAACACTCTATCGCGATATCAATGCAGGCAAGGCCTCTTTGAAAAAGGGGCGTTTGAGTCGTTGGTACTCCAAACTGCGGGACGCTTCCATTGTCATGCGTTTGAGTGTGGCGATTGCACTGCTGACTTCCGTCATTGTCGGCGTGTTGGTCGCAGGCGGTCTTTGGGGTGTCTCAAGTATCGTTGATCAGGCAGAAAACCGGGAACTCGCCAAGGTCTATCAGAGTGTTACCGACGGGCTGGCGGCTGAGAGTCGATTGGCTACTGCGATGGCGACGCTGGTGGCGAACATGCCGGAGGCTCAGAAAGCCTTTGCTGAACAAAACCGTGATCGTCTGCTGGAGCTGTTCCGCAGCGCTTATCTCAAACTGCGTGCCGACTACGGTGTACGCCAGTTTCAGTTCCACAATCCGCCGGCTCTCTCCTTTGTGCGTATCCATAAACCCGAGAAGTTTGGCGATGATCTCTCCTCGTTCCGCCATACCGTGGTTAAGACCAATAACGACCGAAGTGTCATTACCGGTCTGGAAGTCGGTGTGGCCGGTCTCGGTATCCGGGGCGTTGTTCCTATGTTTGACGGTGACAAACATACCGGTTCTGTCGAGTTTGGCATGTCGTTCGGTCAACCTTTCTTCGATGCCTTCAAGGTGAAAAATGGCGTGGATGTGGCGCTCTATCTCGATCGAAACGGCAAGATGGACAAGTTCGCCTCAACCCTGGGTGAACCCCTGCCGGTCACCAAAGCTGAGGTGAAGCAAGTGTTGGGGGGTGAATCGATCTCCAGGCAACTCGACTATCAGGGCAAGCCACTGGCAGTGCTGTTTGGCCCCGTGGCGGACTACTCCAATAACACGATCGGTATCCTCGAAATCGCCATGGACCGGTCGCAATTTCTCGATCAGATGACGACGATCCGCAACCAGGCGTTGATCCTGGGTGTCATTGCGCTATTGTCCGGTCTGCTGATTGCATGGCTGATTGCCCGTTCGATAGCCAGGCCGATCCGCCATGCAGCGGAGATTGCACGTAGCATCGCCTATGGTGAATACGACAACGACGTTGTTATCGAACGTAATGACGAGACAGGCTATCTGCTCAACTCCATGTTGACGATGCAGTCCCGCCTGGGTTACGACCTGCATGAGGTGGTGGAGGCCGCTACCGAGAATCTGCGCATCAAGACGGCGCTCAATAACAGCTCAACCAGTATCACTGTATCGGACAAAAATAACACACTGATCTTTATGAACAGGACGGCCCATGCTCAGTTTGACCTGCTGGGTGAGAATCTCAGCAGTCAGGGCAAACCGTTTAATACAGATGATTTGATCGGTACCAGCCTGGCCGATTTCTTTCCTGACCAAACCCTTGCCGAGATGTATCGCACCCAGCTGACTGAGACGCGTACCAGCCGTTTCGATGCCTGGGGTCATAACTTCAAACTGATCACCAGTCCGATCAACGATAGCGATGGCGACTATCAGGGACGTGTCACCCAGTGGATCGATATCACCGATGAGCTGAAGGTTGAAAAAGAGATCGACAGTATCGTGATGGCCGCCAAAGAGGGCGACCTTACACAACGTATCTCCATGGAGGGCAAGAGCGGATTTTTTGAGGAGCTGGGGCGGGGTATCAATGAACTGATTTCTGGTATCGAGAATGTGTTTGGTGATATTGCCAGTGCCATGCAGAGCATGGCTGCCGGAGACCTGACCAACCCCATCAGCCGCGAATATGCCGGGACTTATGGTGCGGTGAAAAACAATGTCAATGAGTCCATCGCCAATCTGGAAAAGACGGTGACCCAACTGCGCGAGTCCGCCGATGTCATCACCACGGCTGCGGGTGAGATCTCTTCCGGCAACAACAATCTGTCGGCGCGTACCGAACAGCAGGCGAGCAGCCTGGAAGAGACCGCCTCCAGTATGGAAGAGCTGACCAGCACCGTGCGTAACAACGCCGATAACGCCCAGCAGGCGAACCAGTTGGCAAGCAGTGCCCGACAGACTGCCGAGCATGGCGGCGATGTGGTAAGTCGCGCAGTACAGGCAATGGATGCCATCAATACTTCCAGCAACAAGATTGCCGAGATCATCAGTGTTATCGATGAGATCGCCTTCCAGACGAACCTGTTGGCCCTGAATGCCTCGGTCGAAGCGGCCCGGGCCGGAGAGCAGGGCCGGGGTTTTGCCGTGGTCGCCACCGAAGTGCGTAATCTTGCAGGCCGCAGTGCCACGGCGGCGAAAGAGATCAAAGAGTTGATTCAGGACAGTGCAGGCAAGGTGAAAAACGGCGCGGAACTGGTCAATGAGTCGGGCGAAACCCTGAAGGAGATCGTCAACAGCGTGAAGAAAGTGGGCGACATCATCTCCGAGATCGCTGCCGCGAGTCAGGAACAGTCCGCGGGTATCGACCAGGTCAATCAGGCAGTTACCAGTATGGATGAAGTGACCCAGCAAAACGCCGCTCTGGCAGAGCAGACTTCGGCGGCTGCCGCCTCTATGAGCGAAAAAGCTCAGGATATGGACAGCATGATGAACTTTTTCAAGGTGAGTGGCGGAAGCCGGATGGCCGCCGCAAAACAGCCGTCAGCGCACACGAAACCTGTGGCCCTGGTTAGGAGAGCGGCACCAGCGCCCAGGCCTGTGCCAAGTGTTAAACCCGCAGCGCAGGCAGCGGCCAGCAGCGTTAGGCAAATTACTCCGGCAGCGGAGGGTGAAGGTGATGAGTGGGAAGAGTTCTGATTGTGTGGGTATGGAAATCACCTGTTGAGAGAATCAGCTGAATGAAGATTAACGAACCGAATACCGGAAAAGAGATCCCCATGCCAGACGATATGATTATCGTCTCCAGAACCGATCTCAAGGGTATGATCACCTATGCCGACAGTGCATTTGTGGAGATGGCGGGCTTCAGTGAAGCTGAATTGATCGGCAAGAATCACAATGTCATACGGCATCCCGATGTGCCTGCCGCTGCGTTCAAGGATCTGTGGGTGACCATCCAGGCTGGCAATCCCTGGACCGGCATCGTAAAAAACCGTGCCAAGAACGGCGACCACTATTGGGTAAAGGCCAATGTGATTCCAATCTTTGAGCATGGCCAAGTCAAAGAGTATATGTCGGTGCGCACCAAACCCACTCAGGACGAGGTGCGGGGTGCTGAGTCACTCTATGCCGCGATCAATGGTGGCTCCTTCAAGGGTGATGGACTTTTGGCCCGCATGTTCAAGTCTCTGTTTAACCTGCCACTGCTGAAGAAGTTCTATCTGGTGATGGCATTTATGGCGGTCAGTTTTCTGTTATCCGGTCTGGTTGCCTGGTTACCGATGCATGAGGCTGAAGCGCAGTGGCACGGGTATCAGACTGAGGTCGCCAAAAGACAGTCTCTGCTGTCGGAGATGAAGTCCCAGTTCGGTTATGGCGGGGCGATTCATAATTTCAAGAACTATGTGCTTCGGGGCGCGCAGAAGTATGCGGATCGCTTCATAACCAACCATCAGTCTCTGCTCGTCGCACTGGATCAGTATGGCCGCTTGAACGGGCTGACGGAAGATGAGCGCACGGCATTGGCAGCTATTCGCAGTGTTGCGGATAACTATCGGGTTATGCTCGACAAGATCCAACCGATGGTGGTGGGGCAGGTGTCTGCCGGTGCCATCGATAAGGTGGTGAAGGTCAGCGATAAACCTGCGCTGGAGGGTTTCGATCTACTCAATGCCGCATATGAAAAGATGACGAGTGCCCGCACCCGGACGTTGGGAGAGACCCTCGGTTTTGGCAAGATCATTTCATCAGCCATGCCGCCTGCTGGCTTCATAATCCTGGCGCTGTTTTTCTACCTGGCCCTGCAGCGTGGCGTGCTGAAACCGTTACAGGCCTCGCAGGGCTATTTGCGACGCATCGCTGAGGGACACTATGCCGATGATATCGAACTGCGTCGCGGGGATGAGATAGGGGATCTCTATCGTGGCATCAAATCGATGCAGACGAAGCTGGGTTATGACGTGAACGAGGCGCGCGAACGGGCCGACAGTGCCGCCCGTATCGAAACTGCGCTGGATAATGTCTCCAGCTGCGTGATGATGGCCGATAACGACCGCAACATCTTCTATATGAACAAGACGGTCAAGAAGCTGTTCAAAGAGGCGGAAGAGGATATCCGCAAAGATCTTACGGAGTTCGATGCCGATCATTTGATGGGTGCCAATATTGATGTTTTCCACAAACATCCCGAACACCAGGCGAAGATGCTTGCAACACTTTCCCAGACCCATCAGTCAGAGTTGGTGGTGGGTGGCCGCACTATGCGTATCGTCGCCAATCCGATTGTCGCGGAAGATGGTAAGCGTCTGGGTACAGCGGTGGAGTGGAGTGATCGTACCGAAGAGGTGGCAGTCGAGGATGAGCTGGAGAATATCGTGGCCGCCACCCTGCATGGCGACTTGTCGCAACGGGTCAAACTGGAAAACAAGACGGGTTTTTTCAAGCATCTGGGACAGGGTATCAATGCTTTGATCGACCAGATAAACAGTGTCTTCACTGATGTTGCCGTCACGATGCAGCGGGTCTCCAACGGAGATCTGAGTCAACGGATCAATAGCCAATACCGTGGCACTTTCGGTGAGGTGAAAGATAACGTCAATGAGACCATGGACAATCTGCGCAGCATTATTACTGATCTGCGGGATTCGATGGATGTGGTGCGAACGACTTCAGATGAAATTTCATCAGGTAATAACAGCCTCTCCAGCCGTACCGAGCAACAGGCCAGCAGTCTCGAAGAGACCGCCACCAGCATGGAAGAGTTGACTGGCACTGTACGTAACAATGCTGACAATGCCCAGCGGGCAAACCAGCTTGCAGAAAGCGCTAGAAAAACCGCAGAGAAAGGGGGTGAGGTGGTACAGCGGGCAGTGGCGGCAATGGATGAAATCAATGAGGCCAGCAACAGGATTGCGGAGATTATCGGTGTGATCGATGAGATCGCTTTCCAGACCAACCTGCTGGCGTTGAATGCCTCTGTCGAGGCAGCCAGGGCAGGTGAACAGGGACGGGGGTTTGCCGTGGTCGCCACCGAGGTACGTAACCTTGCCGGTCGCAGTGCGACTGCCGCAAAAGAGATCAAGGAGTTGATTCAGGACAGCGCGCACAAAGTACAGACCGGTTCTGAGTTGGTCAATGAGTCCGGTGAGACCCTTGGCGAGATCGTCACCGGTGTCAAGAAGGTGGGAGACATCGTCTCGGAGATTGCCGCCTCGAGTCAGGAGCAGGCGATGGGTATAGATCAGGTCAACCAGACGGTGACCAGCATGGATGAGATGACTCAGCAGAATGCCGCGCTGGCGGAACAGACCTCTGCAGCAGCCTCATCCATGAGGGAAAAAGCCCAGGAGATGGAAGGTCTGATGAATTTCTTTAACCTCGATATTGAAGTGCAGGCGGAGGTAGTTCATAGCGTGAATCATGCCGACTTTGATTTTCATGCGGCCAGAGCGGCTCATCTCTCATGGAAGATGCGGCTACGGGAGTTTCTCGATGGCAAAAAAAGCATGAGCAATAGTGAGGCAGTATCTCATCGTGATTGCGCGCTGGGGAAATGGCTCTACGGCTTTGCCATGGGAGAGTATGGACATATTCAGCAGATGCAGGAGATGGAGCGGTTGCATGAAGAGATGCACGGTATCATCAAAGATGTGGTATCGCTGAAGAATGCCGGATCTATGGCAGAGGCGGAAGAGTCCTATAGCGGCATCGGGTCGCTATCCGAGCAGATCGTACAACTACTCAAACAGGTAGAGGATCAGGTGGATGCTTGATCGATCGATACAAAGTTATCAGGAGAGTGAAATGACCCCGGCTGAAACAATAGTGAGTGAAGCAGATGCATCTGCCGGAATGGGTGGTCAGTATCTCTGACGTGGTCCAATAGCTTTGTACAACCCAGTTAAGGATAATCATCTTAACTGAGGAAAGTAAAAATGACGACACGAAAGAAGTATTCGAAAGAGTTCAAATTGGATGCAATCAGTCTGGTACTTGAGCAGGATTATAGCCGAGCAGAAGCAGCCAGGAGCTTGGATATCAATGCCAACATGCTGGGTCGTTGGGTGAAGGAACACCAGGCAGATGATGGCCAGGCGTTTCGCGGAAATGGCAAGCTGACACCTGAACAGGAGGAGCTGAGGAATTTGAGGACGCAGGTCAAACGGCTTCAAATGGAGAAAGAGATCTTAAAAAAAGCGACGGTATTCTTTGCAGCAGAAACGAAGTGAAATATTCGTTCATCACCCGGCATAAGAATACCTATCCGATCAGCCTGCAATGCAGGATATTGGGTGTGACGCGCAATGGTTATTACAGCCACGAGGTCCGGAAGAACAATAGACCGGACGACCCAATGCATCAGGAAATGATTGACTGGGTAAAAGATATTGCTGAGAGCTCAAGGTATAGCTACGGCAGTCGCCGGATGAAGA
>QGON01000036.1 GCA_003660235.1 bacterium endosymbiont of Escarpia laminata | reverse complement strand
ATCTGGCTGAATTCTGTTATCGTTTCAATCGCCGATTCAAGCTTGAAGAGATGATTTCGCGCCTCGGCTACGCTGCAGTGCGCACACCACCCATGCCACAACGCCTCCTCAGCATGGCTGAGGCTCGGGGGTAATCAGGTTACCTTATATCCTTCTGGGTGTCGTACTCTGGATAGCGATGCTGATGAGTGGCGTGCATGCAACCCTCGCGGGCATCTTTCTGGCCTTCACCATTCCCATGCGCCCAAAGTACGATCCGGATCGTTTTCTGTCGCAGATCAATGAGATGGTCGGCCAGATCAAGCGGGCTTACCAGCGCGAAGAGAATATCGTTATCAACGATGAGCTGCGCGCCCGGGTTCGGGCCTTGGGAGAGGGTGTGCAGCTGGTGCAGGCGCCTGCACAGATTCTGGAGCGTAAGATGCACCTGCCGTCGGCTTATCTTGTCATCCCAATCTTCTCCCTGGCCAATGCCGGTATCCCAATAGACTGGTCCTCTTTTGGCAGCATCGTCACTCACCCGGTCTCGGTGGGTATTGCCACTGGATTGGTTGCCGGAAAACTGATTGGCATCGCCGGTTTCTCCTGGGTTGCCGTGAGACTCGGTTGGACCTCGCTGCCACACGGCCTGAACTTCAAGCATATTGTGGGTGTAGCGCTGATGGGGGGCATAGGCTTTACCATGTCGATATTCATAGCAGAACTGGGTTTTGCTCACCACGCCGAGGATCTATTGATGGCGAAAACCGGGATTCTGCTTGCCTCGGCACTGGCTGGGGTTTCGGGTTTTCTATGGCTCTTTTTTACCTATGAGAAGAGTGCAGAGTAGCTTTCCATTCGGCGAAGCTCATTGAAGGTGGTTTCTAACCCATTCAGGCAATTTTCCACCCGGCATCGGCCTGGCAATGAAGTAACCTTGAGCAACATCGCAGCCGAGGTCTGACAGAAGATCCCATGTCTCCTGGTTCTCTATGCCTTCGGCAACGACCTTCATACCCAGTTCGTGTCCCAGCAGGATAGTCATCTTCACAATTGCCAGCGCCTCCTTGTCGGATGTGGCCCGTATGACAAAGGACTTGTCGATCTTCATTTCGGAAAATGGGATACGGTGTAACTGCTGCAGAGATGAGTAACCCGTACCAAAATCATCGATTGAGAGTTTGATCTGTTTCATTCTCAGGCGGGTTAGAATGTCGAGGGATTTGATCAGTTCCTGCATGAGAGTGGTTTCAGTCACTTCAAGGGTGACCTGGTCAGGCCCCAGGCCATATTGCCTGATCTTCACGTCAATCAATTCCGGCAGATTGAGGTCTTTGAAATTACACGGCGCCATGTTGATGGCGACGCGTGTCTTCAGTCCTGCAGCCATCCACTCGCTGACTTGTTTGAATGCCTGCTGAAGCACCTCTGCCGAGAGCTTGTCCATCAACCCGGATTGTTCCGCCAGGGGGATGATGATATCCGGCATAAGCAGCCCGTGGGCCGGGTGGCGCCAGCGAATCAGGGCCTCGACGCCAATCAGTGAATTACCAGAAAAATTGACTTGTGGTTGAAAATAGGGTTCAAGCTCGCCATTGTCGATCGCCTGTTGCAGCTCCTGTTTTGAGGGAAATTCAAGAAGTTCGATTGCATCGTGTGGTCTGTTTTTAGGCGGGTAAACAATCGCGTTGAGCATATCCTCCAGTTCTCTGTAGCGAATCGGTTTGGTCAGTGTACCGACTACGTGGAGGCCCTGTTCGGAGGCTAGTTTCTGTGCGGAGTGGAGCACACCTGTGTCATAGCCACTGATCAGTATGATAGAGGCATTTGAAGCCCGCTCGGCCATGGTGCGCAGGAGTTCCACTCCATCACGTCCGGGCATGATCAGGTCAAGTACGACCAGGTCAATGTCATCCGAGAAGAAGGCTTCGAAGCTGTCCGGGCGGTGAATGGAGATCGCTTCGTAACCTAAATCCAGCGCGACATCACGCACAAACACGCCGATTTCCGGTTCATCGTCGATTACCAGTAATTTTCTCTTGTCAGTCATGACTTGTGTGGCCTATTACTTTGCGCAACAGAGCCTCAACCTCCTCCAGACGAAAAGGTTTGGTGAGTGTGCCCAGCAGATTGAGTCCGTGTGCTGTGGCGATCTGGCCGGCGCCTCTGAGCAGGGCCTTATCGTATCCGCTGACCATAATGATGGCGGCTTTGCACCCCTGGTCGGCCAGTGTGTTGATCAACTCAAATCCATCGGTATCCGGCATGAACAGGTCGATCACGATTACATCATGGTGGGATTGGTTTTCTGCTTCCAGAAGCGCTTTTGCGCTGATTGACACTTCTGACTCAAAGCCGGCCATCTCACCGACATCCGCGATCAATGCGGCCATTTCCGGGTCGTCATCAACGACAATCAGGCGTGGTTTGCTCACGACTCTTCTCCATCCAGGATCTCTCGAATTCGTTTCATCAGATCATCTCTGCTATAGGGTTTTGTCAGGAGATTGGCGGCAACGCGCGTCTGATAATTTCTGGCTGCCGCCTTTTTGGTGAAGCCTGATGTGAACAATACCTTGAGGCCGGGGTTGAGTTCATTGGCCTGTTCTGCCAGTTCATAACCGTTCATTCCACCGGGCATCACCACATCGCTGAACAGCAGGTTGATATCGTCTTTGGATTTGAGGATCGCAAGGGCTTCCGGCCCTCTGGTCGCAGTATAGATTCTGTAACCCGCCTCTTCCAGGTAGTCTCTGGCCAGATCCAGCAGGTCGTTTTCGTCATCGACCACCAGGATTGTCTCATGGCCTTGAGAGGGCAGGATTCCCTCGGAGCTTGCCTGTGGAGCCAGCTTCGCCTCTTCAATAGTACGGGGCAGATAGAGCCGGATGGTGGTGCCGACCCCGGCCTCCGAATAGGCTTTGACGTAACCGTAGGATCGCTGGGCAAATCCGTACACCATGCTCAGTCCCAGACCTGTACCTTTTTCTGGTGGCTTAGTGGTAAAGAAGGGGTCGAAGATTTTCTCCATGATCTCTGCCGGGATGCCGCTTCCGTTATCGCTCACCGCCAATTGCAGATAGTCGCCTGGGGCAATGGTGGGATTCAGCTCGGTATAGGCCGCGTCCAGCTGCCTGTTGGCGGTCTCAATGGTGAGTTTTCCACCCTGTGGCATGGCATCCCGCGCGTTGAGAATCAGGTTCAGCAGGGCATCCTCGAGATCGCCGGGGTCGATATGGGTCCGCCAGGGCGCATCGGTCAGCTGCAGTTCCACCTCCACCTCCGGGGTCACCGAACGGGCAATCAAACTCTCCATGCCCCGTATCACCTGGTTGATGTCGGTGGGACGTGTCTCCTGTGACTGCTTGCGGGAAAACCCCAGCAGTTGCCGGGTCAGATCGGCGGCGCGCAGGGCGGCCTTTGATGCGGAGTCCACCCGCTTGAGAGATTTGTCGTTGTCTTCAACCAGGCGCTTGAGAAAGTCGAGGTTGCCGATAATGATGCCCAGCAGATTGTTGAAGTCGTGGGCGATGCCGCCGGTGAGTTGACCGATGGCGTCCATCTTCTGGGCGCGGCGCAAGACTTGTTCAGCTGCTTTCTGGCCGGTCAGGTCGGTCACAAATGCGACTGCCGCCAAAGTTGTGCCTTTGTCTGTGTGCAAGGTGATAGCGTTGAAATAGACCGGGATGTTATGGCCGTCACTGTGGCGTAGCTCGATCTCATAGTTGCGTCTGCTGGTTGTTTCTATCCGTTCCATTTGCGTGCGGAAAATTTTCTGGTTCTCTTCATCAGCGAAATCCAGGGGGGATCTTCCTATCATTTCATCTGTCTGATAACCCAGCATCTCGCACAAGCGCTGATTCACTTCCAGAGTCTGGTGGTCAGGCCCAATCAACCAAACGCCTTCAGGTGCACCTTCAAAGATGGTGCGGTAACGTTCTTCACTGTTTTTCAGCGCCTCCTCAGCCTGCTTGCGTCCTGTAATATCCCGCACCACGGCGATGAGCTGAGGGCTGTCGGGTAACCTGCTGAGGCGGGCTTCGTACTGTCTGGGGCCTTGCGGCACTTCAAGACTATATTCATATGTGGCCAGCCCTCCCTGTGTGGTTACCCTAGCCAGATTCTCATCAAACTGGGTGGCGATTGCGGGTGGAAGGACATCCTGCATGCGTTTGCCAAGAAAGGTCTCCGGCGGTACGTATAGGGCAGATGTTTGTTGAGCGCGGTAGTCTCGTATGGTGCCGTCCTCGTCCATCAGGAAGAACAGGTCCGGCAGGGCCTGGAATACGGAATTCAATACCAGTTCGCCCTTACGCACCTTGGCTTCGGCCTGTTTGAGCTCGGTCAGGTCTACATCGATGCTATACATCTCCGGTTCATTGTTTTTGTTGCGGAACATAACGTGGCTTGAAAAAACCTCTACCTGCGAACCATCAGCCCTGCGCAGGGTCAGTTCCGAGGAGGGGATCTCTTTCCCCTCTTCCACCCAGGCATCGATGGCCGAAATTACCTGCTCACGCATTTCGTCTGGAATAATGAGGTCTTCCAATTGCTGGCCGATGGCTTCATCTTCCGAATAACCATAGAGGGATTCGCTGGCTGGATTCCAGTAGATTATGCGGCGGTTTTTGTTGCAACCCTGTACGGCTATTGCATCGGTATGTTCGAACAGGCGGCTCAATCGTTCCATGCTTTCCTGCATTTGCGACTCATCGAGCTTGCGTTTCGTAATGTCCTGGATGATTCCACTTAGCCCCAACACCTTCCCGCTTTCGTCCGGTATCTGTCTGGCCAGACAGTTGATCCAGCGGATTTCGCCATCAGGACGGACAATGCGGTATTCCATGTCGTGTGCCCGACCATCCTCTACCGCGCATTGCAGGGATGAGAGCACTGGATCCCGGTCTTCCGGATGCAGCAGGCCGGAGAGAAATTCCGGGCCAACTCCATCGGTGGCATCAATACCGAAGATGCGAAAAATCTCATCCGACCAGACGGCCTTCATTGTGCCGGCGTCGAGAGTCCAGTTTCCTATGTGGGCAAATGCCTGAGCTTCTTTCAGCAACTTCTGCTCACGGCCAAGCTGTTCCCTGCTCTCCAAGAGCAAATCGTATTGAGCGTTGCGTCGTCTCTCGAAGAGGAAAAACAGAGTCCCACCTGCCAGCCCAAGCAGAATTACCACCGCGCCCAGGATGTAAACCAGACGCTCAAACTGCCTGACTTGAACAGCCATATTCTGCTGAACGGCTTTTTCGGCCTCATCGGCAATGGAGATGACCTCGGCGAAAACCTCGTCGAAACGCTGGTCCTCACTCGATCCGGCCAGACTGCTTTTGGCTGTTTCAAGACGATTTAGTCCGACGCTTTCAAAACGATCCATGTGATCGAGTGTCTTGAGGATCATGGCGCGGGGGATGGGATCATCAATCGCCTGAAATTGCCCTTCCCGGTTTTCTCCCCCCTCCAGCATTGCGTTGGCGTACCAGCGTGCCTGGTTGAGATGCTGCCAAACCTTCTCCCGGTCCACTGTTGGGTCCTGCTGCACCAGCTCCTCGAACCAGAGGTGGTAAAGACTCAGTTCATACTTGACCTCCATGGCAGCATCGATCAGGGGCGCGCTCTGCTTGGCGATTCTGAGCGCAATGCCTGAAGATGAGATGAGGATGGTCATGGCGGCCATCACGGCCAGGATCACGATGACTATCACGCGTAGCGGTGAGCTGCCTGTTGTCGTCATTTCTGTATGGCTCCTGCGATGCCATGGTTCGTATTACGCATGAACGGATCAATCATCAAGTGCCTCCCGCACCCGCCGGGCCAATTCAGCCTTGCTATAGGGCTTGCTTAACAGGGAAGCGGAGAAGCGTGCCTGACCGTTTTGCGCCACTGCTTTTTTAGTGAAACCTGATGCAAGCAGTACCTTAAGTTTCGGGTTTTTGGCGGTTGCCTGCTGGGCCAGTTCATAACCGCTCATACCCGGCATCACCACGTCACTGAAAAGCAGATCTATCTGCCTGGTTTCGTCCAGTATTTGCAGTGCTTGCCGGCCACTTCCCGCAACGACTGTTTGGTAGCCGAGTGATTCCAGATGATTGCTGGCTATTTCCACCAGATCCGCCTCATCATCCACCACCAGGATGCTTTCAGTTCCCTTGGGCAATATTGCTTCGTTGTCGGTCGAGTGGGCGGATTTCTGAGACGGATCACCTGAGCGGGCGAGGTAGAGATGAATGGTGGTGCCGATGCCAGGCTCGGAGTAGGCCTTGATATAACCCTTGGAGCGCTGCACGAAACCATACACCATGCTCAAGCCCAGGCCGGTGCCTCTGCCCTCGGCTTTAGTGGTGAAGAAGGGCTCGAAGATGTGCTCCAGTGCCTCGGCGGGGATGCCGCTGCCGTTGTCGCTCACAGCCAGTTGGACATAGTCGCCCTTATCGACGATGGGATTTTGCTCTTCATAGATGGCATCGAGCGCCTGGTTGGCGGTCTCGATAGTCAGGCTGCCGCCGTTGGGCATGGCATCCCGTGCATTGAGGACCATGTTCAGCAGGGCGTCCTGCAAGTCGCCCTGGTCGATATCGGTCAGCCAGAGTCCCTCCGCCAGCTGCAGTTCTACCTCTACCTCCGGGGTGACCGAACGGGCGATCAGGCTCTCCATTCCCCGGATGACCTGGTTCAGATCTGTGGCGGTGATGTTTTTTGACTCACGCCTTGAGAAACCGAGCAGTTGTTTGGTCAGATCTGCCGCACGCATGGCTGCCTTGGTGGTGGTCTGCACCCGATCACTGGCCTTTTTGTTATCCGCTACCAGTTGCTGTAGAAAATCGAGATTGCCGAGCATGATGCCCAGCAGGTTGTTGAAGTCGTGGGCGATGCCGCCGGTGAGCTGTCCCACCGCCTCCATCTTTTGCGCCCGCCGCAGGCTCTCTTCGCTCTTCAGCCGTTCGGTGATATCGAGGAAAGTCGCCACTGCCCCCACGACTTCACCGTCTCGCCGGATCGGATAGGCGGATATCTCCACCGGAAAGCTGCTGCCATCCCGGCGCCAGAAGATGTCTTTGGCTGTGAGGGTCGCCTGACCGTCACGCCAGGCACCGGCGATGAGGCACTCATCCAGTGAACGGGCTATGCCGTCCGCCTTGCTATGATGCATCATGGGGTGCATCTCTTTGCCGACCAATTCGCCGGCATGCTGATAACCCAACATCCGAAGGCAGGCCGGATTGACAATAGTGCAGCGCCCTTTTGCATCCAGGCCATAGATCGCCTCAGCGGTTGAATCGAGCAGATCCCGCACTTGCTGCTCACTCTCCCGGCGCGACGCCTCGGCTGCCTGGCGCTGTTCCGCCATATCGTTGAAGGCTGAGGCGAGGTCACACAACTCATCGTGTCCCCGAACCGGCACCCGGGCATCGTAATCACCTCTGGCCAGATCGCCCGCCACCGACTGGATAAGAGTCAGCCGGCGGGTGACCCATCTGCGCAGCAGCCAGGCGCCGAAGGCAAAGGCGAAGGCAAAAGCGAACAGGTGTCCCCACATTTCAGTAATGCGTTGAGCCAGTACCTCGTCCTCGATGAAATGGGCGGGTAGCTTGATACTCATCAGACCGCGCAGATCTCCCGGTTGGTAGTCATACGATGAGGCGTATGTTTCGCGGATGGTTTGTGGCGCCTCGTCACGTTTACCATGGCACTTCAGACAGTACGCCTCGATCCAGATGGGACTCGAGAAGTGGAAATAGGACTGGCCCTGTGAGTTCTTGAAGGGGACCAGACGTTCTCTCTCCTTGGGGTTGGCGCGAAACCAAGCCATCGCCTCCCGTTCGATTTCGTCCGCCTGATTGTCCGGGTTACGGGGGCGGTCGGAGACGTTGTTGAAGCTCAGCCCGCTGTCGCTCCAGTTCAGGAAGTCATTGGAGATCCGGTTCATGGCGTGGGCAGGCAGAAAACCGAGGGTTTTCTTGTTCAGCGGGAGGCCGCTGTCGATGAATTGATGGTGATAGATCCGGCGGGTGGCCATCAGGACCCCTCGGATCTCCAGCGCATCCTGGCGCAGGTTTTCCAGCATCTGCTCATGAGTCTGCCGGTAGCCGATGATCTCCACCAGGGTAAAGGCGGCGATCAGCACCGAACCGAAAGCGAGCAGTAGTTTTGACTGAAGCTTCATTGCTTACAACATGTTGTCTTTAGTTGTCTATAAAAGAATAGAAGCACTGCTGGCTTTGGGCAACAGTCATCAGAATGTGGCGATGTTGTATTTTACTGATATTCCTCAACCTTCTTCCTGCTGGAGTGGATTTGTGCTGGCCATGGTCGATAACCGGCATGGTCAGAGTCTGGAGATAGCCAGCCAACTCGCAGATCATATTCTGGGAGCAGCATCTCATCAGACGCTGGAGCGTGGACTTACCAAGAATGCAGCGATTGAAGTGGCCAGAGCAGGTGATTCCGGGCGGGGCGGTAGTGGTTATGAAGCGGAGCAGTGAACAGGCCTTGGAGCCTCCCAAGAGCAATCGGAAGGATGCTTTTACGCAGACCGTGGATGATGTTTTGTTTTGACTCGGATTTTGGCGTTCAAACCAACCTGAAAAGATGAATGGCGACGTTCGTTGCAGTTAGAGAAGTCACACCCCATGCGCACCAGGCAGTAGGCCACGGCATGGAAGTTTGAGGCTGGTTCGTATATTATGAAAAGTTCCCTGTGCGGCTCGGCCCGCTTTGTTACCCGGAGTGAAAGAAAAGATGGCTCGCGTTACCGTTGAAGATTGTCTCGATTACGTGGATAACCGGTTTGATCTGGTCCTGCTGGCGACCAAACGTGCCCGGCAGCTGGTCAATGGTGTGGAGCCGCTGATACCTTGGGAAAATGACAAACCGACGGTGGTGGCGCTACGGGAGATTGCCGACGGTCTGATCACTCACCAGGACGTGGATGCCGCAAATCTGGCGAAACAGGATGCCGTGGTTGATGACGGGGCTGTGTTCGATGTCTCTCCAATGGTGCAGCCTGGCGCATAACTCTCCCTGTTTACACTGCAGGGTAAATCCCGTTGGATTTGATCTTGCATATAGGTGGGAAATCGGCACAGAATCCGTCATAAGGTATGATGGAGTGCTGAATGAGCAACCCGCTTAATCAAATTGGCCGCCGGCTGGACGCTGATCAGGAAAAACCCCGTTTTCTGATCAGTGATCTCTGCACCTATCTGGAAAGTTATCTCGACTCCGATCAGGTGCGCGAGGTCTATCGCGCCTATCTGTTTGGCGCCGAAGCCCACTCCGGCCAACACCGCAAAACCGGTGAGCCTTACATCTATCACCCGGTCGCCGTCGCGCGCATTCTTGCCGAGATGCGTATGGACCACAACTGCCTGATGGCAGCGATTCTGCACGATGTCATTGAGGATACCCCCACCGCCAAAGATCAGTTAGCCGATACCTTCGGTGTGGAGATCGCCGAACTGGTGGATGGTGTCAGCAAGCTTTCCAAGATCGATTTCCAATCCCAGGCCGAGGCCCAGGCCGCAAGTCTGCGTAAGATGCTGCTGGCGATGACCAAGGATATCCGGGTCATCATGATCAAACTTGCGGACCGTTTGCACAATATGCGTACCCTGGGGGTGATGCGTCCGGAGAAGGCGCGCCGTATCGCGCGCGAAACCCTGGATATCTATGCGCCTATCGCCAATCGTTTGGGCATCAACAGCATCCGTCTGGAGCTTGAAGAGTTGGGTTTTGCCGCATACTGGCCGATGCGTTACAGGGCGCTTAGGCAGGCGGTGAATGAATCGCGCGGGCAGCATAAAGAGTTGGTTGCGAATGTGGAGACCGCGCTGCTCAACCGTCTTGAACAGGAAGGGATGGATGGGCATGTCTACGGGCGGCAAAAACATCTCTACAGCATCTACCGCAAGATGCAGGAGAAAAACATCACCTTCTCCGATGTGGTGGATGTCTTCGCTTTCCGTATCATCGTCGATCGGCTGGACACCTGCTATCGTGTCCTTGGCGCCATACACAATCTCTATAAACCGATGCCCGGTCGCTTCAAGGATTATATTGCCATCCCCAAGGCCAACGGCTACCAGTCGTTGCACACGGTGTTGTTCGGGCCGCAGGGCATTCCCATCGAGATACAGATCCGTACCGAAGAGATGGACCGGCTTTCAGAGTCGGGCATAGCAGCCCACTGGATGTATAAGTCGGGGGACTCCGGCAGCATTTCGATGAGTACCCGTGCCTCTGATTGGTTACAGAACCTGCTTGAGATGCAGCAGGGTGTCGGTGACTCGGTGGAGTTTCTTGAGCACGTCAAGGTTGATCTCTTTCCGGACGAAGTCTACGTTTTCACCCCTCGTGGCCGCATTATGGTATTGCCGAAAGGCGCTACGGTGGTCGACTTTGCCTATTACGTTCATACGGATGTGGGTAATACCTGCGTAGCCGCGCGGGTTGACCGGCGTCTGGTTCCATTGCGCACTCAGCTGCGCCATGGTCAGACTGTCGAGATCATCAATGCCGAGAATGCCACCCCGAGTCCCGCCTGGCTCAACTATGTGGTGACAGGCAAAGCGAGGGCCAATATTCGGGCATTTCTGAAGAATCTTCAGGGCCAGGTTGCGGTTGATCTGGGTCGGCGATTGCTTGAAAGAGAGCTTAAACGGTTCCAGACCAGCCTGGAGGCGCTGGGAGAAGAGAAGATACAGCAGGTGCTGGAAGAGTACCGCCTGGAGAGTCAGGATGATCTGTTGGCGGAGATCGCCTTGGGTAACCGCATGCCGTCGCTGATAGCAAGACGTCTGGCAGGGGAGGGTTTGGCAACGTCGGCGGAAACGGCGGATACTCCAGGAGCGGAGTCGGCCGGGGGACTCTCCATCAAGGGCACCGAAGGCATGGTGGTCAGCTTTGCCAATTGTTGTCGACCGATCCCCGGCGATCCTGTGTTGGGGGTGTTCAATCCGGGAAAGGGTATTGTGATCCACAGGCATGGGTGTCGTAACCTGGGTGAATTCAACAAACAGGGCCACAATTGGATCGAGGCACAGTGGGAGTCGGATATTGAAGCGGAGTTTGCCACGGAGATCCGGGTTGAGGCAGGCAATCGCCGGGGTGTGCTGGGTACGGTGGCCGCGACGATTTCGGAACAGGGGTCCAATATCGAAAATGTGACTTCCCAGGAGCGGGATGGCCTCTTCTCCACGCTGGTATTCGTCATTACCGTGAAAGATCGGGTGCATCTGGCCAGAATCATGCGCAGTCTGCGGGTTATTCCCTCTGTATTGAAGATATCGAGACAGAGTATTTAGGTAAGTATCCAGCATAATACAACGTAGGTCGGGTTAGTCGCGCGACCGTTCAAAGCCTGGATCCGGGACTGTACTTTACGCGTGACGTAACCCGAAAAATCGCCGTCGGGTTACGATTGCGCGCAAAGCCAAGTGATACAAGCCAGGCACGACGCACGCGCATCTAACCCGGCCTACAGCTGAATCGCTACATATTTTAGAACCCTATCCAACCTTTTCAGGAGTCGTTCCAATGAGTCGAGAGATTATTCGCACCGATCAGGCACCCCAGGCTATCGGAACCTATTCACAGGCAGTGAAGTGCGGCACAACAGTCTACCTCTCAGGACAGATTCCGCTGGTGCCTGAAACCATGAAGATGGTGGATGGAGATGTCGAAATGCAGATCCGTCGTGTATTCGATAATCTACAGGCGGTGGCGCGCGCTGCAGGCGGCACGCTTGCCGACGTGGCGAAATTGAATGTTTTTCTCACGGATCTCAGCCATTTTCCTGTGGTGAATCAGGTGATGGCTGAGTATTTCAGTGAACCCTATCCAGCGCGCGCTGCCATCGGTGTTGCCGCCCTGCCGAAGGATGCCGCGGTGGAGATGGATGCGGTGATGGAGTTGTAATTGATCAGGATGCAGGCATGATCTGCGTTGCAGATCGGGCATTCTTGCCTTGATGGAAATCGCAGGGTTGCAGGTTCCGCTATGCTTGAATCGGCCAACTGCGGTAACTTAGTGATCGTTTGAAAAGACAATAGCCAGTCAATTGCACAGGAGATAACACTAATGAAGAAGCGACGGTTAATTATCAAGAGCGGCATTGTTGCGTTGGTCATCTCTCTGGGTCTGTCCGCGCCAGTGAGTGCAGCAAAACGTTATGTGTTCAGCGGGGGGCCTGCAGGCGGTACCTTTCAGGTGGTTGCCAATGCGGTTCAGGTTTACGGTCCGGTGAAAAACAACAAGGCCTACAAGGTCAAGGCCCAGTCCTCAGCAGGTTCAGTGGAGAATCTTCGCAAGGTGAATAAAGGACGGGCGCACTTCGGCGTGGTCTATTCAGGACATGTCTACCTGGGTCGTGAAGGCCGGCTGAAGAATGATAAAAATAAGTATGAGGACGTCCTGGCACTCTCATATCTCTATGGTGCCCCTGCCCAGTTGGTGGTGCGTAAGGGTTCCGGCATCAAAAGTGTCAAGGACCTAGAGGGCAAGAAGGTGGGTGTGGGTAATGCGGGTTCAGGAGCCTTTGCCAACTGCGAACTATTCTTCACCCACATGGGGATCTGGGACAAGATCAAGCGAAATGCCATGGGTTATAATGATGCCGCTATGGCATTTGGCAATAATCAGTTGGACGCCTTCTGGCTCTTTACCGCTTTTCCCAGTGGTGCGGTGATTATGGCGGCACAAACCAATGATATCGATCTTATCGATCTCAGGGCCGATGCGAATTCGAGCGGTTTCTTTAAACGTTATCCCTACTTTTCCGAACTCTCGGTACCTGCGGGTACCTACAAAGGGGTGGATTACGAGACACCCTCCTTTCAGGATTCAGCGCTTTGGGTGGCCAATGCCAAAGTGCCCGATGACGTGGTGTACGATATGTTGTCAAAGGTCTATGCCGATGAGGGTTTGGCTCACATGCGTGGTCAGAAGAAAACCTTCAAGGAGATGAGTATCAAGACCGGCGTCGAAGGCATCGTCACACCGATGCATCCGGGGGCAGTAAAATTCTGGAAAGAGAAGGGCATGCTGTAAGCATCGTGTGGTTGATGCTGACGGGTTCAAATGAACCCGTCAGTTTCACTTTGAAGGCGTAGCAATATGTTTGAAAAACTGCACAAGGTTGAGCAATGGCTGTTCGATATCCTGGCGGTTTTTCTGGTGCTTTTCTACTCCTACTCTGCGGTATTGGAACCGGCAGCCACTCAGTATCATCGTGGCATCTATATTATCGTTACCTATGTCCTGGTGTTTCTGCTCTATCAGTCGAAGAGCCGGATCGGCAGGGGTATCGACTATCTTTTGATCCTGCTCTCCATTGCCACTATCGGCTACTGGATGTTCAACTTTGAAGTAATCAATTATCGCGCTGGAGCTGAGACGGAGATCGATAAGTGGATCGCGATGATCGGTGTGCTGCTGGGGGTCGAGTTGGCGCGCAGGGTGGTGGGCAATATCTTCGTCATCATCGGCAGCATTATGCTGTTGTACGGCGTCTATGGCGACTATATGCCGGATCTTATCTCCCATGCCGGAGATACCTTTCCCGATCTCTGTACCAGTATCTTCTATAAGAGCGATGGCGTTTTCGGCATCATGGCCAATGTTCTGGCCACCTATATTCTGCTGTTCGTGGTGTTCGGCGCCTTTCTGGAGAAGAGTGGCGCGCAACGTTTCTTCATCGATTTTCCCCTGGCTGCTGTGGGCCATAAACTGGGTGGGCCCGCCAAGGTGGCGGTCATTGCCAGCGGTCTGTTCGGCTCCATCTCCGGCAGCGCCATTGCCAACACGGTATCCACCGGTTCCTTCACTATCCCGATGATGAAGAAGGCGGGTTTTAAGCCCCATGTGGCGGGGGCGATAGAGCCGGCCGCCTCCATCGGCGGAATGTTCATGCCGCCCATCATGGGCGCGGGCGGTTTTATCATGGCCGAGATGACAGGCCTGCCCTATTCGCAGATCATGCTGGTGGCCCTGTTTCCCGCCTTGATGTACTTCTTCAGTGTCTTTGTCATGGTTCACTATGAGGCGAAGAAGTACAACATCGTGGGTGAGCGTTCCGCCGAGAGTGCGATGGAGATTCTCAAGAAGGAGTGGTTCTATATATTGCCTCTGGCGGTGATCACCGTCTTGATGTTGATGGGTTATTCTCCGGGTTATGCGGCGATCCTCGGTATCGTTACCTCTATTGCCATCAGCTGGTTCAGGAAGGATACCCGTATCGGGCCAAAGGGTTTTGTGATGGCGGCGCGGGCCGGAGCGGAGAACAGTCTCAAGATCGGCGCCACGGTGGGTGTTATCGGCATTATCATTGGTGTGTTGACCTACAGTGGACTGGTGCTTACCTTTGCCGACATAGTCATCGAGCTGGCGGATGGAAAACTGTTTCTCACCATTTTGCTGATCGCCTTGGCTTCACTGGTGTTGGGTATGGGCGTGCCGGTGACGGCGGCCTATCTGATTACTGCGGTGGTGGCGGTGCCAGCGTTGACGCACTTGGGGGTGAATGAGCTTGCAGCCCATATGATCGTCTACTGGCTTTCTCAGGACTCCAACATCACGCCGCCGGTCTGCATCGCCGCATTCGCCGGCGCCACTATCGCCAAGGCCAACATGTGGAAGACAGCATTCACCGCATTCAAGTTCGCCAAGTTTCTCTATCTGGCGCCTTTTCTGTTTGGTTACGTGCCGGCATTTTCTCTGGATGGCAGTGCCATGGATATCGTCCTCGTCTTTATGCTTATCATTGCCGGCACCTATGCTTATGCCTGGTTCCTGAGTGGAATCTGGCTGCAGTACTTCAGAAAAGCCGAAGATCAATAAGCGGCCTGAATTAAGATGCAAATCAGCTATCATTGGGCGAACAGGTCAAATAACAGATAGATTAGAGTGGATAGAGACTTACAACAACTTATCGAAGTCAACGTCAAGGGACGGGTGTTCGTCGCCTGTAGCTCCCGTGGGATTACTGATCTGTCGATAATCCAGTACTACGGTGATGTGATCAGACAGACGATAGAGGCGGGCCTAAGTGGCGATGCCTCTCCATTGGCATTCAATAAGCTGCTGGATGAACAGATCGCGTGGTTGGAAGCGGAACTGGACCGCGAGAGTGATGCTCGCGAAGAACAGGCGAATCAAGTGGTAAATGATGGTGACTCACCTCAAAAGAGAGTGAGGAAGGAGAGTGGCTACGTTCCTGAAGCTAAATCGATGCCCGAAAAACTTGCCGACCGCCGGGCAGGTATGGACGCCTTGCTGAAAAATGAGTGTGTCACGCTGAAACTGATCACGCCGGGGCAGGCCAAAAAGATGACCAGAAGGTTTCTCGGCAAGGATCCAAAGGTTGCCGAAGAGGAGGTGGTCGTCGAGTTACGCAACACGCTCTATTCCCAGATACGCCAGTTCATTCGCAGTCACGAGGGAGGGCCCTGGACGTCCCATAGCGCACAGAGTGATCTGCGCATGGATATTGCTGCGACCCAGAGTGTCAGAGCAGTGGTAACCTTGACCCAGCATATTTTCAATGAGCGGGATGAGTGGTTGCAGGATAATAAAGGCGGTCTGACCGGGCGTTTTTTTGGTGGCCGCTTTTGGACCAAACGTTGATTGTGAGACGCACTAAAATCAATCGGGAAAAACATGGGTAAACAATACGATTCGATCAATGACAAGCTGGTGGACTTTATTATTCGGCAGCAGATCTTTTTTGTCGCTACCGCAGCGGCGGATGGGCGCATCAATCTATCACCCAAGGGGATGGACAGTCTGCGTGTGGTCAGTTCGAATCAGGTGGTTTGGCTCAATCTGACCGGTAGTGGCAACGAAACAGCAGCCCACCTGCTGGAGAGTGACCGCATGACCCTGATGTTTTGTGCCTTTGACGCTGATCCGAAGATCCTGCGGTTGTATGGTCATGCTGCGGTTCATCATGAGGGGAGTGCTGAGTGGGATGCCCATATCGGACGATTTCCCAGTCTGCCGGGGGCGCGTCAAATCGCGGTGATGGACGTGGATCTGGTACAGACCTCCTGCGGTTTCGGCGTTCCCCTGTTCGAATATCAGGGTGACCGGGACACCTTGAAGGAGTGGGCGAACAAAAAAGGTGAAGAGGGGATCAGGGAGTATTGGCAGAAGCGCAATAGTGTCAGTCTGGATGGGAAGCCGACGGGGATGGGGGAAAGAAAGGTTAAAGGTGACAGGTGACAGGTGACAGGTGACAGGTGACAGGGCGATTTAACATAAAATGTCAGATAAGGGCTTGACGCGTTTATAGGCAAAAGCGAGCTTTTGGAAACCTGAAACCTGAAACCTGAAACCTGAAACCTGTCCCTTCACTCTCCGTAGATCGTCACCGTCACCCGTCGACGATGAGGATGAGTGCGATGCTCCCAAAGATAGATGCCCTGCCAGACCCCCAATCCCGGACGTCCATCGATAACCGGAAAGCTCATGTCCATGTTGGTCAGGATGGAACGGATATGGGCGGGCATGTCGTCCGGTCCCTCCTGGGTATGATCGAATATCCTGTCCCCATCCGGCACCAGACGTGACATGAAACGCTCCAGATCCTGGTGCACGGTTGGATCGGCGTTTTCACAGAGGATCAAAGAGGCGCTGGTGTGCTGGATGAATAACTGGCAGATGCCGGTTTTGATGGCGGAATGCCGGACGATCTCTTGAACCTGACTGGATATATCATAGGTGCTGCGTCCCCGGGTTTCGATCTGTATCGTCTCCTGTACCACCATTTTTTATTCCCCATACTATCTGGCATGCTATGGGCCGAAGTGTAACTGGAACCCACCGCGATTGAAAAAGGATCACTCCCCGATAAACCTGGAATCCTGCCCCATCACCTCCCTCAAGCGGGTGGGACCCAAGGTTGCCGAAAAGCTGGCGCGTCTGCGTATCCACACCATTCAGGATCAGCTCTTTCATCTGCCGCTGCGCTATCAGGATCGTACCCGGGTGCAATCCATCGGCTCGTTGCGCCATGGGGATCAGGCGGTTATCGAAGGGGAGGTGGAGCTGGCCGATATCAAGTTTGGTCGCCGGCGTTCATTGCTGGTGCAGATATCGGATGGGACCGGCTCTCTTCTCCTGCGCTTCTTCTATTTCAGCAATGCCCAGAAGAGTAATCTGACCCGGGGTGTCCGGCTGCGCTGTTTCGGCGAGGTGCGTAACGGCCCGCACAGTCTGGAGATGGTGCATCCTGAGTATCAACAGATTAATGCCGAAACGCCATTGGCGGTGGATGAGTTCCTGACACCGGTCTATCCGACCACTGAAGGGGTGCATCAACTCACCTTGCGAAACCTCAGTGACCAGGCGCTGGCCTGGCTCGAAGATGAGCCTTCCACACTGCAGGAGCTGTTGCCGGACCAACTGCTGCAGCGGTTCAGGCTGCCCGATCTGGCTGCAGCCGTTCGTTATTTGCATCGACCGCCTCCGGATGCGCCACAGCATCAGTTGGCGGAGGGTATCCACCCTGCCCAACAGCGACTGACATTTGAGGAGTTGCTGGCCCATCAGATCAGTCTGCGTGAACTGCGACAGCGCCATCAACAGACGTCGGCGCCAACCCTGCCGGGGGATGGGCATCTGCGTGATGGCTTGTTGGATAGGCTGCCCTTCCAGCTGACAAGCGCGCAACAGCGGGTGGTGGCGGAGATAGCATCGGATCTCGCCCGGCCCCACCCGATGCAGCGACTGGTGCAGGGGGATGTGGGTTCCGGTAAGACCATCGTCAGTGCATTGGCTGCGCTGCAGGCGGTGGAGTCCGGCTATCAGGTCGTCCTGATGGCCCCCACCGAACTGCTGGCGGAGCAGCACCTGCGTAACTTTTCCGATTGGCTGACCCCGTTGGGGGTGGAGATGGCATGGCTCGCTGGCCGTCTTAAGGGCAAGCAGCGGGAGCAGACCTTGGCGCGGGTGGCAGACGGTAGCGCCAAGGTTGTGGTGGGAACCCACGCTCTCTTTCAGGGGGATGTGAGTTTCTTCGACCTGGGTTTGGTGATCATCGATGAACAGCACAGATTCGGTGTCCACCAGCGTCTGGCCCTGCGGGAGAAGGGGATAAAGCAGGGGCGCTGGCCCCACCAGCTGATCATGACCGCCACCCCCATTCCCAGAACCCTGGCGATGACCGCCTACGCCGACCTCGATATCTCCATCATCGATGAGTTGCCGCCGGGCAGAAAACCTGTGACCACGGTTGCCATCCCGGACGGCCGCCGTGACGAGGTGGTGGCGCGTGTTCGTGCCGCCTGCGCTGAAGGTCGTCAGGCCTATTGGGTCTGCACCCTGATTGAGGAGTCGGATGTGCTGCAGTGCCAGGCGGCGGAAGATACCGAGCGCCTGCTGGTGGAGGCGCTGCCGGAACTGCGGGTGGGTCTGGTGCATGGCAGGGTGAAGCAGGAGGAGAAGGAGGCGCTCATGGCCCGCTTCAAAACAGGTGAGTTGGATCTGCTGGTGGCGACGACGGTGATCGAGGTGGGGGTGGATGTGCCCAACGCCAGCCTGATGATTGTCGAAAATCCGGAGCGACTGGGTCTGGCCCAACTGCATCAGCTGCGGGGGCGAATCGGACGGGGTAGCACAGAGAGTCACTGCGTGCTGATGTATCATGCGCCTCTGTCGCAGAATGCCAGGCAGCGGTTGGCTATTCTGCGTGACACCAATGACGGTTTCGTGATCGCCAATAAGGATCTGGAGATGCGTGGCCCCGGCGAGGTGTTGGGTACCCGGCAGACCGGGGAGATGCAGTTGCGTATCGCCGATCTGGTGCGGGACCAGGGTCTGCTGGACGACGTGCGGGAGGCCGCCGACCTGATGCTGGCATCTTATCCGGAAAATGCTGCGGCATTGGTGCGGCGTTGGCTGGGTGAGCGGGCCGAGTATGGTAAGGTTTGATGGTTTTCAGTAGGTCGGGTTAGATGCGCGTGCGCCAAGTTTTAATTTTGCCACATGATTTAGCGCGCATCGTAACCCGACGCTGTTCTGTCGGATTACGTCGCGCATAAACATTGTGCCAGATCCCTGCTTTAGTGCGATTGCGCGACTAATCCGACCTACGTCGTTTTGTGCTGAAGTAAGAGAATAAGGATGAACTTCCCAAGACCAACCATTCGGCTATTGTTGCTGATCACTGCGCTGGGTCTGTTGCCTCTTGTCGTCCATGGGGATGAGATCCGGGTGGCGGTCGCCTCGAACTTCAGTGGGACAATCAAGGTGATCGTTCAACGGTTCGAGGCGCAATCCGGTCACAAGGTGATCCTGAGTGTTGGTTCCACCGGCAAGCACTATGCGCAGATCCGCAACGGTGCCCCTTTTGACCTTTTTTTTGCAGCGGATACCCGTCGTCCCAAGCTGCTGGATGAATCAGCTCTGATTATTTCCGGCAGCCGTTTCACCTATGCCGTCGGGTGGGTCGTATTGTGGAGTCCCAAAGCGGGGTATGTGGATCAGCAAGGGTTGGTACTTGAGCAAGGTGATTTTCGTTTCCTTGCTGTCGCAAATCCCAAGCTTGCCCCCTACGGCAGAGCGGCAAAGGAGGTGCTGCAGGCCCGTGGTCTGTGGAAAAAACTGCGCAGGCGTATGGTGCGGGGTGAGAACATCGGCCAGGCCTTTCAATTCGTGAAGAGCGGCAATGCAGAACTGGGATTCGTCGCCTACGCCCAAATAAAACAGCCGCATAGCGAGCCTTCCGGATCGCTCTGGGAGGTGCCCCGGTCGCTCTATCGGCCCATCGAACAACAGGCGGTATTGTTGCGGGATAGGCCTGCTGCCAGAGCCTTGCTGGAATTCGTCAAGGGAGATGAGGCGGTAGCAATCATCAGAGGCTACGGTTATGGAACAGAGAGCGATGGCTGATGTTGGATGAGGGCGATCTCGCCGCACTCTGGATAACGCTGCGATTGGCGGGGTTGACCGTGGTGATTCTGCTGTTGCTCGGCACGCCGCTCGCCTGGTGGTTGTCCAGAACCCAGCGGCGTTTCAAAGCGGTGGTGGAGGCTGTGGTGGCGCTGCCGCTGGTGTTGCCGCCGACGGTGCTGGGATTCTATCTGCTGGTGGCCCTGGGGCCTAACGGTCCGGTGGGTGGCCTGATGATGTCGCTGGGGGGGGAGCCACTCGCTTTCACCTTTGCGGGGTTGGTGATCGGTTCTGTTTTTTACTCACTCCCTTTTGTGGTTCAACCCCTGCAGGGGGCGTTTGCTGCCATTGGACGCAGGCCGATGGAGGTCGCCGCTACCCTTGGCGCCTCACCCCTGGATCGGTTCTTTACGGTTGCGGTGCCGCTTGCCCGTCCCGGTTTCCTCACTGCGACGGTACTTGGTTTTGCCCATACTGTAGGCGAGTTCGGCGTGGTGTTGATGATTGGCGGCAACATCCCCGGTGAGACCCAGGTGCTCTCCATTGCGATCTACGACCATGTCGAAGCGCTGGAGTATGGCCATGCCCACTGGCTGGCCGGAGGCCTGCTGCTGCTCTCCTTTCTGTTGTTGTTGGCGGTGTATGTCCTGAATCGCCGCTTCAAGGTGGCGTGACCGTGACGATCGAGGCACGCTTTCTGATCGAACGGGGTGACTTTACCCTGGATGCTGATTTTATAGTGCCCGCGCAGGGGATTAGCGCAATTTTCGGGGCCTCTGGCTGTGGTAAGACGACCCTGTTGCGGGCCATTGCAGGCCTTGAACAGCCGTCCAGAGGTTATCTGAAGATAGCCGGAGAGGTCTGGCAGGATGGTGACCGTTTTTTGCCCCCCCATCAGCGGCCCCTGGGTTATGTCTTTCAGGAGGCGAGTCTTTTCCCCCATCTTTCGGTGCGGGGGAATCTTGAGTATGGCTACAAACGACTCCCTCCGGAGGCACGGCGGGTCGATTTCGACCGTGCGGTCACCCTGCTTGGTATTGGTCCCCTGCTGGCCCGTCGTCCCGAAGGGCTCTCCGGAGGCGAACGCCAGCGGGTGGCCATTGCCCGGGCGTTGCTCACCAGCCCCCGTCTGCTGTTGATGGATGAGCCACTGGCGGCGCTTGACCGTCAGAGCAAGACAGAAATCCTGCCATTCCTCGAACGGCTGCATGAAGAGCTGTCGATCCCGGTGCTCTATGTCAGTCATGCGTCGGACGAAGTGGCCCGGCTTGCCGATCAACTGGTGCTGTTGGAGCAGGGCCGGGTGAGGGCCTCCGGTCCGATTGGTGAGATGTTGACCCGTGTTGACCTGCCGCTTGCGCATGGTGACGAGGCAGAGGCGGTCGTTGAGGCGAGGGTTGCAGAGCATGACGAGACGTTCCATCTCACCCACCTTGAGTTTCCCGGTGGCCGTTTCACCGTGGCGAAAAAGGATCTGCCCCTGGGGCAGCCGGTGCGGCTGCGTCTGCTGGCCCGGGATGTCAGTTTGAGCCTCGAACGGCACGAGGGCACCAGCATCCTGAATATCTTCCCGGCAAAGATTGAAACCCTGGTTGATGAAAATCCTGCCCAGTTGATGGTGCGTCTGGATGCCGGGGGCGTGCCGATTCTCTCCCGTATCACCCGCAAGTCAGCAACTATTCTTGCCCTCGAACCAGGGAAATCGGTCTATGTGCAGGTCAAGACAGTTGCGCTGTTGGGCTGATTGGCGGCATGATTTGTCCCGGATTTAACGATTTGGGAAATATCGATGGGTAATTCACTGCAGGATCAGTTCCTGAAAGCGGGCCTGGTGGACAAACAGCAGGCGAACAAGGCTAAAAAAAACATCCAAAAAAAGGGTAAACAGCAGCGCAACAGCAAAGAAAAGATCGTCGATGAGAACAAACTGCGCGTGCAAGAGGCCCAGGCGAAAAAAGCAGCGCGGGACCGGGAACTCAATCGTCAGCAGAAAGCGCAGGCTGAGCAAAGGGCGATTGCCGCTCAGGTAAAACAGTTGATCGAGATGAACCGTCTGCCAAGGGACAAGGCCGAGGTGCCCTACAACTTCACCGAAGAGACCAGGATCAAAAGGATCTACCTGACCGATACCCAACACGACCAGCTGAGTCGTGGGCTACTGGCAATCGTCCGGCTTGGCGAGACCTATGAACTGGTACCCGCAGTGGTGGCAGAGAAGATACGGCTCAGGGACGAGGCAAGCATAATCCTCATCAACGAGTCGCAGAAGAGCAGTGAAGAGGATGATCTCTATGCTGACTATAAGGTGCCCGACGACCTGATGTGGTAGCGGGTAAGGTACGCAGGTTGCACCCTACAGTCTTATTTCCGGAAGCTGGTGAGAAAACCGCCCAAGCTATGCGATAATCCCCCTTTTTTACAGGTCGCAGGTCTTGCAGAAACACGCTCCGGAAAAGTCAGTGTTGGAACCCAGCTGGTCCGGCTGGAGGCAGTTGCGCTTTTCGTCCGTTCCAAAGGGAGTGCTCAGCTGGCTGCGTGATGAGGGATCCCTGACGCGGCGGGTGATACAGGCCTGTGCCGGTGACTTCCGGGTAAGGGTATTGCACCAGGGTTGGGGAACGCCGCTCTACAGCGAAGGACAGGTGCTCAGACTGCGGCGGGGGGAGACCACCCTGGTGCGGGAGGTCGAACTGCTTTGTGACGAAACCCCCTGGGTTTTTGCCAGAACCCTGATTCCTGCGACCAGTCTCAAGGGACCTGCCAGACGGCTGACCCTGCTTGGAAACAAGCCACTGGGTGCGGTGTTGTTTTCAGACCCCCAGGTGCGCCGGGGGATTACCCAGGTTGCCCGGCTACAACCCCGTCATCCACTATTTGCCGCCGCTACTTCGCACTTGGCACACCTACCGCTCGAACTTTGGGGGCGACGGACCCTGTTCTATATAGCTGGGCGTCCGTTGCTGGTGAATGAGATATTCCTGCCGGATATTCCTCGGGATGAAGGCAGATGAGTGGGCCAGAAGTCAAACTGGAATCGCTACAACCCGGTTCGGTCTCCTGGCAGGAGCGGCTGCGTCGATATGCGCTGCTGATCCGTCTCAATCGTCCCATCGGCATCCTGCTGCTGCTCTGGCCGACGCTCTGGGCACTCTGGGTGGCGGGCGATGGCCAGCCCCCCTGGCAGATCGTGCTGGTCTTCATCTGTGGCGTGGCGTTGATGCGTTCCGCAGGCTGTGCCATTAACGACTATGCTGACCGCCACATCGATGGCCTTGTGGAGCGCACCCGATTAAGGCCGATCGCTGCGGGACTGGTCACCCCCAAAGAGGCGCTGGGGGTATTTGTCGTCTTATGTCTGATCGCCTTTCTGCTGCTTTTCTTCCTCAACTGGCAGACCAAACTGCTCTCGGTGGGGGCGGTGCTCCTCGCCGCTGTCTACCCCTTCATGAAGCGCTACACTCACCTGCCCCAAGTGGTACTGGGCGCCGCCTTTGGCTGGGCGGTGCCGATGTCGTTCATGGCGGTGAGTGAATCCCTACCACCGGTGGCCTGGGTGCTGTTTGCCGCCACTCTGCTATGGGCGCTGATCTACGATACCCAATACGCCATGGTTGACCGGGAAGACGATCTCAAGATCGGGGTAAAATCCACCGCGATCCTGTTTGGCCGCCACGATATTCTGATCATCGGCATCCTGCAGTTGGTAATGCTGGGGCTGATGGTCTGGGTGGGTGTGTTGGTCGAACGCGGCCTGCTCTACTATCTTGGTGTGGTGGCTGGCGCCGTCCTGTTTGCCCATCAACAACTGCTTACCCGCGAGCGGGTGCCCAAGGCCTGCTTCGATGCCTTTCTCAACAACAACAACTTCGGGCTGTTGGTGTTTTTGGGGCTGATGCTGGATTATCTGTTTTCTGTTTGAATGTGATTATGTGTAGGTCGGGTTAGCGCCGCGTAACCCGACAAGCCACTGTTTATCAGGGTTTGAATCTTTCCATATCCTGGTTGGCGATACGGCCCTGGCCTGAGCGGATCTGGCGTCGTGTCTGTTGAATCAGCTGATCTCGCTCCTGCTGGGTGCCGTATTGGGGTTCCTGATAGATATCCCGCCAGATCGAATCGTTGCTGGGCGAACCCACCTCGCGTCTGATCTGCTGCACATCGGCATTGAGTTCCCCCCGAATCAGATTGACGACGATTCTGCGTTGCAGGTTGGCGGGCTGAGTATCGTCCAGTTGCGATCTGACATTGTTGATAAAACCTGTCGGGGAGCGGCCATAAGTTCGGCCACGCACATGCCGATAGTGGTGCAGGTTGATCGCATAGCCCTGGGCGGTTCGGCTGGCGGCGTGGCGCTGCATATTTTGGGCGCCGGAGGAGTTCGGATTCAGGTTCGTTCTGAAGCAGGGCAGCGAGGCCGCGTGGGTCAATACGGTGTTCTGCGGCTGGTGATCAGGGGTAATCCGGTCGCTCACAGCCCGTGGCATAGAGGCATAGGTGCCGACCATCCCTTCGAGCCGGTATTTTTCCCGCACCCTGCCCCAGTTTCTCTCACCGGAGAGCAGTTGCCGCAGCAGATTGGTCAACTGGACCTCCTGCTGCATCATCCGTTGTCTGAGCTGCTCCTTTTGTGCGGCGGTGGCGTTGTTCCGCTGCGCCTGCTGGATCTCTCTTGCCAGTGGCACGATATTGTTTTGCACATGATCGCGTGCCTGGTTCCACTTCTGCAGTTTGGTCTGCTGCCCGGTTCCTGAAAGATTGTTCCGTGCCGCCTTGTATTCGTTCAGAAACTGCATGGCGGGTCTTGGAACGCTGGCGATCATCAGCCGTTGCTGATTGCCCTGGCGCTGGAAGTAGATCGAGTGGCTCGCCCCGTCCGCACTGAATCGTCGGCGGAATCCGAGCCAGTTGATTACCCCTGCGACCGCCGCGCGCGCGCGTCCAGCTACTGCACGCCCACCCGCCAACAATCGCCGTCCCTGCCGGGCGATCCAGGCCACAACCCGGTCGATGGCGCTGTCCACTCTGGCCTGGATGCGTTGGATAATCGAGCGGATGCGTCCGGCGATGCCGCCGAGTCCCATCAGACGGGCGAGGAAACTGATCACCACCGGGATGGTGCGGGCCATGGTCTGTTCGACGTAGTTGGCTGCCTGCTCCAGGCGTCCGGCGGCGATGTTGCTGACCGATTCGAGCACGGAGTTCACCACCGCCATGATCTGGTTGATTCTCTCGATCAGGAACATGATGGTGTTGTAGATAGCCAGGATTGCCTGGATTACCGCTCCGGCCGGATTGAACATGGTGGCCAGACGAGTGATGGCGGCGGTGACCACCCGGGTGATCACCCAGTTGCGGATGGCCCCCATCACGATCTCGCGCAGATTGCCCTGGATGAACTCCACGATCTGCTGCCAGGCGGCACCAGGACCTTCAGTGACCAGGGTGCGCAGGAATCCAAAGAGGGTCTCCAGCCGTGAGACGTTGGCCTCACCCAGCAGCCGCACCAGTCGTGGACGAATGCGGGCATAGGTGATGCCGAGAACCTGCAATACCAGAGAGATGATGCCCTGCAGGTTGAAGGTTTGGGGCAGTTGCAGACCGGCGCCCTCCAGTGCCCCCAGCAGCCAGCCCACCAGTCCGTTGCGCAGGTGGGTCAGGATGTTGCCCGCAAACTGACGGAAGCCCCGTGCCATCGCCTGGATCAGGTTGCGGATAAAGGCCACCGGATCGTTGATGATGGTCATGAAGGTGTCACGGCCGCGCTTGAGGATCGCCAGCACCCGTGCGCCACCGGCCCCCATCACCCCTTCAAAGATGAATTCCAGAATCTTCTCCGCCACGGCTGCGGCAAAGCGGATGATGCGTCGCACCGGTGCCCGGAACAGTGCGACGATGCGCTGGAATGCCGCCACCGGGTTGAGCAAGTCGGTAATGGAAAAGCTGTTCCAGGCCTGTGTGAAGAGCTCACGGATCATGGCCCAGGTCAGATTAAGCCGGGCGATCTGTGCGTTGAGCCAGGCCATGGCCCGTTCGATGGCGCCGGACTGTTGCAGGTTCTGGAACTTCTCCTCACCGCCGGGCACGAAGCCGAGGAACCCGCGGATGAAGTTGCTGGCAGTACGCGGTACCGGCTGCTGTGTGAATGGATTACGGCCGATGATTACCGTAAACAGGTGGAATCCGGGCACACTGCCGGCATGGCGGGAGAGCCAGTCGAGCAGGGCATCCTTGATGAAGCTCAGGACTGTCGTGGCAACATTGCGGGCAAAGCGGAATGCCCGGCTGATGAACGGTCCGAAGATATTGAGCACACGGTTGAAGGCGGCAACCGGATTGAATACATCCTGGATCGAAAAGCTGTTCCAGGCAGTGATAAAGAGTGCGGAGATCTCGGCAATGGTGAAATTGAGCAGGGCCAACTGCAGGTCGATCCAGGCTGCGGTGCGCTCCAGCGCCCCGTGTTCCCGCATCTTCTCCAACTCCTGGGTAGCGCCGATCAGCGTCAGGAATTCGGCGATGATCTGCGCCGTGGTGGCGATCACTGGTGCATCGGTTAACGGATCGCTGCCGATGATCATGGTTATCAGCCGGTAGCCAGGCAGCCCTAGCGCGAGACTGCGCAGGGTGCTGAGCAGGGCGTTCTTGATCAGTTCCACTACCCTGTCGACCAACTGCCCGGCGAAACGGCGGATGTCCCTGACCAGGGGTGCGAAGGTGTTGACCAGCACGCGCCGGTTATAGGCAATGGGGTCGAGCCGGAAAAAATCCATCCTGTCATAGGCCTGCTGAATCAGGCGCTCCACCCGGCCCACATTGAGCCTGAGTGCCTGCAAACGTGCATTGACCCAGTTGAATGCGGCATCGACGATGCCCAGTTCAGTCAGTTTGTCGAAGAGCCGGATGCCGAGTACGGAGGCCAGTCCCATGAAACCTTGCAGCAGGTTTCGTGGCGTGCGGGCAACCGTTTGGCCTAGTAGTGGGTTATAGCCGATGAGGACGGTAAGCAGGGTATAACCGGGGATGTAGCGGGCGTAGCTGTTGAGCCGTCTGCTGATGAAGCCTTGACGTGGTCCAATAGCTTTGTACAACCCAGTTAAGGATAATCATCTTAACTGAGGAAAGTAAAAATGACGACACGAAAGAAGTATTCGAAAGAGTTCAAATTGGATGCAATCAGTCTGGTACTTGAGCAGGATTATAGCCGAGCAGAAGCAGCCAGGAGCTTGGATATCAATGCCAACATGCTGGGTCGTTGGGTGAAGGAACACCAGGCAGATGATGGCCAGGCGTTTCGCGGAAATGGCAAGCTGACACCTGAACAGGAGGAGCTGAGGAATTTGAGGACGCAGGTCAAACGGCTTCAAATGGAGAAAGAGATCTTAAAAAAAGCGACGGTATTCTTTGCAGCAGAAACGAAGTGAAATATTCGTTCATCACCCGGCATAAGAATACCTATCCGATCAGCCTGCAATGCAGGATATTGGGTGTGACGCGCAATGGTTATTACAGCCACGAGGTCCGGAAGAACAATAGACCGGACGACCCAATGCATCAGGAAATGATTGACTGGGTAAAAGATATTGCTGAGAGCTCAAGGTATAGCTACGGCAGTCGCCGGATGAAGA
>QGON01000037.1 GCA_003660235.1 bacterium endosymbiont of Escarpia laminata | reverse complement strand
GAGAGCTACGTGGGTCGCCGGAGGAAGAAAGCGCTGAGTGCATTGGGTTGTCCGGGCAGCGGCAACAAGGCAAGAATGTGGATGAGAGAAGCTAACGTCAAGGCACGGCAGTGCAGGAAGTTCAAAGTGACGACCAACAGCAATCACAAACATCCGGTGTTTGGTAATCTGCTGGAACGCCAGTTTGATGTACCACAAACCGACCAGGTCTATGCCTCTGATGTGACCTATATCTGGACACAAGAGGGCTGGTTGTATCTGGCGGTGGTGATTGATCTGTGCTCACGTAAAGTGGTTGGCTGGAGTATGAGTTCACGCATGAAGGCCCAGCTTGTTTGTGATGCGTTGAAGATGGCCATCTGGCGACGCAGGCCTCAAGCAGGTTTGATCCATCATTCGGACCGGGGCTCGCAGTATGCCAGTAAAGCATTCCGGCGATTGCTCAAGGCTCATGGCATTGAAGGCAGTATGAGCCGCAAGGGCGATTGTTGGGATAACGCGGTCGTTGAGAGCTTCTTTGGCAGCCTGAAGCAAGAACAGGTGCAATGGCAACACTACCAGACTCGATATGAAGCGCAGCAGGACATACTTGAATACATCACCATGTTTTATAACTCTCAGAGACTCCATTCCTATTTGGATTACATGAGTCCCTGTGACTATGAACAACAATTATTGGAAATGAAGAAAGCTGCTTAACTTGGGTGTCACAAAACGGTTGACCACGTCAACACTGTATTGGTCAGGATCGTATCGATCATGCGGCCGCCGCTCTCCAGTTCGGTGCAGCGGTTGGTGATGAGTTTGATCACCTCGTCGTCGTAGCTGAAGGGGATTTTGTGATTCTCGCGGATGCGTTTTTCGATGCGCCCCAGTTGCAGTTTGGCGATGAGGCCGATCACCTCGTCGCTGAGCGGATAGAAGGGGATCACCACCAGACGGCCGAGCAGGGCGGGCGGGAAGATTTTGAGTAAAGGTTCCCTTAATGCCTTAGCGATGCCTTCGGGTTCCGGCATCAGTTCCGGGTCTGCACACAGATTGGTAATCAGGTCGGTGCCGGCGTTGGTGGTGAGTAGGATGAGGGTGTTCTTGAAGTCGATCACCCGGCCTTCGCCATCCTCCATCCATCCCTTGTCGAAGACCTGGAAGAAGATTTCATGCACGTCGGGATGGGCCTTCTCCACCTCGTCCAGCAGCACCACACTGTAGGGGCGGCGACGCACCGCCTCGGTCAGCACTCCACCTTCTCCATACCCGACATACCCGGGGGGGGCGCCCTTGAGGGTCGAGACCGTATGGGCTTCCTGGTATTCGCTCATGTTGATGGTGATGATGTTCTGTTCCCCACCGTAAAGTACCTCGGCCAAGGCGAGGGCGGTTTCAGTCTTACCTACGCCGGAGGTACCCGCGAGCATGAAGACACCGATGGGTTTGTTCGGATTGTCGAGGCTGGCGCGGGAGGTCTGGATGCGGCGGGTGATCATCTCCAGGGCATGGCGCTGGCCGATGATTCGCTGCTCCAAAGTGTCTGCCAGATGAAGAATAGTCTCGATCTCATTCTTGACCATGCGGCCCACGGGGATGCCTGTCCAGTCCTGAACCACCGAGGCGACGGCTTGCCCGTCCACTGAGGGCAGGATGAGGGGATGCTCCCCCTGAAGTTCGTGGAGTTCGTTTTGCAGTCCCATCAGCTGTGTCAGTAACGCCTGACGTTCCTCGTCGGAGAGGGCCTCTGTCGTACCTTCGATTGCGATATCTTCCGCTGCGGCATCCGCCGCTCTCTCCAAATCGCTGTCGGTACCTTCCACCTTTTGGGTGGTGACCCGCAATTTCCCCCGGATGTCGAGAATCTGTTTGACCAGTGTTTTTTCGTTGTTCCAGCGTTCGTCCAGGCCCTCCAGCCGTTTTTCTTCTATCTCCAGTGCCTCATTGGCCGCCGTTTCCCGCGCGGTGGTGTCGACACCGACGTTTTTCTCCCGTCCGATGATTTCGAGTTCGGTTTTCAGGGCCTGGATGCGCTTGCGTGAATCGTCCACCTCTGCGGGCACCGCGTACTGGCTGATGGCCACCCTGGCACAGGCAGTGTCGAGCAGACTCACCGACTTGTCGGGCAGTTGACGCGCCGGGATGTAGCGGTGGGAGAGTTTGACCGATGCCTCCAGGGCCTCGTCCAGCAGTTGCACCTTGTGGTGCTGCTCCATGGTGCTTGCCATGCCTCGCATCATGAGGATGGCTTTCTCCTCCGAGGGTTCATCTATCTGTACTACCTGGAAGCGGCGGGTGAGGGCGGGGTCTTTTTCGATGTATTTCTTGTACTCGGCCCAGGTGGTGGCCGCCACCGTGCGCAGGGTGCCGCGGGCCAGGGCCGGTTTCAGCAGGTTGGCCGCATCGCCGGTACCTGCTGCGCCGCCGGCGCCCACCAGGGTATGGGCCTCGTCGATAAAGAGAATGATCGGTTTTTCAGAAGACTGTACCTCTTCGATTACCTGCTTCAGGCGGTTTTCAAACTCACCTTTCATGCTGGCGCCAGCCTGTAACAGACCGACGTCCAGGGAGCGCAGGGTAACGTTCTGCAGCGGCGGTGGCACGTCGCCAGCGGCAATGTGTTGAGCGAAGCCTTCAACCACGGCGGTCTTGCCCACTCCAGCCTCACCGGTGAGGATCGGGTTGTTCTGGCGTCGCCGCATGAGGATATCGATGATCTGGCGGATCTCCTCGTCGCGGCCGACGATCGGGTCCATCTTGCCGGATGCCGCCTCGGCGGTGAGGTCCACGGTAAACTGGTTCAGTGCCTCCTGCTTGCCCATCTGGGCCGGGGCGATGGCGCCGCTGGCCTCGCCGGGGGCTGCGCCGCCACCCACCTGGAAGCCGTCGGTGGCGTGCAGGGTCGCTTCAGGGGAGTCGCCCACCACTTCGTCGAAGCGGTCGGTGAGGGTCTCCAGTTTGAGCTTCTGGAACTCTTTGGAGATGCTGCTCAGGGCGTGCGTGAGGCTACGGGTCTTGAGAATGCCGACCACCAGATGACCCGTGCGCACCTGGGATTCTCCGAACATCAGCGTGCCGTAGAGCCAGCCACGTTCCACTGCTTCCTCGATGTGGGCAGAGAGGTCGGAGATGGAGGTGGAACCGCGTGGCAGGCTGTCCAGGGTCTCGGTGATGTCTCTGACCAGGTGAGAGGGCTCCAGGCTGAAGTATTTGATGATGTGGTGGAGATCGGAGTCTTTCAGTTGCAAAATCTGGTGGATCCAGTGCACCAGTTCCACGTAGGGGTTGCCCCGCATCTTGCAGAAGACTGTGGCGCTTTCGATGGACTTGTAACCGACGCTGTTGAGTTTGCCGAACAGGGCGGTGCGACTGATTTCAGACATCCTGATATCCCCTTTGTTGTTTTCCTGATGGTCTTGTATCCACACAAATTTTCAAGGAATGATTTGCACACGCTGCAACTGAACTAAAGTAGGCCGGTTCAAGTGTAGTGGAACCGGCAACTTGCGAACGCCCGATCCGCTACGCTTGATCGGGCCTACTCGTTTGGCGGCTATATCAATATATCTGCGATGTTCTATCCCTGGTGTTTTCTGTTTAGGACACCTGTAACAAGTATAGTTGGCTCCAGCCGGGTCACGGCTTGAAAAAGGGGTTGAGCATCAGATCATGCGGGTCTTCTGTGGGTGGTTCACGGCACAACCAGGTGGTCCAGCCCAACTCTCCCTCTGTGCCCAATCGGATTGGCGGTACCTGCTCCTTTTTCAGGATGAGGTTCAGGTCCCAGTGCAGTTCGTCGCCGATGTAGTTCTTTACGATGGCTGTCAGACGTCTGAAACTCTCTCCACCGGGCAGCATACGCCGGTAGTCCTCAAGTTCGAGCGGCCCCAATACGATGCGGAACTTATGCTGACAATCCCACACCTGGGCGCCGATGACGGCGGTCAGACCGAGGGTGCCGGTCTCCGGGGATTCACCTAACCGGCAGCGGGTATCTTCCGGCAGGGTCATCCAGTGTCCCACGAACTGCTCGATGGATACCGGCAGCCGGAAAAACCCTGCCAGAATCGACTGCAAACCATCGGCGTTGTGGACCTGGTTGGAGATCCAGCCCGAGTAGTGCAGCTTGGCCAAGTCGGGCATTTCGTCCCGCTCACGAAGCGACGGCATGCCGTAACCGCAGGTGGCACCCAGGTAGGTGGCGAATCGATCCTGCTTCGGTCGATCGTGACTGACCGCTGGCTGGGCGTTGGCCCAGGCACGGTAAAAGAGGGAAAGAAAGCGGTGATGAAACAGATCGGCGAAGCGGCTGAAGGTGGGATCATCCGCATTGCGCACCCGGTCGCGGGCGTATTCTGACAGGTGCAGCGGGAGGGGCGCGTTGGGCCCGAACAGGCCGAAGAACAGCACCTCCAAACGTGGGCGTTGTCCTTCATTTCCGGGTACGAAACTGGAGATGGAGGAGGGAGCGAACGCCAGTGATGCCTCCTCTCCCAGCCGGATCGCATCGTCTGCGGGGCGCAGGGACTCGCCGAACCGGGGGTTGTCCGGGTGGGAGGCTTCAAGCGCTCGCATAGCCCAGTAGAAGTCGTAGGTATACGGCTCTTGGGTGAGGCTCTCCTGTAGCGCTAGAGCAAGTGTTGCTGTCCGGTGCGTAACGGCCATCGCATTATCTCACCGCGATCCGTGGTGCGGATGACGGTCTGGGTGAATGAGTTGAGAGAGACATAGCGGCCAAAAAACCGCTCCATAATCGCGCCCAACAGGAATACGCCGGTGCCTTCGAATTCGTCCTCGTTCAGGGTCAGGGTGATCTCCAGGCCGCGGCCGAAGGCGATTGGCCCAGGTATCGGAAGGCGGCGGATGATTGGTTTTGAGGTGATGCTCTTGACACCGCCGATCTGCTTGCGCACGGGCGCTTCAGCGACATTGCTGTAAAGGCTCATCAACTCCCGCAGGGCCGCCGCCCCCTGATTCTCGTCGTTGTCGATCAGCGAGAGGTAGTTGAGCGACAGGTGGCTGACCAGCCGCCAGGTGGTGTCGCCCTCCGCCCAGGAGGGTCTGGGGCGGGTTGGGCCGGCGACCACCCGCACGCTGTCGAACGGCCCGCCGCTTTCCAGGGTGAAGTCGGTGGTGCCTTTGCCCACCGGCATCTGCAGCGGGAGATCCCGGTTGGTGCAGAGGATGGAGATGCCCAACTGCCGCAGGTCCGGGTGGTAGGGCGCCTCTTTTGCATCCACCAGTGAGAGGAATACCTCACTGCCGATGTAACTCGAACGCGGCCCGTTGCGCCGCTGACGGGAGGAGATGACCCGTGGATCACGTCTCAGAGTAAAAAATCCCTCGTCAGTCTGTTGTGCCGCCAGATCGTGGGAGGCGTAAAACGGCAGGAACTCTTGCTCCGCTTTGGTGCCGACACCGTAGCCGGTGACGCCGGTGATTGAATAGACCTCGTAGTCCAATGGGCGGGTCCGGTCCGGCACCAGATGGTGTTCGTGTTCTTTGTGGGTCAGGTGGATGCGGTCGCACTGCTTGGGGAAGAGGTTGACTGCCGGTGCGCAGAAGAGGACGAAATTGTCTGCGTTGACCACCTTTTCCAGATAGGCATCACTGCGGTTGAACAGGATGATCAGCTCGATCTCATCATGTGGACAGCGTTTGAAAGCGGGTGCCAGGCCGGTTAGTTCGACAAACATGAAGCGTGCCGGAAAGGCGAAATATTCGTGCAGCAGACGGTAACCTTCAAATGAACGATCGGTGAAAGGCAGCAGGGCTTCGCTGTCGTCAAAGCCCATCTGTTTGATCGATTTCCGATCCATAACCTCCTGCCAGGGTGCGGAACGGCTGGTGGGGCGTGCCACCACCGCCACCGCGTTGCCCAGGATCTGCTCATAGAGGTGCATGGGGAGTTCGTCAGCGCCCTGCAGATAGAGTGACAGGCTTTCCAGAGCCAGCTTGTCGCAGTTGAGCCCTGCGGTGACTCGCAAACGCAGTCGAATGCCCGCCTTGGCTTCCGGCAGGTCGGGCAGGCCGATGCCGGCAAGAGAGCGCAGATAGGTGGCGTCTGTCATCTCCAGCGGCCAGAGGACTGTCTCCCTGACGGTACGATATTCACAGGCGGTCTGGTCGTGCTCTCCCATCAGGCTGCGCATGGCGCTGTTCGGGGGCAGGGTGAAACCGTCCGCCAGTCCCCCCTCCATAAGGTCGGGCTGAAACCGGACGACTGTCATGGAAGGCGTTGGCGACAGGTAGTGAGGGTAGACTGCTTCCAGCAGGTGTTGGGTGAAACGGGGAAATTCGGCGTCGAGTTTGAGCTGGATACGTCCTGCCAGAAAGGCGAAACCTTCGAGTAGGCGCTCGACATATGGGTCGGCGCACTCGAAACCTTCAAGCCCAAGCCGACCGGCGATCTTGGGAAATTCTTTGGCGAATTCGCCGCCCATCTCACGGATGAACTGCAACTCCCGGTTGTAGTATTGCAGCAACCGTGGATCCATCAGCCCCTGCCTCCGCCAGAATAGTCAGAGACGGTGACACTGCCGACCTCCAGGTCGATCTCTGTCTTCATGTACATGTGCAGTGGTACGGGTTCAGCCCAAAGTTCGGCTTCGATATCGAAGGTCATGGCGTTGTGGTTCATACGGCTCTCGCCAATCTGGAGCTTGACCCTGACGCTATTCTTGAGCAGGCGGGGTTCGAAATCGATGATTGCCTGACGTAACAATCTTTCTAATGCGGGTACATCGACACTGGATGCCGTGTGGCCGGCAAAGTCCGGAACCCCGTAGTTGAGCACCGAACGTGCTGCTTCCGGGTACTCATCCAGGTTCTGCATGGCGCTCAGGTTTACCGTATTGAGCAACCACTCCAGATCCCGTAGCACGCTCTTTCGGAGTTTTTGGATCGAGAGCACCCGCTGGTCACGGGACTCGTTCTTCTTGTCCCGGTGGTCGTCGGTCAACCGATCCAGCAGGGAGGGTTGCAGGCGCTCTTTTTGGGTCAGTTCAGCCAAGGCTTGTCGAACCCATCAGGTCCCTTCCTCAGAGGTTTGTTCTGCGGGCACTTCCGCTGTATCGAGGTTGATCTCGCGAATAGTCATCAGGGGAAATTCACCGCTGTCGGTGGCCAGCATACGCTGTCCCAAACCCAGATAGAGATCTGAACCGGCGTCGACCCACTCGGTCTTGCGGCTCAGTTGAATCTGCGGGTCTTGGCTGGCAAACGAGCCGGGATAGCGCGTGGGGATCAGCCCTGCCGCTTCACCGCCGTTGGCCCAGGTGAAGTAGGCGGGCATCCAGACCAAGTCGCGCAGATCCTCGGGTTCCTCGATGTTGATGTGGCGGATCTGCTGCATCGGCACCCAGTAGTAGTGCCCGTTGACCACTGCTTCGAGGACAGGGCCAAGGCGGGGATCCGCATCGGCGATCCACTCGAAGGGCTGGCCGTCGAGGGTGCCACTGATAGCGGGGGCCGCCTCGAAGGCTTGGTTTCGCAGAGTCTGGGACTCGTCGAGATTGCCCTCCGCACCGAGGCGCAGGGCTTCGATCAAAAGGGCAACCCATTCTGGCGGTTCGCCAAACAGCAGGGGAGAGCGCTTGCCGGCGAAGATCTCTTCCCGTAATGCCTCGCAACGGATCGCCTCGCGGTAGGTCTGCACCATGGCCAGGGTGCCGTCATCCAGGTCGGCTACCACACTCAGTTGGTTGAGCGCCCGCTCCCAACTGCCCATGACCGAAAGCAGTTGAAACAGGAAGGTCCGGTATTCGGCCTTGGCGGGGGCTTTGCGCACCTGATCCTGGAGTTGTGCCAGAGCCTCATCGAGATTCCCATCGCGCAGGGATTGTTGCGCCAACATATTCACACCCCGATCAATTCAGCGAAGGGGTGTGGTTCACCGCCTTCAGGATGACAGGAAAGGGCAGCCCCACCCGCTCTCGGGGCCATCCCATATAGCCATCGACGGAGATATGTCACTTTTTCACGTCATTTTTTGCTATATCGATTTCAAACTTGAGCAGACCGCCGTCTTTGGCACCCTTCTGATCCTGCGGTTGATATTCGTACTTAACCTCCGCGAAATTCAATGTGATGTTTTCGGTCAGCCGGTCTTCGCCGCCACTGCCACCTGCGGACACCGAGGTCACGATCACCTCTTTCATGGTGATGATGACGTACTCCAGGGGGGTCTTGCCACCGGCCTTGCGCACGGTCAATTTGGCCTCTTTGAATTGCTCACCTGAGGCGCAATATTTGTAGAGATTCGGTGTGGACTTATCCACATATTTTGTCAACGACAGATCCTGCACCGACACCTTACCGCCACCACCACCGCCGCCCGCGTGCATGGTGCCGGACTGACTCATGCCCCAACTCCAGGCGAGGACGTCGATCTCCTCTTTGTGCGTTTTGTCCTGGGCTTCACCTTTGATGTCGCCAATTTTGATAAACATGTCAACAGCCATGATTTCTCTCCTTAATGCTCAATGTGTAGTACCTGACATCGCCGGATGTTGATATATGGGAAATGCCCACACTCAATAACCGGCGACATCTCCTTACCCGGCTTTAGCCGATGGCAGCTTCGATACCAGGCGTAACGAAACCGTCAGGCCTTCAAGTTGATAGTGGGGACGCAGGAAGAACTTCGAAGTGTAGTACCCCGGATCTCCCTCCACCTCTTCAACCACCACTTCCGCTGCTGCCAACGGCTGTTCCGCCTTGGTGGTCTCGGAAGAGTGGACCGGATCCCCGTCCACGTACTGCAGAATCCAATCCTGCAGCCAACGCTGCATCTCCTCCCGCTCTTTGAATGAGCCGATCTTGTCACGCACGATGCACTTCAGGTAGTGCGCGAAACGGCAGGTGGCGAACAGGTAGGGCAGGCGGGCCGCCAGATTTGCGTTGGCGGTGGCATCGGGATCATCGTATTCCGCTGGTTTCTGGAACGACTGAGCGCCGATGAAGGCGGCGAAGTCGGTGTTTTTCTTGTGTACCAGCGGCATAAAACCGTTCTTGGCCAGCTCTGCTTCCCGCCGGTCGCTGATGGCGATCTCGGTGGGGCACTTCATGTCTACCCCGCCGTCGTCCGTGGGGAAGCTGTGCGCCGGCAGCCCTTCCACCGCGCCGCCGGACTCGATGCCGCGGATGCGGGAGCACCAGCCGTACATTTTGAACGAGCGGTTGATGTTGACTGCCATGGCGTATGCGGCGTTGGCCCATGTGTACTTATTGTGGTCGGCGTTGCCGGTCTCTTCCTCAAAATCGAACTCGTCCACTGGATCGGTCTTGGCACCGTACGGCATCCGGGAGAGGAAACGGGGCATGGCGAGGCCGATGTACTTGGCGTCATCGGACTCTCGCAGTGAGTTCCAGGCCGCATATTCCGGGGTCTGAAATATCTTGGTCAGGTCGCGGGGGTTGCTCAGTTCCTGCCAGGAGTCCATCTGCATGGTAGTGGGCGAAGCGCCGGCGATGAAGGGTGCATGAATCGCGGCGGCGACCTTGGCCATCTCGCCAAGCAGTTCCACGTCAGGTGCGCTTTGGTCGAAGTGGTAATCACCCACCAGACAGCCGTAGGGTTCCCCGCCAAACTGGCCGAACTCTTCTTCATAGAGCTTCTTGAAGATGGGGCTCTGGTCCCAGGCGGTGCCCTTGAACTTCTTCAGGGTCTTGTGCAGATCTTTCTTCGAGATGTTCATGACCCGGATCTTGAGCATCTCGTCAGTTTCTGTGTTGTTGACCAGATGGTGCAGACCGCGCCAGGCGCCTTCGAGCTTCTGAAAATCCTCATTGTGCAGGATCTGGTTGACCTGTTCGGAGAGACGTTTGTCGATCTCGGCAATCATCTCCCGAATGGTGACAGTGACATCGGCCGATACGGTGACGGAGGCGGCGAGAGCCTGCTCCGCCAGGGTCTGCACGGCATTCTCCACTTCCTCGCGGGCGCGGTCCGATTTCGGGCGGATCTCCTGATTCAGCAGTGATGCGAAATCACCGGCTTCGAGGGTTGTTGCTTCCGCTTGCGCCTGTACGTCTTTTTCCAGCTCTGCCATGGTTTAACCCTCCTTTTCCTCTGCCGCGGTCTCATCATCCCCAGGCTTAGGTGCCGAAGCCAGGGATTGCAACAGGGTGGGATCATTCAGGGCCTTGGAGATGAGTTCCTCGGCGCCGGCTTTACCGTCCATATAAGTCATCAGGTTGGCGAGCTGGGTGCGCGCCTGCAGCAGTTCGTTCAGAGCGCCTACCTTGCGTGCCACCGCTGCGGGGGAGAAATCATCCATGCTCTCAAAGGTGAGGTCCACACTGAGGCTGCCTTCGCCCGTGAGGGTGTTGGGCACCTGGAAGGCTGCACGGGGTTTCATCGACTTGAGACGATCGTCAAAGTTGTCGACATCGATCTCCAGCATCTTGCGCTCAGAAACCGGGGGCAGGGCCTCTTCTGGTTTGCCGGAGAGGTCGGCCATGACGCCCATGATGAAGGGAAGTTGCACCTTCTTTTCGGCACCATAGACCTCTACGTCGTATTCGATCTGCACGCGTGGTGCGCGGTTCTTGGCTATGAATTTCTGACTGCTCTGGACCACGGATTACCTCCAAGTTTGTTGTTCGGATGCTGCTGCTTTACCAATTGTTTTCTGACGCCTTTTACTCCTCTTCCTCGTCCGGACCGCGAATCAGATCCACCTGATCCATGGCATCCGGCGCCATATTTTTGATGATTTCCAGGAAATCGAGAGAGACGAGCTTCTTTGCCCGTTTCATCAGGATGGGGATCGGACTGGAGGGTTCGTTCTGATTATAGTAATCGATGATTTTGTCCAGAGCCCGTATTACGTCCGCCCGGGAGTTGATGCTTCCGCTCAGCGCTGGGGCTGCGCCTGAAGCGGGGGTTGCCGCTCCTTCTTCGTTGGATGACTCCGTCTCTTCCGCAGAGCCGACGCCACGCGCTTGCAGTTGTTCGTTCAGAACCTGTTTTGCCTCTTTGAACGAATGCACCAGGTCGGAAAGGCTGATGGCGTTGGCCGTGCCGACCAGTTCGGTGATGAAGTCTTCGAGTTCGGTCAGGTGATCGATGGATTCGGTCACAGCATCAAATGTCGCCTGCAGCTCCTCCAAGTCGGCATCCATGAAGGCGGCGTTGATCTGGGCCATGCTCACCGCGTCGGTCTCATTCAGCGGCTCAAGTTCGCCGTTGGCGATGGCATAATCCCGCAGGCTGAACTGTCCTAACATTTTGGAAGTGACCAGAGGTGCCTTGCCCAAGGGGGTCAACATGGCGGCACTGTCAGCCAGCGTACTGATTGCATTGATACGCATGGTGGGATCATTGTCGTCCTCAGCGTCGAGCTGGGGGTGTATCTGTTCCCAGTTTTGTTCGACCAGGCCATGCAGGAGATTGATGCCTTTAGCGACGCCGCTATAACCTTCCGTGTGGAGGGCAGCGCGAATGAGATAGGTGAGAACGCGGATGTCTTTGGTGCGTGAGAGGAGTTCCACGGAGGCTTTTTGCACCGCCTTCCAGTCGGGTTCTTCCGCTTCTACGAGCGTATCCCCGATCTGCTGTTCTGCCCGGCCGGCAGCCAGCCGTTCCAGTTCGATGAATTCTGGATCGTACTCCAGATCTTCACCGCACGGGCTGTCAGCCGATATCTCTTGCAGGATGCTCTCTACATCGATCGCACTTGTCATCGGCGTCCCCATCCATTGCCGCAATCCAATCTATCTAGGATTGTAGACTACCCTGATTTTCTTATACAAAATCCGGCAGATTGATTGTCTTATACTCTTTTATTAGCACACTCTACAGGCCCCTGCAATCAACCGGGAAAGAAAATAAATTCTTCCCGGAAAAAGCTGCATATTGCCTGATGGATGTCATATAAAAATGTCCTTGTCTCCTTACCAATCAGGGATTTGTCCCGTTCACTAAAGGCTCACTATCAAAGGTTCTTGCCGCCGCCTCCATTGGCGATATCGATCCCCTGGCTGATGTAAGTGCTGTATCTGTCGTTCGCCAGTTCCGGCGTCTTGTGGTACGCCGCCAAAACCATAGCCCCCCAGACCATCTTGCCGGTGATACCGGCGGGGGGTGGAACCGGAGGCAGATCGGCGTGGGCGATGACGTCTCCACTCCAGAAAGCAGAGGCTGCGGCGAAACCTGCGGGGGTGTCGAGTCCGGCGGACTCTGCGATATCCATCAGGGTCCGACGCTGCTCATCGGTCGGTTTGTAGACCCACTGTTCGGCTTGGGTGATGGCCTTGTTCTCGGCCTCGGAGGTTGATTCATCGACCACGCTGTGAGCAACAAGGCAGGCCAGCCAGACGGCTTCACGTTCGGGCAGGGCGAAGGCGAGAAAATGGGCGGCATCGGCCAGGCGTTCGTGCTCCATCAGGATCTGCAGGAACTGGGCGGGTGTCTGGTTCTCCTGCAGCAGGGGCGCGGCCTCTTCATCCAGGTCGAAAAGGAGACAGACCTCGTTGGCGGTAGCGACTTTGACCTTGTTCAGTTTGATCTCTTCCATAACATCACCGAGCTAGTTGATCTTAGTCAGTCCACCCTTCAGGGTCAGGATGCCATCGCCCGTTACCGTGGTCATGGGACTCTTTACATCGAGTTTGCCGTCAGCGCTGATAGCGATCTGCGGAGATTTTATCGTGACCTTTGCGGGCTCGATCTTTATCGAACTGGCACCGACTTTGATTTCGATCTTGGTTCCCGCCTCGATGACCAAAGAGCTTCCGACTGACATGGTGCATTTCTGCCCAATGCTAACGTCCTGATTCTGTCCAATACTTACATCTTGGTTTGTCGCAATGGTCACGTCTTGGTTGCCGGATCCGATGGTGATCGTATGATCCCCCTGGCTCACCAGCAGGATGTCGTCGCCCTCGGAGATGGTGATATCCCGTTTGCCCTTTTCGATCTTGAGAGTGTCGTTTCCCTCTTCGATCGTCACCTCTCGATCATTATGGATGGTGCGGGTCTGGTCGTGCTCCACGTTCAGGGTATCGTCGTTCTCCACCATACGATTGAAGTCTTTTTCGGCGTGGAAGTAGACCTCCTCCTCGCCTTTCTTGTCCTCGAAGCGCAGCTCATTGAAATTATCTTCACTGCCTTGTTTGGTGCTGCGGCTCTTGATGCCGGACTGGGTCTTGTTGGCGGGCAGGGCATAGGGTGGTACATTCTCCCCATTGTAGACCCGGCCGGTGATGATCGGCCGATCGGGATCGCCTTCGAGAAAGTCGACGATCACCTCCTGCCCGATGCGAGGCAGAAACACGCCACCCCACTTCTTGCCGGCCCAGTTCTGTGAGACCCGAACCCAGCAGGAGCTATGTTCATCCATCTTGCCTTCCCGGTCCCAGTGGAACTGCACCTTGACCCGGCCCAGTTTGTCGGTGTCGATCTCCTCACCTTTTCGTCCGACCACGAACGCAGTCTGTGGCCCCTGCACCACAGGTTTTGGTGTCAGTCGGGGAGCGCGATACTGACGGGTACGGTCGATGCAGCTGAACTGGCAGCTGTAAAGATTCTCGCCTGTGCTGCCGGAACCGCTGATATAGGCATCGGATTTGATCTGGTAGGAGGCGGAGGTAATCAAGTACTCCTGGTTTTGATCTTTTCGCGGAAAATTCTCCAGATTAAACAACTCACCCACACTGACCCGGAGGCAGTTGCTCGTTGCCTCGGCGACGATATGGGGAGTCTGCAACTCTTGCAGGCGGATCTGAGCGTAGGCCTCACCCTCGTTCGGTTTGCTGTACTCCCCGGGATAGTCATAGATCTCCCCGTCGGCGGCCGCATGGCTCTCCGCCTGGTCCAGGCGTGCCTCCAGTTCCGTACTCGGTGTCTCATAGTTGAAATCGTCGGTAACGAATTTGCCCGGACACACTTCCGAGGCCACATACCACTTGCTGATGAACTCACCTTCGCGCCGTACATTTTCCTGGGGAGGAAAGAAGGGGATGGCGCCCACGCTGTTGTGGGAGCTGACCGAATCGGTCATGGCGAGGAAGTGTTGGTTTTCCTGGTGGTGGAAATAGAAGTAGATACCCTCCTGTTCCAACAGGCGGCAGATGAAGTTGAAGTCGGTTTCACGGTACTGAACACAGTATCTCCAGGTGCGGTACCGGCCACTGCTGAGGCTGAATTCAAAATCGGAGAAGCCGTTTTTTCGCAAAACCTCGGCCACGATGTCGGGAACGGTCATCTCCTGGAAGATGCGGCAGTTCGACGTTCGGGTCAGGTTCCAAAACCAGGGTCGCAGGGTGGCTTGGTAGAGATGGTAGCGGTCTTGAGTGCCTACGTAGCTGAAACGGCTGACCAGTCCGTTGAAAAAGCGATCCTTGCCCCCCTGGGCTGCCGGGATATCGGTCTTCAGAAGAACCGTAACGCTTTGTCCCAACATATCATTGAGGTCGATGTCGCTTTGTTTGCTGAGCAACTCCAGCTCGTACTCGAAGAGCTGGCTCATCCCCTCGCTGGCACTCATGCTCTTGAATACCAACACATCCCCGCCGAGGGGGGTGGAGACGGACACGCTCCTGGTGAATTGTGTGAGGTCAGACACCTGGCAACTCTCCCTGCGTTTTCAATTCGAGTTTAGCTGATTTTGCTTTCTTTTGCCCCACATTGCCAAGTTTCGCCAGATCCCTATGACATTAAGCAAGAGTGAGCGGCTACACTAAAGGCAGGATATTAATGGGGAGTATTGACCGATGGCTGCACACATGGAATTTGAGTATGGTCTTCGCGGTGGTGGTGCAATGCCTCAACGCAAACCGGCCTCGGTAATGCGTATCTTGTTGATGGGTGACTTCAGCGGCCATCCTGAGGATGCAGGGCCACTGATTGAACGTGCCGTTCGTCAGGTGGACGTGGATAATTTTGAACAGCTGATGGCCCGCTATGCACCGAGTGTGAGCCTTCCGCTTGGTGAGGGAGAGAATGCCCGGATCGACCTTACCTTCAGTGAACTGGAAGACTTTCATCCTGATACCCTGTTTCAGCGTCTCGATCTTTTCAAGGCATTGCGTCAACTGCGTGGCAGGTTACTGGATGCAAACACATTCTCCGCCGCCGCTGCGGAACTTCGGCGAGAAGCCTCAGTTGTCGACGTAATATCAACCAGTGAAGAAACCGTCGGCGATTCTGCCACGCCTGAGCAGCAAGGCGACGTGTTCGAGCGTCTGCTAGGCTGTGAGTCCAGCAGCCCGGCTGCAAGAGAGAGGGCGCCTAAGGCAGGGATAGAACAGTTTATCCAGCGTATTGTCGCAGCGCATATCGTTCCCGACGCCGATCCTCAACAGGCGGCTTACGTTGCCTCGGTGGATGATGCCATCAGCGAACAGATGCGAAGCCTGCTGCACGCACCCGGGTTTCAGGCGCTGGAGGCCACCTGGTTGGCATTGCGTCGTCTGGTCACAGGGGTGGAGACAGACGAGACACTGAAGCTTTTCACATTCGACATTTCCAGGTCGGAACTGCTGGCGGATCTCACCATCTTTTCGGGCAACTCGTCCGGATCATCGCTCTATCGTCTGCTGGTGGAACAGGGGGCAGGGAGTACGGGTGGCGAGCCCTGGTCGGTGCTGGCGGGTGACTTTGTCTTCGGTGCGGGAGAAGAGGATGTCGCCACGTTGCATGCCTTGGGTCTGTTGGGCTCTCAAGCAGGTGGCCCGTTTCTCGCCACTGCCTCACCACAACTGCTCGGCAGTGATGTCGTCACCGAACCGGTGGAGAAGTGGACTGGGTTAGATGGAGAAGCGGCACAGCGTTGGCAGGCGTTGCGTCAGACTCCTGCGGCCCATTGGCTCGGCTTGGCCCTGCCGCGACCTTTGATGCGGCTGCCCTACGGCAAGGGGAGTGAGGAGATCGACAGCTTTGCCTTCGAAGAGATCCCACTACAGCCGGGGGATCATGAAGACTACCTTTGGGGTAGCCCGGCCTTTGCCTGTGCCCAACTGTTGGCGGAGGCATTTGTCGCGCGTGGTTGGGCCATGGAACCCGGAGACCGCCTCGATATCGAGGATCTTCCGGCCTTCACCTTTAAAGTTGACGGCGAACGACAGATGCTGCCCTGCGCCGAGGCATGGATCAGCGAGCGTACAGGGGAGGTGATGCTCAAACAGGGCGTCATACCGCTGCTCAGCCACCGCACTCGCAATATGGTCAGGGTGATGCGGTTTCAGTCATTGGCATTGCCGCAGGTTAATCTGGCGGGAGTGTGGCGATGAAGTTGATGGGCTTAGTGTCGGTCTGATAGTGCGGTCTGTTCTGAAAGATCCAGTAGGAGAGTGTTATGCCCAGGTTTCAGGGCTCCGGATTTGCCGTTGAACTGCCGGAGCAGTGTATCGATGCCTCAGTCTATACCTTCGCATTTCCGGTAAAGGGAAATGATTCACCCTATATGACGATCCGGGTGGAGAAGCAGTCTGATGCGCTGGATCTCAAAGTTGTTGCTGATCAGGAGATGGAAGCCCTGAGTGAGAAGGTCGAAGCGTTTCAACTTATCAGCCAGGCAGCAGGCAAGCGATCGGATTGTGACGGTATCATGAGCAGTTGTGAATGGGGTGAGGGTCCTGCGCGGGTGCGGCAGAAACAGTTGCTCATATTGCAGTGCGGTGAAAGCGTCCATCTTTACAAGCTGACAGCGATCTCCCTGGCCTCCAACCAAGCCGCAACCGACCCACTGTTCGATAAGATATTTCGCAGTTTTACGCCCAACGCGATGCAGCTTCCGTAGAAAGGTGGTTGTTTTGTAAAAAACGCAACCTACTCAACCGATACGGCGGTTACCAGGTGAACACGGTAGTGCATGATGCTGCGATCATGAATGCGGGTATGCCAGGGAAAATCGGTGATTTCTCCGGTGAGTTGCATCCCTTTGACGGATTGGGGGTGGGCTTCGGGGGTTAGCAACGACCTCAACAGAGGTTCTGCGGCGCCTGAGTTTGGGCCGCGTTGGGAGTGGCCGCCGATCCAGCCCTCGAGGGGTGTGACCGCAGGCGACCAGTCGTAGGGGGTCGCCATGATCATGGTGCCGCCAGAGTGCAGGTTGCGGGCCGTCTCTTCCAGCAGGGACGTTGGAGAATTGACAGAGTCCACCAGCTGCAACCCCACCGCCAAACCGAAGGTCGCATCGGCGAAGGGCAGAGCAAGTGCATCACATGCCCAGAAATCGATTCGCTCCGCATGGGTTACCGGTACAGGAAACTCCCGTTGGTCGTAGACGATACCGATCCGCCGTCGTGGATAACTGACACTCTGCTCCTGCAGGACCCGCTGGGCCAGCCGCAACAGGGAGAAATTGTTGTCGATGCCGAGCACCAGTCCGTCGGTGTGAAGGGCCAGTTCAAAGGTGGCGCCTCCCACTGCACAGCCCAGATCGATGGCGGATCCCTTCGGTATTCCCTGCAACAGCTCTATCCCGGCTTTAAGGCAGCGTTTTAGCGCGCCGGGCGAAACACCCGGTTGGGGTTCCTGTTCTTCGGGATCGTACTCCCCGTAGGCGTCCCAGGTGTAGGTGCTCAGGTACTGGCGGTTGCTGTCGAAGGGAGTGCCCGGTCCTGCGGCATCGCCGAGCATGGATGTTACTGTGGGTGCGAGATCGCTGCGCAGGGTGAGGTAGAACAGATTGTCCGCGAGATACTGGCGGATGTTGGGGACGATAACAGGGATGCCGTCGATGACCGGATATTCCAACTGGCAGGCCGGATTGGTACAGTGGATCACGCCTTCGATAATCTGTTCACCGGTCTGATGTTCTACGGCTGCCACCACTAATGGATGTGTTTGCGCCGTCTCCAGCCGACACCGGGGGCAGACTGGGGCGAGGGTTTCAAAATGACTTAGACGCAATGCTCAATCCGCTCAGCCGATCAGGACAGTTGGACATCCAGGTGGCAGAATCTTGCCCACCGGACTGGGGATGGGTGCCACACACCCCGGATGGGCAGTCATGTCTCCCATGCGTGCCGCCGGCAGGTTGCCGATAAGCACGGTAAAAGAACCCATCGCAACCATGCCGGGGCCGTTGGGAACGCAGCCGGGGAGGGCACAGGGCGCGGTCATGTCGGTCACCCGGGCAGCGGGTTGGCCTCCGATCAATACGGTGGGCTCGCCCTTGACGATGGCCAAAGGCAGGGGAGGGTGGGGCACTGGGGTGGGGACCGGCGCTGGCGGGTGGATCGGCGCATGGCAATGGGGCGCCTGCTGGATGACTTGATCCCCCATTCTCGCTGCTGGATTGCCCATGTTATCTATCGTCCTATGTCAGTGCAGCTTGCTGCGAAGCGTTCGTAGGAGCGGTGCCCCGCCGCGATTTGCCCATCTACGGAGTCATCGCGGCGAGGGCGCCGCTCCTGCGATTTAATGCCCCGTCCGCTTGTCAAAAGAGCGAATCGTCTCCGAATGGACTGCTGGTTTCCTTTTTACTGCCGCCACCGAAGAACCCGCTTTTCTTCTTCGGCGGTTTCCATGAAGTGGCGAACTTCATAGGTTCGGGTGCACGTTGGGAGACTACCTTGTCGCCACGTTTGATACGCGATGCCTTGAGACGTCCCGTCGGTTTGGCAATGGAGTATTTTTCCTTCGCTGCTGTGACCTTGACCGAGCCGACCAGTTCTTCTTCTCCACCCAGGGAGATGCCCGTTTCCGGGTCGATCAGTTGTTCACCCATGCGCATCAGATCCAGGCTCTCGCCGGGTTCCACCGTATCCTGACCCAGATTGAGATAGATCTTATTGCCCTTGACCTTGATCACCGAACCGGTGGCGGGAGAGGTGCCGGTCTGTTTGACCAGGCCGTAGACGCCTCGGTTGATGGTGGAGAGCACTGCCTGGCCGATGGGGGTCTTGGCGTACTTGGACATGAAGCCCCCCAGCCCGCCGCCGCCGGTTATGCCTGCACCGCCGAAGGTGAGTCCGGATTCACTCAGTTCTGCCTCTACCTGATCAGTGTAGATGATCTCGCTGGTTTCCGAGTTGATCAGACGGAAGTTCATGCCCAACACCGCCTTTGACTCCTTCACTGAGAGCGCTCCCAGCAGCGCGCCGGCACTACCGCCTAACAAACCACCGAGGCCGCCGCCTTTCTCTTCCACCCCCGCCTCATAGTGGGTGATCACCGCCTGAAACAGATATTGAGCGCCGAGAATCTTACCGATCTTGGCGGCAGAGGGCTTGGCAATACGGCCGGTGGCTCCCAGATCCTGCTCTTTCAGGGTCTGGTCCAGCACTTTGCGCTCCACCAGGCGAAAACGCTTGCTTTTGTGCATGACGTCCATCAGCATCGCTTCGATGCCCTGGACCGGAACGCCACCGCTGCTGGTGGCTGAGTTATAGGTGTAGGTGCCGCCGGGGCCGCTGACGCTGACGCTATGGCTGGAGGAGTTGTTCTCTACCGGCAACACGCCGATACGGGTCTTCTTGCCGCTGTATCTGCCCCACTCAAGATTGACCAGGTATTTTACATCGATGTCGCCGACATATTCGGGTAGCGGCTGCTTGGCGCCGCCTTCCTTTATGATCGAATAGGCTACGTAGTCCGCCTGCGCCAGAGAGGCGAGTCCCAGGGTTAGTGCTGCGGTGAACAGGTATAGCCCGTGTTTGAGTTTCAACATCTGTTGGCTCCTCCCCATTAATGCGGATGAGGCGAAAATCTCTGTCCTTAATCTAAAGTATAAGATCAAATCGGCGCTCTGATTGAAGTATCTGCTGATAGCCTTATTGTGAGAATTAAATTTATATGCTTACTCTGGTTGCAGGCGTTTTTTCAAGACTTGGAGTTCTCTGTGTTCGGGGGCAGCCTGAAGGCCCTGATCGAGCAAGGCCTGCGCCGCTGAATCATCTCCCTGTTTCATCGCCTGTCTGACCTGACCCACAAAATGTTTGGCCACTTGATCCAGGCCCTCCAGGGCAATTTGGTTTCCGGGATCCATCTCTAGAACCGCTCGATAGGCCTCTACCGCATTGCTGCCTTTCGGTTCCAGGTGGCGGCCGATCATCCGGTGAAGCTCAGCTACCTCCAGGATGCGCTCAACCTTGGCCTGGGTTTCGGTATCGAGTTTTTTGGGCTTGGGTTCAGGCTCGGGTCTGGTTTCGGCAACCGGTGTTTCTTCGAACACATCCGGCTCTGATGGCTCCAGTGGGACCGTTGGGGCCGGAGTCGTTTTTACCAGTGGCTCAACCGCCGGTGTCGGCAGAAGTGGATCCTTCGGTCTGTCTGTCTCCCCGCCGATCAAGAGATAGATCCCGCTGCCCACAACTGCCAGCAGCAGGAGGGCACCCACTGCGAATCCCCACCACTTGAGATTCGCTCCATTCCCGCCCTTCAGTTCCTGGAGAAACTGCGCCAGATCGGGAGTGCGCTCGCTGCGTTCAAAGGCCAGGGCATGGGTCAAGGCCTGGTTCAGATGGCGGCTGAGTCCGGGGATGGGTTTGGGTATTAACTTTCGGCCACGGGCCTGGTTTGCCGGCAGCTTGTCGAAGGGGTGGTGTCCGGTGAGCAGTTCATAGCTGACGCAGCCGAGGGCGTAGATGTCGTCCCGCGGATCGGGGGCCGCCTGGTCGAACATCTCGCAACTGGCGTAGGCCGGAGTGAGTGCCTCCCATTTGGCGGGATCGAAGACGGTGGCGTCGCCGGAGTTCTGTCCCGGTGGTTTGAAGGCGCGGGCGATGCCGAAGTCGAGTACCTTGATCTCGCCATTCTGCAGGATAAAGGCGTTTCCCGGCTTGAAATCGGCATGCACGATATCCTTTTTATGGGCGTAGGCCAGACCGTGGGCCATCCCTTCAATGATCGGCAGGGCCTTCTCCAGGGGCAGCCCGCTGGGCCGGATTCGCTTGATCAGGTGCTCCACCGACTCCCCCTGCATCAGCTCCATGGTCATGTAGACCGTGTCCCCGTCCCGATCAAAGTCGTAGACCGTGGCCACGTTGGGATGGGCCAGACGCTGGGCCTTCTTGGCTTCGCGCTGCAGGGCGATAAAGGCATCGGGGTTCTGCTGCACCGCCTCGTTCAGCACCTTGATGGCGACATAGGGTTCCCGATCCCGCGCCTCTTCCTTGCGCAGGTCTTTTGCCAGGTAGACTACGCCCATGCCGCCGCGGCCGATCTCGTCCTCCAGCACGAAACGCCCGTTAAGGGTGTCGCCTACCAGCGGGTGAGCGGCGCGGCCTGAAGCGTGATGAGGTGCAGGGGCGGACCATGTTTTAGCAACGGGAGAGGGAGGTGGTGCCGGGGTTTCGGCGATACGGGTCGCCTCGTCGGGAATCGGAGCCGGATGGTCTGTTGTTAAATCCGAACGGATTCGGGTTTCCCCTCCCGCAGCATCCTGGGCGGGCTGTGCGTATTGGCCGAGGCGCGCACGCAGACTGGCGACGATCTGGGTCGGAACCCGGTTGCTGCGCTGCAACTCATCCAGCAGCACAGTAAGTGCTGTCTGGCTTTCCGGGTAGAGCAGCAGTTGGGCGTCGAGCTTGCCCAATAGCCCCTCCAGATCCAATCGTCCGGTGAAAAAATCGTCCAGCGCCGCTCTGAATTCATCCATGGAGTAAAGGGTTCCAGCTACAACAAGTATCCGCGATCAACGCTGACCCACCAGGAGAAATTCCCCAAACTCATGGCCGGTGCGCTTGAGCTGGGCGTATTGAGGGGATTGATCGACATTGAGCTCTTCTGCCCGGGCTGAGACCCGTAACTTGACTTCGCGGAACAGTTTGGAGCCCTCAAGCACCCCTTTACTCTCCTTCAGCGCATCGATGAGTGCATTGGCAAATATGGAGTGACCATTTCCGCTGTCGTCCAATACCGGTTTCACGCCGCCAGAAGTCAGCACGTAACGCGAACGGGTCTTGGCGATGACTCTGAGCCATTTCATACGGGTCTCTTCCGACATACCGGGATCGAGTTCGGTGTTGACAGCCCGGGTGAGGGCGCCGGAGTAACAGGAGTCTGCCACCACCAGCACATGTTTCGCCGACATGGCATTGAGTATGTCGGTGATCGCAACGGTGGAGATCCAGTTGGCGGTGCTGTCGTTCTCTGCGTCCACCGGCAGCCAGTGGCCCCGGTTATTGGCCTTGTCATACTCACCGTGGCCAGCGTAGTAGAGCAGCAGATTGTCTTTTTCCGTGAGTTCCCGGCGGGCCTTGTTCAGGGCGGAGAGAATCTCGTAGCGGGTGGCGTCGTAGAGGCGGGTGACGGTGAATCCATAACGCTGTTTGAGGATGTCGGCGATCGCGTCCGCGTCGTTTTTCGGGGTGCTGAGATCATCCAGCTTATCGTACCGGGTATTGGCAATGATCAGGGCATGATAGGTCCCAAAGATATCAGGGTCACTGTCCGCACCGGCAGCAGCGTCGGGTTGTTCCTGCAGGGGTTCGGGCAGCAGCCGGAACTCCACCGTATCCCTTTTGCCCTGATTATCCACGGCGACGATGGTTACCGGTGTTTTGGAGCGGGTTACAGGTACCTCTGCCTTGAAAATGCCGTGCTCGTCAACTTTGTGAGACTGGCCATTGATGGTCAGGGAGATCAGGCCGGCGGGAGCATTGATCTTGCCGACAACGATCCGCTTGTCGGCATCCGAAGGCGTGATGATGTTGGTGATGGAGCGGGTGTTGGCGATTGGCGGGTCGATGATGTTGATTACCGGTCCGGGCAGGTCACTGCGCACCGACGGGGCCGAACGGGTGGCGGCGGGGGCCACAGCTGCAGCTGGGCGTTCGTGGCGGATCACGGTCTCTTTCTGGATCACCACCTCGGGACGAGTCAGGCGTCTGATCTTGGCTGCCTTGATCTCCTTTATCTGCTGCAGGATGTTTCGGGCCTCCTCCTGAGTGACCCAGATAACGTCGTAGGTGACCAGACCCGATTTGGATTTCAGCAGCACCTGCTGCAGCTTCTGTCCGGTATTGGGGTCGCTGCAGTCTGCCGATTGCATCTTATAGAGGTCCCGGGAACCGAAAGAGGAGAATCCGATGTCGCCGGAGCAGTCAGTGGTCTGGGCTATCACCTCGAAATCTAGTGCCAAAAGAGAGAGGGGCATACCCATCAGAGTCAGCATCAAGAAAAGGCGAATAATTCTGAACATCGGCATTCTCCTACAGTTTTTCTCTTCCACCTATATTTACAAGCTAGGATACTGCTTCGATGAATGCAAGCAGGTGAACCGGGTTATTAATCGTCAATTTGAAGGAGCGGCGACCAAAGAAGCCCCTCTCGTAGTTGTTCCATCTATCTCTACAAGGCTCCCCGGGTGAATGTTGCGGGATGATCTCTTATCGATCCTCTGTGACAGTCGTCTTTTCAGTGGCAGCTATTTCATCCGGCATTTCAATTTCTCGGCACTCGTTGTCAATGCGCGTCAGACAGTTATGGGGCGCGAATGTATCGGAACTCGACTCCTGCATAATGAGTTTGAAAAAGTCAGGTATTGAATTCTCTAACAGACAGTTTGTGGGCAGATAGGGAAAGATCTGGTCATATCGTTTGATTTCGTACTGGCTGATACGACGATAGATATGGGTGCGATTCAGTTCAAAGGTGTGGCAGATGCCGGTTGACGCGATGATCTCTGCAGTCGCGTGTACCGTTTTGGCATGATATTGCGCAACACGTTGTGCTTTATCTAGTACAACCAGTCCGCTGAAGAGTTGGGGATCCTGCGTGGCAACCCCGGAGGGGCACTTGTTACTGTTGCAGATAAGGGAGTGTACGCAGCCGAGGGAGAGCATCATGCCACGGGCGCTGTTGCAGATATCCGCGCCCAGGGCCATGTTTTTGACCAGATGGAATCCGGTAATGATTTTGCCGGATGCAATGATCTTTATATGCTGTTTCAGGCCGAAACCGGTCAGGCAGTCGGCAACAAATGTAACGGCTTCACGCAACGGCATGCCGATGGAGTTGGTGTATTCAAGGGGGGCGGCGCCGGTGCCACCTTCACCGCCATCAACCGTAATGAAGTCTGCAAGAATGCCGCTTTCAGTCATCGCCTTGCAGATGGCGGCGAATTCGCTTTTGCGTCCGATCGAGAGCTTGAAACCGACCGGTTTGCCGTCGGAGAGTTCACGCAGTTGAGCGATGAACTGCACCAATCCCAGTGGCGAGTCGAATGTTGTATGGGTGGCAGGTGAGTTGACCTGTGTATGCGCTTCCACACCACGTATCTCGGAGATTTCAGGGGTGTTTTTTTCCGCCGGCAGGATTCCTCCATGTCCGGGTTTGGCACCTTGTGAGAGCTTGATCTCAATCATCTTGACGGCGTCAAGGGACGCCTTCTCTCTGAATAGCTCAGGGGAAAAATTGCTACTCTGATCACGACAGCCGAAGTAGCCGGTGCCAATCTGCCAGATCAGATCGCCTCCATGTTCCAGGTGGTATGGGCTGATCCCGCCTTCACCGGTGTTGTGGGCGAATCCGCCTGATCTTGCCCCCTTGTTGAGTGCCAGAATGGCATTCTGGCTTAGCGCGCCAAAACTCATGGCGGAGATATTGAAGATGCTGGCCGAGTAAGGCTGACTGCAATCCGGTCCGCCGACGCTAACCCGTAAATCCCTGTCGACATCTGATACGTCTATCGCGGAGAGTGAGTGACCGATCCATTCATAACCGGTTCGGTAAGTGTCGACCCGCGTACCGAAAGGCACCGTCTCCAATGCCCCTTTGGCGCGTTGATACACAATGTTCCTGAACATCCGGTTGATGGGTGCTCCATCGGTGTCGGATTCGACGAAATACTGACGGATAAAAGGCCGGATCTCCTCCATGAACCATCGGCCGCGCCCGAACAGGGGGAAGTTTCGGCGAATGGAGTGTTGCTTCTGGAACATGTCGTAAAATCCCAGTGCAGTGAAAGGGGCGATGAAAACCGACAGCCACACAACGGCGGGCCAGAAAGGGTAGATAACTGCGGCCGTAATCAGTGTGGCCGACAAAACCTTGATGAACATTGAATGCATGCTGTTTCCTGTTATTGATTATGTGTTACGACCCCAGAAGTGACGCTACCAATCCAGTCCAGCCGGTCTGATGAGAAGCGCCGATCCCGCGGCCGTCGTCACCGTGGAAATACTCGTGAAACAACAGGTGATCGCGAAAGTGAGGATCGTCTTGTAGTTTGGTGTTGTCACCAAATATCGCTCTTCGGCCCTGTTTGTCGCGACGAAAAAGCCGGGTCAGGCGTATCGCCAATTCATCGGCCACCTTATCGATCGAGAGATATTTTCCGGAACCGGTGGGACACTCGATCTTGAACTCGTCGCCATAAAAGGTGGCGAAGCGACGCAGCGAGATGATCAGCAGAAAATTAACCGGGAACCAGATGGGACCGCGCCAGTTGGAATTGCCACCAAACGCATTCGAATCCGACTCGCCCGGCTGATAGGAGACTGACAGGGAGTGGTTCATGAAGTCGAAAATATACGGGGCCTCCTGGTGCGCGCGGGATAGGGAGCGCACACCGTAATCAGAGAGGAATTCTGTCTCGTCCAGCATGCGCCGAAGCAGACATTTCATGCGATGGCCGCGCAGCAGTGATAGCAGCCGGCGATTGCCCCGGCCAGGTTCTTCCCAGTGGGAGACCAGGGCGGCCAGATCGGGGCGGTAGTTGAGAAACCACTTCAAGCGGCGTTTGAAGTCGGGCAGTTGGTCGATGAGTTCGGGTTCCAGAATCTCTACCGCGAAAAGCGGTATCAGTCCCACCATCGAGCGGATTTTCATCGGCATCAGCTTTCCATCGGGAAAGCGCAACACGTCGTAATAGAATTGATCCTCCTCGTCCCATAGACCAATGCCCTGATCGCCGATATTGTTCATCGCTGCGGCGATATAGAGGAAGTGTTCGAAAAACTTGGTGGCGATGTCCTCGTAGGTGTGGTTGGTCTGCGCCAGTTCCAGCGCGATACGCATCAGGTTGAGACAATACATGGCCATCCAGCTGGTGCCGTCGGCCTGGTTGATATGGCCGCCGGTGGGCAATGGGGAACTGCGGTCGAATACCCCAATGTTGTCCAGGCCGAGAAAGCCACCCTGGAAGATGCTGTTGCCGTCTGCATCCTTGCGATTGACCCACCAGGTAAAGTTGAGGATCAGCTTGTGCAGTTCCCGTTCGAGAAAATCGAGGTCTCCCTTTCCTGTGGTTTCGCGTTCGGTGCGATAAACCTCCCACACCGCCCAGGCATGAACCGGAGGATTGACGTCATCGAAGCCCCACTCATAGGCGGGGATCTGTCCGTTCGGGTGCATGTACCAGACCCGGGTCATCAGCAGCAGCTGGCGTTTGGCAAAGTCCGGGTCGACCATTGCCAGGGTGATGCAGTGAAAGGCCAGATCCCAGACTGCGTACCAGGGGTACTCCCACTTGTCCGGCATGGAGATGATGTCGGCGTTGTTGAGGTGACGCCAATCGCTGTTGCGACCATGACGGCGTTCTTTCGGCGGAGCTGACTGGCCCGGGTCGCCGTCAAGCCACTGCGGGATGTCGTAGTAGTAGAACTGCTTGCTCCAGATCATCCCCGCGAAGGCCTGGCGCTGAATCAGTCGGGCTTCGTCATCCGGCAGATTTTTCTGCAGATCAGCGTAGAAGGCATCGGTCTCTTCAGTGCGCAATTTGAATATTGCATCGAAGCGCTCAAAAGGGCGCTGATCCCGCCCCTTTTTCAGCCGGATACGCACCTGCACCTGATCGAGGGCTGGGACTTCAAAGTGGTAGAGCCCCGCCGCCTTGGTGCCGTTCTGCTGTGGGTTGACAGCAGTGTGGTCGCCATTGATGACATAGTCGTGGAAGGCGTCCTTGAAGTAACCGGTGGCCTCCACTCCATGCAGCCGCTTTGTATTGGTATCGTTGTTGCAGAAGAGCAGGTCGGGGCCACCGTCCAGATAACAGTGGTAGTCGCCCAGCTTCTGGTGGTGTATCGCAATGCAGCCGCGCTCTGTGGCGGTGAGCGTCGGACGGATCGGATCCTGGCCCCAGGCCCAGGTGTTGCGGAAGCAGAGTTGGGGCAGCAGGTGAAGTGGGGCATCCTGGTCACTACGATTATGTACCGTGACCCGCATCAGGATATCGTCCACATCTGCCTTGGCATATTCGACGAAGATATCGAAGTAGCGGTTTTCATCGAAGATGCCGCTATCGAGCAGTTCGTACTCGGGTTGATCCCTGCCGCGTCGATGATTCTCTTCCACCAGATCAGCATAAGGGAAGGCACGCTGTGGGTATTTATAGAGCATCTTGAGGTAGGCGTGGCTCGGTGCGGCATCCAAATAGTAGTAGAGCTCCTTGACGTCCTCACCGTGGTTGCCTTCGCTGTTGGTCAAGCCGAACAGCCGCTCCTTGAGGATCGGGTCCTGGCCGTTCCAGAGGGCGAGCGAAAGGCAGAGTCGTTGTTTTTCATCGCTAAATCCGGCAATGCCATCTTCGCCCCAACGGTAGGCGCGGCTACGGGCTTGGTCGTGGGTGAAGTACTCCCAGGCCTTGCCACTGGGGCTATAGTCTTCACGCACCGTGCCCCACTGGCGCTCGCTGAGATAGGGACCCCAGCGGCGCCATGCCTTTTTCCCACTGGTCTGTGCCGACACGCGTGCCCGCTCGGCTTTTTCTATCCTGTCGGGCGCATTGGGCTTTTCAACACGCGCTGTTTTCCGGGTTGTTTTGTTCACGCCTTCCTCATCGTGCCGTTGCGCTCCTGCCAAGTCCGCACAGGTCTGTCTCAATCAAGTGTAGGCTGAAAGGCCCCAGTTAGAGTGTGGCTCATCCGCGTGATGTTTCTCGCAGGCTTTGCCATCTATATTGCGATTGGTCGTTTGAGCAGGCTGTCCCTTACACAGGGCTCATTCTGCAGGTGCCCAGGCGTGTTGTTCGAAGGCACTATCGAGCGGGGTTTTGGCAAGATGGTTGGTGAAGTTGCTGAGGGTTTTCTGCCCGACGCCGACCAGCACATCGAGGGCATGGGATGGTTCAAAACCGGCAGCAAGAAATTCAGCCATCTCTGTCTCATCGATCCAGCCACGTTTTTCTATCAACCGATTGACGTAAACCCGTAGCGCCTCCAGTTTTTTATCGGTGATGGGATGATCGCTACGGATGGCCGCAACCACTTCGGCAGGTACCTGCTCCATATCAGCGGCCAGGGAGTGGGCTGCCATACAGTAGTGACATTCGTGGAAACGGCTTACCGTCAATAACACCACTTGCCTCTCTGCTGCATTCAGGCCGCTCTTCTCGAAGATACCGGAAAGGGCGACATAGGCCTCTGCAAGCGCTGGAGAGGTCGCCATTACCCCAAGCAGATTGGGTATAAAACCGAACAGGCCGGCGACAGTATCCAGTGTCGGATGTGCAGGTTTAGGGGCTGATTCGCGGGAGTGGACAGGGAAACTCGACATGAGATGCTCCTTTTTTGGTAATTGAGTGATCGTTCAATAACCATAGTTGTTATTGAACGATCGTTCAAGTACCGCTAGCATAGTAAGTGGTTTCATAGAAATTGGTTAGAGATATGGCAAGACCTATCGAGTTTGATCGTGAAAAAGCTCTACAGGATGCAATGCTACTGTTCTGGCGCCGGGGTTATCACAAGACCTCTGTTCGGGATCTTACCGAAGCGACCCGGTTACAACCGGGTAGTCTGTATGGCGCATTCGATAACAAACGCAGCCTCTTTTTGCATTCACTGGATTATTATGCTGACGAACTGAAACGGTTCGTTGACGCCGTGTTGCACAGCGATGAACCACCGCTGGTCCGGATTCATCTTTTTTTCGAACACCTTCTCGATGAGACAGCTGCAGACCCTGAGGGGAAGGGGTGTCTGCTGGTCAACACCCTGTTGGAAGTCCACGCGGAGGATGAAGAGATAAACCAACGGGTAATCCAGGCGCTTGAGTATGTTGAAAAGTGCTTCTGTCAAGTGCTGACAGAAGCACTTGAGCGAGGTGAGCTTGCATCCGGAAAGGACCCATCCACGCTGGCACGGTTGCTGATGACCGGTATCTTTGGGCTGCGGGTCTATAACAAGATGCACCCGCAACGGGAAGAGCTGGACGACATCGTGGATAGCCTGCTGTCAGTGGTGAATGCGTAATGTGTATCAGGGGTGATTTGATCAGACCTCACAGATTTGGTTTAACTGGAAAGAGCAGCCAAATACTGGAAGTTTGAGGAAATAACCGTGGTACGTCCCCTATTATTCGCTGACGATGGTGAGATCATCACACAGACCATGTCGTAAGACGCTGCCGAGCAAGGCTCCTTCGGTAGCAAAGCGTTGGTGACGCGGGTTTGTTATGGACAGCCGTTCAAGTAATTTCAGCCATTCTTCTTTATCGGTAGTGGACGCTCCTTTTAACTGGCTTAGCAGTTTGAAGGACTTTTCTGGCAACTGTTGCTTTTTCATATAAACCAAAGCCGCTTCACTCAAATAATAATCCGTTTTCCCTGCTCTGAGCAATTCCAGAAAGTTAATCCTGCTTTTTGAATCGGTACTCTGAAACCATCCAAATAAGTCATTACCCATGTGAGTAACAAAACCATTCTTACCCTGGTGACGCGCACCGCTATCATCCACGGTCACATAAGAAGAAGCGG
>QGON01000038.1 GCA_003660235.1 bacterium endosymbiont of Escarpia laminata | reverse complement strand
CCCATAACCGCCATCAGCACCTACCCAGGCAAAGCGCACGCCAAGCGCCCTCTGATGAGCCACTATTTCCAGCGCCACTTGATCCAACACGGCATGAGGGTCCCATGGAGATTCCGTGAGCATATGTTGCAGACGTTGATCATCCGCTTCTACAACGACTTCCTCCATGCGTTCCATGTTCTTTTTCTGCGCTGCATCAGGCCTTTTAGGTAATGTGTCGCTGGTTGGAAGACGGACCTCGTTTTGCTTCGAAAATGCGATTCGAAACGGTGCTGAAAATTCACGAATCGCTTCGCAATATAATCAATACTGCTTATGCATCTATTAGGTAATTCAAATGACCTTGGTGGTTGTCATTTGACCTCTTCCCTTCAATAATCGTTTATGAGTTTCACGACGTATATTTTATATTATTCAGCTAGTTACGTCATGGTGTAATCTGACAAAGTAGAAGTAATGCACATTTTGAAGAAATAGGATTCATTTCCTTGCGCACGTTATGGTGCAAGATTCATCATCCGGCTACGGCCCGATAGGCACTTGATGTGGATTTGATTTGCCCGATGAAGCATCTCTGCGAATAGCAGGCTAGGCGCCGTATACGGACCCGTATGTACGGTGCTGTGGGAGGGGGCCGCTAGAGCGGCTCCCTATCCCGATTAGGCGATATATCCCCATTGCTTGAATTGTGATTGTAGCTTAGGTTCGTTTTTGAATGCCTGAAAGTAAATATACTCGGGAGCTAAATCAGCGCCATTTGGCCAAACAATAGTTTCCAGTTCTTTATCAACCCTGAATAATGAAAACTCCGATTTATTTCTTAGTGATTCGAACACTGAACCTTTTAAAGCACTACTTAAATCAGCTACACCTTTTCGACCATCATTAAATAATACCTCCACCTTATAATCTTCAATATAGCTGGCATTTGTAACATGAAGAAACATAGTTATTTACTCCAGTGGTTCTATTGGTTTTGGTGCTTCTTCATTTTGACAAAGCTCCCAATCTTCAATTAATTCATCTTTATGTAATTCATACCATTCTAGAACATGCCGAAGCGCCCTCTTTGGAAATTTACCTTCTACAATGCCAGTATGAATATTTACGGTGATTTCATATTCTGCATATTTAGCATGAAAGTGCGGCGGAGCATGATCATCCCAATACATGGCTATGATTATTCCAAGAAATCTACTTATTACAGGCATATGCTTCCCTTTTGCCTTTCCGAGTGAATGTGTTTGTGTGTGCCCGGCATGGGCATGATTTTATGGGGTGGAAGTCCCCTGTACCTTGTCTGGAAAGAGGTCGTATGGGCCGCTTTAAAAGTACTAGCCGACGGCAAGGGCGGAAGGGCGACCGACCGTCTGAAAGAAGCCCGAGTGCAAACCTGTGAGCCGACGGAGAGAAATTGCATATTAAGGCCGAGCCCCAGGGCGAGTCAGCACAACATGACGAAGCCCATCCAGATCTCTGGGGGAGGGTAAATGCAGCGGTTGTGCAGGGAAAGATCATGTTCTTACCCGGGGAGATCTGCCAGCCTAAACGTCCTAACGGGCGTGGTGGAACAGAGCCTGCGAAGGTGCGCGTTAACATGGCAGAAGTCAGCCGAGGACGAGAATCCAGGGTTCGCCCTGGAGAAAGGTCCGAAGGCAGTGTGCTCGGGAGGTGCCCGTGTGCCTGAGCAACTCGTCAACCCCAGCGGGGACTTGAGTGTTCGGCGCGTCACAGAATCTCCTCCTATCGATTTTGCATCGGTGGAATATATCGTATCCAATGCGAGTATAACCGAAGCTTGGAAAAAGGTCAGATCCAACAAAGGAGCGCCCGGCGCTGATGGTATCAGCATCGAGAAATTCCCAAGATGGGCAGGGCTGACCTGGTCAACCTTTTTAGTACACCCCAGTTAAGCCGCTTTTTTCGTTTCCACCCATTCACGCTCAAACTCATTGGGACTGGTGTACCCCAGTGTAGAGTGCAATCGATAGCTATTATAAAACATGGATATATAGTTCAATATATCCTGCTGGGCCTCATAGCGTGTCTGATAGCTTCGCCATTGCACCCGCTCCTGCTTCAGACTACCGAAAAAGCTCTCAGCTACCGCGTTGTCCCAACAATTTCCTTTACGACTCATGCTGCCTTTAAAACCGTGGGTCTTGAGTAATTCCCTGAAGGCTTTACCTGCATACTGCGAACCACGATCTGAATGATGAATCAAACCTGCTTTTGGCCGCCGTTGCCAGATAGCCATTTTTAAAGCATCACATACCAGCTGTGCTTTCATGCGTGAACTCATGCTCCACCCCACCACTTTCCGGGAATACAGGTCAATAACCACCGCTAAATAGAGCCAGCCTTCCTGTGTCCAGACATACGTTATATCAGCAACGTAAGCCTGATCTGGCTGTGGTACATCAAACTGACGTTCCAGTAAATTATCGAACACTGGCTGCTTGTGGTTACTGTTGGTTGTCACCTTGAACTTTTTACGGTGACGAACCTGTACGCCAGCCTCTCTCATCAGCTTTCTCGACTTGTTGCGGCTCACGGGAAAGCTCAAGGCGTTCAATGCCTTCTTCATACGGCGACTGCCATAGCTATAGTCAGAGCTTTCGGCAATATCCCTGACCCACTCCAGCATCTCCTGGTGCTCTGGGTCATGCGGTTTGTTGGCCACACTGGCTCGATAGTTATAATAGCCACTACGGCTCACACCCAATACCTGACACTGCAGGCTGATTGGATAGGTATTCTTATGTTGGGTGATAAACGAATATTTCACTTCGTTTCTGCTGCAAAGAATACCGTCGCTTTTTTTAAGATTTCTTTCTCCATCTGCAGCCGCTTTACCCGGACTTTGAGTTGTCTGATCTCCTCTTGCTCGGGAGTCAATTTTCCATTCCCACGGAAAGCCTGGCCATCATCCGACTGATGTTCTCTCACCCAGCGCCCAAGCAAGTCAGGCTTAATATCAAGACTTATGGCTGCCTCAGACCGGGTATAACCTTGCTCAATTACCAGGCTGATTGCATCCAATTTGAATTCTTTTGAATACTGTTTTCGTAATGTCATTTTCATTTACCTCAGTTAAGACGATTATCCTTAACTGGGTTGTACAAATCTATTAGACCACCTCAGGCCGCAGTGGAATGAAATCAGGAGGCAACTGATGGAGGGGGCCTATAAGCTCGCACCGGTGCTTCGTGTCGAAATTCCCAAGGAGTCCGGCGGGGTGCGCCGTTTAGGCATTCCTCGTGTGCTGGACCGAGTGCTAATGCAAGCGATTGCAATCGTGCTCGGAGAAATATTCAACCCCACCTTCTCTACCTACAGCTTTGGCTATAGGCCCTACCGATCCGTGCAGCAACCCGCCAGAAACGCCCAGGCATTCTATCAGCAAGGCTATACCTTCCAGATTGATATTGACTTGGAAAAGTTCTTTGACACTGTAAATCACGATGTTCTCATGGAACGCGTGGCACGCAAAGTGAAGAACAAAGGTCTGCTGAAACTCCTGGGTCGCTTTCTGCGCGCAGGCGTCATGGTCGATGGTCGCCTACAGCCCCCCTCTGTCAGGATAGTTGTCACCCCGGTGGGATGGGGTTTCAATAACAGATGAGAGTGGGCAGAGAGAGCTCAGTACTTGGATTCAAGATCCACCATAAGAAGCTTCGAACGCTGGATAGTAAAGTCCGGAAGTTCAAGCACGGGCTAAAACGGATCACGCGCCGATGTCCCGGAATCTCCATAGGGTCTCGAATCATCCGGCTGAAGCAATACGCTCAAGGCTGGATGGGACACTATGGATGCGGGCTGAAGTACGACGATGCCATAGCACTTGATGGTTGGATCAGAAGGCGTCTGAGGATGTGTTACTGGAAACAGTGGCGCAGGCCAAGACGTAGAATCCGAGCCTTGACCAACCTGGGAGTGAATAAGCGAGACGCGATCCGACTTGGTTTGTCACGCAAAAGCTACTGGCGTCCTTCACCAAGCATTTTCAGTTCACCTGTGAATTTTTTCATTTTCACATCCTTTTATGGTTATATCGTCTAACATATGGATGAAGCCACGTTGAGGGTGGTCAGGGCGTCGCGCCATCTTCTGCAGGATGCGTAATCTGTCTGCCGGTTTGATCCAGATCTGAAGTTTTGCTCTGGCGATACAGTTGCCGGTCTTGTCCTTTGCAATCCTGATTGATGCCGTCTCCCTCTGTTTTGATACCGTCTGGATGGATGCGTGTCTCAGCTTCGCTGCAATCAGTGCCGGGTTGAGGGTCGTCCCCAGCTATGTCGGCATCGGCGGAGGACTGCAGTTCGGTGTCATCGTCAGGCTTTAACAACTCATCGCCGTTGACATCCAATACACCTAGGAAATTGCCGATGGAGAAGCTGAAGGATCCTGCCTGTCCCTTGCTCCCGTCGGCTTCTTGCGCCGTGCCGCCGGCTGCAATGCGGCTCTGGGTCCCTAAGCTTCCGCTGGTGGAAGCGCCGGAAAGACCGCCGTTCACGCCGGCACTGAAGAGACCAACACCGGGTTTGGCATCGTCGTCACCGATTCTGATCAGGGTTGCGGAGGTCTGTCCCAGTGCAGACCCGCTGGAGGGATTGTAGAGCGCCAGGGAGAAGGTCTCGGCAGTTTCGAAGATGCCGTCATTCAGAATCTCCACCTCAAACGTGCGGCTGTTCGCCCCCGCGAGAAAGTTAAGGGTGCCGTCTATCTGGATGAAATCGTCCCCCTCCACGGCGCTGCCGGCCGCAGTCTTGTAATCTACCGAATAGGAACCTGAACTGTCCCCCAGACGCTGTACTGTGATTTCGACCCGCCCGTCAGACTCATCAACATTGTACTGGGGGGCGGAGAAGGTGAAAGTTGGCAATGTCTCTCCGGCGTCGTCATCCAGCAGGCTTACCGTGGCCGTAGCCGAGACTCCCAGCGTGGCTCCACCGGTGGCATTTGAAAGGATCAGATCGAACGTTTCGTTACCTTCGTATGTGTCGTCATCCAGCAGGTTTACCGAGATCGAGCTGCTGGCCACGCCCTCTTCAAAGGTCAGGGTGCCCGTCTTTGGTTCGAAATCGGCCCCTGCTGTCGCTGATCTGCCATGGGTGGCGAAGTCAACGGTGATCCGGCCGGAGCTGCCGCCCAGACGCAGGACGGAGAGAGTGACCTTGGGGTGGCTCTCGTTGACCGCATAGGATAAGGCCTCGAACACGAGGCTCCCGGGGCCGTCATCATCCAGGATTGTGACTGGAACGCTACTGCGCCCACCCAACACTGCCCCACCCTGGGGATTGTAGAGGGTGATCTGGAAACCCTCATCCATTTCGTCTTCGCTATCGTCCAGAATTGTTATGTCAAAACTGCGGGCGGTCTCTCCGTCGCTGAAAACCAGGGTGTCGACTCTTCCCAGGTAGTCGTGGCCCAAACCGCTGATGGCGGAGATGTCGCTGGTCTGGAAGTCAACGGAGATCTCGCCCACACTGCCACCGATGCGGTATAGGGTCAGGGTCAGGGTTTTCGTCTTTTCATCAATGCTGTATGCCTTCTCCCCAAACATCAGGATGCCGGCCCCGCTCAGGCCGAGATCGTCGATCAGCCAGTCATAGGCGCCGGCCACATTGAGCAGCCCATAGCCGAAGTCGCCGTCCGCACCGATCGGGCCAATATCGATAGAGGATTCCAGCAGCGAAGTTTCGAGCTGGGAGACGGTGGCAGAGGGGAAGGCACTCTTAAGAAGTGCGATAGCTCCGGCCACATGGGGTGCAGCGAATGAGGTGCCGGAGACTACGTTATAGGTGAGTGGCAACCTGTCGGCAGTGAAGATATTCTCACCGGGGGCGACCAGTTTGGGAAAGGTTCCGCCGTCGCAGGCGCCGGGCCCCCGGCTGCTGGAGATGGCGATATCGTTATAGCTGTCCACTGAGCCGACGGAGACTACAGTGGGATCGTTGGCCGGACTGATGCTCGACTCGGCATTGGGTCCGAAGTTGCCCGCTGCGAAGATAACCGAGATGTCAGCCTCTTTCAGTAGCCGTATGTCTTCGGCGAACTCCTGGAAACACTCGTTGATTGTGTTGGCGAAACCCCAGGAGTTGTTGACCACGTCCGGCGCATCGTCGGTATTGGGATCACCATCGGGATCCAGCATCCACTGAAACGCCTGGTGGATTGCGCTCAGCGTCGCCCGATTTGTATCGTCAAAGATCCGGGCAGCGATCCACTCTGCTTCGGGAGCGGCGCCAATCCGGTAACCGCTGGCATCGCCGCCGAGAATCACGCCGGTGGCCTGGGTGCCATGACCGGTAAAGTCCACCGGCAGATTGTGCTGGCCGTAAGGATCGAACCAGCTATTGTCACCGCCTCGCCAGTTATCGATCAGGTCGGGGTGATTCATGTCGACGCCGGAGTCCATGACCCCAACCACGATCCCCTGCCCCTCAAGTCCTGTCTCCCAAAGCGACACCGCGTTGATACTCTCCAGGTTCCACATGGGGAGTCCTGAGAGGCGGTTGCCCGTGGGGGCGGCCAGGGTATAGACGGTATCGATAGAAATGCGCTCCACGCCGGGCAGGGCCGCCATCTCCTCGATCAGGTATGCCGGGATCTCTCCCGCCAAGGCGTTGATGGCCCATAGCGACTTCAGCGGCCGCGGCTCCCCCCGTGCCTTGAGAAATCGTCTGATCAGACGCTTGGACCGGCGCGCCTTGCGCTTCATGGTATCGACAATCAGCGCCCTTTTGGCATGTTGCCGTTTAAGGCGGTGCCCTCGTCTACCCTCCGGGCGATCAGCGCTGATGATCGTTTTCACCTCTTTTCGTAGCGCACGGATATCCAGTTTGTCACTGAACTGGATGATGACCGGCAGATCCCCGGTAGAGCGGGCAGCGGTCACAGTGTTTTGCAAGACCGGGGTGAGCGTGGCTGCAGGAATAGCTGGCGCCACCAGCCACAGGAGCAGCAGCAGGTTGAGTGGAGGGATGGATGTAATCCGCAAAACCATGGTTTACGACTTTTCGCGCCTATGTGGCCCGAGAGGGATGATGGGCAGGAATGGTGCTTTCGCCCTTTTGCGACCCATCTCAAACGGGAAAAAAGTGCCTGAGTAGGGATTATAGGCAGTGGGGGAGTGAGATTTTATACCGCCAACTACTACTTGTCGGTACGTGTTTCTACTACTTGGCCCACTAGGAGGATGAACCGGTCAGCGTGAGAAGCGGAACATATCGAGCCACTCTGGCCCGGATCCTGTCTGCTCCAGCCGTTCGACGATGGCCGTGTGGTTGTTGAGCCGGGCCAGATCAATTGCCTGTTCGCGTTTTTTATTTCTCAGATTGGGATTGGCATTGCCGGCAAGCAGCTGCTTGATGACTGCCTGGTGTCCCTCCCGCGCCGCGAGCATCAGGGCAGAGTCGCCGTTGTGGTTTCTCTGGTCGGGATTGCTGCCCTTTTGCAGCAGCATAGCGACGATCTTTTTGTGTCCGAGGTGGGATGCCATCATCAGCGCCGTATTGCCGGTATTACCTGTCTGGTCGATGTTGCCGTTGTCCTTGATCAGAACCCCGACCATGCCTGTTTCGCCCCGGGACGCTGCGAGGATCAACAGAGTCTCTTTCTGCCGATACTGGCGATGGAGGTTGGCTTCCTTTGCCGATAGCAGTTTCAGACTTTCCAGGGTTCCCAGTTTTGCTGCGAACCAAAGAGCATCGTGCCCTGCGTCGTCGACGCTACCGGGATTGGCCTTGGCGTCCAGCAGCATGCGGATAAAGTCAGCCTCTTCCATGCTGGCGGCGAGCATAAGGGGTGTTGTGCCGTCACGCTTCCTGCTATCGACCGCAGCACCTTGATCGAGCAGTAATGAAACAATATCCCGATGCGCGTTCTTCACTGCCGTTAGTAGCGGCGAGGTGCCGTCATTCAGTGCCATATCAACCTTTGCGCCTCGGGCGAGCAACTCCCGTACAGTCTTGGTCTGTCCTTTTTTCGCCGCATGGAAAAGGGGAGTGGCTGCCTCTTCTGTGGCGATTTCGGGATTGGCCCCTGCATTCAGCAGACGCTGCACGATTTTCATCTGTCCCTGCCAAGCAGCCCGGGCGAGGGCGGTAAGGCCTTCGGGATCCTGGGCGTTGATGTCGGCACCCTGTTTCAGCAGGGCATCAACCAGGGAGTCGCTGCCGCGCCAGGCCGCGATATTAAGGGTTGGCCAGCCTGCAAAGGGCTGTTCCTCACCCGCAACCACCAAGCCGTCAGAGAAGGCGGAGAGTGGCGGTGTCCGCCTGCTGACACGCTGTTTGACCGTTGTGGGGCGTTCTATACCCGCCTGTTCCAGTTGGATCACCACTTTATGGTGTTTCCGCTGCCAGGCCAGCTGCATGGCTGACTGCCCTTTTTTATTGTCGGCTCTTGGATTGGCGCCCCGCTCGATCAACAGCGCTGTGATGGTAGTCAGCCCCTTGCCGGCGGCAAGGATCAGGGCGGTATTGCCTACCGGATCCGGTTGCTCGATGTTGGCGTCGGCATTGAGCAGCAGGCGCGTCTCTTCAAGCCGGTCGAGACGGACGGCGGTAAGCAGCGGTGTGTTGCCCAGCCTGTCACCGATGGAGATGTCAGCCCCCATTTTCAACAGCTCGGCGACGGTTTGTGTATGCCCGTTGAGTACCGCCGAGTAGAGGGCGGTGCGCAGATCTGAGTCGGTGGCGTCGATATCGGCGCCTTGCCGCAAGAGTTCACGCACAAGCCCCAGATCGCCGGAGGCCGATGCATCGATCATGCGTTCAGAATTACCTTCACCGTTTTTTGCAGCCATGCTTGCTGCGAGTTGTTCAACTTTCCGCTTTGCCTGGCGATGCCCCTGTTCCGCTGCCGCCTGGTACCAGCGCAGGGCCTGTTCCCGGTCGCTGGTGACTCCCCAGCCATACTCGTAAAGATTGCCCAGGTTGTACTGGGCTTTGGCAAAATCCTGCTCTGCTGCCTTGCCGAACCAAAAGAAGGCCTTGGAAAAATCCTTTTTTACCCCTTTTCCGGCCCGGTACATGCCGGCAACGGCGTATTGAGCCTTTGCATCCCCAGCCTCAGCCAGTTGCTCGTAGATCTCTACCGCCTTCTCGAATTGGCGCATCCGCACTGCGGTCCGCGCCTCCTCCAGTGTCTCCGCAGCAACCGACAGGGGCGTGATGGAGAGCAGAAGAGAGCAGAGCAGGCTAGCGATAAAACCCGGGAAATGCCGGAGACTGCGATCATGCGGTACCATGTTTTGTGTCGACTTCTATGCCTATCTGTTTCAGGAATCCGGTCGGCAGAATACCACCGGCGCAGACGATGGCCGCATCGTTAGGTATTTCGATGAGGTCTTTCTGTTGCTCAATGGTGACATGTTTCTCGGTGAATGATTTGACGTTCGAGTTCATCAGGACCTGCAAGATGCCATTCTCATCTGCCGTTTCCACCTTCTGCCGATTTTTCTTTTTGGCCCGGGAGAAGGAGCCGCTGCGGTAGGAGAGGGTGACCGTAGTCCCCGGCTGTTCCGCGATGGAGGTGGCGGCCTCCAGGGCGCTGTCACCGCCACCCACCACCAGGACGTGTTCTCCCCGGTATTGTTCCGGATCAATCAGCCGGTAGACCACCTTGCTCTGCTCCTCACCTGGTACGCCGAGTTTGCGGGGAGTACCACGTCGGCCGATGGTGAGCAACACCTTGTGGGTACTGTATTCGCCCTTCGAAGTGGTGATCCGGTATCCTGCCTTGCCGTGCGGCTCGATGTTTTCCACCTTCTCCTGGTAGTTGATGTGGATTCCGGTCTCTTTTTCCACCCGGCTCCAGAATTCGAGGAGTTCCTCCTTAGTGGTTTCGGTAAACTTTACCTTGCCCACGATGGGAAGTTCCACCGGTGCCGTCATCACCAGCTTGCCACGGGGAAACTGAAACACCGTGCCTCCCAGAGAATCCTGTTCCACCACCAGATAATTCAAGCCTAATTCGTGCGCCCGAAGCGCGGCAGAAAAACCCGCCGGGCCGGCCCCCACGATGACTGCGTCGTAGTCATGGGGATGTTGTGGGGTACGGCCTTCCATCAGTGCATCAAGCGCCTTGACTCCCTGTTCGATGGCGTTGCGGATCAGACCCATGCCTCCCAGTTCCCCTGCGATGAAGATATCGGGCATAGTGGTTTCAAAGTTGGGCTTGAGCACCGGGATGTCGACTCCCCTCCGTTCGGTGCCGAATACCAGGGTGATAGCATCAAAAGGACAGGCGGTTTTGCAAGCGCCATGGCCGATACAATTGGTGGGGGCGATCAGCTTGGCTTTACCGTTGATCAGTCCGAGAACAGGATGGTTGTTCTGTTCGGGGCAGGCATTGACACAGGTGCCGCAACCCATGCATCGCTTGGGATCTATCACCGGATGCAGGGAGGCAGGCTCGGTCAGGCCAGCCTCTGATTCCTCTTGCCAGATTGAGTGACTGTGGCGATGTTTAAGCTTCTTCAGGCCCAGATAGACGCCCCAGATCAGGAGTAGCGGAGGCAGGTAGTAGCTGAGGAGTAATATGGACTCTTTCATATTTTAGCGTAGCTGTAGGGCAGTTACGATGTGATCGGCGGTTTGACGAAAATATTGAATAATTATATACGAGGCGAAGTCGTAATGAGCGGAACTATGTTGAATTCTGTACAAAATGGGGGCTGGGAAATGCGTCGTGGTGGATTGCAGCGGTGCTGCCGGATTACGGTCGGGTTCCCGGCTGGTGACTTACAGTGCCCGATATTCTGCTGTTATATGCCGACTGGATCAACTGCGACAAACGGGATTTTTCTCCAGAAGGGTGGGTAAAGAGAAAGGGATTTTGCGGAAACTGTATGGCTGTCCCAGGTTCTTGCCGGTAAGTTAGGGCAGGAAAAATCCTGCCTGTCCGGGAGAATCGTGGCAACCTCTTGGTTTACACTTTTCTCTCGATCCTGCTGTCAAAAAGTAACGATTAGTGGGAGACGATGCCTTTATTCAAGGCATAAGTGGTAAGTGCAGATGCATTGTGAAGATCGAGTTTTTTCATCAGATTGGCCCGGTGTTTTTCCACTGTTTTGATACTGATACAGAGGAATTCGGCCATGCTCTTGTTGGTGTGTCCCTCCGCCACCAATTTCAGGATCTGTTTCTCCCGCTTGGTGATGGTGTCCCATTCGGTCGCAGGTTCAGCATTCTTTTGACCGACCAGATAACCCTGCACAACTTTGTCGGTAATGTCGGGGCTGAGGTAGGTCTTGCCATTCATTACCCGTTCAACCGCGACCAAGAGTTCAGAATGGGTTGCATCTTTGAGGATATATCCGTTAGCGCCCGCATTCAGGCTTGCCAGGACATACTCTTCCGCATTGTGGACGGTTAATACCAGGATCTTTGTCTCAGGAAACCTTTTACGTATCTCCTGCACGGCGTCCATCCCGTTCATGCTGGGCATATTCAGGTCCATGATCGCCAAGTCCGGTTTCTTCTCCGCGACACAGCGAATGGCTTCGCGTCCGTTCTCCGCTTCTCCGACAACACTGTAATTCGTAGTGCCTTCCAATAGCGATTTTAATCCTGCCCTCAGAATTGTATGGTCTTCAGCGATAACGACTCGTAATTGTTTTTCCATGCACCCCCCCCACAAGCTGCAATTAGCGGAATTTAGTACTTGATTCACTGGACGAAAACGATCCCCTTTCACCCGACCCTCAAGTTAGCAGGATTGTCTGTATCCATAATGCACTAGGGATTATAGCCAAACTTTTCCTGGATTCATTCGGCGTTTTACGCAGTTTGCTGTTCAGTGCCACCCTGATAATGGGATGTCAACACGAAATATACATACTCGTAGTCCTGATATTAAGGTAAGTCATTGTTTATCATTAATATACTGGATGCGCCATGGGTTGCGCCCCTAGAAGACAATTGGGGTGTTTACCTACCTATTAAATTCATCTTTTCCAACTGGAAAACTAGGAGATTTTCAGTCTGATCTTGCCCAATATTACCGGCAGTTATTATTTTTCTATCACCTATTATTTTCACTGTAAGAGCAGAAAAGCTGGGAGGTGCTTGAAGATGACGGGAATTGGTAGACCGGAAAAGGTCAACGACGATGCAACAGCGGTGGCATCCTATACGGTCGCTGCGCTTTTACTCGTATGTAGCGTCGTTATGGTTTTTTATTTTGTGAATGCCGAGGTTGTACCTGTCACCACGGCAGAGACGCAGACGTTGCTATTCCAGGATTCGGAGTGCACGTGACGAGCTTGTTACATCCAAATAGAGCTTATCAATAGGTATTTTCGCTGTTTGGTCCGGGATCGCAGCGGGAGGGGGCGGGCAATCCTGGTCAAGTGGTTCATCCATCCATCCAACCAGTCCGCGTGACTGGGGTGTTTTTTTTGCAATTTCAGCCTGAGATAGACACAGCAGCTCAGGAACAATGCGAACTGTTTCATGTTTCAGCACTGCACAGCAGTCATGGTGTGATCGACGGCTCATGTTATGGGATTTGTTGCCGATCAAGTGTATGCAGGGAACGTCGGGTCAGTTAAAATCTAACCGTAATTGGTAAAAAATTCCCAATATTAGCGGTGGTTTTTTCGGGCAGACGAATCAGCGTCGCCAAAAAGGCGGCTTCTACACAGAAGCAAGACGCTATCGATATGGAAACACCAGACAATTATAGACAGGCGAAGTCGCAATGAGTGGAATTTTGTTGAATTCTGTGAAACAGACAGAAAAAAAACGGGCGGCGGCCGATGGTAGTGATGTGCTGCCTGAAAATGGTAAGTTTTCAGGTTTTGGGGGCTGGCTGCTTACGCTATTCGTTACGTTAGTGCTCTATTCTGGCTGGATCAACCGCAATGAGCTGATTCTGACACCTGAAGAGGGACTGGGATATACGTTCGGCATTGTTGGCGGAAGCATGATGCTGCTGCTGCTCTATTCGTTGCGCAAACGGGTTGGGTGGATGAAGCGGATGCTCACCGTGAAATTCTGGTTTCGTTTCCATATGTTAATGGGTGTGCTCGGCCCGACCCTGGTGATGCTTCACAGCAATTTTCACCTCGGTTCGCTCAACGGTCGGGTGGCCTTGTTCAGCATGATTACCGTGGCGTTCAGCGGCCTGGCGGGCCGTTTTGTCTATTCCAGGATCCACTATGGCCTCCATGGCGGCAAAATCAAATTCGACAGACTGAAGTCGGATTCCGAGTTGTTGACCCGCAAGCTTGGCCGGTTGTTCGAACTGGCGCCAGGGACCAAAGAGCGCCTGGCTCGGTTCGAAGGGCGGGTTGTCAACGTGCAGGAAAGCCTGTTCAAGAGCTTCATTAATTGGCTGCGCATCCGTATCGAAGCCCCTTTACTCTACAAGCACATCCAAAGGGAGTTTAACCGACAGCTAAAGCAATCTGCCAAGGAATTGGGTTGGAAGCCACAGCGAACCCGCAGCTATAGAAAAACCGTAAAGTTGCTTATTGGCACACACAAGCGAGCCTTGGTTCGTATTCTTGAACTGCATTTTTACGAGCGTCTCTTTTCCCTGTGGCATGTCCTGCATCTGCCGCTGTTTTTCATGATGTTGGTGACAGGGGTCATCCATATCTATGCAGTCCACACCTACTGAGAGAGAGCCTTGACCGGTTCTGTGACTTTGTTTTGCGGCTCCCATATACCTTTATATTGCTGATGTTTGCTTTCGTCCCAAATACAACTGTCCAGGCCTTTGGGGTTTTCGATCGTCTGTTGATGCCAGGTGACGTGATCGAGGGGCATGCGGCGTTTGAGGATGAGTGCGAAAAATGCCACGAAAAGCTTGAACAGAAAAGACAGAGTCAGCTCTGCCTTGGCTGCCATGACCACGCAAATATCGCCAGTGATATCAAGCTGAAGGAGGGTTACCACGGCCGCAAGGCGCAACCCGACAAGGTTTCCTGCAAGCACTGTCATACTGACCACAAGGGGCGTGGCGCACGGGTGGTATTGTTCGATGAGGGCTCCTTTCTACACGAAGCGGCGGATTTCAAGCTGAAGGGGCTGCATAAACAGGTTCCCTGCAACTCCTGTCATGAACAGGGCAAAAAGTATTTAGTAGAGTTTTCCTTATGTGTCGACTGCCACACGGAGGCCGATCCTCATCGCGGTGGTCTGGGTGAGAAGTGCGATAAATGCCATGTGGAGCGTGGCTGGAAGCATTTTGATTTCGACCACAACAAAGACACCGAATACAAGCTCGAAGGCAAGCACCAGGATCTCAAATGCAAGCTCTGCCACCCAGGTGAGCGTTACAAGAAGACACCTAAGGAGTGTCATCTTTGCCATCAGATCCAAGTGAGTCTTCGACCTCGTGATAGATTTTGGGACATCCCAGTCCCCAAAATCGACTCGGCCTTCGACAACCTGTTTGTGCCCCGGCCGTCCCGGTCACTGGCACTACGCGACAACCTCGCAAGCTCGTTGCCGCTCCGTTGCCAGCTCCCGATGACTGGACGCCGCGCTCGGATGCCTACTTTGCTTCCCCTCTGGCGCAAGGCACGCCGGGTAAGCAGTGCGGCCTCGCGGCTACCGGGGACTACCAGCCTTCGCTTCGCTCTCCATGGCTGGCCGCGAATGACATCCATGGTGGGCAGTTTGGTGAAAAGTGCAAGGAGTGTCATACCACCGAGAAGTGGAACGAAGTCAGGTTCGATCATGACCGTGATACCAAATACAAGCTGCAATACCGGCATCGCAAGCTTGCTTGCAACAGTTGCCACAAGGGGCCTCTGTACAAGAAAAAACTGGAAAAGGATTGTTACGCCTGCCACCGCCTGGATGATGTGCATCGAGGCGTGAACGGCAGGGAGTGTCACAACTGTCACTCCATCAAGGGTTGGGCTGAGATCGGTTTTGATCACGCAAAAGATACTAAATTCATCCTTGACGGCCGCCACACTAAATTGCCTTGCGAGGCCTGTCATACCTCTGCGCAGAAAGAGAAACAGGCATTGGAAACCACCTGCATCGCCTGTCATGCCGATGATGACGTGCATAAGGAGCAACAGGGCAAGGTGTGTGTCCGGTGCCACAACACTGATGGTTGGGACGCGAAAGTTTTTTTCGACCACGATCTGACCCGTTTTCCCTTAATCGGCCAGCACAACGCACTGGCCTGTGAAGAGTGCCATCTCTCCAGCGAATACAAGGATGAGAAGACCGAGTGCGTCTCCTGCCACTCTGGTGATGACTCGCACGATGGGCGTTTGTCCGAGCAATGTGAAACGTGCCATTCGCCGAACGGATGGACGATATGGATGTTCGATCACAATGCTCAAACCGAATTTAAGCTCGAAGGCAGCCACGAAGGCCTGAACTGCCATGCCTGTCACCGGGAAAAAACCTCGGACAAAAAGTTGGGCCAGGATTGTTACAGCTGTCATCGGCAGCAAGATAAACACCGCGGAGCCTACGGCAGAAAATGCAAACGCTGCCATAACAGCGACTCTTTCAGCGAAGTGAAAATGAAATGATTATTGCGATAAACGCACATGGTGAGACTAGAGAAATGGCAAAGGTAAAACTGATGAGAAGCAGATTGATCGGCAGAATGGTGACGATGCTGCTCCTTACCCTCTCTCTGACGGCATTCCAGACTGTTTGGAACAGTGCGCCTGCTGCGGAGTCCTTCGATCATTTTATGACCGGTTTTCCTCTGACTGGCGGTCACAAGCGGGTCGAGTGCGAGCAGTGTCACACCAACGCCATCTTCAAAGGGACGCCCACCCGTTGCGCGAGTTGCCATAATGGCGCCCGGGCGGAAGGCAAGGGGACGAACCATATCAAGAGCGAAGATACCTGCGATAACTGCCATACTTCGTCAACCTGGCGGGTAGCCCGTTTTGATCACGGCAGCGTTACAGACGCGTGCGAACGTTGCCATGATGGGAACCAGGCTGAGGGCAAGACAGTTGCTCACATAAGCACTACCAACAATTGTCAGTTCTGTCACTCGTCTTTCAGTTGGCGCAAGGTGCGTCGGGTCGACCATGTGGCGGTTCTCGGTACCTGTACCAGCTGCCATAACGGCAGTAGGGCGCTGGGCAAGGGTGGCGACCACCCGCAGACCACTGCACAGTGCGACACCTGCCACTCCACCGGTCGGTGGGCGATCGCCAAGCTCGATCACACCCAACTTGACACCGCTTCCTGTACACGTTGCCACAACGGCGCCAAGGCCACCGGCAAACCGGGCAGACATATCAGGACTACCGAACAGTGCGATACCTGCCACACGACCCAGACTTGGCGTGGCGGTGTCTTCGATCATGCCAATGTTGCCGGGACCTGTTCATCCTGTCACAACAGCGTCAATGCATCTGGCAAGGACGGCAAACACATCAAGACCACTGCCCAGTGCGACACTTGTCACACAATCCAGACCTGGCGTGGCGGCAGCTTTGACCATGCTGATGCAGCGGGTAGCTGCAGCTCCTGTCACAACGGGGCGAATGCCACCGGCAAGCACTCAACGCACATTGTGACGACGGGACAGTGTGACACTTGCCATACGATCCAGACCTGGCGCGGCGGCAGATTTGATCACGCCAATGCAACAGGTAGCTGCAGCTCCTGCCACAATGGGGCGAACGCCGCCGGCAAGCACTCCACACACATAGCAACGGTGGAACAGTGCGATACCTGCCACACCACGCAAACCTGGCGTAGCGGTACCTTTGATCATGCAAGTGTCACCGGTACCTGCAGCTCCTGCCATAACGGCAGCAGTGCCACCGGCAAGCACGGCGCCCATGTGACCACAGCTTCCCAGTGCGACACCTGCCATATCTCGACCAAGGCCTGGACCTCGATCAACTTCAGGCACGAGAATGCCGCCGGCAGATGCTCCAGCTGTCATAATGGTATTACTTCAGCCGGTAAGAATGCCGGCCATGTGAATACTGCTGCCCAGTGTGATGTCTGCCATACCTCGGAGGCGAACTGGAAGAGTGTGCGCTTCGATCATGGGAGTGTGAGCGGTACCTGCTCCAGCTGTCACAATGGCGCCACGGCGACCGGCAAACACTCAGGCCATGTTCAGACCAGTGGTGAATGCAGCCGCTGCCATATCTCCAACTCGAATTGGACCAGCGTGCGTTTTGACCACGGTGCGGCAAGCGGTTCCTGCAACACCTGTCACAATGGGACGACGGCCACCGGCAAGAACGCCGGTCACGTGCAGACTGCCGCCCAGTGCGATGCCTGCCACACTTCCCAGACTTCTTGGAGCAGTGTGCGCTTTGACCACAGCAACGTGACCGGCAGTTGTGCATCATGCCACAACGGTTCCACCGCTACCGGCAAGCACAGCACTCACATCCAGACAACTGCTGCCTGCGATACCTGTCATACCACCACTACAACCTGGCTCGTGGGTACCTTCCGCCACGATGGCGTGGCAGGAACCTGTAGCAGCTGTCACAACGGCACATCGGCTACGGGTAAACACTCCAGCCATGTCTTGACCACTGGCCAGTGCGATAGCTGCCATATATCGACCAACGCCTGGAATACAGTGCGCTTCGATCATGGTCTGGTCTCCGGCAGTTGTGCGAGCTGTCATAACGGCACCGCGGCTACCGGCAAGCACAGTGGTCATGTGCAGACCACCGCTGGTTGTGATACCTGCCACATCTCACAGACAGGTTGGACCGCCGTGCGCTTTGATCACGCCGGCGTCTCCGGCAGCTGCGCGAGCTGTCACAACGGCACTGCCGCTACCGGCAAACACAGTGGTCATGTGCAGACCACCGCAGGTTGCGAAACCTGCCACATCTCGCAGACGGGCTGGACCGCCGTGCGCTTTGATCATGCCGGAGTCAGCGGCAGCTGCGCGAGTTGCCACAACGGCACCACGGCTACCGGCAAGCACAGTGGTCATGTGCAGACGACCGCCGGTTGCGATACCTGCCATATCTCGCAGACTGGCTGGACCGCCGTGCGCTTTGATCACGCCGGCGTCAGCGGTAGCTGCGCAAGTTGTCACAACGGCACTACCGCTACCGGCAAACACAGTGGCCATGTGCAGACGACTGCCGGTTGCGAAACCTGTCATATCTCGCAGACGGGCTGGACCGCAGTGCGTTTTGACCACGCCGGCGTCACAGGCAGCTGCGCGAGCTGCCATAACGGCACCACTGCCACCGGCAAGCACAGTGGTCATGTGCAGACGACCGCGGGTTGTGATACCTGCCATATCTCGCAGACGGGCTGGAGCGCGGTGAGGTTTGACCACGCCGGCGTCACCGGCAGTTGTGCGAGCTGCCATAACGGCACCACTGCCACCGGCAAGCACAGCAGTCATATCCAGACCACTGCCGGTTGCGAAACCTGTCATATCTCGCAGACGAGCTGGACTGCGGTGCGCCTCGACCATGCCGGCGTCACCGGCAGCTGTGCGAGCTGTCATAACGGCACTACCGCCACCGGCAAACACAGCAGCCATATCCAGACCACTGCCGGTTGCGATACCTGCCATATCTCACAGACGAGCTGGACTGCGGTGCGCTTTGATCACGGAGGCGTCACGGGAACTTGCCAGAGCTGCCACAATGGCACCACCGCCACCGGCAAGCACAGCAGTCACGTCCAGACCACGGCGGGTTGCGATAGCTGTCACCTGTCGCAAACTACCTGGACTTCGGTGCGCTTCGATCACAACACCGTGACCGGCAGCTGTTCCACCTGCCACAACGGCAATCAGGCGGAGGGCAAGCACGCCGGTCATTTCCAGACCACGCAACAGTGCGATAGTTGTCACCGCACCACAGGTTGGCTGCCGACCCTGGTCTATCGCCATAACTCGGGAAGTTATCCGGGGGATCACCGTTCCAATCTGGCCTGTACCAGTTGCCATGCAAGCAACAGTCAGGTGGTGACCTGGCGTAACGCAGGTTATGCCCCCGACTGTGCGGGTTGCCACGCCGGGGATTATGAATCGGGTCCGCACAAGAAGCACGAGAACCCCGACCGCAAGTATACGGTTACCGAACTGCGCGACTGCAGCGGTCCGTGTCATATCTATACTGACAGTTCAATGACGACGATAAAGAAATACAGACAGCGTGAGCACAGAGTGAGCGACGGGGATTTCGATTAACGATGAATCGCGTGGGGGGATACACCACGTTTAATAATAACGCTGACTTATGGGTGTGGTTGCCAGGGAATGGTGTCCGGCCCGTTGGGTTATATTCTACAATCCAGTAATCGGCCGGGAGGCTGGTGAATCTTCGCCAAAGGATTCATCGCCTCCCGGGGTTCGTATCGGGCCAACCTGTTTCCAAAACAATAATAGACAAGGTGTGTAATGAAAAAAATAGCGGGAAAGTTCTGGGCAGCCACTCTGTTGATGCTGCTGTCGCTATCGATAACCACCGGAGCCATGGCCAAGTCACGGGTGATGGACCGGATCGATGCCGGGTTCGGGGAGGAGGAGAATCGGATCTCGATCTTTTTCAATCTCCCCGTACGTGTGGTCAGCGATCTGGTGAACAGTGCCAGAAACGAGATTGCGATTCGCGTAAAACCGGTCGTCACCCCGGGTACGGAAGAGGAGTTTCTCGCTGGCGACGAGACCCTCTCCTGGAAGCCGAGTGCCGAGATCCCATTGGAGCGGGTCGTCTTCAACGGGCAGCTGATCGGCAACTCCACTCTGCTGCTCTCATTCTCCACTTCGATTGGTGCGTATGAGATTACCCAGGGCAAAGGCTTCTTCTCTATTTCTGTGGTGCTGAAAAAGGAGAAAAAGGTTGAAAGCATAAAGCTTGAGGCGCCGGAGGGGGGGGCGCTGTTCGATGTGCCGCCCACGGAGATTCCGGCAGTCTCTGAACTTCCTGTTGAAGTGGTTCAGCCTGGAGGCAAGCCGCAATTCGTGGAGGGAGATTTTGCCCTGAACCTGCACTCACAGCAGCAGCCGATCGATTTCAAAAAGGTTGCGCCGGTGCCTGTGCCAACGGGGCGACGGCTCTATACCACGCAGACAGAGGTCAACAACCAGCAGTGGTACCGGCTGCGTTTGGGTTTCTTCCGCTCTGCTGCCGAGGCGGAACGGTTCAAAAAGGAGATTCGTCACTTCTATCCCAATAGTTGGGTGGATCGGGCATCGGCCGAAGAGAAGTCCCGTATTCAGAGAGACACCGGTGCGCCACCCGAAGCGGGGGAGGCACCGCTGATGTTACCGAAACAGGAGGTGAAACCGATTCCGGAACGGCTTGCACGGATGATGGAGAAGGCCAGGGAGATCATGACCGCCAAGGACTACCCGAAGGCTATCCGCATGCTGACGGCAATCCTGGAGGAGCCGGACAACCTGTTTGCGAAGGAGGCGCTCGAATTGCTCGGTCTGGCGCGGGAACGCAATGGTCAGATTGCTCATGCCAAGGCGGAGTACCGCCGTTACCTGGAGCAGTATCCCGAGGGCCTAGACGCTGTGCGGGTGAACCAGCGTCTCGTCGGCCTGATTTCGGCGGCGGAGCAACCCAAGGAGAAGCTGCGCGAGCCGACCCGGGCAGTTGCAGCCGAGCGGGAAGCGGAGTGGGAGATCTTTGGCAGTTTTTTTCAGTCCTACCAGCGGGACGGCATCGAGAGTGATTTCGTTGACGATGACGAGAGTGTCACCCGCTCTCAGGTCAATAACAGCATCGATCTGAGTGTGCGTCGTTCCACCGCCGATGTGGACATGCGGCTGCAGTTGAACGGCTCCTATGACATCGATCTGTTGGGCAATGGGTCAGGCAACCAGGAGGCGCTGACTGATGCTTTTTTCGAGGTGGAACGGCGCGCCGAGGGCGTGGTCGGGCGTTTCGGTCGCCAACGTTTCCGTTCGAGTGGTATCCTCAACCGGTTTGACGGGGGTGTCATCGGTTACCAGTTTTCCGAGGACATCAGGCTTAACGTCTATTCGGGTATACCGGTGGAGAAGTCCAGCGATGTCTTTATCCGCGACGACAAATGGTTCGTCGGTGGAAATGCAGAGTTGGCCTCACTCTTTTACGATATCGACATCACCCTGTTCGCCATCGAGCAACGGGTCGATCATCTGGTGGACCGCAGGGCAGTGGGCGGTGAGGTACGCTATTTTGACGATCAACGCTCGTTCTTCGGTCTGGTGGATTACGATATCTTCCATAATCGGTTGACGACCTTTCTGACGCAGACCAACTGGACTCTGAACAGTGATACCCAGCTCTACTTCAACTATGACTATCGCACCAGTCCGATCCTGACCACCTTCAATGCCCTGCAGGGGCAGACCCAGGAGACCATCGAAGAACTCGGTCAGACCTATACCGATGACGAAATCTACGCGCTGGCCGAGGACCGCTCTGCCCGAAGCCATGTGGTTTCTCTGGGAGGTACGCACTCGCTGGCCGAAGATTTCCAGCTCAGTGGCGATCTCACCGTCTCCAATGTGGGTGATACACCGGCATCAGGCGGGGTGGAAGCGACGCCTTCCACCGGAAATGAGTTTTTCTATACCCTACAGATACTCAAGAATAATCTGTTGAAGGAGGGGGATATCGGTATCCTCAGCCTGCGCTATTCAGACGCCAGTACTTCCGATACCTTTTCCATCAGCGCCAACAGCCGCTATCCGATTACCAATCTCTGGAGAGTCAACCCACGGGTCAATCTCTCGTACCGCAATAATGATGACGGTGGGACCCGTATCACTGCCGGCGGGACCCTGCAGGCGGACTACCGTTTCAGAAGTGATCTGGTGTTCGAGGTGGAGGGTGGCGGCAACTGGCATAAAGAGGAGAATTTGCTGTCCACCGATACCTTTCTCGATTACTTTTTCACCCTCGGATATCGCTGGAGTTTCTAAAAGCGAAAAGTCACTATTCAGCTACCCCACGAAAGTACGGAAAACTCGGAATTGTAGGATGTGCTGAGCGTAGCGATGCGCATCTGTCGCGATTGATGCGGTTCGTTTTTCTCGGCAACTGCTCCATGCGTTGCTCTACCTCCTGCATCCATGCAGTCGTCACCACATGTTTGCTCGTTGTTCACCATGCGCTGAATAGATACAGCGATAATCGACTACCCTGCAGCTTGAAGCAGGAAGTTTATTTGCTCTGCCGCTCTTTCCAAACGAAGAAGGCGGCGGGTACCACTACCAGTGTGAGCAGCGCCGCGCTCAACATGCCACCTACCATTGGCGCGGCGATCGGCCGCATCACATCCGACCCGGCCCCGCTCGCCAGCAGGATCGGCAGCAAACCGAGAATGACGCTGGCCACGGTCATGATCTTTGGCCGCACTCGCAGTACCGCCCCCTTGATCACTGCCTCCCGTAACTCACTCTTTGTCATCTTCCGTCCTTGAGCGGCAGCGATATTCGCAGCGGTGGTATAGGACTGGTTGAGATAGACGATCATCACCACTGCGGTCTCCACCGCGATGCCGGCAAGCGCGATGAAACCTATGCCGACGGCGATGGAGAGGTTAAAGTCGAGTAGCCAGAGCATCCAGGCACCACCGGTGAGAGCGAAGGGAAGGGTGCCGATCACGATTGCCACTTCAGTCATGTTGTGGAAGGCGAGGTAGAGCAGGATCACAATGATGATCAAGGTCAGCGGTACCACCTGCGCAAGCCGCGCATTGGCCCGCTGGTAGTGTTCGTATTGGCCCGACCAGGTGATCGAGTAGCCCGGTGGCAGTGTCACTGCCTGGTTTACCCGCTGTTGTGCCTCTGCCACATAAGAGCCCAGGTCCCGCCCCCCGATGTCGACATAGACCCATCCGTTCAGGCGTGCGTTTTCGCTTTTGATCATCGGTGGGCCCTCTTCCACGCTGATCCTCGTCAACTGGCCAAGGGTGATGTGGCGGCCGCTAGGGGTGATGATGGGCAGGTTGCGCAGCTTCTCCTCGCTGTCGCGGAAGATGCGTGGGTAGCGGATATTCACCGGATAGCGTTCCAGCCCCTCCACCGTCTCGGTGACATTCATGCCGCCGATGGCGGTGGTGACTACCTCCTGAACATCCTTGATGCTGAGGCCGAAACGGGCGGCTCGTACCCGGTCGATCTCGACCCGGGAATAGCGCCCCCCGGCGACCCGTTCGGCAAAGGCCGATAGGGTACCTGGCACTTCCCGCAGAACCTCCTCGATCTCTGCACCGATTCTTTCGATCACCTTTAGGTCAGGTCCAGCCACCTTCACCCCCACCGGTGTTTTGATGCCGGTGGAGAGCATGTCGATACGGGTCTTGATCGGCATTACCCAGGCGTTGGTGACGCCGGGGATATCGACCCGCTGGTCGAGTTCCCGCTTGAGTTTTTCCAGGGTCATGCCCGGCCGCCACTGATCCTTCGGCTTGAGGCGTATGGTGGTTTCGATCATGGTCAGGGGTGCCGGGTCGGTGGCTGTCTCGGCGCGCCCGATCTTGCCAAAGACCCGCTCCACCTCAGGGACCTGCCGGATCATGCGGTCTGTCTGTTGCAGCAGTTCCTGAGCCTTGCCGATGGAGATGCCGGGGAAGGTGGTGGGCATATACATCAGGTCGCCCTCATCCAGTTCCGGCATGAACTCCGAGCCCAGTTGGGAGAGTGGCCAGACTGCCGTTAGCGTCAGCAGGATACTGACCAGGAAGATCGCAAAAGGGTGGCGGAGGGCGATATCGATGAGGGGGCGGTAGCTGCGGATGGCCCAGCGGTTGATCGGGTTTTTCTCCTCCGCAGGCAGCGGGCCGCGGATGAGATAACCCATCAGAACCGGTACCAGGGTGATCGACAAAACTGCGGCGGCGGCCATGGCGTAGGTTTTGGTATAGGCGAGGGGAGAGAAGAGCCGTCCCTCCTGACCCTGCAGGGTGAAGACGGGCAGAAAGCTCAGGGTAAGGATGATGAGCGAGTAGAAGAGCGGTGGACCAACCTCGAGTGCTGCCGCTTCGACCTGCTTCCAGCGATCGCGCACCGTGATCCCTGCGCCATCCCGCTCGGCATGTTTATGCATGTTTTCCAGCATGACAATGGCAGCGTCCACCATGGTGCCGATGGCAATGGCGATACCGCCCAGGGACATGATATTGGCGTTGATACCCTGCCACTGCATGATGCCGAAGGCGGCAAGGATACCCACCGGCAGACTGAGGATGATGACCAGAGAGGTACGCAGGTGAAAGAGGAACACCACACAGACCAGGGAGACGATGATGAACTCCTCTATCAGCCTTTGTTGCAGATTATCCACTGATTGATCGATCAGCCGGGAGCGGTCGTAGGTCTCGACGATCTCCACCCCTTCCGGCAGTCCCGCCTTGAGGGATTCCAGCTTGCGTTTCACCCCCTCGATGGTGGTGCGGGCGTTCTCTCCCCAGCGCATGACCACGATGCCGCCGACCACCTCGCCGAGTCCGTCAAGCTCTGCAATACCACGGCGCATCTCAGGACCGATCCGGATGTCCGCCACGTCCTTCAGCAGGATGGGGGTACCTTTGGAACTCAATCCCAGAGGGATTTCACGCAGATCCTCCACCCCTTGCAGGTAGCCGGTGGCGTAGACCATGTGCTCCGCCTCGGCGCGCTCGATCACCGATCCGCCGACCTCTTGATTGCCGTCACGAATGGCCTGCTTTACCTTGGAGAGCGGGATGTTGTATATGCGCAGCAGGTTGGGATTCAAGACGACCTGATACTGCCGCACCATACCGCCCACGGTGGCGATCTCCGCCACCCCTGGCACGGTCTGCAGTTCATACTTGAGGAACCAGTCCTGGATTGATCGTAACTGGCTCAGGTCGTGCTTTTGCTGTCGGTCTACCAGCGCGTATTGATAGATCCAGCCCACTCCGGTGGCGTCGGGCCCCAGGGTGGGGGTCACCCCCTCGGGCAACCGGCCGCTGATTTGGGAGAGGTACTCGAGGACTCTGGAGCGGGCCCAATAGAGATCGGTATTGTCCTCGAACACCACATAGACGAAAGAGTCGCCGAAGTAGGAGTAGCCGCGCACTGCTACGGTGCCGGGCACCGAGAGCATTGCGGTGGTAAGGGGGTAGGTGACCTGCGACTCCACCACTCCAGGGGTCTGACCTGGAAACTGGGTCTTGATGATCACCTGCGCGTCGGAGAGGTCGGGGATAGCGTCTATCGGTATGTTGCGGAGGGCGTTGACGCCCCAACCAATCAACAGCAGCGTGAGCAGCAGGATCAGCAGACGATTCTGGATCGACCAGCGGATGACTGAGGCGATCATCGGGGGGGCGTCTTCTCGCGGAGGCTAAGGTAGCTTTGGCAGACCGAGGCGGGAGAGGCTGGCGTGAAGATTGGACTCAGAGTCGATGAGAAACTGGCCTGAGACCACCACCTGCTCGTTTTCTTCAAGTCCATTGGTTATCTCTACCCACTCACCCCGTTCCTCGCCGATGGTGACTTCACGCGGCTGGAAACGATCGTCTCCCAATGCGACGATAACACGCTGTTGTCTGCCTGTCTCAATGAGCGCCTCACGAGGGATGGCAAGCACGTTGTGCCTGGGAGGGGTATGGATGGAAATCTCGGTATACATGTTGGGTTTGAGCAATTCGTCCGGGTTGTCGAAGCGCATGCGTACCTTAAGAGTGCGGGTCTCGGGGTCGAGGTTGGGGTAGATGTAGTCGACCTTGCCTTCCCACACCCGGCTGGGAAGTGACGGCAGGCGAACATCCGCATGCAGACCCTCCGTCACCCTGACGGCATCGTTTTCAAACACATCAGCAAGCACCCAAACGGTGGAGAGGCTGGCGAGGGTAAGAACCGGGTTTTCCGCTCTTACGAAATCACCCTCCAGCACATTCAGGACTGAAATGATGCCCGCATCCTGGGCGAAGGTTTTGTCGTAGTAGGCCGAAATCAGCGGTGTCTTGATGCCGAACAGAAGTTGGCCTTTCTTTACCCGCTCCCCTTCGGAGCTGACCGACAGGTTTTCGATAAAACCCTCGGAAGGTGCATATACCTTGACCAGCCGGTCACGGTCGTACCCCACGTAACCCAGGGTCTCCAGCCGATGTGACAGGGTGCGTTTCTGCACACTTGCGGAACGAACGCCCAGTTGTTGGATGATTTCGGGTCTGACACTTACCGGCGGCAGGCTCTCATTGACAGACTGCGCTGCAGCTACCGGCACCAGATCCATACCGCAGATCGGGCAGCTCCCGGGTTTACCGGACACAATCTGCGGATGCATGGGACAGACGTAGTTCGGATCAAGATGTTTCCGGGCATGCTCCTCCGCACTCTCCACCTGGGTGTGTTCCGGCTTGTTGAGTGTTACCCCGCTTTTCATCGCCATACCTTCGTGTTCTGGTGTCGGCTGTACTGCGGGCTGTTCGTTCATCATCATCTTGTGATCGGACATGGCCGGTGTGGCTTCCGGCGCAACGCTTTCTTCTGTTGCCTTCACCAGAAACATTCCGCAGATTGCGCAACTGCCTGGCTGATGGCTCGTTTCCTGAGGATGCATTGGACATACATAAGCAGGGGTAGAGTGCATTTGAGCCTGTTTCGCCGCATGCTCATCCTCAGCATCTGCCAATGCACCGCCCGCCATGCCCATGATCAGTAAAAGTGCAAGAAGCTGTTGGATTTGCTTAAGGATGCGGTAATTGGCCGCCTCCCCCAGTGGGGGAGGGGAGAGGGAAAAACCGGGCGTAGACGGACGTTGGCTAGCCATTGTGCTGATGCTTCATGTGCTCATCCGACTTATTCTGGTCAGCCTTCAGAGTCTTTCTTTTATACGTGAAGGAAGTGGGTTCGGTCCGGTTTTTCCGGCCATTTACAACATACTCGACGCTGATCTGGTAAGCGCCTTCCATATCGAAACGGGCAAAGGCGCGATGGTGCGATTCATGGGGACGCAGGGCGACGCGCTGTGGCTCGCCATGACCCTCGATGACCAGTGCGCCCAATGCCTCCTTGATGAGCCCTCCACCATTATCGTCCGAGAAGGTGATGTTGAAGAGATGGGTGGGTCCCTTGGCCCCTGGTTGATGCCGTGCCGGCGATTCGGCCCTGAGTACAAACAGGCGAACATCGATTCCATCGACCTTGCTTTGGTTTACCGGTGCCCCAAGTGGAACCGCCAAGTCAGAGATCATGCCCTGATTTGTGACATAAATTGCTCCTGGATAGAGTTTATTGTCCGGGTCGTCTATCTTCTGCTCCTCCGCCAGTATGGGGCTTTGCATGCCCGCGTAGAGGCCGAGACCCAGCAGGCAGTATGCTGCCTTCTTTATCTTACACCCTCCGGGTATAAGTTTCGTTTGAGCAGGCAAGCTGCTCAACTCAGCTTTATCCATCGTCTAATTCTCCAGAATCAATATATTGTCCTGACGTGCACCGGCAACGACTACGCTGACTCTCTGACCCGCCTTTATCTCATTGTTCCGGTTGTGGATCACCATGAACGAGGAACCGAGCCGGTCAAGATCTTTAGGCGCCATCAGACCGAGTCTGGGTACCCGAAGTATGGAGTAGCGATTGCCCGTTGTCGGGTCGAGTACGTAAGTGTTTTTGCCTGCCGTATCCATTGATTTGATGCCCTTGGAGCGGAACTGGATGTTCAGCAGGCCGCCGTTGCCGCTTAGCTTCGCATCGATGACCTCCAGCGATGCCCCCGTCGGTGGTTTTTCCAGTTCAGCCTTGAGCCGCACTGTTTCCAATGCGCCCCCAGGGATATAACCGGCTCCCTTTTTCGGCACGATATCATGTTGTTCCAGGCCGGCCACGGCCACCACTACCGGCTTGCCTGGTATTACCCGTCCCTTTTTGTCCCAAAAAATGAGTTTGGATGCCGGTGTCTCGGCCGCCTTCTCCACGGATACGCTCATGGCGATCATCTGCAGACGGTCGAGTTTTACGAATTCTGTAATCTCTTTTCTCTCAGTCTCTTTGCTTTCATCCTGCTCAAGGTGTCTTTCGTTCTCGTCTTCTCTCTCCTGAGTGATGATAAAGGTCGCCATGGGATGTGCCGGCAGTTCTTCCACCTCCACGATCCGATAGCTCAACTCGATCTCCACCCCTTTGGCGGTCGGTTGCTTTATCAGCAGGCGTTCCACGTTGAGTCCTCTGTGGAACTTCGTCTCTGTTTCGCCGGCATTCTTGTTTGTGGCATGTTCATCGGCGTGTGACGCGTGATGATGAGCGGATTGTGCCGGAACTGTCACAGGCAGCAGGGCGAGGCTGCCGGCAATCAGGATTGAAGGCCACGTGCTGTAATTCATGGGATACCTCACTTGCATTTCTACGAATTCCCGATTTGAGAATAGACCCGTGTAGGACGATCGTATGAAAAGAGAGAGCAGCTTGCGCTGCTCTCTTCATGTTGACGATAACGGCTTAGGTTATTGAATCGTGTTGCTGATGTGAATCAATTGAGCCTGACCGCCGGGGTAGAGCCCGTTGTTGGTCACCGTGTAGTCATTGTGGCTATGTGCCGGGTACCACTGATCGAGCAGGTTTTGGTCGACGTTGTTGGGATCGATTGCGCCCCAATCAGTGCCGAACTCGTTGGCGCCGCCACCCTGGCCATTGGTGAATGACTGGGTGGCGTTCATGCCCACCCTGGCCAGGCTGCTGGTTGGCAGGATCACGTCGTAGGTTTCGCCCGAACCGACGTGTACGGTGAACTGCTCCCGTTTCTGATCGTCGGAGTCATAGGGATTTGCATCCTTGCCGATGATCGAGAAGTGGGCGCCGTGGATATGCCAGGGAACCTCCTGGTAACCCATGTTGATGATGCGCATCAGGATCCGTTCGTTCCAGTTGGCCTCGATAGTGGCGGCATAGTTGGAGCGTTTACCTCTAAATGGCATCGCAGGGTCATTGTTGCTGCCGGTGAGCATGCCGGTGGGTGGTCCTTCAGCACGACCGTTACAGCCTTCGAAGTCACCAGTTGCCGGGTCGGCGGCTCGGCTGGCTGCATTACAGGCTGCCATATCTTTCAACGGCAGCAAGACATCAGGAAAGGCGCGACCGTTCACCATCCACCAATCGGCTTGGTGGTCGGCAAAATTGTAGCTCTCGACTTCGGCGATCTCTGCGGGTGTCTTGGGGCCATAAGGCAGACCGGCGAAGGCAGCTCCGTTGAAATCTGTCTGTATGGCATCGTGGCCTGCAGTGTCGATATCAGAGAGCAGCACGATATACTCGCGATCATAGCGATCTTTGTCGTGACCGTAGACACGCTTGCCTTGGGCTCTTTTCCCGCGTGGACGGATGATCATCGCACCGTACATGCCCATGGTGATGTGCTCAGAGGCTTCCACATGACAGTGCCACATGTAAGTGCCAGGTTTCTGGGCCTTGAAGTAGTAGGTGCCGACGTCGTTCCCAGCGTCCAGGCAGGCTTGCTGCGCTACTGGATCAGCATTCAAATCCGGATCGTTACAGGTAGGCACTTCCCAGGAGGTCTCGTTGAAACCGTCGTTTTGGGTGGAGACGTGCAGACCATGCAGATGGATGGTGTGCGGATCTACCGGGGCCAGTGGATTGGCGTTGCCGATGTTGCGCAGGTGGATAAAGACATCGTCGCCCTGATTCACGTCGATGATGGGTGCCGGCATGTTGGCACAGCCCGGTTGGGCTGCAGTGCCATCCACGTCGTCGCAGAAGCCGCGGATATAGACCTTGCGGTAGTCTCCCTCAACCTGGTCGACACCACCTGTGCTCGGCGTATTTGGCGCATAGCCGTTATGGTTAGGCAGATACATCATGCCGTCAGTGGCAGCGAGATAAAGGTGCCTTACCGCCGCCGATGCCTGGCTGCTAAACAACGGCATCGCGATCGCGAGCCCTAGCAATAGGATACTCTTCTTCATTTTTCTCTCCTCCGAGATTAACAGGACCAGTGGGACAGTCCCGTATTCAGCTTCATGCGGTTGATTTTAAATCCTGGCTGACCATTCCCCTATCTACACACGTCGGCCAAAGCCCTAAAATCGCCAATTAAAGTTAAAAAATGGCTAAACCATGAAGCAGCGCATTGAAATTACCATCGAAATCGTGCTTGCCCACTGCCCGCATAGTTAAATATTGTTGCGGCTATTGATCAATTTGGTGAAACCCTACTATGATAGGTAGGGTGTTCCTTAGTTTTTACTTAAGAAACGGGGTGTGCAGTTTGCGGATAAGCCACTGGTTTATGATAAAATCTATAAAAAACAATGGATTATAGATGTCAAGATGGCGGGTGTCGGTATTCTTTACAGATATTAGTCGTGGTAAAAAAATAAAAAAACTTGGAAAAACAATAAGTTATTAAAAAAACCTGTAACTTCTCAAAAACCCGTGGCAAGAGCAGCCCGCTCGGTGATGATATCGGGTAATGGAGCAATGGTCTGTTCACCAATACCCAAACGATCTGTTAAGTAATGCCAAAACGAGATATCCAGCTTACGACAGGTTTTTTTCAAGCTGGCAAAAGTATCTCGGCAACGCCTGCCCTCATCACTGCGGGTTCCACCACTGATTTTTCGTTTCTTCACAAAATCACGGATATCCGTTTCACTGCCATTGGTGTGCAAAGGGATTTCAGGTCGATCAAGAACCACTAATAGTTCAGCTTTATTATTATGGATTCGCTTTAATGTCTGGTTTAAGGTGGCGTAGCTGGTTTTCTGGGTAAATATCTCATCGAATCGATGACGGAGTATTTTTTGCTGACTTTTATCGGGCTTGCTTTTATATCGCGTCAGTTGTGCCTAAAAGCGCCATATCTGATCTCTAATCTGAGCTATTTCCTGTCGGTGTGTCTCGTTGAGTGGCAGCATTTTATGGATGAGTCGTTCGGTATGCACCCAGCATAAGGCATGTAATAAGATGTCGAACTGCCCGGCATCATCACTGACGATGGTGAGATCATCACACAGACCATGTCGTAAGACGCTGCCGAGCAAGGCTCCTTCGGTAGCAAAGCGTTG
>QGON01000039.1 GCA_003660235.1 bacterium endosymbiont of Escarpia laminata | reverse complement strand
CCATGGTGAGAGATGGGCTAGCCTGGAACCCAATAATTCATGGGTAATTGGCAGCTTGACACCATAGTCACTTGTTACCTGCCTTGGAGAGACTGCGGGATGACGCCACGCTGCTCACCGCTGGTGCGGAACGCAGCTCCGCCAACTCATCGGCAACCGCCAGCAGACCCGATTGTCTGGCCTTGCGTCTCGCTGCGGCCGGATCACTCTTTTTTGCTTTCTTCGCCACCTTGGAAGGCTCTCTTTTTGGCCTTTTTTTCACTACCGGCTTGGGCTTGGGTTTCGGCTTGGCAACCGGTTTGGGTTTAACCACGGGTATCTCGACTTCCGGTGGCTTGCGCTCCACCGGTTTTATCGGACGGCGTTCCAGAATGAGTTTCGCCAGCCGTGGCGGGGTGACGCGTGTAAACCGTTCCTGTGGCGGCAGTTCCACCAGGGAGAGCACCACTCCAAGCAGCAGCGCCGCTCCCAGCATCACTATTTGCAACCGGCGAAACTGCCGGTCTTCCCAGTGCGCAGTGTTCCAGGGCAGTTCCAGTCGATGTGTCATCACACTCATAGCGCCACCTCTGACTCACCCTCCTCCGGGCGTCTCACTACTGCCAGGGAGATATTGCCGAACTCGCTCTCTGCACAGGTCAACATCACCCGTTTCAGCAGACTGTAAGGGACCTGCCTGTCCGCCATGATGGTGATCTCACCTGTACTATCAGTATCCTTCCCCGCAGCCGGAAGCGCTATTTTCACTCGTTCATCCAGAGCCTGCCGCAACGGCTCGATCATCTCCGTGGTGGAGTCCGTCAGCCGGTCGAGCTGCACCACGACCTCTCCCTGCAGCCGAATCTCCTGTGTATTGAGCATCAACACCATGGTCTCTTTTGCACGCTGCTGTGCGCTCGACTCAGGCAGTTTGAGGGCCTTGGCGTTGGGCAGCACCTGCACTTCTGATGAATTCACCAACAGGAAAAAGACCAGGATAGTGAAGATATCCATCAGCGATACCAGGTTGATGCCGCCTCGTCCCCGGTTGCGCTTGTGGTGCCGTTGCATGCGTTTCGCCCGGCGTGACATCTTCATGAACCTTTACCCCTGGTTACCGCCCCTGGCAGCGGAGGTGCATCACCCAGGGAGATATCGGGAAACAGCTCCGCCTGCACCACTGAGCCTGCCCGCACCAGATCGGTAATCCGCACCCGGTCCATCACCTGCACCAGATCGTCATATGAGACCTCCGGTTCCGACAGTATGTATATGTTGCGCTTTTCGGGATACCGCGCCTTGAGCGCCTGCAGCACCTGCGAAAGCTGCTGCAGATGTCGTCCCGACTCCTGCTGTTCGATGCGCTGAATCAGACCTCCACGACGGTCAGCAATCTCAATGGCGTCGTGGCGCACAATGACCTCCAGCTGAAATTCTCCCTTGGCAGCACTGCTGCCCTCACTGGCCGGCGGCAGGTGGAGATCAAGCACTGCCATGCGTGAGAAGGTGGCGGTGATCAGGAGAAAGGGCACCAGTATCACCATCAGATTCATGAAGGCGGTGATATTCAGCTCCGCCTCTTCTGCATACCGGCGCGACCGGCGTCTCATTTTGCGCTCCCGGCCCGTTCGGTGACGATATTGAGAAACTTCACAGAAACCATCTCCAGACTATCGACAACCTGGGTGGTACGGCTTTGCAGCAACGTGTAGACAAGCAATAGCGGGATCGCAGCCATCAAGCCGAAAGCGGTGGTATTCACCGCCACCGAGATGCTGGCGGAGAGCAGGTCCGCCTTCTCCACAGGATCGGCAGCAGCGACTGCGGTGAAGGCATTGATCAGACCGATAATGGTGCCCAAGAGGCCAAGAAGCGTGGCGATATTGGCCAGAGTGCTCAGATAGTGAGTACGTTTCTCAAAACGTGGGATCTCCTCCATCAGCCCCTCTTCCATTGCCATCTCAATGTCTCCCCGGCGCCGGGCATTGTGGGTGCGGGACAGACCGTAGACCAGGATGCGCCCCAAGGCCGTGCTGGAGTCGCTGGCCGATTGCAGCGCCTGTTTGAATTCACCTTTATTCAGCTGTGGCAGCACCCTCGCCCAGAAACGGCTGTTGCGCAGTTTCGCGCTTGCCAGGTAGACGTAACGCTCTACAGCTATCGCCAGGCCAAGGGCAAAAATCAGCAGGATCGGGTACATGAATACCCCTCCCTCCTGGAAAAATCGAATGATAAAAAGATAGTTGTCCATAGTGGTTCCTCTGTAGCGATTATTCAGATTGATCTATTAAAAACCTTGTTCTGTAGGTCGGGTTAGATGCGCATTGTGTCGAGCCCGAGCTTTACCACCTGGCATCGCGCGCATCGTAACTCGACAACGATTTGTCGGGTTACGCCGCGCACCATATGTTGTGCAGGCATCAGGCTTCGTGCGGTTGCGCGACTAACCCGACCTACGGTGTATGGCCGTACGGCGTTTCGTTCATGGCTGGTCATTGGCGGCACTGAAATAGTCGAGCTGCCGCCGGAACACCGCCCGCTCCAACGGAACCAGCAGATCGTCTCCGCTCTCCAGCGGCGGCATGCCCAACGGGTCACCCGGCCCCGATTTTCGCCAGGGCACCAGATAGAGCACCTGCGGGGACTCCCGGCTGCCGATCACCGCCGTGCCATCCAGTTCCATCCGCTGTTCTGCCTGTGCCATCCACGGATTCAACAGCCCCGTCAGCAGCAGCGTCCATCGAAAAACACCGCTATTCCTACTCATTTTGCCCCTGCCGCCAGTTTTTCCCCGGTACCGATGCGTCTTTTCAACTCCATAATCCACATTTTTGTCTCCTGTTTGCCATCGGCGGAGAGCTCCGCAAACTGCTGGTAGTGGGCCAGCGCCTGGCGGGGTTCGTCGAGATAGAGGTCATAGAGGATACCCAGGTTGCGGTGAGCCAGGGCATGGTCCGGTTTGCCGTTCAACAGTTTCCTGTAAACCGTCAGGGCCTCCTGGAAACGCCCCTGGCGGCGCAGCAGAATAGCCAGCTGGTGCTGCGCCACCGAATTCTCCGCGTCGATCTGCAACACCTGGCGCAATGCCGTCTCCGCAGCCTCTGCCTGATTCCCCCTGAGCAGCAGGATGCCCAGGTTGAGCCGCGGCGAGACAAAACCGGGAAACTCATCCGCCAGCGCCCTCAACAGTGGCTCGGCTTCCTCATCCCGGCTATCACGCATCGCAATGAGCGCCTGGCTCAGCTGCAAACGGGCTTGTTCGGGCAACTCGGGCGCACTCTCCCGCTCTGTTTTTTCCAACGGCGGCGACCCTGCTGTAGCAGGTGACGCCAGATCCCGGCGCGGTGCCTGATTAGCACAGCCCGCCAGCACCAACGAGCAAAAAAGGAGGCCCGCAATCGGTCTAACGCATCTCATTGAACACCCGCTCCCCCTGTTCCTGTTTGGCATAACGCGCCGGATTCAATTGCGCCAGCTGACTGAAGCTCTGACGAACCCAGTCGTCGTAGACACCCTGCGCCGCCCGACGGGCGTTCAGCTCATGGGCCTCGATCGCCTTCTCCTCGAAGGGATATGCCTGCTCCTCCAGAAGCAGTTCATACTGTTCCAACTCTTCCGCCGAAAGCCCGGCGGGACGTTCCGATGTCAGCAGGGACTCGCCGAAGAGCCGATAGATCTCGGCCAAGCGGAAGGTTGCCAGGGTGGTCACATCGGCCTGGGCAAAACCTGCCGCCAGGTCATAGGCCTTGATGGCGCGCTGCATCTGGCGCTTTTTGCGCTTCAGACTGCGCGCCAGTGGCCGTTTCAGGGGAATTTTTACAAAGGCCGTGTATTCCGGTTCGGCCAGTCTCAACGCCGCCTGGGCGGCGAGATAGCGGCTGCGCTCACTACCGGCGGCACCGGCCTTGCGCTCAACAGAAACGAGCTGGCGCAACCAGTAGTCACGTTTGGCGGGTGCCTGCAACCGTTGATAGAGCTCCACCAACTGCTGGCGGGCCTCCATCGCCGGTTCCAGAGGCTGGGGAAAACGTTTTACGTAGACTTTGAATGCAGTTACCGCCCGCTTGTCACTGCCAGCCTTTTGGTAGAGTTCTGCTGCCTGCCAAGCCGCCTGCTGCTGCACTTCCGTCGCCAGCGGCGCAACGGCAACCCGCTCGAACACCACCGCCGCCTCCAGCGGCTGCCCATTTTGCAGATAGGCAAGGGCCAGTTTGCGCTCGACATCGATCGTCAGCTCATGCTTGGGATAACGCTGACGAAATCCCTCCAGCACCTCGGTAGCCGTCTCCCACCGGCCCGCTGCAATCAGGCTGGCCGCGCCATCGTATTCAGCAGTGGTACGAATCGACGCATCGGGCACCACCCGGCCCACGCGCAGATAGTGTTGGGCCGCTGCCGCTGCCTCGCCCTTTTCACTCAGGATCCGCCCCTGCTGATAGATTGCCGCCGCGAGCTTTTCCTGGATCGCCCCCAGCCCGGCCTTATCCCCCGCCGACAGTTGCAGCAGCTTGTTGTAGCCGGTTTCCGCGTCAGCATAGTCGGCCAGTTCGAAGGCCGCGTGGGCAGCCACTGCCCAGCTCACCCTTTGGCCCTTTGCATCCAGCCCGGTTTTCCCCTCCAGGCTGCGCTGTGCCACTTTTCTGGCCTGGCCATAATCCCCCAGCTGAAACAACTGTTGGGCGCTACGGCTCAGCACCCCGGCAGTTCGTTTGTCAGCGGGAAAACGGTCAGCAAAACGCAAACCGCTCTCTGCCCCCTGACGCTGCCACTCCGGGCGCTGGACCTCCGGCAAAAGCGACTTCTGTCGGTCAAAGGCGAGCAGCGCAGCATAACCCGCCTCAGCGGCGTCTTTGTGTGGTGGATAGTCGTAAGCAGTGCGTTGGTACTCCACTACCGCCTGGCCAAACTCACCCCGCTCAAACTGCAACTCCGCCAGTAGAAAGTTGATCCGGCCGCTTTGCGCCTCGCCGGAAAAACGGCTCAGGTAGTGGCGATACCAGACAACCGCTTCGCTGAACCAGGTATCGCGCTGCCCCTTTTTCACCTTGCCGGGCTGTTGTGCCAGGGCATGATAATGGCTCGCCAAATCCCGCAGATACTTCCGCAGATGGGGGGTGAGAGCGATCCGGCTCTCCTGTTCCAGTCCCTTCCAGGCCTCACCATCCTGCCGGTAGCGTTGCGCCAGCTCTCTTTTTGCCGTCAGCGCCTGACCGGGAAAATCGTGGCTCTGGTAACTCTCGATTGCCAGCAGTTGGAGCAACGGCGCCTGTGGATGGCTGGGACTCCGTCGCACGAATGAGAGATAGGCATCTGCCCCGTCGATGACACGCTCCTGTTTGAGATAGAGGTTCCCGAGGCTGCGATAGACCCGATGCAGCCAGGGACGTTCGCCATTTGACTGGAAATATCGGTCGATCCCTCCAGCGCCCCCCTGCTGGGTAAAACAGAGGCTGGTGACCCGCAGGGTATCCTGCATCAGCTCCCGGTCACTGGGCGCCAAGGTTTTGCTGTCGAGGCGGCTGAGCGTATCCGCACGCAGATCGAGCAGAGCCACGAAGGCATCCAGCGCCGCATCGAATTGTTGTTGCTTGAACAGTGCCCAACCGAGTTTGAACAGGGCACGCTGGTGGAACGGCGAATCCCCACCCGCAGCCACAGAGGCGGCATAGGCTCGCTGGGCTGCGGCATAGTCAGCACGGGTGAACAACCACTCGCCCCGTCGAAACTGAGCCTCCTGGAAATAGAGACTCTCCGGATGTTCCCGCACCAGACGATCAAGGGTCTGCTGCGATGCCTCCAGCCGGCCGACCAGCACCTCGGCCCGGGCCAGCTGATAGTAGAGCCGGTCACGCCCGGCTATATCGTCATTCTGCTCCAGTAGTTGCCGATAGAGTTTGATCGCACTGTCGAAGACAGCCTCTGCCGGCAAACCTTGGGCCTCCCCTGCAAGCCGCCGTTCACCCTGCCCCAGTTGCAGGTCCGCCAACCGCCGGGTCGCTTCATGGGTCAGCTCGGGGGGAGCCGGCTGCTGCAGCAGTGCCCGGTAGTCCTCCATCACCCTCTCCGGCGTCAATGCCTTGACCGGCGCCACTTCCACCTCGCTTTCTCTACTTGGCAGACTGGCCAGAGTGGGTGGCTCGGGCTGCCGCTGCAACCAGGAGACACACCCCTGCAGCAGAGGCAGGAGCAGCATCAGAGTCAGGACCTTCATGGTCTCGCCTCACTGCGGGCAGCGGCCCGGTCCTGCAGCTGAGCCAGCGCGAAGCGAGTCCGGACCTGTAGTTCCTCGAGACCTTGCCGGCGCTGTTGCAGCGATTCGCTGGCCAGGCGATTCAGCGCCCCGGCCTGTGCCTTCAGGGTCACATTCACGCTAGCTTGCAGCTCTGCAATGCGGGCTTTCAGAGATTCAATTCGCCCCGAAAAACCTTCGAAACGACCTGGCGCCTGCTCAACCGCCCCTTGTAACCTTTCACGCAGTTGCCAGCTCCGCTCCAGCTCATCACCCGCCGAACGGAGTAATTTGCTGAACTGCCACAGGCGGGGTTTGAAGTCGGTCTCCACCTGCCAGTGCAGCATCCCCTTCATCAGCCTCAGCCGCTGGCGTTTGCTCTCCAGTTGAACAGCGTCACCCAGTTGATCCATTTGCGCTTCAATCGCCTGCATACGGGCCAGTTGGGCCTGCTCTTCGGCATTGGCCAACCACAGTGGCCGACTGCTGTCAGCCAGCTTTTTTTGCATCTCAGCCAACTCATCCCGGCGCTGCTGCAGGTCATACAAACGCTCATCAGTGAGCGCCGCCTCGGCCCTCGGCAACTGCTCGGCATAGGCGGTCTGCCGCACCTCCAGCATGTGGTCGTAGGTCTCGATGGTGGAGGACCAGCGGTGAAGATTGGCGCTGAGAAAAACCATATCGACATAGTCGTCGTAGGCCTGCCGGAAGCGGTGCTTTGCCAGCAGTCCCTGTAGACGACGGCGCTGATCCGGGCCGCCCGCCAACAGCAATCCGTCTGTTTCACCTCCCCCGTCGAGCGTCGACAGGTCCGGCAGCAGCACACCCTTGGCCACTGCCTGTAGCGACAGGCCCAGCTCGGTCAGCTCCGTCTGGTAAAATTGCAGCGCCTGGCGGTAGCGTTTGAGAGCCTCGGCTTCCGCCCCCAACTGCTGCAACGCCTGGGGGGCCAGCAGCAACCCCTGCTGCACTGCCGGGTCGTCCGGATCACGTAACGCCAACTCCATCCAGGGAGTCAGCGCCTCTTCAAACTGGTCTTGGCGGAAGGATGCCCAACCCAGCGCCAGCAGCGCCTGGTTGGAGTGGAGACCCTGCAGCCGCACTCGCTGCAGTCGCTCCTGCGCCGCAGCACTCTCCCCGGCTTCGAGCAATAACTGTCCATGCAGCAGATTCGCGCGGTCACGCAATGCGCGGTGCTCCTCATCGTCGGCGTCGAGCCGGGTCAGCTGATCAAGCAGGTCGCGGCCCTCCTGCTCCCGGCCCTGACCAAGCTGCGCCAGCGCCCGGTTGAAGAGATGGAAACCCTGCCACGCTTGCGTTCCATCTGGAGACATCAGCCGCTGTACAGCGAGCGGGTGGTCACCCTGTGCCATTGCGATCAGACCGGCCAGCTCGCGCTGCTGTTCATGCAGATTATCGGGCAGAGCATCGCCGATGCGCGCGAAGGCTGCGGCCGCCCGTTTAGGCCGACCCTGCTGCTGATGCAGCCGCGCCAGCTGGAACCAAGCCCGGTCACGTACTGCGGGTTTTGCCGCCTTTTCCAGCAGCCGCTTGAACAGCTGTTCCGCCTCGTCGTACAGACCGTAAGCGAGATAGAGCCCGCCCAGGACCAGCTCCGGCTCATCACCCTGGGCGGTCATCGCCCCCTTGGCTTGGGCCATTTGCAGGTGGGTAATGGCAGTGAAGTTGCGCTGCTGGAAGAGCTGGAACAGTGCCTCGCCATAGTGCAAATCGCGCACCCCGGTCCCGGCCGCTACAGATCCACCCAGCGTCGCGCTGCTCAGCAAAGCCCCCAGCAGACCAACCCCCAGTCGCAAGATGAGACCTGCCTGGCTCACTCCCACTCCCGGACGTCAAACTCCGGCTGCTGCCTGGCTTCCAAATCGACGATCCGCAGCTCCAGCAACTTGGGGCTGACCCCCTTGGTGAACTTGAGGCTGGTGGCGCGACGATAGTCACGACCGGCAGGGCCGAGACCGGTAAAAAAAGCGACCAGTTCATGCTCACCGCTCTTCAAATTGCCGAGAAAGAGCCGCTGCACCCCGCCACGGCGTAACGCCGCCAGCTCCCGCTCGGTATAGAAGTGGTTGGCCAACGCCTTGTCATCGATCTTCAACTGCACAGAGTCAAGGGTGAAGAACTCACCCAGGTCGAGGGAGAGGAAGACCGAGACCTGGGTGTGGCCGGGAAAAAGCAGCTCTTCCTCCAACAAAAAGAGATCCCGGTTCAGTGCCATCACCGCCTTCTTCAGCGACCGCACCTGACTCTGCAGATCGGCGGGTTCGTCTGCCTGAGACTGGCCCACAATGGACAGGGACAGCAGTAACAGGGCCAACAACCGGAGGATTTTCGGCAGTCTGGTTTTCATCAGAGAGTTCCATTGACGATGGGTTGGAAGGCTGTGAGCTGGTCAAGCATCGTCGCGTTGCCCAGTCCGTGGCCGGGAAACCGTCCGCTGAAACTACCCTGTTCACCATGCAGTGCCATGTAGTTGAGCACCACTGTTTCCACCAGCAGATTGACGTTGTTGGCTGCGGGTGCGGCACTGGTCTCCACCGAACCGTCGCTGCGGAAGAAACCGATCTGCTGGTGCTGCGCCTGCTGTTCCGGGGTGGCGCCGAGCAATCCGGGACGGCCCGCCGGATTGTAGACCAGGAAGCAGGAGGCTGCGGTCGAACCATTGTCGCCGGTCCAGACCCCTTTCCCGCGCCCCTCGATGGAGTTGTCCACCGCGCCGTTACTGGCCACTGAACCGTCACTGAAAACATAGAGCATCAACGGTACTCCGAGCCGTGCTGCGTACTCCAGACAGGCGCCCATGCAGCGTCCGGCGCGCAGATCACGGATCTCCCCCACCGACCGGTTGCCGGTGTGATAGTCAAAGCCACCCATGGTAATGGTGCCGGCGCCTGCATAGCCGTTGAGCACCAGCTTCATCACCGAAGCGGTCTTACGGAATTCACTCTCTCCGTCGTACTCCGCCTGGCTGAATATCGGCCCGATGATGTCAGGATCGAGGGAGGGGTTGAGAGCAGCGGGGTCGCCGTAACGGTCCACCAGGTCGGCACTCTTCACATAACCGCAGCGCACCAGTTCCTTGACCACTGCGTCACTGCTGATACGGGTATCCACCCGATCCAGCCGCATGTCGCTGATGCGCTGGATCGACTCCATCACCGCCACCGCATCCCCCTGGCTAAGCAGCCCTACCAGTTTGCCGGTGTCCACCAGCCCGGTGACATCACTGGGGCGATCGACCTTGGTGGGACGCAGGCTGGGGTCGATCATTCCCGATGGCGCCACCGAATTGCCTCCCGACTCGGAATTGCGTGAACCGATCAGGGTCAACAGCTCACCGTCGGCACCTGCGCGGTTGATGCCATACATGGGGTTGTGGGGGTTGTTGCCGGTATCGTTGTCGGAACGCGCCGGGATCACCGCACCGTTGATGTTGGCGGCGGTGGCAGGGGAGACCCGCTCCAGGATACCGCGCAGAAAGGCGCTGTCGGAGTGGAAGCCAAGCCCAAGGTCACTGTTGGTGAAATCACCGGTTGCCGACTGGGGGTTGGCCAGCGGCGGAATCATATCGCCTGGCAGGCCGAGGCGGCTATATCCGGCGGTAGTGAGGAAATCGAGTTGCCCCCCCTGTCCGCCCACCAGCACGTTGGAACCGGCGATATTGGCGCCACCGGCCAGGTCGAAACAGATGAAGGGGATCTTGCCTGCCCCCTGAACAGCAATGCCGCAGGACTGTTTCAGACTCTCCAGATCACTGGAGAGGGCCGCACTGGCCTGGCGTGGATTGGCAAACAGGCCGAACAGTGTGGGCGCGGTCACAGCCCCCAGCCCGGCAGCCAGTCCCTGACGGATGAAGTCACGCCGGGTGACGGGGCGCGGATGATCCGGGTAGAGCAGTGGCGCATCCGGGGAGAGGTTTCTGACTCGTCGTTTCATCGCTTTAATCCGTCTTATTGCAACAGCAAAACTGCACTGCCGAGCAGTGCGGCGCAGTTGGCTTTGACCACCGTAGCGGTGCGACCCGGTTCACAACCGGCACCACAGGCGATCAGCAGGTCAGTGAGTTGATTCAACTCAGCGCGCACATTTGTCTCACTGGGCTGATCTGCCAGGCCTCCGCCCAGCATCCGCGTTATCAAAGGATCGAGCATCAAGTCACGGCTGGCGGTAAAGGCGCTCTGCGGCTCGCTGTCGAAGGGGAAGCCGGGGAAGTAGCCGCTGCGCAAGACAGGGTCGTCCACCAAAGCATTGCAGTATTCGATCGCCAACTGCGACACCGCCACCTGATGGGCGGAGAGGAAGCCCCCGATGGTCTCAATCGCCGGCAGTTGCTGTTTGACACTCTCGAAGGTGGCGCTCACTTCCGGGCGGGTCGAACTGACACCGGTCAGCACTGACATGCTGGCGTTGATCTCATCAAAAGTGCGCAGACCGATCACCGATTGCGGCTCGCCATCGGCAGGGGGTGGTGGGGCCAGCGGCAGCGGCTCGGTATAGACGTTACTCTGACTGCCAAGCTGCTCGAAACTGAGGAAGAATTCATCCCCCGCCACACCCAACTCACTGGCGATCACCGTTCCAAGCGGCGAAAGCAGTTGGCCCTGTTCGGCTGAATAGGCGCTGCCGCCAAGGGTGAGATCGAGATTGTCATAGGCCTGGCCCACTTCCACCTCGCGACCGTTCATACCGAGGCGCATACCGGCGAGGGGGAGACCCGTGGGTTGCACGCCCGCATCCAAACTGATGAAGCGGGGCTGGTTGAAGAGATAGCTGTAGCTATCGTACTGGGTGACTTCGAACAGGATGTAGCTCTCCGGCAAACCCACCAATTCACTCACGCTAAACAGCAGGAAGTACTTCTCCCCCACGCCGGCAGACAGGTTGCGGTCGATCTGTTCAGGCGTCAGGGCGCGATTGTGGATTGCCAGCATTCGTATCTTGCCCTGCCAGGGACGGTTTCCCGAGACCTCATTACCCAGCACCAGGGCGAAGGTGTCATCCCAATCGTTCAGATTGCCACCCGGAACCGGGTCGAGATCATCGGTATAGCGGCCATTGACGTAGATGCTACGGCCATTGACCGGGTCGAAGATAACTACCACGTGCTGCTCTGTGGCCTGCAGGCGCTCATCTGCATCGGCGGTGGAGAGGGCAGGTTCACCATTCGCTCCGGTCTGGTTGGAACGTTGCAGAAAGTCGTAGTTATAGCGGGTCTGGCCCAGGGTGAAGTTGCGGATATCTGTGCCACCGGAATAGCTGACGATACGAGCCGGTCCCTCCTGAGTCACATTGGCCGGCACCACCCAAGCCTCGAGGGTGTATTCACCAGTGGCCTGAATCAGCTCATTCAGCTTGCTACTGGCGCCAGTGGAACCCTGCGCCTTGCCGCCGCTGAATTCGAGTCCCCAGCCACCGACCCAGGCCACCTCACCACTGAGGGTCAGATTGAGTCCCGGCTCCACGCCGCTGGTATCGTAGGCGACATCACCCCCACCGGTCTTGAATTCATACAGGGCGATCTGATTTGTCTCGTGACGGCTGCCGCCGCTGGCGATCACCCCGTCGGCCAGGTTGAGGGCCTTGCTCAACACCAGCGCGGGATCCACCTGAGAGACCGGTACCTGGTCGGCAAAGGCGACCACCTGGGCCTCCATGTCATCCGCATCCGCCAGGCATTCGCCGCTCCAGCAGTTGTGAAACTCAGTGCGCAATCGGACCACCAGGCGCGAGGACTCCGGCCGGTTCAGATCGAGTTTGGATGCCACCGCCGCGTAGGCCACCGCCACATCGGGACCGGCAAAGTACGGTGCCTCCGGGGTGACGGCATTTTCATTATGACACTCGGCACAGTGGCTGGTGAGCAGTGGATAGACAGTGACGGAGAAGAGACCGAAATCGTCCGGCAGGATGCGCGAGTCACCCACTTCCTTGATCGGCGGGGCCTTGAGTTCGATCTGACGGCCGCCACCAATGCCGCTGCTGTTGGCCCAGGCTTCGATATAGGCAGTGATAGTGTCTGCGCAGGCAATGTCACTGGCAAGCCAGCAATTGTGCCCACCACCTGTCTTGGTCACCAGATGTGAATCGCCGGGGCTGACCAGATCGACCAGCGAATTGGCCGCATTGTAGGCCAGATTGACATCGTCGTTGCGCGCAAACAGGGGTGCCTGACCAGTTTCACCATGACAGTTACCGCAACGACTGGTGGAACGCAGGTTCTCCCACAGACTGATCCGAAACGCCTGGACATCACTGGTACGCGCCGCCGGTCCCTTGTAGCTGCTCTCCTCCTGGGCACTGGTGGACGGGATCTCGCTGGTGCTGACCCCCTCCATGCAGCCGCTCAACGACACAGCGGCAAGTAGCCATAACCCGCCAAGCAACGCCATTTTCTGTTTAGCGTCTATCATCTTTAGCCTCATATCTCCGCTGACCACCCGCACTGCTCAATCACCCCGGCAATAGACCGCCGACTCGGCGAACAGCCGTTTCAGGCTGTAGTTATCGGACTTGAAGGAAGCGCTCATGGTTTCGACCTGGGCAAAATCGGCGGCGTCCACCGGCTCCCGCAGACAGACGCTCTTGAAGACCTTTTTTGCCTGACAGCCGGCGAATGCTTGGCTGTTGGCCAGTTCCACACCCATGGATTTGGCGCCGTTGCCTGCACCCGGTAGAACCGGATCCCAGCCAAGCAGGGCGTTGGGTCCCGTACGCCAGTAGTTGTCCCAGCGATCGTCCGTCGTCACATAGCCATATTTGAAGTTGTCGGCATTGATCAGGTACTTGGCTTGTACCACGCCCGGTGTATAGACGAGGCGACCTGCGCTTTCATCGAAGTCGTAGTAGGCATAGGCCTGGACCAGTGGATCCATGCCGGTGTGGCAACCGATGCAGTTGTTGAGAAAAAGCCGGCTGTCGCCGCCTGGACTGCGGGGAATATCCTGACGGATGCGGTCAGCGGAACGGGTGGTATCCTTGATCTGTTCCAGGTCGACACACAGCTGATTCAACAGGGTGAATCGGTACATGGATCTATTGGTCCCGGCGGAAAAGAATGCCAGGGCCGCCTGCCGGGTGGTCACGATGCCGGCTGTGGCTGAGGCCGGCAAACCACCGACCACCGACTGCTGTGTCGCCACCAGTCCAGCCTTGAGATCGATTCCGCGCTGCTCCAGCGCCTCGTAGTGATCATTGTTTGCGGAGGAATAGTCGGGCAGACCCAGGGCCGGATCCCCGATATAGAGCAAATCCGCCGACAACAGCTGGTTGAAGGGCACTTCGTCGCGCACCATGCCGATCACCGTGGCGGTATAATCGTTGAGCGGGACGAAACCGCTCTGCTCCTCATTGCTCCAGGGAGCGGCAAAATTCTTCAGGGTCACATTGTAAAAAGCCGGGTTCTCCATGGCGATATAGGCCGCGGCTACCGGATCGCCGTTGATGTTTATCTCCGCCTCCATTTGGTCCAACACAAACTGGCTCGGCGGCACCCCCGCAATGCGATCGTGCATCCGCCGGGCCTGTTCCTTGGCACCCGCCAACAATGGGTGGGAGATAACGAGGAATAGAACCAGACAACCCAGCATCAGCGCATCACTGACGGACAATCCCCTCCTTATATGTAGACCCATTTTTATCCCTACCTTGTATATATATCGGTTGCCTTACGACAAAAAATTTTATTCTTCGCAGTAGACGGAACTGTTTTTTACTATTCAAGCCAACTACTTTGGACGGTGATATTTTTTGATTAACACAGGCTCTGCTTATCGAATTAATATTTCCATTTTCCCAATGTTTTTACTGGTAGATGTTTATTAGTATCAATAGCCGGAAGCACTCTTAATCTTCAGAATAAGACCTGATAAATATCTCTTGACTAAATAATGCAGGCATGGATGAGTTGTTTCTGTGACTTGGATACAAATCCCACCACACCCAATGTGACCACCTTTGCAGTTTTTATACTGCTCTCCCATTCATAATGAACTCACTTGGTTGAGCACGAATAAAAGAGACGAATGCTAGAAACAAAGCAGTGACAAATCTTTGTTACCAATCCAGAAAAACATTTCGTTTGACATTTTTCTGCCCAACAGATCGGACCAATTCTTTATTTAATAATGGATTATGGAAATCATCGACTGATGTTCTTGTTTACTTTTGTTAAGAAACATCCGACGGCATGCCGATATCTTTCCGGCATCCTGGCTCCAATCTTATTGGTTGCTTGCGGTGGAGCTGAGCAGACAGCAGATCCCGTGGTAGTGGACCACCCGGTTGCCTATGTAAAACGCCCTGTCACCGGTATCGAACAGGAGGACATGCGCCGCCTGATCACCTTCAATGCCGGCGCCGATCTCTACCTGCGCGAGCGCGCTTCACCCAGTGCGGATGAGCGCAATCTCACGCGTCAGCTAACTGGTGGAGAGGGGGACGTTCGGGATCTGCAGGTCTCCTACGATGGCGAGCGACTGCTGTTCTCACTTCGCCTGCCTCTGATCGAAGGTCTGGACGAAGCAGATCAGCCGAGCTGGAACATCTGGGAGTACAACCAAGCCGACAATAGTCTGCGCCGCGTCATCATCTCCGATACCCATGCAGAAGCGGGCCATGACATCGCCCCCCACTACCTGCCGGACGGCCGGATACTGTTCAGTTCCAGCCGGCAGAAAAGTGCCAAGGCGCTGCTGCTAGACGAAGGCAAGCCGCAGTACGCCGCAATCAACGAATCCGGCCAGGAACCGATATTCGTGCTGCATGTGATGCAGGCGGACGGCAGCGACATCCAGCAGATCTCCTTCAACCAGAGTCACGACCTGGACCCCACAGTGTTGAGCGACGGACGGGTGGTGTTTAGCCGCTGGGAACGCAGTGGAAACGAGGCAATCGACCTCTATCAGATGAATCCTGACGGCACTAATCTACAGCTTCTCTATGGTGCAGACAGCCACGACACGGGGACTGACGGCGCAGCGGTGCAGTTCCTGCGCCCCCGCGAACTGCCTGATGGCGACTTGCTGGCCCTGTTGCGACCCTTCAACAATCTGGATGGCGGCGATCTGGTGCGGATCGATATCGATAATTTCGTCGACCACAACCGTCCGCTCAGCGGCGGCGAAACCCTGCCGGGCACAGCCCAGCCGCCGGCCACGATAAACCTGGTGCGCACCGATAGCGCCCCTTCCACCGGCGGCCGCTACCGTGACGCCTTTCCGCTCCGGGACGGCACAGACCGGCTTCTGCTGAGCTGGAGTCAGTGCCGCCTGCGAATCGAGAACCTCACCCTGCCCTGCACAGAGGAAAATCTTGCCGACCCCCGCGCCGTGGAAGCCCCCCCACTTTACGGTATCTACGTCTATGACCCGGCCGAGGCGACCCAGATGCCGGTGCTCAGCCCCACCGACGGGGTAGTCTACGAAGAGGTGGTGGCGTTACAGGCGCGCAATGCCCCGGCCATAATCTTTGACAATATCCCCGATATTCTGCTGGCGGAAGAGGGCGTGGGACTGCTGCAGATCCGCAGCGTTTACGATCTGGACGGCCAGGACACTGCCGTTCCCGACCTTGTCAGTCTGGCGGATCCGGCGTTGACCACAGCCGACCAGCGCCCCCTGCGTTTCCTGCGTCTGTTCAAACCGGTGGCACTCCCTCCCGACGATCTGTTGGATATACCCGGCAGCGCCTTCGGCCGCAACCGCAGCCTGGGAATGCGCGAGATCCTCGGTTACGCCCCCATCGAACCCGACGGCTCGGTGAATATCAAGGTTCCGGCCGACACTCCCTTCAGCTTCAGCCTGCTCGACCGGGACGGGCGGCGGATCGGTGATCGCCACGACCACTGGCTGCACCTGCGTCCCGGCGAAACACTCACGTGCCACGGCTGTCACGACCCGGCAGACACCGTACCTCATGGCCGCAAGGATGCCCTGCCGGTGGCAGTCAACGTCGGCGCCCTGGGTGACGGCCTGCCCTTTCCCAACAGCGATCCGGCGATCTGGGCCAACCAGGGCGAGACCATGGCCCAGGCCCGCGGCCGCATCAGCTGCCAGAGTGACTGTGCCGCCCTCAGTCCCAACGTCGATCTGCTGTTTGAAGATCATTGGACCGACCCCGCTGTGCGGGCAAAGGACCCCGCCTTCAGCTATCGCTACGCCGACGTGAACGCACCGGCTCCCACCACCGAATCCTGTCAGCAGAACTGGTCCCGCCTTTGCCGCACGGTGATCCACTATGAACAACATATCCATCCTCTCTGGAATGTCCCACGTCCGCTGCTGGACGAAAACGGCCAGCTGATCGAAGATCGCCGCTGCAACCTGTGCCATGGAACCATCGACGAAAACGGCGCCCTGCAGGTTTCCGCCGGTCAGCTCGACCTGAGTGACGGTCCTTCGGACGCTCAATCCGACCATTTCAAGGCCTACCGGGAACTGCTCTTTTCCGACAATGTGCAGGAGATCATCAACGGTCTGTTGTTGGACCAACTGGTACAGGACACCGACGGCGATGGCAATCTCCTGTTCGAAACCGACGCAGACGGCAATCTTATCCTTGACGCCGACGGCCTGCCGATCCCGATAATGGTGCCGGTACGCGCCCCAGGTCCCTCGATGCGGGCCGGTTCCTCACAGGCCAGCTATTTTTTTGACCGCTTCACAGTGGGCGGCTCCCACGAAGGTTATCTGAGCCCGGCCGAACTGCGGCTGTTGTCCGAGTGGCTCGACATCGGCGCCCAGTATTGGAACAACCCCTTCGACATTCCCGTCGAAGATTGAACCCGATGGCCTCTGCCCGCCCTCGCTTATTCCTGATCTACCTGCTTCCGCTCTGGCTGTTGAGTCCGCTTGCGGCAGCGGAAGAGCGTTACCGGGAGGTGGAGGTCAGCGCACCCTACATTGAGTTGCAGACCGGCCCCGGACGCGCCTTTCCCACTATTCATGCCGTGGGGCGGGGCGAGCGGGTGGAGATCCTCAAGCGCCGCACCGACTGGTTCAAGCTGCGTACCCACAGAGGCGTTGAGGGTTGGGTCCATCTGGATCAGCTCAGTGGAAACCTCGACCACCAGGGCGAGCCACTGCGCCTGGATGCACCTCGACTGGACGACTTCAGCCGACGCCGCTGGGAGGCGGGCCTGCTGGGCGGATATTTTGAAGGCGCCGCCCTGCTCAGCGCATACGGCGGCTTCGCCCTGTCACAGAATCTCAGTGCCGAGCTCGCCTTCTCCCACGCCCTGGGGAACGTCTCAAGCCAACTGATGGCAGACATAAATCTTGTTGCCCAGCCCTTTCCTGAGTGGAGAATCTCGCCCTTCTTCACCATCGGCACCGGTGTCATCCACACGCGACCACGCAGCACTCTGGTGCAGAGCGAGGACCGCACTGACCAGACCGCCAACGTGGGACTCGGGGCGCGCCTCTACCTGGGACGCCGTTTCATGCTGCGCGGTGAATATAAAAATCGACTGGTGTTCACCAGTCGGGACGACAACGAGGAGTACTCGGAATGGAAATTAGGCATCGCTTTCTTCTTCTGAAAAGCCGACCGATCAGACAATCTGTCGGCTTCTGGCTGCTGCTAGCGCTGCTACCCTGGCCATCCCTGTCAGCAGCCGGGGGGATGGAGAGCGGCAAGGAGCCGGTGATTCTGCCCGACCTCGGTCGGCGCGAGATCGTCGAGCCTGAGATCGATACCGAAGACTTCGAGATCAGCCTGTTTGCCGGCGCACTCAGCATCGAGGACTTTGGCACCAACCCGGTCTACGGCGCACGTCTCGACTACCACCTCAGCGAAGATTTTTTCCTGCAGGCGGATGCAGGCTACTCCCGTGCCAGCAAGACCAGCTATGAACTGTTGAGCGGTAGCGCGCAGTTGCTCACCGACAGCGAACGCGATTTCACCTACTACAACCTCTCTTTGGGTTACAACCTGTTACCTGGAGAGGTTTTTATCGGCAAGGGTAGAGCCTTCAACACCCACCTCTATCTGATCGGCGGCGCCGGCAACACCACCTTTGCCGGCGATGACCATTTCAGCATCAACCTTGGCCTGGGTTACCGTTTTCTGCTCACCGATGTCTTCGCCCTGCGCCTTGACGTGCGAGACCACCTCTTCGACAGCGACCTGCTGGGGGAGGGTAAAACCACCCACAACATCGAGTTGAGCGGTGGCCTGAGCCTGTTCTTTTGAAATCAGGAGCCTTAAGTAATGATAAACACTGCCAAACAACACCCAATATTGACCGTCCTGGTGCTAATGCTATCCCTGCATTTCACACCACTGTGGGCGGCCTCTCAGCTGGCCCCCGACTTCACCCTGAAGAGTCTGAGCGGCGAGAACCTGCGTCTCAGCGAACTGCGCGGAGAAGTGGTGATGATCAATTTCTGGGCCAGCTGGTGCGGCCCCTGCAGACAGGAGATGCCGCTGCTTGAAGAGCTCTATCAACGCTACCAGCCGCTCGGGTTTACCCTGCTGGGGATCAATGTGGAGCAGGATGATACCAAGGTACGCAAGCTGGCCAAGGAGCTGGGGGTGAGCTTTCCAATCCTGTTGGACAGCGACAACCAGGTCAGCAAACGCTATGCCGTATCCGCCATGCCGACCACCCTGCTGATCGACCGGGATGGTAATCAACGATTCCTGCATCAAGGTTTTCGGCCCGGTTACGAGCAAACCTATCAGGAGCAGATTCGGCAACTGGTGAAGGAGTAGGCCATGCAAGCGATCACCCTCTCTGCGGTGCTTCTGGTGCTGACGTCTCTGGCCGGTTGCGCCGTGGAACCCTGGGTCAAACCCTACGAACGGGCAAAGCTGGCCGATCCGATCATGAGCTTCAGTCGCAATCCGGTGGCAGACAGCTACCTGCACCATGTCTATCAGGCACGAGAGGCAGCACGCGGCGCCGAAGGTGGTCAGGGAGGCGGCTGTGGCTGTAACTGAGATCAAGCGAACCAACCGACTGCTGCTGATCGGCAGCTTCGCCGCTGCCTTGCCGGTACTGGCGGCACAACTGCCAGAGGAACGGGCGGATGCCATGTACCACCTCTACGACGGTGGGGGGGTGACAGTCAGCGGCCCCTCCATCCTGGTACGCAAGCAGTTCGGCGAGAGCCTGTCAGCCTCTGCCAACTACTATGTCGACGCCATCTCCAGCGCCTCTATTGACGTGGTGACCACCGCCAGCCCCTACACCGAAAATCGCACTGAAACCAGCGCATCGGTGGACTATCTGTATGGCAACTCGCAGATGAACCTCGGCTACACCAGCAGCGAGGAGAGTGACTACAGCGCCGATACGATCCATTTCAGCATCGGCCAGGACCTGTTCGGAGACCTCACCAACGTTACCCTGGGTTACAGCCGGGGCAGTGATGAAGTAAGACGCAACGGTGACGCTGACTTCAGCGACGAGGTGACGCGCAACAGCTTCACTCTCGCCCTGAGTCAGGTGGTCACCGCCAACACCCTGTTCGCCCTCTCCTGGGAGACCATCGCTGACGAGGGTTTTCTCAACAACCCCTACCGCTCGGTGCGTTATCTGGATGCATCCAGTCCGACAGGTTACAGCTTCGAATCCGAAGTCTACCCCCGGACCCGTACCAGCAACGCACTCTCGGCCCGCCTGCGCTACCATCTGCCATACCGCGCGGCGCTCTCAGGGGAGTATCGTTATTTCTCCGACACTTGGGGTATCACAGCCCACAATACCGAACTCAGCTACACTCACCCCCTGGGAGACGACTGGACCTTCGATCTCAGCTACCGCTATTACACTCAGAACGCCGCAGATTTCTACAGCGACCTCTTCCCGCGGGTTCAGGCACAGAACTACCTGGCGCGAGACAAGGAGCTGAGCAGTTACTCCAGCCACTCGGTCGGCTTCGGCGTGAGTTACAAACTACACAGGGAGAGCTGGAAGATGGTGGACAGCGCCAGCCTCAATCTCGCTTACAACTATCTCTATTTCAACTACCGGGATTTCCGTGATATCAGCCAGTCGGAAGCAGTCGGACGGGAACCGCTTTACGAACTCTCCGCCAATGTGATGCGGCTCTATCTCTCGGTCTATTATTGATTGCCGGGTTACGCCGTGCAGGATGTGTAGGGTGCGCCATGCGCACCAAAGCAAGCCGTAATCATGGTGCGCACAGCGCACCCTACATCCTGGATGAATCCGTAATTATCACATTGAAGGAGCACTAAACTGCGCAACGCAACGTAGGCCTGATCAAGCCTAGCGGATCAGGCGTCCGATTGGTATCAGGCACGCAGATAGGGAAACGCCAACACCTCTTCGATAGACGCCACATCCATTACCCGCATCAAGAGCCGGTCTATGCCCAGAGCAACACCGGCACATTCGGGCATCCCGGATGCCAGACCGGATAGTAAATTTCTGTCCATCGGCACTGTCGGCAAGCCCCTCTCTTCACGGATCACATTCTCCTGCTCGAATCTGCACTGCTGCTCTTGGGCATCGGTCAGTTCATGGAAGCCGTTGGCGATCTCAATCCCCTCCAGATAGAGCTCGAAACGCTCAGCTACGGACGGCGCACCCGGACGCACCTTTGCCAATGCCGCCTGACTCGCCGGATAGTCGAATAGAAAGCTCAACCGCTCCCTGCCAAGGTGGGGCTCGATACGCTGGGTCAGCAGCAGGTCGAGCCAGGCATCCGCACTATCCAGAGACAGGGTTTCCGCACCGGAGATGCCAGTACCGATGGCGCATTGGCGCAAGCTTTCAGCCGAAGCAACGTGCGGATCGATCCCAAGATAGCGCTGAAAAACTTCCCCGTAGCTCACCCGTTCCACCGGCAGGGTGGATGGCAGTAGGGCATTCACCAGGGACGCCACCTCATCCATCAGACCCAGGTGGTCAAACCCCGGCCGATACCACTCGAGCAGGGTAAACTCCGGATTATGCCGGGTACCGAGCTCCCCTCCCCGGAATACCTTGCAGATCTGATAGATAGGCCCGCTGCCTGCTGCCAGCAGGCGTTTCATGGGGAATTCCGGAGAAGTGTGGAGATAGAGGGTCTCCCCGCGTGCCGCACCGGGACCGGTGTAACGGGTGGTGAAACTCTCTATGGAGGGGTCGGTCACCCCAAAGCGGGAGCAGACGGGGGTTTCGACCTCCAAGACCCCGGCCTGCCTGAAAAATGACCGGATATCCGCCAGCAGCCCCGCCCGCGCCCGCAGCATCTCCTGCGTGGCGGCGGGGCGCCAATCCGTATATGCCGGATCGCTGGAGGTCAACCTTCCTTGACGCGGGAAACATACTCGCCGGTGCGAGTATCGACCTTGATCATCTCGCCGATCTGGACAAAAAGCGGCACCCGAACCACGGCACCACTCTCAAGGGTCGCCGGTTTGCCGCCACTGCCGGAGGTATCCCCCTTGAGCCCCGGGTCGGTATCTGTAACAGTCAGCACCACGAAGTTAGGTGGCGCAACGATGATGGGGGAACCGTTCCAAAGGGTAATGGTGCAGAGATCCTGTGCCTTCATCCACTTTATGGTATCGCCAACGGCTTTTTCGTCGGCACTGACTTGCTCGAAGGTCTCGGGATCCATAAAGTGCCAGAATTCGCCATCAGCATAGAGATACTGCAGGTCAACCTCCATGACATCAGCCGCTTCCACCGACTCGCCGGATTTGAAGGTCTTCTCCAGCACCCTGCCAGTCTTCAGGTTGCGGATCTTTACCCGGCTGAAGGCCTGGCCTTTGCCTGGTTTAACAAATTCGTTCTCAATGATGGAGCAGGGATCCCCGTCCATCATGATCTTCAGACCGCCCTTAAACTCGCTGGTGCTGTAACTTGCCATGACTTCCTCACGAAACATATCGATTGCGGCGCATATCATACCTGAGAGTGGGTTAACTTTGCAGACTCCTCTTTGGCAGCAGGCGCTCAGCGAGGCATTCACCCAGCCGACGGCGCTGCTGGACTACCTCGGAATCGAACGAGACAGCATTTCAGTGGAATTCAGCTCCGAATTCAGCATGCGTGTGCCCAGAGGCTTTGCGGCCCTGATGAGGAGAGGCGATCCAGAGGATCCTCTCCTGCGTCAGGTCCTGCCACTTCAGGATGAGTCGGTGCATGCGCAGGGCTTCTCCCGCAATCCCGTCGGCGACCTGGAGGCCCATGCGGTTCCCGGACTGCTGCACAAATACCATGGACGCGCGCTGCTCATCACCACCGGCGCCTGCGCCATACACTGCCGCTACTGTTTTCGGCGCCACTATCCCTATGAAAACGGCAGTGCCACGCCTCGCCAGTGGGAAACGCTGCTCGCCTATCTAGGCGAACATCCCACAATCAACGAGGTCATTCTCAGCGGTGGCGACCCGTTGATGCTGAGTGATGAAAAACTTGGCCGGTGGATGCAGCAACTCAGCGAAATCCCCCATCTGCAGCGCCTGCGTCTGCACAGCCGTCTACCGGTCGTCCTTCCGGAACGCATCACCCCTGAACTACTCGCCCATCTGCGGGAAAATCGTCTCAAATCTGTTCTGGTGATACACGCCAACCACCCTCGCGAACTCTCCAACAGAGTGACCGGGAAGTTGAAGGCATTGCAGAAGGCCGGCGTACTTCTACTGAACCAAAGCGTGTTGCTGCGTGGCGTCAATGATCAGACAGCGGCATTGGTGGAACTCAGTGAACGCCTGTTCGAGGCGGGGGTCATGCCCTATTATCTGCATCTGCTGGATCGTGTGGAGGGAGCCGCCCATTTTGAAGTCGAGCAGGAGCGTATCCGCGCGTTATACAGTGGCCTGTTATCCCGCCTGCCGGGGTATATGGTCCCCAAACTGGTGCGTGAAACCGCCGGAGAGGCGTCGAAAAGACCTGAAGGTTTCGATCTAACGGAGCAAACCGTGATTCACTCAGATGCTTGTCAGGCAACTTCTCGATAGCCCCGTTGCATATAGGACGTGGCGAGACGATCGGGTAGAAGAGGTTGAGGCAGTTTCGAGACGAAAGAGAGATACCGGCGAGGCAATATCCCGTTGGTGGGTTGTGTTGAGTTGTAGAGAAGACCGGCCAGGGTTGACCTGACCGGTCTTCCAAAAGGCTGTGGTGTAATAAATTACAGCGGCGTTACGTCTTCTGCCTGGGGGCCTTTTTTCCCTTCACCTACGGTGAACTGAACTGACTGTCCTTCCGCCAGGGTCCGGCGACCAGTCCCTACGATTGAGCGGAAATGAACGAAGAGATCGGCACCATTTTCCCTTTGGATAAATCCGTAACCCTTCTCATCATTGAACCATTTAACGGTGCCTGTTTGCTGTTCAGACATTTGAAGAACCTCTGTAATGTTAGTAAAACAGCCCACTCAAACAGTAGACTAACGTTCTGATTGTAGTTTTTTGCGTACGGATTAGCAAAAAAATTGACCTGTCAACTTTACCGACCGGACAAATGAAGCTTACAGGCACATATGCGAAAAAAATATTTTATTAATCATGAAGTTATCAACCTTCTGGTAACACGAAAACCGCATGAGTTTCTCTGCCGATTTGGGAAAAATCTCTAGTCGGCCAGAACCACCCTACCCTTCCCAAGCTTCTTCGCCCGATACATGGATTTATCGCACCGACTAAGAAAGTCATTAGCGGATTCCCCCAACCTGAATGCAGCAACACCCAATGAGGCAGAGACATCAACCAGCGTCTCACCAGTGCTCGGGCGCTTAAGAACCAGCTTCTTGATATTTTTCCGTAGATTTTCCGCCAGGCTAAAGGCGCTGGAAATACTCGTTTCCGGGAGCAGTAGGGCAAACTCATCTCCCCCAATACGGGCGCTGCTATCAATCCCCTTGGTATGTGTTTCCAGAAGTTTCCCAATTGCGCTCAGTACCTTGTCGCCCACGAGATGCCCATGTGTATCATTGATCTCCTTGAACTGATCCAGATCCACCAGTATCAGCGAAAAGTTAGCTGCATGCCGACGCTCTGCATCAACAATCAGATGATCCAGTGTGTGATCAAAACCCCGACGGTTAAGGACACCCGTCAGTACGTCGACGTATGCCTCTTGCTTGGCAGACTCCAACTCATTCTTGAGTTTATCCATCTCATCGGAAGAGGTCGTCAATTGGCTCTCCAACCGTTTGCTCTCCATCGCGAGAACACGAGTATCCGACATGATGTTAGTCACGACCGCAAGCACATCTTCAGCCTTCTGACTCTCGGCTAAACAGTTGATGTACCGTTCGAGTTTTTCATTTGAGACAGCGGCTTTGCCTGCAATGTCCACCAGCACACCGATAGTCTGGGCGACAATGGCAAGCAGTTCCTCTCTTAGATCGTCCAGGACTACTTCATCACAACTGTAGAGGAAACGCCGGAAGAGTTTATCCGCACCCTCTTGTGACCAATCTCCCTGACCCTCCAGAAAGCTGTCGAGCTTCTCCTTCAAACGGGCATCTCTACCCGCCATATAGTTGTAGAAGAGGGAGAAGTTGACAGGGTTTATGGGAAGCTGATGTTTGGCGAGCAGAGGGATGGCCAAGCGAAAAAACTCACCTGCCTGATCCGGTGTATCGGGATGAAACAGCGCAGGGCTGGTACTTTCCTCTTTCTGTTCTTTCATACGGATAGTTTAGCTAAATGGAGAAAAATCAACCGACTTTAAAATACCATTATTCAAGTGAGTCTTCGACCTCGTGATAGATTTTGGGACATCCCAGTCCCCAAAATCGACTCGGCCTTCGACAACCTGTTTGTGCCCCGGCCGTCCCGGTCACTGGCACTACGCGACAACCTCGCAAGCTCGTTGCCGCTCCGTTGCCAGCTCCCGATGACTGGACGCCGCGCTCGGATGCCTACTTTGCTTCCCCTCTGGCGCAAGGCACGCCGGGTAAGCAGTGCGGCCTCGCGGCTACCGGGGACTACCAGCCTTCGCTTCGCTCTCCATGGCTGGCAGCGAATGATTCAGGTTAAGAAGCAATACTCTCATATTTCACCTGTTCGGAAGGTTTCAGAAGAGTCATCCAGACAAACTATCCACCTGTCAGTTTGTGTCCATGCTTGTCAATAATACGGTCGATCTCCTTTCTGGCATAGCGGCACAAACTGGCTTGAGCGTCACGTGATGCCGCCCTGCCTTCCTCTAAATCACCGATGATAATAACATTCTCATCGTTAAGTGTATTTGCGGGTTTCGTGTAGTTAAAGCTTCCGGCAATGATAACGCTGTCATCGATAACCATCAGCTTGTGGTGGAGCTTTCCGAGTCGCCCGGGACTCCAACCCCGCCCCTTTCGCGCCAGATAGACTTCGGCACCACTCTCGGCAAGTCCCTTGCTCGCAGCCCAGCGCTGATTGCCCTGCCCTGCATCAAAGACGCCTCTGATCGGAATCCCCCCCAACCGGCGTGCAATCATGGCATCATCAATACCGGAGGACTTGGAGAAGGTAAAAATCGCAAAATCGATCCGCTCTCGCGCCTTCAGCATCTGCTTCATGATCTCCATTTCGGGAGCGTGGTCGGGGGCAAAGAGGACCTTGACCCTGACACCCGACACATCGGTCTCCTTCGGCGCTTTACGGCTTTTGAAGTGACGTTTCCCAAAGGCACCACTCCAGATCTCACGGAATTCGACGGCATACTCCCTGGCGACTTTCTCATCCTGGATAGTAACAAGATGATTCAGGTTTTTTTGGGTGCCGGTAGGGGTGAAGTTGGTGGAGCCTGTGAGTACAGCACTACGATCCCGAACTATAAATTTCTGATGGAATATCCTGGGGTTATAGTCGAGTTTTGCATTGATTCCTGCGCGATGCAGGGCGTTTAGCATCGAACGATGCTGCTCTTTTTTACCACAGCGGACAAACACGTCATCAAGATCTTCGCGCTCGATGAGATAGTCCCCCTCGAGTACCAGCCTGACGCTAACCCCATTTTGCGCTGCGCTCACCAAAGCCCGGGCTATCGGTTCAGACTCAAGCTCCTGAATGGCCACATCGAGCTTTTTTTGTGCCTGCTCGATAAACCCCACTATGGGAGATTCTAGATCATCCGGGCCGCCCAGTTCTTGCGGCCCCATATAGAGGCGGAGATCACCCAACTCAAGCGGCATTTACCTGACTCCTTTCAGTAATCATGAACCAGGCATCCAGGATGCCGGAATAAGGAACTATTCTACTTTTAGCACTTAATCCTATGACCTGCCAGCACTCATTTAAGGGATATCGACAGGCTCAATGCGACCCACACCTTCAGGCAATAAAAAAGGCAGAACCCTCAGGCCCTGCCTTTTCTAGTCCTCAAACCCCAAAAGGGGATGAGGCCTGCATTGCGTTCAATGCAGTACCAAATCGCGGCTCAAAAACTTAGAGCGGTACGATGTTCTCTGCCTGGGGACCTTTCTGGCCCTGGGTAACAGTGAACTCGACCTTCTGGCCTTCAACCAGGGTTTTGAAACCCGAGCCGGTGATGGCGCTGAAGTGTGCGAACACATCGGGGCCGGATTCCTGCTCGATAAAACCAAAACCTTTAGATTCGTTGAACCATTTAACGGTACCGGTGGTAGTAGACATAATCATATCCTATTAAATCAAGAGTAACTGAAGCCTTTTGACAGGCCGTTTAACTGGAAGCTTTGCTATTACTTATGAAAAACAGGACGAGGTAGTAAAGACTGTCATCGAAAAAGCGTGCATAAACATAAATATAAGACGTACTTTCAGGTGCCTCAGATTATATATAGCTTTTTCCCATAGTCAACGGGTATTACCAAAAAATATAGGCGATCAACCTCATGGATCCTAATTGAGCAAGCGCGGGGCATCCTTACCCGCTCCCGGGGCTTGGTGACGAAAGGCCGGAGGAGAGTACCGCTCAAACCCTCTGAAGCGGCATTTCAGATTAGGACCTGGGAACCAAGGAGGTCAAATCCTAAAACAAAAAAGGCACAAACTGTATTCCTGATGTGATGGCACTTCAGCCGGCATAGGGATAGTCTATCCTGTCAACATGGAGGTATCCGACTATGCCTATTCAGTCTCAGGTGGAACAGAGCCTGGCGGAGATCGATCTTGCCGACCTTGCCAACAAACGCAATTACTACCCCTCTCCCGCCGCCTGGGAGGATGAGCTACTCTATTTCCTCTTTATTGACCGCTTCTCCGACGGAAAGGAGTTCGGGAACTTCTCCGACATCGAGGGAGATCCGGTAACCCCGGACGACAATCGCTCCACACCGCTTTTCAATCTCCAACATGATGCTTTCAGGGCCGATTGGGATCAATGGTTTCAGGATGGTCGCGGCTGGTGTGGTGGTTCCATCTCCGGCCTGAAGGACAAGCTGGGTTATCTCAAGCGCCTCGGCATCAGCGCAGTCTGGCTGAGTCCGGTATTCAAGCAGGTAACGGGCAGTGACGACTACCACGGCTACGGCATTCAGAACTTTCTCGACGTGGATCCCCACTATGGAACCCGCGAGCAACTAAAAACGTTCGTGGCGGCAGCCCATGAGACCGGTATCCGGGTGATTCTCGACATCATCCTCAATCATGCAGGGGATGTCTTTGCCTACCGGGATAATCATACCTATTTCTATCACCAGGGGAGACGCTGGCCGGTTCAGGGTTACCGAAAAAGGCAGGGCGATCCCGGCAATGTCCCATTCTGGCATCTGGAAACCCATCCCGACGCCTGGCCGGACAGCGCCGTCTGGCCCAGCGAATTCCACTCCCCTGAAAGCTGGGCTGCGCAGGGACAAATCCGGAATTGGGATGCTTACCCTGAGTACCTGGACGGCGACTTCTTCAGCCTGAAGGAGCTTAATCATGGCCGGGCCAACAAAGATCCGGCAATCGCCTGGGACGTACAGCGTCGTATCCGGGAATTTCACCACTCTCCAACACTGGAACAACTCTGCAAGGTCTACCAGTTCTGGATTGCTTATGCCGATATCGACGGCTTCCGGCTGGATACCGTAAAACACATGGAACCAGGCGCTGTGCGTTACTTCGCCAACGTCATCCACGAGTTCGCCCAGTCCCTCGGCAAGGAGAACTTCTACATCATCGGAGAGATCACTGGAGGGCGTGGACACGCAGTGAATCTGGTCAACACCACCGGCATTGATGCCGCCTTGGGCATAAACGACATCCCGGACAAACTGGAATACCTGGCCAAAGGCTACCGCAGTCCGGGCAACCCTGATACCGACGAACATGAAGGCTACTTCGACCTGTTCCGCAACAGCCTTCTGGACGACAAACACACGCACCAATGGTACGCGAAGCATATCGTCACCATGTTCGATGACCACGATCAGGTGGGCACCAAGCATAAGTATCGCTTCTGTGGTGACCACCCGGAGAGTTACCGTTACCTTCCCCTGGCGCTGGGATTGAATCTCACTACTGCGGGAATCCCTTGCATCTACTACGGCACCGAGCAAAACTTCAATGGCTCCGATCCGCGCAAAGACCAGGACGACTACAGTGATGCCTTTCTGAGGGAGTGCATGTTTGGTGGTCCCTTCGGTTCGTTTCAGAGCACCGGCAAGCACTTCTTCAAAGAAAACCATGAAACCTATCAGTTCATCCGACGCCTGAGTGAAACCCGAAAAAGACACATCGCTCTACGCCGTGGCCGTCAATACCTGCGGCAGGTTTCGCAGGATGGAGAGTACTTCTATTACCCTGAACTTGTGGCTGAACAACTGAAATGGGTCGTGGCCTGGTCACGCATGTTCGCAGGCAGCGAATGCCTCTGCGCCATCAACACTGCGGACAAGGATTTGGAAGTTTGGGTTACCCTTGACCACTCCACCCATCAAGCGTCCGGCAAACTCACCTGCCTGGTCTCCACCGATTCCGGGCAGCAGGGGCAGAAGGTTTTGGTACAGGCGCACAATGGATCAGCCATTCATGTTCGCGTGCCTGCATTTGGCTTTATTATCTATGGGTGATAGATGAAACATCAAATTGAGGATTAATACGACAGCGCAGGCCACCATGATCGGACTCATCCCCGTTTATTCCAACTTACGGAACCTCACATCTAACTTCGTTCAAGCTAATCATTGGGTATTACTCCCCATATAAGTTGTAGGTTTGCAGTGCAAAAATGGGGGCTATTCGACAGCCCGCGCCATTATTCTGCGTGGAAATAGTCTTTTTTTACACGGACTGACCATGACCCGAAAATGCGTTCTCATTGTGGACGATTCCCGCACTGCCAGGGAAGTCCTGAAAAAAAAGCTGATAACGTATGATGTTGATATCGACAGCGTTGAATCTGCCGGTACCGCCGTTGATTATCTGGTGAAAAAACTTCCCGATGCCATTTTCATGGATTTCGAAATGCCGGGGATGGATGGCTACCAGACCTTGAGAGTGCTCAAGTCGAATGCCCGAACATCGAAAATTCCTGTAATGATGTACACCTCCCGAGAGGAGGGGCTGACAGTCAGCCAGGCACGCGCCCTTGGCGCAGTTGGTGTGTTGCCAAAACTGATGGGGAAAGAAGAGGTGCAAAGCGCAATGGAGCAACTCAATTTGCTCACAGCGCACGAGTCCACGGAGGTAGTCCTGGACCAAGTGGAAGACTTCGATGTAGAGAGTAGCGCCACGCATGAGGTCTCTGAGGGCGGCACAGGGAAGGAGGCGTCGATCAAGAGCGCCGAGTCAGTCCGGAACCATGATCAGACAAGGAAGCGAATAGCGCGAATGCTGGCACATCAGCATCGGTTGATCAATCAGGAATTCCAGGTCACTTCGCAAGAGACCCAGCAAAACCTGTTACAGCGTTTTGATGATGTCGAGGGGAAATTATCGGAAGCCAGACTCATGCTGGATAAAAAAGCTGGCCGACTTTCGAATGGAGGCTTGTTGGTACTGCTGCTGTTTTTCGGCGCACTGCTCTATTGGACCATCGGCAAAGAGAGCAATCTGAAGCAGATAAAATATGCCAGTCAACTGTCTGCGCTTGAACAGGAGCGAGGGAGACTTGCCGATCAGGTGAACATGCTTGAGCAGTTGACTGCCAGGCAAGAGAGTCTTGCTTCTCAGCAGGTATTGCCATTGAATATGGAGAATGCACAGGATAATAAAGCACTTGTGCGTGCGCTGGAGTGGGCGATGAACCGTGAGGGTGCATTTGCATATAATCACGTCCCCTTTGGTGACAAGCGGGTTTCCTGGCTTTCACAGGTACTGGAGCATCTGACTGCAGCAGGATTTCAGGGAACCCTTTCGTTGAGAGCGCATATGGGTAATTATTGCCTGCAAAGAGGTGCTCAGGAGTTACTGCATTTGGCAGATGCCGAGACCAAGATGAGCGAGTGTATTTTTTCTCGTGATATATCAGCAACAGATGGTGTGCAAACCATTGTACAGACTATTGGGTTTAGCAATTATCTGGATACCGCTCCGTCCTTGGTGGATGGCGCTATAGAGGTGGAGGTTGGTCTCTCCGGATATGATGATCCAGTGGCGCCTTACACGAATCCATACCTAGTGGAAAATGCAGGTATGTGGAATAAGGTGGCCGCACTGAACCAGCACATATCGGTAACACTGACTAAGTTTCAGTGAACCTTCAGCATATGAGAGAAGAACAATTGTCATCGCTATGGTTCTGGAGCACGTGGAAGATCCGTATGGAGGCAATTATGGCAGGCAATCAAAGTTGACGGCGTCAAACTGAAGAAAGCTCAAAAATCACTCCATGCTAAACGTTTTGCAAACGCTTCCAAAAGATACCTCAGACACAAATATGATTACCACACCCAATGGGCAGAATCGCTATATGATGAGGCTTTAGGGCCGCGGAAAAAAATAACTATCCGGTTTGGGGCTGCGGAGCTATTTTGATGAACCAGTGCTCCAGGCCAGTAGT
>QGON01000040.1 GCA_003660235.1 bacterium endosymbiont of Escarpia laminata | reverse complement strand
ATGCGTACCAATATTCAAGTCCTGCACAACAAAATCTCGATAGCCTTTAAATCGTGAACCCGGTGGAACGGGCACATCAGGCTTAATCACTTTATCTTCATGAATCACCAGCTTCTGGGTCTTTTTCTTTTTGCGAGACCCTGGACGTTTTTTAGGGGGTGATTCTGATGAGGTATCGGGTTCGGTGTTTTTGTCCAGTTTGCTACCTTTAAAGACGGGCCGTTTTTTCTCACCCTTAAGAATATTGACTTCATCTTTAAGCAAGGCTATTTCTTCATCCTGTTGCTGCACACGTTCAATTAACTGCTCAACCAGACCGAGTAACGCCTTAACAACAGGCGTTTGATCTTGTTCTGGAATGTCGGGTAGAGGAGGCAGCTTTTTCACGGACTTTTAAAGTAATCACTGAATAAGCCTTATTCTACCACCGGTTTTGAAACTCAAATTTGACTTCGCAGGAGTCATTTTAAGGAGATAAAAAAAGCATTCCTCAAGCCTGTACGAAATAAGAATGAAAATGGCATAGTGCGCGCTACAAGATCAGCCATGACAGTTTCCAAACCAGAGTTGTGCCATGACAGGATTTTTAGTTTTTTGCCCCAAAATCCTGTCAAGTGCTTTTTGTAATTATTTACTGCTTGCCACGGGTTTTTGAGAAGTTACCTGATGGAATCTGACAAAGTAGAACTAATGAATGCTCGTCCAGATCATACGCCCATTCAGAGGTTGTACAGGACGGGCATTGTAGCCGATGGCATCGATAAATTTTCGCAGCAGCTGCTTGGGTATCTCGATCGGGTTTTTGAAGACGATCCAGCGAGCAGATTCTTTACAGGGAGGTGTCGTCAGTGACCCATTGTAGAGTACATGACTTCGATTGGTTGGCAGCAGAAAGATTGCGTTGATGCCGATCTGGCGACTGTATCTTCGGCCACCATTTTCCTGTGGCAGGTGGCGGGCGATTCGCTTGACCATCAGGTTGTTGCGCCTGCCCGCGTTTACCGGAATCGCGAGTATCACCGGATCGCCATTACTGTCGATATGGTTGAGCTGAATCTCCATGTCCGCAGCCCTGCCCAGATAAGTATGTTCGCCTGGTATATGCAGATCAATACTGCGCAACTGAAAACGTTCTCCCTCCATCTTCATGAATCCACCGCTTTCCATATCCAGTGAAATGCCGTGGCTAGAGCGTCGGATTGACAGGATGCTGGTGCGGTAGAAAAAAGAGAGTGGCAGGTGCTCGGATTCTATGGTGCCCTGGATATCCACTGGTGATTGCGCTTGGCCTGCTCCACACGCGCTGAATGTGCTGGAGAGAGTACTCCATTTTTCCGGAGCCGTTTCTCCACTATAGCTCCAAGACTGATCAATCCCTTTCCCGGTTTGCCCTGAGCGTGCAGCCGAGTCGCGTGCGCTGAGATTCAGCGACAGTGAGAGAAAGGTGGCCAGAGCGAAAAATTTAATCACTGATTGCATGTTCATAATCGTGCCAGAGTCTAACCAATGGTGTGCGGCTGTAACATAGGGGAAACTACGCGATGAAGCTACAGCCCGTGGGGGGAGTTCCCCTTAATAAATCCGGGACACCACTCAGATTGAAGGAAGGATGGGAATATGGAGTTGCAGTGTCTCCGGCGGCAGGCAGACCTCGTTGCTGCAGGCCTGTAATTTTACATCGATGGATGCTGTCTTGAGTGCAGCCGTGTCAGCTGTGGGTGTCAGCATCGCCTGTAGTGTAATCACTCCTGCATAAACGGAGAGCGGATCACTTTGAAAAGCCAGCTGTTGTAACGAGGGTTCAGGGTAGGTGACGGGGCCCATGCTCCATTGTCCGCTGCTGTCGGCCAGGTTGACCTCAGTGGCGATCAAATTTCTGCTCAAGGGCTGGTTGGCATTGAGATGCCAGCCCTCAGGAATGGTGATGGTGATGGTTAACAGCTGTTTGTCTCTCTTGAGTATCTTGGTCTTGCCCATGAGGCGGATACCGCCTTGTGCGGCATATCGGCGGGCGCTCAACTCCCCATGCTGTAGATCATCGATGGCGCTCAACATGTAAGTGTAGCCGTTGGGATGCCGTTCAATGGCGCTGGCGAAACTGCCGATCAGGTTATTGGCGTGAGTGCGATAGTCCAGCTTGCCGGTGCGCACCCAGAGCATCTGTAGCGACTTAAGGGCCACTGAACTCCCGGATGGGATGGCGCTGTCGGTGCCGCTGTCCTTTGGGCGTCCCATTGCGCTGAAGTTGCTGTCCTCTTCATTCATATAGAAGCCGCCGTTCTGTTTGTCGCTGAACCGGCCGACCATGGCATCTGCGATCTCCTGCGCCCGTTGCAGCCACTTTTTGTCTCCGCTCAGATCGTAGAGATAAAGCAGTGCTTCAGCCAGATAGGCGTAATCCTCCTGTGCCGCGGCAACCGAGGATTGTCCATTGAGGTGTACCCGCCAAAGTTTGCCGGCAGCTTTTCGATTTTGCTGCCAGATAAACTCACCCGCATGTTCTGCGGCCTTCCGGTAAGTCTTTGAAGCAAGAAGGTCGGCGGCCTGTGCAAAGGCGGTGATCATCATGCCGTTCCAGGCGGTGACTTCTTTGTCGTCCCTTAACGGATGTTCCCGGCCTTCGCGTACCTTGCGCAATACTGTATTGATATGATCGACCCGCATCTGCAGGGCGGCAAGATCCATCTTGTTTGTTTCGGCATAACTCTCCAGGTCTGACAGCAGATGGAGGATATTCTTTCCTTCGAAGTTGCCACTGTCTGTGATGTTATAGAGATCGATTGCCAGGTCGGCATCTTCCGGCGCCAAGGCGTCACGAATCTGGGCGGGTGTCCAGATGAAGAAGGCCCCCTCTTCACCCTCACTGTCGGCGTCGGTGGCTGAGTAGAAACCGCCGTTGGGTGAGGTCATCTCTCGCATGACGTAATCGAGAGTCTGGGTGACCACGCGACGGTATTTCTCCTTGCCGGTGAGCCGCCATGCATGCAGGTAGGCGCGAGCGAGATGAGCCTGGTTGTAGAGCATCTTTTCGAAGTGCGGCACCAGCCATTCGTTATCTGTGGAGTAGCGGTGAAAACCGCCCCCCACCTGGTCGTAGATTCCCCCCCGGGCCATCGCATCGAGGGTGACCTCCGCCGCCTCCAGCGCCGCTGAATCGTTACTGCGTTCCGCCTGTTGCAACAGCAGCAATAACCAGGGTTCGTGGGGGAATTTTGGAGCCACGCTGAAGCCGCCCTGCAGTTCATCAAAACTGCTGATCATCGTCTTGAGTGCAGCGGCGATAGCGGTCTTATCGAGTGCCTTGGCTGTGCCCTTGTGGTTGTTGGCTGTTTTTACTGCTTCAGCCACTCGATCTGCCTGATCGAGGACGCTGGCCTTTTTGTCGCGCCAGACCTGCTGAATCTGTGAGAGCAGCTGTCCGAACTGGTTGGGTGGAAAATAGGTGCCGCCATAGAAGGGTTTGCCCTCCGGGGTGAGAAAGCTCGACATCGGCCAGCCACCATGGCCGGTCATCAGCATCACGGCGGTCATGTAGACCTCGTCTACGTCGGGATGGCTCTCCCGGTCCACCTTGATGGCCACGAAATGCTCATTCAGTATTTTGGCCAGCTGGAGGTTCTCGAAACTCTCCCGCTCCATGACGTGGCACCAGTGGCAGGTGGAGTAGCCGATGGAGAGAAAGATCGGCTTGTTCTCACGTTCTGCCTTTTCAAAGGCCTCTTCCCCCCAGGCATGCCAATCCACCGGATTATGCGCATGTTGCAGCAGATAGGGGGAGTCTTCCAGAATCAGGCGGTTGATATAGATGGGTGAGCCGTCTGGGTTTAAGTGTTCGGTGCGGGGTTTGTAAGCCTCTCCCTTGGTCTCGTAAGCGGCTTTGAGTTGTTGATCGATTTCCATAGGCCTCGTGACCGTGTAGCTGGCGTGTGTTGTAGCAAAAGCCGTGCTGCCGAGTGAGAGCCAGAGCAGCAGGGTTGGGATGAGTCGCTTTATCATGGGTTACCCGGGATCCCCTGCCAGCAACTTGTTGATCAGTTGCGCGCCGCTTGCCGGATCAAAACTGCCGAATCGCTGGAAACGGATACGACCCTCCTTGTCGATGATGGCCATCTCCGGTGTGCCGCGGGTGCGGTATCGTTTCATGGTTTCCGGGATTTCATCGTCGTCAACGTGCCGATCGACTCCTACCAGGTGTTGGATCTTTTTCTGTTTGAGATAGGCGCGCAGCTTTTTCGGATTCTGGTAGTCGTGCCCTTCAAACACGGTGTGGATACTCAGCATCACCAGATTGCCCGCTGCGATCTCGTCGGCAAACTGCTGCTCCCATCTGGCCATCAACGGTACCGAGAAGCTGTTGCAGCCAGGGCACCAGAGTTGGAAAAAGTCGATCACCACCACCTTGCCCTTGAGTGCGGCCAGGGTGGTGCCATCACCGTTGATCCATTCGGAGATATCCCACTCCGGTGCGGTGCGGTCGTTGGCCAGGACGCTTTGAGTCAGACTCATTAACAATAGTGTGATAAGGAGTTTTGATAGATAGGCGCGCATGGTCTGGTCCTCAATGTTTTAATTGGACTTTCTGTTCCATGGGCAGGGCGTGGTCAAGCGCCCATTCGGCGGTCGATCCATCGTAAAGACGGGCCTGCTTGTTGCCCAAGAGTTCGTGGGAAACGAACCAGCCAAGGGCGGCGCGATGGCCTGTATGACAATAGTTGATCTGTGGGCCGCTCAGCGGCACCTGATTGGCGGCATAGATCTTTTTCAGGTTGTCGATGTTATGGAATGTTGCGCCGCCATTGGCGGTCAGCCAGTCGTAGGAGATATTGACAGCTTTTGGCAGACTGCCTGGACGTTCCTTGCCGCTGCCGGAGTAGATGCCCATGTATTCGGCGCGGCTGCGGTTGTCCACCGCCATCGCCCCCTTTTCGAGGGCCGCTTTTACCCCTTGGGCGTCGGGGATGTAGTCGGCCCTGAGGTTGACCTTGAAGTCCTTCGGCTCAGCTTGGTTGCGACCGTTCTGTAGCGGGTAGGCCCGCTTCTGTGCATAGTTGATCAGCCCCCCGTCGAGGATGGAGACCTGATCGTGCCCCAGTGCCTTGAAGGTCCAGTAGACTCGTGTGGCGCTCGCCATGTCTCCAGCGCCGTTCCCGGTGGTGACCAGTACGACGTGGGTATCATTGTCTATACCCAGACGGCCGATCAGCTTCTCCAGTTGCGCGGGAGGCGTCATGATCTGGGGTATCTTTTTCACCGACTCGCGCCGCCAGTCACCGTAGCTGGAGTTCACCGCGCCGGGAACGTGGTATCGCTGATAGGCCTTGGCGTTCTGCAGGTCGAGGATTACGACCCCGCTCCTCTCGCGATTGTTATGCACCCATTCCGGTGTGACCAGCGGTTGAGCCGCCAGCGCAAAGGTTGTGGTGAAGATGAGGAGGAGAGAGAGGGCAAAGGGCTTCATCATGGTTTTTCTTCGCGTATTGGCCTGTTTGAAATGTGACTGCCGGGAACCGTGTTGGTTCCCGAAGTGGCTATCCGTCAGCTGCCGGGCAGGATGTTGAGGCCGAAACCCATACCGCCGCCTTGCTGCATGCGGTACTTTCCTGCGGCCCTGGCAGCGACGAAGCTGGTGAACTCTTCGACATTCTCAAAATCCATCTTTTGTGTAAATTGCACCAGTGCATCGATCAGTTTTTTGGTCTCGGCGATCTCTTCATGGCTGCGCCCGCAGCCCTGGCAGTGGGTGCCGCCTTCTGTGCAGTTGTCTCCGCCCTGGCAGGGTATGAATTTCATAGGAAAATCCTCAAATTGTGGTGTGAATCGTTGTCGGCGCAGTGTATCCATGAAAAGTCCGGGCGTCACCCTTGGAAGAAAGCAGTCATTAGTCCAGCGCTCCAGACGGAAGAACCTATAGGTTATTTCTATAAGCATTCTCTAATATAGGTGACGTACCTCAATGTGTTTTTCCATAGAAGGTGTACGGTTTAAGTGTGGACGGGAAAAAGTGACAGCAGTATGTCGCAGGAGGTTTTATTATGAAGACAATGCGCAAATTCCTGACTGCAACAGCAGTGGCAGCACTTGTGGCACTACCGGTATCCACCGCAGATGCCTGGTGGGGCGGCAATGGATGGGGTGGCTTCGGTTTCTCCTTTGGCTTCTCTGGTTCAGGCTGGGGGCGCAATTGGTACCGGCCTTGGTATGGATATAGAAATTATGGCTACTATCCCTACCACTATGGCTACTACCCTTCCTATTACCCGGTATACACGCCGGTTTTGACACCAACACTGGAAGTACCACAGCTGGCTGAAAAGTAGCTGTCGTTAATCTGAGCTGATGGTTTTAGCCGTGATTTCGTCCATTGTCGCGGCTAAAAAAATCGACAAGCATCCTGCACCCATTTACTACTATTAGTACAAAAGCATGGCTTCTCTATGCACCTGTGGCTGAGAGGTGTTATGTTTCCTTGTTGTATGGGATCGTTGGCAGCCGGGAGAGAATCGATAGTCGATGAATTTGATGGCGAAAAATATTATTCGCGGCGTTACGCTGCTGTTTCTGCTCATGACGCCTTTTCTCTCCGTTGCGGGGAGTGATGCCTATGAAGCGGCAATGACCTCGTTTGAAGCGGGTGACTACAAAAGTGCCTACACGTCCTTCAGAGACCTGGCGGAGGAAGGCGTGGTGGATGCTCAGTACTACCTCGGCATGCTCTATCTCTACGGACAGGGGGTGAGAAAGAGTGATTCGCGGGGAGTGGAGTGGCTGAAGCAGGCAGCAGGAAACGGCTCCTATCAGGCGGCCGCGAACCTGGGACAGATGTATATCTCCGGTGAGGGCGTCGCACTCAATGAGACTGTGGCAATCCAATGGCTGGAGTTGGCTGACAAACTGGCCAAAGCGCAAAACCTGGAAGAGGATTGCGATTGAGCCATGCAGTTTAGCGATTTCGGGTTTCAGGAAAATCCCTTTTCCATTACGCCTGACCCCCGCTATCTCTATCTGAGTCGTGGGCATGAGGAGAGTCTGGCTCACCTGATCTACGGAACCGGGCCGAATGGCGGCTTCGTGCAGCTGACCGGTGAAGTCGGTACCGGCAAGACCATGCTGGTGCGCAGTCTGTTGGAGCAGAATCTCGAAAACGTCGATATCGCCCTGATCTTCAATCCCCGACTTTCGCGTCGCGCTTTCATGGCGGCTATCTGCGACGAGCTGGGTATTCAATATGTGGGTCCCCCATACTCCCTCAAGCAACTGACCGATAATCTGAGCCACCATCTGTTGAAGACGCATGCGGCCGGGCGTAATACGGTCCTGGTGGTGGACGAGGCGCAGAACCTGAGTCCCAGGGTACTTGAACAGGTCCGCATGCTGACAAATCTGGAGACTGCGCAACATAAGTTGCTGCGTATTATTCTGGTGGGTCAGCCGGAGTTGCAGCAGCTGCTGTCACGCAAGGATATGCGCCAGGTTGCCCAGCGCATTACAGCACGCTATCACCTCTCTCCGTTATCCCGCCGGGAGACTGTCCGCTATATCCGGCACCGGCTTACCGTATCGGGAACCCGTGAAGATCTCTTTACCTCGTCAGCGTTGCGCCTGGTGTATCACCTGTCCAAGGGGGTGCCGCGAGTCATCAACACCCTCTGCGAGCGGACCCTGTTGGCGATCTTTACCACTGGCGCCAAGCGGGCTGGCCCCAGGTTGGTTTGGCGTGCGGCCAGAGAGGTCAGAGGCTCCAGCATGGTGTTGGGAAAACTCCGCCGTCTCATGCCCGTCCTGCTGATCGTGTTCTCCACTACGGCCATCGCCTGGTTTCTGATGCCACTATTTACAGACTCAGTGCCGGAGTCGGGTGAGGTGGTTGCGGAGGTGCTGGAGCGGCCTGCCAAGGTAGAGCACGAATTGCCTCTGCCCTCCCCGGAACCGGAAGTCTCTCCTGTGATTCCGCCTGAGTCTGGAGCGAAAGTCGTCTCGGTGCTGTCGCAGCCGGAATCTGCATCGGCCGTAACAGTCCCTCTCGTACCTGAAGTAATCGACACCCTGCCTGAAGCGGTTCTGAAGGTTGATCTGGAGGGGCAGATCGCACATGTGGCCGACAGCAAACGGGCGGTGCATTTGCGACTGTTTGAGTTGTGGGGCAAACGTATCAGGCTGCTCTCATCAGAGACCGCCTGCAAAGAGGCGCCGCCATTGGGTTTGCGTTGTCTCACCGGTGTTGGTGGCTGGGAGGATCTGGAGCGCATCAACAGGCCGCTGCTGCTCAAGTTAAAATTGGGTTACCGGCAACGTTATATCCTTCTCAAATCCATGCAGGGGGAGAACTTAACGGTGGATTACGGTGAGGGTGACCGGCGGCTGAAACGGGTAGACATCGCTCCCCTCTGGCCTGGTGATTATGTGGTTCTGTGGCGCCCAAGAACAAAATCAGCCTTGGTGGGGCCGGGTTCGACAGGTGTCCCTGTCACTTGGCTGAGGGGGCAGCTTGCCAAAGCCGAGGGTTTGGAACCCCCAGTCGTGATCGGCCGGGATGCATTCAATGCGGAGTTGCGGCAGCAACTGAAACGCTTCCAGTCCAAACATGGGTTGTCCTCAGACGGTGTTGCAGGGCAGCAGACCATGATTACCCTGAACAATGTGCAGCTCACAGTCGACACTCCAACCCTGAGAGCTGTTGTAACCAGTGAAGGGGGCGAAGGCTAAATGTCGCTGATTCTCGATGCCCTGAAAAAAGCGGAGCGCCAGCATCGGATTGGTCAGGTGCCCCGGCTCGGTGCAGTCAACACCCAGCAGGATTTGGGGCAATCCCGATGGTTCGGTATCGCGGCGCTGGTATTCCTGGGCTTGGGCATGTTGCTGTTGGGTCTCTATTTGGGACAGGAGGATCCGCAGCAGATGGTGTCTGGTCCGGCGTTGGTACCCGACATGCAGCCTGCCAGACCGGAGGCACCGGCGTTCTCTGCTCCGCAGCCGCAAAAGCCTGTGCCTCTACAGCCACAGGTGGCCACTGCGCAGAAACTGAAAATCCAGCCACCTGAACCGGAATCTCCCTCGTTCACGACGCCAGTTGTTAAGGAATCTCCGGCCCCTGTACTCCAGAGCCCACCAAAATCGATCAGCGAGCTGCCGCCGGGATTTGTGGATAATCTGCCAGAGCTCAATATCGATGTGCATAGTTACAATGACCAGCCCAAACGTCGTTACGTGTTGATCAACCTGGAGAAGTACCGGGAAGGAGACTATCTGGCCGCAGGTCCGTTACTGTCGGAGATTCTGACGGATGGAGTGGTACTTGAGCACATGGGTGAGCGATTCAAGCTGCCGATCGGCAATCAGTAGCGCTGATACGAATAAATAACCCAGTCGCAAGCTGGTGGTTGTAGGAGCGGCGCCCCGCCGACGTTTCGCAACCAGCTGTGATGAATTAGACCCAAGCGCTAAGGCGTCCGCGCCACTGCCCAAACATCCACCCTGGCCGCTCCGGCCTGCCGTAAAACCCGGGTCAGTTCAGAGACGGTATTGCCGGTAGTGACCACATCGTCGAGCAGTGCGATCCTGCAACCTGTCACCGGCTTTTTTACGCTGAAGGCGCCGCGTATATTTTTCCCCCGGTCGCCCTTGTCCAGGTCCACCTGTGCCTCCGTGGCCCGATTCCTGACACAGACTTTCGGCCGGAGAGGGATGCCGAATCGGCGTCCCACTGGTCTGGCGATCTCCAGCGCCTGGTTATAGCCGCGTGTTTTCAGACGGCTTCGATGCAGGGGCACCGGCAGGATAAAGTCCGGTTTTTCATCGATTCTTGTCTCCAGGTAGTTGCAGAGCAGATTCCCCAACAGCCGGGCGTTGCCGAGCTGGTTGCGGAATTTCAGGCCACTGACCAATTGGCCTGCCTCCTGATCATAGACCAAGGCGGCAAGACACTGCTCAAAGTTGGGTTGTCGGTGGCCGCATGATCCGCATAAGGTGTTTTCAGGTGCGGCGGGGGGCAGGGGGATGGCGCAGATCCTGCAGCAGTGCGCGTTGTGAGAGAGATCCTTTTTGCAGTCAGGGCAGAGATCCCGCCCCGGCGCCCCTTGGTCTCCACAGAGACGGCAGCGGGAGGCGTAGAGCCTGTTTAGTGCAAAATCTATCCAGTTGTAAACCTTCATAACCATCCTTGGTTGACAGGGGGCGCTCGATCCTTACTATTGCGGGATTTGGTCAACCCGCAAAGATCGCCATGAACGAAACCATTCTACGCCATGACTGGCGCCTCGACGAGATCGAAGCGTTGCTGAATCTGCCCTTCAACGATCTGCTGTTCCGTGCGCAGAGCACCCATCGTGCCCACTTCGACCCCAATCAGGTGCAGGTGAGCAGTCTGCTCAGCATCAAGACCGGCGCCTGCTCGGAGGATTGCGGCTACTGTTCGCAGAGTGCGAAACACAGCACCGACCTGGAGAAAGAGAAGCTGCTGCCCCTGGACGAGGTGGTTGAGGCGGCGGAAGCGGCCAAGGCCAAGGGTGCCAGCCGTTTCTGCATGGGCGCGGCCTGGCGCAATCCTACAGACAAAAACCTGGCGCGGGTCATCGAAATGGTGCAGGCGGTGCATGATCTCGGCATGGAGACCTGTCTGACCCTGGGCATGCTGACACAACCCCAGGCAGTCAAACTGCATGAGGCGGGACTCGACTACTACAACCACAACCTGGATACCTCGCCGGAGTTCTACGGCAACGTCATCACCACCCGCACCTTCGAGGACCGGCTCGAAACGCTGGCCCATGTTCGCAACGCCGACATCAATATCTGTTCCGGCGGCATCCTGGGTATGGGCGAGTCCCGCCGTGACCGGGCGAGCATGTTGCGAGAGTTGTGCAACCTCAAGAAACACCCGGAATCGGTGCCGATCAATCTGCTGGTACAGGTAGAGGGTACGCCGCTTTTCGGTACCGATGCGCTGGACCCGTTTGAGTTCATCCGCACCATCGCGGTAGCGCGTATCTTGATGCCGGTATCCTATGTGCGGCTCTCCGCCGGACGCAATGAAATGAGCGATGAGATGCAGGCGCTCTGTTTTCTCGCCGGGGCCAACTCCGTCTTCTATGGTGAGCGCTTACTCACTACCGACAACCCGGAAACAAACAGCGACCGGATCCTGTTTGACCGCCTGGGTATGCAGATGGAACAGGTCGTTGAGTCAGAAGTGAAGGCTGCGAAGACGCCTTGCAGGAAGGCGGGGTTGGGATAGGCGAAAGGTTAAAGGGCGACTGAGCTTCATCGTGGTTATTGTTACCAGGAAAAGTGTAGGCCCGATCAAGCGTAGCGGATCGGGCATCCTGGCTACAAAGTGCGGCCCATCCAATGGCACGGCCGCCTTTGACCTTTAACCTTTCGCCTATGTTTATTACTCTCCAACAAAACCTGAACCAACGCCGCCGGGACGATCTCTATCGCGCCCGGCGGACGGTCGATGGTCCGCAGCAGCCTGAGTTACTGGTGGATGGCCGTCCGATGCTCTCTTTCTGCAGCAACGATTACCTTGGGCTGGCCAACCATCCAGAGGTGATCCGGGCGTTGCAGCAGGGCGCCGGGCGTTATGGTGTGGGCAGTGGCTCAGCACATCTGATCAGCGGTCACAGTCGTGCCCATGAGGCGCTGGAAGAGGCGCTGGCGGTCTTTACCGGACGGCCCAGGGCGCTGCTCTTCTCCACCGGTTATATGGCCAATCTCGGTGTGGTATCCGCCCTTTTGGGACGCGGCGATCTGCTTTTCGAAGACCGGCTCAATCACGCCTCACTGGTGGATGCCGGAGTGCTTTCCAGAGCCAGGATGAAACGCTATCAGCATGCCGATGCCAGCAGCCTGGAACGGCAGTTGAGGGCGGAGGGGGAGGGACGGCGTTTGATCGTCACCGATGGCATCTTCAGCATGGATGGCGATCTTGCGCCCCTACCGGACTTGGCCCGGCTGGCTGCGCAAAATAACGCCTGGCTGATGGTGGACGATGCCCACGGCCTCGGTGTGCTGGGTGAAACCGGAGGCGGCTGCACCAGCCACTTTGGCCTGAGTGAAAAGGAGGTGCCGATCCTGATGGGTACTCTCGGCAAGGCGCTGGGGACATTTGGCGCTTTTGTCGCAGGCAGCGAGGTCCTGATCGAGACCTTGATTCAGCAGGCGCGTTCTTATGTCTATACGACTGCCACCCCACCGGCCCTGGCCGAAGCGACGCTGGTCAGTCTGCAGATTGCGCAGGAGGAGTCCTGGCGTCGCGAACGTCTGCAAAAGTTGATCACCCGTTTCAGGGGGCAGGTGGCGGGATTTGGTCTCTCCCTGGTGGCATCGGAGACACCAATCCAGCCAATCGTGGCGGGTAGCGCTGGTCGGGCGTTGACCTGGAGCCGCCATCTGGAGGCGCAGGGGATTCTGGTCTCCGCCATTCGTCCCCCCACTGTGCCGGAGGGCAGTGCGCGGCTGCGTATCACCCTCAGTGCAAGCCATAGTGATGCCCAGTTGGAACGGCTGCTGGAAGTGTTGGCGGAACTGCCGGAAGTGGACAGATGAAACTCAGCCTGGAAACCCTTGGTCGGGGGGGATCGCTGGTGTTGCTGCACGGTTGGGGCATGAACTCGGCGGTCTGGGGCGGTGTTGCCGAACGTCTGGCCGAAAATCGGCGAGTGATCCTAATTGATCTGCCGGGACATGGTGACAGTCCCTTCGCCGGTGAGCGCAGTCTCAGGGAGTGGGCGGATGCCTGTCTTGCAGTGGCCCCGGCGCGAGCGGTCTGGATCGGTTGGTCTCTCGGGGCGCAGGTTGCGCTGCAGGTTGCGCTGGATCAGCCGGAACGGGTGCAGAGGTTGATCTCCCTGGCGGGAACCCCACGGTTTGTGCAGGGGCAAAGCTGGCCCCATGCCATGGCAGACAAGACCCTCGAACAGTTTGCCACATCCCTGAAGCAGGATCATCGCAAGACGCTGGAGCGTTTTCTCGCCCTGCAGGTGCGTGGCAGTGATGAGGCCCGCACCACATTGCGCGCCCTCAAGGTCCGTCTGATGGAGAAGCCTGAGCCGCAACCTACAGCCCTGGAGACAGGATTGTCGCTGCTGAAAAATGTTGATCTGCGAGAGGATCTGGCTGCTCTGCAGATGCCGACACTCTGGCTCTATGGCGAGCGGGATACGCTGGTTCCGGCCGCCGCCGCAGATCTGTTGCTGGCTATGTTGCCCCAGGCGGAAGTGCATAGAATTTCCGCTGCGGCCCATGCGCCTTTTCTCTCCCATCAGGATGAGACGTTGGCGCTGATAGAAACCTTTTTGGAGAGAAGCAGTGAGCAGTAAGCCCGTCGCTCATATCGACAAGCGTCAGGCCCGCCGGGCCTTTGAACGCTCTGCCGCCAGTTATGATGAGGTGGCGGTATTGCAGCGGGAGACCGCCCGGCGGATGCTCGAACGCCTGAGTTATATCCGCCATCAACCGTCCGTGGTGCTGGATGTGGGGGCAGGTACCGGGGAGGCCACTGCTGCACTTGCCAAGCAGTACAGGAAGGCACGCATCCTGGCGCTGGATTTTGCCCTGCCGATGCTGCAGCGGACGCGTAAACGGGGTTCCCTGTTCAGGCGTCCACGCTGTCTCTGCGCCGATGCGGAGCAGTTGCCGCTGGCGGATCAGAGTGTGGATCTGCTCTTCTCCAATGCTGCCTTGCAGTGGTGCAACAATCTGGAGCAGACCTTCAGCGAGTTCCTGCGGGTATTGCGTCCCAATGGCCTGCTGATGTTCTCCACCTTTGGTCCGGATACCCTCAAAGAGCTGCGCCAGAGCTGGGCCGAGGTGGATGGTTATCCCCATGTCAGCCCTTTTCCCGATATGCACGACATCGGCGACGTTATGTTGCGGGCGGGTTTCTCCGATCCGGTGGTGGATGTGGATCGTATGCAGCTGACTTACGAGGATGTGCCGGGACTGATGCGTGATCTCAAGGCGTTGGGCGCGCATAATGTCACCCGTGGGCGGCAACAGGGACTGACCGGCAAGGGTCGGCTACAGGCAATGTTCACCGCCTATGAGGTTTTTCGCAACGATGGGCGATTGCCCGCCAGTTACGAGGTGGTTTACGGATTGGCATGGGCGCCCCAGCAGCGCACCCAGGATGGGGTGACCTCCATTCCTCTCGATATCTTGAAACAGAGTCTATGAATTTCAATAAAGGTTTTTTTATCACCGGTACCGACACAGGTTGCGGCAAGACGGAGGTGACTCTGGGACTGATGCATCGGCTGCAGACGGAGGGACTCAGCGTAGTGGGTTTGAAGCCGGTGGCCGCAGGTGCAGACCCGACCCCGGAAGGGCTGCGCAACGACGATGCGCTCAGAATTCAGGCCCAATCCGATATCCAACTGCCCTACGAAAAGGTCAATCCCTTCGCCTATGAAGCGTTTATCGCACCTCATCTGGCAGCAAAGTCGGAAGGGAGACCGATCAGTCTGAGGAAGATTCAAGCTGATTATGTCGAACTGTCTACTCAGGCTGACCGGGTCATTGTGGAGGGTGTGGGCGGCTGGCGGGTGCCGTTGGGTCACGGTGTCACCCTGCCCGATCTGGTGCGGCTGCTCGATCTGCCGGTGATCCTGGTGGTAGGGCTGAAGCTGGGCTGTATCAACCACACCCTGCTCACGGAAGAGAGTATTTTGGGCTCTGGCCTGCGTTTGGCAGGATGGGTGGGCAACCATATCGATCCGGATATGGATGCGCAGCGGGAAAACCTTGAAACCCTCTGTAGCTGGATGCCTGCACCCTGTCTGGGAGAGATACCTTACATGGAGCGGCCGACTGCGGAAGCTGTGGGAGAGTGTCTTGACAGGTGTGTTGCGGCCACGGAGCTGAGCGGAAGTTGTAAGCGTAGCTGTCAATAGAGACGGCAAAATGCCGTCTCTACAACAGTGATCGATCAGGCGGCAAGCACGCCCTTCAGCTTGCCCATGGCGCTCTTCTCTATCTGACGGATACGCTCGGCAGAGACGCCGAAACGGTCAGCCAATTCGTGCAGGGTGGCCTTCTTCTCGCCCAACCAACGTGTCTCAAGAATGGCGCGGCTGCGTTCGTCGAGGTCACCTAGGGCGGCGAGCAGCTGCTGTTTCATGTGATCTTCGTTGTCTACGGCCTCAACCCTGGAGGCGGGCTCCAGACTCATATCCCGCAGGTAGCCGGCGGGGGTGGCTACCAGGCCATCCTCGTCATCGCTACCAGGACCATCGAAGGCGATATCCTGTCCATACAGACGGGACTCCATCTCCAGTACGGTCTCCGGCTTTACGCCCAGATCTTTCGCCACACCCTCGACTTCCTCTTGGGAGAACCAGCCAAGACGCTTTTTGGAGCTGCGCAGATTGAAGAACAACTTACGCTGGGCCTTGGTGGTAGCCACCTTGACGATGCGCCAGTTTTTCAGGATGAACTCGTGGATCTCCGCCTTGATCCAATGTACTGCAAAAGAGACCAGACGCACGCCCATGTCAGGGTCGAAGCGTTTGACCGCCTTCATCAGCCCCACGGTGCCTTCCTGCACCAGGTCGGGCAGGGCCAGGCCGTAACCGGAGTAACCGCGTGCGATACGTACCACAAAGCGTACGTGGGCCATGACCAGCGAACGGGCTGCCGCCAGGTCTTTATTGTCCCGCAGTTGCACAGCGAGCTTGTGCTCCTCTTCCGCACTCAGAATCGGCAGACGATAAGCCGCGCTGATGTAAGCGTCGATGCTGCCGGTGGGCAGCGACATGGGAATCACGAGTTCCTTACCCATTGAATACCTCAGTGTTTTTCTCAAATTTGATATTAGCACTCTCCGATGGGGAGTGCCAACTCTAGAATATGACCGGAGTTTAGGGGGATGGTTCCGTTGCTGAAAGTAAGGTGACAAGTTCCAGGTGCGTGAAAAGGGGACGTTTTTTTTGGAAAAATCGTCAAAAATAAAACTGAAGCGTCACCGGGTTCCAGCTCAGCCAAGGGCCGCACAGCATTCCAGAACCCAGTATCTTCGCTCTTTCAATGTGTATTGGCCTGGCTGGCATTGGCTGCAAGCGTTTCAAAACGGCATAATTTACAGCCGTTTTTCTTTACTTCGAGCCAATCCCAGCAGCCCGACGGTAAAGATCAGCCAGGTTACGGGCTCTGGTATCTGGGTCAAGTGCACTGCTGTCAGAACCACATCCTCGTTGAAAGGCACATAATAGCTGTGGGCAATCTTCACCTCATCCAGAATCAGGCCCAGCAGGTTGCTGGCGGCAAACAAGGTGGGGGTGTCAGTGGTTGGTAAAAATTTGTCCTGGGCCACCAGAGCGCCACCCAGATACCCGTTGACCCAGATGCCCTCAACTGGAGTCAGACCGGTGATCCGGTTCAGGCCGGTGACTGAATCGAAAGTGAAATCACCGCCGTCGTCCCGGCTGAATCCGATCCATTGTCCATACACATCATCGATCGAATCCTCAATGCCAATATTTCCACCGCCCACATCAACAAACCGTGGACTGCCGCTGATGCCGCCCACAACCTGAGTGAAGTCGAATCCGGCCTCTGAAAGCACTGTTCCCATACCGAAGGTAGAGCCAGGCGTAAATCCGTCGAAGCTGATTATGGCTGCATGGCCCAGCGTTGGTACCAGCAGAATCAGGGTAGCCAAAAACAGTCGGATATTCATTGAAAGCTTCATCTGTCCATTCCCCCTGCATTCAATCAGCTTACTGTGCTAATTATAGCTGAAATGGCCAAATCCAATGGTGATTGGATACAAAGCTCAGCGGGGTTCACAAATTGACTCACCCGCTGGTGAACAGGGAAAGCAAAGACAGCTTCCCTACTGGAGCGGCGCCCCGCCGCGATGCCACGGTTCAAGCCTGGATCGCGGCGAGGGCGCCGCTCCTACCGATCTGCTGAGCTTTGTAACTAATCACCTTCTGTTTCTCAACTCAAGTTTTTGTCACAGAACCGTTATATAGATCCAGTAGTATCCGCTGCTTTCATCAAGGTAACAAAAGACGATGTCGAGCAGTAAAAGTAATCACGGAATGTGGGTGATATTTGGAGCGCTGTTAATACAGCTTTCTCTCGGCGCGATCTATGCCTGGTCAGTATTTGCGAAACCGTTGCAGGTTTCAGGTTGGTCGACATCCGATACCCAGTGGCCGTTCACAGTAGGGCTGGTGGCCTTTGCGCTGGTGATGGTCTATGCGGGGCGTAAGCTCTACGTATTCGGTCCCCGCAAGCTGACGGCTGCCGGCGGCATCATGCTGGGTGCCGGTTATCTGCTTGCCGGTGTTATGGGCGGAGAGAGTTTCTGGCCGACCCTGATCGGCGTCGGACTCCTGGGCGGTGCGGGCATCGGGCTCGGTTATGTGGTGCCCATTGCGGTCGGTATGCAATGGTTCCCGGACAAGAAGGGCCTAATCACCGGCGTTGCAGTAGCCGGTTTTGGGCTGGGAGCCATGATCTGGGTAAAGCTGGCGGGTACCTGGGGCGGTCTGATTGCTGACTATGGTATAGGTACCACCTTCATGATCTACGGTGGGTTATTCATGGTATTGGTACTGATCGGCAGCCTGTGGATGAGTTTTCCTCCAGAGTTCGTACCGCCGAAGCCGGATCAGAAAGGCAGTAAGTTTGATTTCCGCAGTGAGGAGATGATCAGAACCACTCACTACTGGTCGATCTTCTCCACCTTTGCCATCGGTGCCACCGCAGGTCTGATGTGTATCGGTCTGATGAAGCAGTTTCCGAGTCAGGCCCTCACAGCGTCCGGTATGGCTGAAACGCTGGCCGACGCGACCGCCGGTACTGCGATGGTGGTGTTCGCCATCTTCAATGCGCTTGGGCGCATCGGCTGGGGCAAGATCAGTGACATCATCGGCCATGCGGTCAACTGCGATCATCGGGGGCGTAGGACCTCGCTGATCATTATGGCGGCCAGTCAGGGGGTGTTCGTTATCGTATTTCCCTATGTGGCTGGGTTCGAATACTCGCTCTACCTGTTCGCCGCGCTCATTGGTTTTAATTTTGGCGGCAACTTCGCGCTGTTTCCCGCCATCACCACAGACACCTTCGGACATAAGTTCTTTGGCCAGAACTACGGCTATGTGTTTCTTGCCTATGGCTTGGGTGGTACCGTCGGTCCCATGCTCGGCGGTTACCTGGGAGACATGAACAACTATCTGCTTGCTTTCATCATCACCGGCGTCTTGAGTCTCATCGCCGCAGTTATCATCTCCACGGTTAAGATTCCCACCAAGCGTCAGAAGGAGGATGTAACCATCAAGGCGCAGGCGAGTGCTACGCCCAGTACGGTACGGCGGATTAGCGCTTGATCTTGTCTCTCCCCTCTATCCGCCTGATGGGGAGGGAGAGATGGACGCAGTCCACTCGTATTCACTGGTTACATGGATGAAAATTGTGCCAGACGATCGATGATTGCATGAAATTGCTGATTGAGTTTGAGACCTTGCTCTAAGTTCGTCAGCGATTTATCCACGCCAAGCTGCACGATATCTGTGATCTTTTTTTCCTGATCTTCGGTCAGTCCGTAAGTGAAAAATGCTGTTTCAATATTCCGCAGTACATCATCCATGATCTGCATGCCTGACTGTTGCTGTGTTTTCTGTAGATCCTCAATTTCCAGTAGTGTTTGATTGGAGTCAGCCACAACACTGGCAAGTTCTGTCTGAATGGCCAATGTTTTGGCACGAGCCTCAGCGCTTTCCAGCAGAATGGCCAGATGATCACGCAGCCTGCCGTGCCGCTCATCATCATTCGGCATATTTTTAATAAGTTGCGAGACAGCGCCAAAATTAAAGATCAGTCTGCTGCCGCTTTCCAGGATCCGTGTCTCTTTCGTGAGTCTTGACAGGAGTTCCTGTTCCAGCGGTGGTATAGACTTACTGCTGCTTGCATAGACGGGCTTCCCGGAGTTGTTGATCTGCACACTGCTTTCCAGTCCATAACTGGCGGTGGCTTCCACGATCAGTCTTGCCAGGGTTTTACTGTTGTCAACCAAAAAACTACGCCGCATAAAATCAATGATCACACCCTGTTCGCCGATGTTAGAGAGAGCAGTCATTGCCGTCTGTATGGCCGAGGTGGTTTCCTCCGCTGATGCCTCACGCTCAGCCCTGTTATTAATGGCCAGCTTGACCTTCTGTAGCAACATTTCCGGCTGAACTGGTTTGATAAGGTAGTCGCTGCCGCCCGCATCGTAACCGGCAAGTTTTTCTTCTGTTGTATCGTGGGATGATACGAAAATCACGTCTATATCCTGTGTGGACTCGGCTTCCTTCAAACGCCGGCAGGTCTCATATCCATTCATACCCGGCATCTCCACATCCATCAAGATGACGTCGGGGTGAGGCTCTCTGTCCGCTATCTGCAACGCCTTTTCGCCACTGGTGGCGGCCAACACCGCATAATCATTTGAGAAGCTTTCCATTACGAAGTGGATGTCATCTGCCGAATCGTCCACGATAAGGATGCGTTTCTTTTCTGTGTTCATTGCCGTCTCTTCCCTTTACGCCTTTTTCCAAATGCGTCCAATAATGGTTTTAGAAGTATCGATGTCAAATTCATTCAATGCTTGTTCTATCTCGCTCAAAGAGTGGCTGAATTCTGTGCCTTTCGCTTTTTGCTGGATCTCTTTCAGCAAGACCCCTGCCTGTCTCAAGTCGGTATCCAGATACCCTTCAAGTTGTCGCAGTAAGTTCTGTAGTTCATCGGGATCAATATCGGCGTTGTTCTCAATGGGAGCCGACTCGTCTGCGGGCTCATCCAGTTGAGCCAAGCCGTCGATCACCTGCTGCAGACTGGTGCGTAGATATTCCAGCGCTTCCAGCGCCTGGGCAGGCTGATCGTTGCGGCAGTGTTGTTCCACCGAGGCGGCATATTGATGGACTTGATTGGCGCCGATGTTACCGCTGCTGCCTTTGAGGGAGTGAGCCGTGTGCGCGGCTTTGGCCAGTTCCTGGTTGTGGATATTCGCGGTGATACGCTCTACCACGTCCAGGTTTCTGTCGCGGTAGTTCCTGAGTATTCTTCGGTAGGCGCTCTGATTGCCACCAATACGATCAAGGGCATCCGCTGTATCTATGCCTGGCAGTTCCGGCAGTGGTTCACTCTCTGTCTGTTCTTGTCCCTGATCGGATTGCTGCGGTTTTTCGCTCTGTGTGATCCATGCAGCAATTTCACTGAACATATCGTTGGGAACGATGGGTTTGGTGATGTGCCCATTCATTCCCGCTTGCAGGCTTTTCTCACGATCGCCAGCCAGTGCGTGCGCGGTCATGGCAAGGATTGGAAGATCCGCGTAATCACTGCCGAGCTCGCGGATTTTCCGGGCTGCGGTGAGACCATCCATGATCGGCATCTGAATATCCATCAGTACCGCATCGTAGGAACCCTCTTGCACGGCGGCGACGGCCTCCGCACCGTTTTCCCGGATATCAATAGTGAAACCAGCACTGGCCAGTATCTCTCTCGCCACATCCTGGTTTACGGGGTTATCCTCCACCAACAAGAGCTTGCGACCACCAAACCACCACTCCTGGGTGTTGTTGGCATTGTCTGAGTCACGAGTGGCTACTGATTCTCCGTAGAGATCCAGCAGTGTGTCAAACAGATCCGACTGGCTGATCGGTTTGTTTATCCAGGCATCCACACCCTGCATCGGCTCCTCGCTTTGATCCAGGGTACACAATGCTACGATACGCAGTTCATACAGCCCGGCTTGGAAGTGGATGGCCTGCACCAACTCGGTTCCCGCCATGCCGGGTAAATCCATATCCAGCAAGATAATGTCATAGTCCTGGTGGCTGGCTGCTGCAGCCTGGAGTTGAGCCAGTGAATCATTACTATCATTTGCCAGCCCGATCTTCGCTATACCCCAGCTTTTGAGCATGCGCTCAATCGCAGCCTGTGCAGCTACATGATCATCTGCAATCAAAATGCGTTTGCTGGACAGCGATTCCGGGGGCGTCAAGCGACAGGATTCTTCAGATAGCCACTCGACCGGGAGATCAAAGTAGAAATTCGAGCCGATTCCCGGCGCACTGGCTACCTCAAGAGAGCCATCCATTGCCTCCACCAGGCGCTGACTGATTGCAAGCCCCAGGCCAGTGCCACCATATTTGCGAGTATGAGAATCGTCTGCCTGGCTGAATGCCGCAAATATCTTTTGCTGCTGTTCATCCGTCAGGCCAATACCGGTATCAACAACACCGAAGTAAAGCCGGTCATCCAGATAGGAGGAGTAAAGAGTCACATAGCCGTCTTCGGTGAATTTTATGGCGTTATTGGCAAGATTGGTCAGGACTTGTCGTAAACGCGTGGGATCCCCTTTAATCAGACACGGAACCTCAGGGGCTATTGAGCAGATCAGTTCCAAGCCTTTTTGGTGGGCGCTTTTGGCCAACAGCACAGCCGTTTCCTCTATCAGGGAAATAGGGTTAAAGGCGATTGATTCCAGTTCCAGCTTCTGGGATTCCAGTTTCGAGAAATCCAGGATGTCGTTGATAATGCTGAGTAGCAATTCACTGGAGCTGGCTGCCGTATTCACGTAGCGTTGCTGTTTCTCGTCCAGAGCTGTCTTCTCAAGCAGATGCAACATCCCCAACACCCCATTCATGGGAGTTCGGATCTCATGGCTCATGGTGGCAAGAAAATTCGATTTCGCCCGATTGGAGTCCTCCGCTTGCTCTTTGGCAAGCTGTAGTTTTTCAGCCTGCTTGCGCTCGCTGATGTCGTGCATCGAGCCTATCCAGTCGCTTTCCAAATTATCTCTTTCGATGTAATACGTCACCCAACGATGTCCACCATCGGCGTGGCGCAGACACAACTCCGGAATGTTGCCCTTCAGTGTGCCTTTCCGGTGCTCCTTGAGAAATGCCTTCCAGGTTTCCCGACTCGATTCGGCAATAAAGTTGACGATTGGCAGGCCAGTGGCTTCAGTCACAGCGCCGCCCGTCACTGTGCTCCAGGCGTGGTTGAGAAACGTGAAGCAGAATTGGTCGTCGGCTTGGAAAACAATCTCGTGCAGGTGTTCGATCAGCGTCCGGTACCGGCTCTCAGAGCGCGAAAGCTCTTCCATGAGATGGTACCGGACCTGTAACTCCAGCTCGGATGGATCCGGTCGCCGATCATGCACGTCAGCCATCGATGACTCCGCCGCGTGCAAGCAAAGTTGTGCTATCGATCACTTCAGCATAGAGCGGAAAGATCGTCTCACAGTAGAACGACTGCTCGACGGAGGTGCGCCCAGCCGTGCAATCGCTGAGGATGTGAATCGTATACCCGTTCTCGAAAGCGGCCCGGCCCGTAGAATCTATGCATATCGATGTGACCGCACCCGCCAGCACGACATCGGTGACCTCTTTTTCCTGGAGTATGTCGTTCAACTGTGTGTTCGAAAAGGCATTGAGTCCCCTTTTGCCCGGGACCTCAAGAATTCGCTCTCCGAACTCCAGAAATTCCGGGATGTTTTCGGCCCCTTTGGTACCCTGTTTGAATGCTTCGACATCCTTAATCACCTTGAGGATACCCATCGGTTCGACCAGTTCAGAGTAGTCGGGCGTGAAAACGATAGGTGTCGATATCAGGTGAACCGGCGTTGGTCGAAGCCGTTCGATCAGGGCGATGGTGTTTGCCAGAACGGTAGAGGCCCGTCCGGGTTCTTCGATTACTCCTTGCAGGATGCCGTCCTCAGCAAAATAGTCGTTCTGGTAGCCGATTAAAATTACTGCAGTCTTGTGTAAGTCCATGATTTCCATTCCTGATAACGATATTAGAAAATAGTTTGTAATTGATCCTTAGATGTAGGCGCCTACAGCCTGATGCGTCCTATAATTGCTTTGGCGGCATCGATATCAAAATCATTCAATGCCTGCTTTATCTCGGTCAAAGAGTGACTGAATTCTGTACCGTTCACTTTTTGTTGGACCTCTTTCAGCAAGGCCCCTGCCTGCCTCAAGTCGGTATCCAGATACCCTTCAAGTTGTCGCAGTAAGTTCTGTAGTTCATCGGGATCAATATCGGCGTTGTTCTCAATGGGAGTCGACTCGTCTGTGGGTTCATCCAGTTGAGTCAGTCCGTCGATTACTTGCTGTAGACTGATGTGCAGCTTTTCCAACGCTTCCAGCGCCTGGGCAGGTCGATCGTTGCGGCAGTGTTGTTCCACCGAGGCGGCATTTTGATGGACCTGTTTTGCGCCGATGTTGCCGCTGCTGCCTTTGAGGGAGTGAGCCGTATGTGCGGCTTCGGTTAACTCCTCACTGCGGATATCCGCTGCGATGCGATCCACCAGGTCGATGTTCATGTCGCGGTAGTTCCTGAGTATTCTTCGGTAGGCGCTCTGATTGCCACCAATACGATCAAGGGCATCCGCTGTATCTATGCCTGGCAGTTCCGGCAGTGGTTCACTCTCTGTCTGTTCTTGTCCCTGATCGGATTGCTGCGGTTTTTTGCTCTGAGCAATCCATTCGGCAAGTTCGCTGAACATGGCGTGGGGATTGATGGGCTTGGTGATGTGTCCGTTCATTCCCGCTTCCAGGCTCTTCTCCTTATCACCGGTCAGTGCGTGTGCGGTCATGGCAAGGATGGGAAGATCCGCGTAATCATCGCCGAGTTCGCGAATTTTCCGGGCCGCAGTGAGACCATCCATGACAGGCATCTGAATATCCATCAGTACCGCATCGTAGGAGTTCTCTTGCACGGCAGCGACTGCCTCCGCCCCGTTTTCCCGGATATCGACGCTGAAGCCGGCGCTGGTCAGTATCTCGGTCGCCACCTCCTGGTTGACGGGGTTGTCCTCCGCCAACAAGAGTTTGCTGCCGCCAAACCACCACTCCTGGGCATCTTTTGCATGATTTGAACCATGAGCAGCGATCGATTCGCCGTAGAGTTCAAGCAGGGTACCAAAGAGATCCGACTGGCTGATCGGTTTGTTTATCCAGGCATCCACTCCCGGCACCGGCTCTTCACTTTGATTCAGGGTACGCAACTCCACGATGCGGAGTTTATGTGATCCGGCTTTGGAGCAGATGGCCTGTACCAGTTCGCTGCCCGCGATCCCAGGCATGGCCACATCCAGAAGGACGATATCGTAGGGTTTATTATCGGCTGCTGCGGTTCTGACTTGGGTCACCGCATCGCTCCCCGTGCTTGCCTGGCCAATCTCTTGCAAATCCCAGGTTTTCAGCATGCGTTCAATGACGTTCCGGGTACTTACCTGATCGTCTGCCAGCAAGATGCGTTTCGAGGACAAGGATTCAGGGGGCACGAGACGACAGCTCTCCTCGTCCGGTTCCACGGCAGGCAGATCAAAATGAAAATCAGAGCCGATTTTCGGCGCACTGGTCAGTTCGAGAGAGCCGCCCATGGACTTTACCAGTGCGTGGCTGATCGCCAGTCCCAGGCCGGTGCCGCCGTACTTGCGTGTGTGGGTGTTGTCGGCTTGGGTGAATGCCTCGAATACGCTTTTTTGTTGTTCCTCATTCAGGCCGATGCCGGTGTCGACAACGCCAAAGTAAATCCGCTCGTCCGTATAGGAGGCATAGAGGGCCACCTGACCGGCTTCGGTGAATTTGATGGCGTTGTTGGCAAGGTTGGTCAGGATCTGGCGCAGGCGCGTGGGGTCACCCTTGATCGCACAGGGAACCTCCGGTGCTATGGAGCAGATCAATTCAAGGCCTTTTTGGTGAGCCGATTTGGCCAGCATCGTCGCCGTCTGCTCGATCAGGACAATCGGATTGAATGCCAGAGATTCAAGTTCCAGCTTTTTGGACTCCAGCTTGGAAAAATCCAGAATGTCATTGATAACCGAGAGCAGCAGTTCGCTGGAGTGGCTCGCGGTCGTGATATAGCGTCTCTGAGTGTCGCTCAGTTGCGTCTTCTCCAGCAGGTGCAGCATCCCCAATACCCCGTTCATGGGGGTGCGTATCTCATGACTCATGGTGGCGAGGAAGTTTGATTTCGCTTTGTTTGCTTCCTCAGCCTGCTGCCTGGCAAGTTGGTGTTTTTCAGCACGCTTGCGTTCACTGATGTCTTGTAGCACCAGTACAATTCCCTTAATCTCGTCGCCGTCGCCGTCGCCGTCGCCGTCCATCAGAGATCCTGAGACTATGACTGGAATCTGTCGCCCGTCCAGTGTCTTGATATTATCCTCGCGGCTACCCAGCAGGGATTGCGAATCATTACTGCGGGTGGCAAAACAGGCTGATTCGGCGAACAGGCCGCGCATTACGCCGCCCAGCAGCTTTTCTTCTGTCATTCCCGTAAGACCCTGAGCAGCCCGATTGACCAGTTCTATCTGGCCACGCCTGTTGAGAACAATCACCCCTTCATCCATGGAATCCATGATTCGATCGATGAAGCGTCGGTGATTTTCGATCTCGACATGGGTAGCTTGCAGCCGCGTTAACATCTCATTGAAGGCCTTTGCCAACTGCCCTAGCTCATCGTCCTTGCCGGGATGATCAACGCGGGCCGACAGATCTGTGAGCCCGCCAATGCCGGAGATGAGCTGGGTGAATTTGACCAGGGGTTTGGCTGTCTCTTTGCTGAGGTAGAGCGCCAGCAGGAATCCCAGCAGCATGATAGCGCTGGTGGTCAGCAGCAATTGGTCTCTCAATTCATGCAGAGGCGTCAGGTAGCTGTCCTGTGGCATGGTTGCGAATACCTGCCAGCCGTATTCAGCTAGCGAGTTTCCCACCACAAAATAATCCCCACCAAACAGCTCATAGAACCCGGAGACTGAATTGCCTTGCTGCAATTGCTCCGCCAGGGCCAGTCCTATATCCCTATGGGCATGCAGCTGAGTAGTCAGGTCCTCCTTCCAGGGGCTGTAGACGATCTTCCCGTAGGCATCAGTAACAATGAAGAAACCCCCTTTCCCCAGGGGGGTTTCATGGACGATCTTACGAATCTTTGTGAGGGGGATGGAGGCCCGGATCGTGCCGACTACCTCATCAAAGAAATTGACGTAACGGTAGGCTACGTCCAGCAGGGGTGTCTCCGGTAGCTCCCCATGGTGGGACTCGCCCACCACGTATTTGTTGGGAGCAAATGCAGCGCGTTTGAAGGCGGGCGTGGTGGCGACATCGACCATGTCGTCAATAATGGACTGACCGCCGACGATCTTGATCTCTTCCTGGCCGGTGGAATTGATATAGGCAATAACCGGGTAACTTTCACTAAACTGTGTAAGATAGCGCTCCAGGGCAACAACGTTGTCACTGGTAAAGTACTTCTCCACGGCTGGATTGGTGGCGATCTGGCGCACAATGTTCCCGGTCTCTCGCAGGAACAGCTTGATCTTGCCGGCCACTGATTCGGCATGGAGCTTCATCACATTAGGATGCGCCTCGTCGATATGTACCGCTAAATGCTGGTAACTGATGGCGGCCATGAGCAGCCCTACTGCCAGGATGACAAGCGTCAGCAATAGAGCCAGCCTGCTGCGCAGGGAGTTAAATCTGAAGGCGCTGGCTTTAACGATTTTTCTGCTCACTCGGTCGCCCCTGCCGGACCAGGCCCTTGCCGGGCGACCGGAATGACGCTGGCTTCGCGGATAAGTTCCTGCGCGGCGTCGCTGTAGATGTAGTCGAGAAACCGAAGAGCCAATCCCTCGGGCCGGCCCTGGGAGATCAGATAGAAGGGGGTTACGTAGGCATAAGCGCCGCTTTGCACACTGGCTTCGTTGGGTTGAACTCCATCTACGGCCATGATGCTGAGGTTATGCTGAATCGCCTCTGACAGGGGCAGAAAACCGATAGTGTTGGCGTGGGAGGCGATAGCGTCTGCCGCTTGCTGGGTGTTGAAAAAGACCTTGCCCACGGGTTTGAAATCCTTGAAATCGGGCATCTGCTTTTTCAGTACACTGCGGGATGAATCCCCTGCCTCACGTTCCACCACATAGATCTTCCCCTGTGGACCGCCCACATCCTCCCACCGGGTGATGCGGCCGGAGAAGATACCGACAACCTGTTCACTGGAGAGGCCGCTGAGACCGCTCACTGAGGGATTGAGCACGATCACGACTGGCGAGCGGGCGAAGAGGTGCTGGTTGAGGCCAGGCTTGGCCTCGTTTGGCTTTAAGGGCCGGGCGATGCGCGCCATGGGCACCTTGCCCAGAGTCAGGGCGCGGATCCCGCCTCGGGAGCCGATGCTGTCGGGGATCACAATCTTTTCGGAAGGATGCGCCGTGGAATAGGCTTTGGCAATGCTACGCAGCAGGGCCTGGCTATCGCCGGTGCCGGCCACCGTCAGGGACGCTGCCAGTAGCGAACCGGGTGTCAGAAGGGTGAGCAGAAAGAGGGTACTCAGTTTGTCCCAAATCAGGTTCTTTTGTCCGCGATGCATTCGGTCATCTCCTGCTCATTAGCCCATCAGAATAGAGCGAAGCGGTGAGTGGATTGATCTACACGCTTCTTCCCCTGAAACCTTGTCGGCAGGACTATGGATAACTTGAAATGGAACAGCGGAGGCTGGTGCAATTACCGAGTGAAACGAAGGATGTCAATCGTGACAGATGCGCTTCGCTACGCTCAGCACATACTACGGATTAGCCGATACTGATCGCTGTTTGTTGGAGCGATCACAGACATTCACTCTAACTTGGCTCAATCGCACTCAAATGCCGCCCCACCGCGATCCAGGAGCCTAACAGGCCCAGTCCGGCGCTGCCGGTAAGCAACAGCAGGGTGGTGGTGATATCCAGGGAGGAGAGGTCGAAGGCGCTCTGGTAGAGCATCGCCAGTTCCGCCACCGGGCCGCTGATGAGCAGGATGGAGATGGCGACCAGCAGCCAGGCGATGATGCCGCCGAAGAGTCCGTACCAGAGGCCGGTGTAGAGGAAGGGGCGGCGGATGAAGCCGTTGGTGGCGCCGATCAGTTTGGTGATCTCGATTTCAGCGTGCCGGTTCTGAATCTCCAGGCGGATCGTATTGCCGATGATCAGCAGCACCGCCAGTCCCAGCAGGGTGGCGAGTACAAGCACCGCTCGCTGGGCGATCTCGGTGATCGCCTGCAGACGCCGTACCCACTGCAGGTCGAGCTGGACGATATCGGTCTCCGGCAGCAGGCCGAGTTCACGCACCAGCAATTGGGCCGTCTCGGGTGTGCTGTATTCGCGCTTTGGCAGGATTACCAGCAGAGCGGGCAGCGGGTTGCTGTCGAGGGCCTTCAAGGCGTCCCCAAATCCGCTCAGACGGCGAAACTCCGCCATCGCCGATGCCTTGGAGATGACCTGAATCGATTCGATGCGTTGGTGCAGACGGAGTTTTTTGCTCAGCGCGGTGGCCTGCTTGTCGCTGATCTCCTGCTGCAGGAAAAGGGAGATGCTGGCACCGCTTTCCCAGCCACCGCTGACATTCTGCAGATTGTTGAGCAAAACGTGCAGGCCGATGGGCAGGGCAAGGGCGATACCGATCACGGCGGCGGTCATCAGGGTGCCCAGGGGAGCGTTCATAAGTCGTCCCAGGCTGGCCAGTGCCACCTGAAGATGGCGCTGCAGCCAGATATCGGGACGAAATCCCGGACGGCGCTGCATCGGATTGTTGCGCCCCCTGCTCATTCTGTCTTCCCGGTGTCCTGCACCAGCTGTCCGTTGTGCAGGGTGAGGATGCGCCTGTCCATGCGGGAGATCAGGTCGAGATCATGGGTGGCGATGAGCAGGGTGACGCCGACCTGATTGAACCATCCGAACAGTTCCATGATCTCCTGGGAGAGTTTCGGATCCAGGTTGCCGGTGGGTTCGTCCGCCAGCACCAGTGGGGGTTTGCTCACTACCGTGCGGGCGATGCCGACCCGCTGCTGTTCGCCGCCGGAAAGGGTGATCGGCGCAGCCTTCTCTTTGTTCAGCAACCCGACCTTATCCAGTGCTGCATGCACGCGGCGGGAGATCTCCTTGTACCCCAGGCCAGAAACGACAAGCGGCAGTGCCACGTTGTCGAAGACGGTACGGTCGTTCAGCAGCCGGTGATCCTGGAAGATCATCCCCACCTCGCGCCGATGATAGGGAATCTGACTGCTCTTCAGACGGGTGAGATTGCGGTCGTTGACGTGCACCTGGCCGCCGCTGGAACGTTCCAGCAGGCCGATCAGTTTAAGCAGGGTACTCTTGCCTGCGCCTGAATGGCCCGTGAGGAAGACCATCTCTCCCGGTTCGATACGGAAACTGACGCCAGCCAGGCCGGTATGCCCGCCGGGGTAGCGCTTGCTGACGTTATCGAAGTGAATCATCAGATCTACTGCTCGAACAGGGCGTCCACAAACTCTTTGGCATCGAACTCCCGCAGGTCTTCGATGGCCTCGCCGACGCCGATAAAACGGATCGGCACCTTTACCTTGTCGGCGATGGCGAAGATCACGCCGCCCTTTGCGGTGCCGTCCAGTTTAGTGATGACGATGCCGCTCAGTCCAACCGTCTCGTTGAATTGTACCGCCTGATTGACCGCGTTTTGTCCGGTGCCCGCATCGACCACCAGCAGCACCTCGTGGGGGGCAGAAGGGTCGATCTTCTTCATTACCCGGGCGATCTTGGCCAATTCGTCCATCAGATTGGTCTTGGTGTGGAGACGGCCGGCGGTGTCGGCGATCAACACGTCGATTTTCCTGGCCGTGGCGGCCTTCAGGGCATCGAAGATGACCGACGCGGAATCGGCGCCGGTGTGCTGGGCGATCACCGGCACTTCGTTGCGTTCGCCCCAGGCCTGCAACTGCTCAACGGCGGCGGCGCGAAAGGTATCGCCGGCGGCAAGCATCACGCTCTCGCCGTCCATCTGGAGCTTGCGCGCCAGCTTGCCGATGGTGGTGGTCTTGCCCGCACCGTTGATGCCAATCATCAACACTACCAGGGGTTTATCCTGTTCCGCTTTTGCCTGGGGTGCATCGCAAGCTTGCAGAATGTCGAGTAGTTGCGTCTTGAGAAGACGGCTCAGCGCTTCGGGATTGTCGAGTTCTTTGCGTTTGACCCGCCCGGTCAGGTCGTCGATGATGCGGCTGGTGGCATCGACGCCCACATCGGCGGTGATCAGCAGGGTCTCCAGGTCTTCCAGCAGTTCATCATCGATGGTCTTGCGGCCCAGCACCAGGTCGGCCAGGCCGTCGGTGAGGTTGTGGCGGGTGCGCGCAAGACGCTCTTTGAGACGTGAGAAGAGTCCCTGTTTCTCTTGTGGAGATGGTTCAGACGTTGCTGCCTGCTCCGCTTTTTTCTTCTTTCCAAATCCGAACATGTAAGAGGTTTTCCTGCTTGGTGTGAGGAACTCTATCGGTTCTCTGCACTCATAATTTTCTGTTTGGACAATCCCGGCAAGCTTTGGAACAATGCCGTTGGGATATCAATCTAATACAAAAACGAAGTGCCGAACGGCTCTTGATGAGTTGTTCCACACTTTACGAACGGACATTCTTACAAGCCGACAAGTGCATGTAAAACAGATTTACCCTGTTTTGATCTGCTTTTTTGGCTGGCACAGAGGTTTTATTGATGAATCGACTGCTTTTTGCTGTGGCCCTGACACTCTCTGTGAGTGCACTGGCGGTACAGGCCCAAGTCCATGAACACCAACTGAAAAATGGTCTCAAGGTGATCGTAAAAGAGGACCATCGGGCGCCGATCGTGGTCTCCCAGGTTTGGTACAAGGTCGGTTCCAGCTACGAACATGGTGGTATAACGGGTGTCTCCCATGTGCTGGAACATATGATGTTCAAGGGGACTGAAAAGCACCCGCCGGGAGAGTTTTCCCGGATCATTGCCGCCAACGGTGGCAGCGAGAATGCCTTCACCGGCCGTGACTACACCGCCTACTTTCAGACCATGTCCAAGGACAGACTGCATGTCTCCTTCGAGCTGGAGGCGGATCGCATGCGCAATCTGACCCTGCCGGCGGAAGAGTTTGCCAAAGAGGTCGAGGTGGTGAAGGAGGAGCGCCGCATGCGCACCGAGGACAAACCCCAGTCCCTCACCTATGAGCAGTTCAATGCGGGTGCCTATGAAGCCTCCCCCTACCGTATCCCCGTTATCGGCTGGATGTCAGATCTGGATGCGATGCAGGTGGAGGATCTGCAGGCCTGGTACCGCAAATGGTATGCCCCGAACAACGCCACCCTGGTGGTGGTGGGTGATGTGGAACCCAAGGCAGTGTTCGCCTTGGCGGAAAAGTATTTTGGCCCGTTGAAGGCGGAAAAGGTCGACCAGCCCAAGCCCCGTGTCGAACCGAAACAGCGGGGTATCAAACGCTTCGTGGTCAAGGCGCCGGCGCGGCAGCCCTATGTCCTGCTGGGTTTCAAAACACCGGTGATCGGCAAGGCCGATGAGGCGTGGGAGCCCTATGCGCTGGAGATGCTCTCCTATGTGCTGGATGGTGGCAGCAGCGCTCGCTTGACCCGTAACCTGATCCGGGGCAGCAAGAATGCTGCGGCGGTGGATGCGGACTACAGTGCCTTCTCCCGTCTGCCGGGTATGTTGATGCTGGACGCCACACCGGTGCCGGGCAAGGATATCGCTAAGATCGAGGCGGAACTTCTGGCTGAGGTGGAACGGTTCAAGACGGAGCTGGTCAGTCAGGATGAGCTGGCAAGGGTGCGCAATCAGATCGTTGCGGCCAAGGTATTCGAGAAGGATTCGGTCTTCTACCAGGCGATGCTGATCGGCCGTCTGGAGGCGGTGGGGCTCGACTGGCGACTGGCGGACGAGTATGTGGATCATCTGAAGGCGGTTACTGCTGAGCAGGTCCAGCAGGTGGCCCGGAAATATCTGATTGAAGACAATTTGACTGTGGCGAAACTCGATCCCCAGCCGATGGATGGGGTGAAACAGGGTCGCGCTGCTGGAGGTCGACATGGAAAGTAAGTTTTTTTCAAAACTATTGCTGCTGATCCTTGGTTGGCTGCTCTCGGGCAGTCTGCTGGCAGGGCCGGTCATACAGACCTGGCAGACCGCAAACGGCGCCAAGGTGCTCTATGTTCCCGCCCCTGAGATACCGATGGTCGACGTGCGAGTAGTGTTCGATGCGGGAAGTGCCCGCGACGGGGACAATCCGGGTGTGACCTCCCTGACCAATACGCTGCTCACTGAAGGCGCGGGTGATTGGAGTGCAAATGAGATCTCCGAACGGTTGGAGAATGTGGGTTCCAGTCTGAATACGGGTTCCCTGCGTGATATGGCCTGGGCATCGGTGCGCAGCCTCACCGAACAGCATGCGTTGGATACCACACTGGATACCCTGGCGGCGGTGCTGGCTCAGCCAGGGTTCAATACGGAAGATCTGGAGCGGGAACGGCAGGCAACCCTCGCCGGTCTGCTGCAGGATGAGCAGTCGCCGGGCACCACCGGCAAGAAGCGGCTCTATCGTCTGGTGTATGGCGACCACCCTTATGCGGCCGATTCGGAAGGCACCACCGCATCGGTGAAGGCGCTGACCCGCAAGGAGATTGTGGCCACCTACAAACGGCTCTATGTGGCGCGTAATGCACTGGTCGCCATTGTGGGGGCGGTGGATCGCGCGCAGGCGGAAGCAATTGCGCAACGGGTGGTCGGTGGATTGAAGCCGGGTGAACATTCGCCGCAGCTGCCACCGGTTCCGGCACTGAAGAAGGCGGTGGTGGAAACTATCGAGTTTCCCTCCACCCAATCCCATATCTATGTGGCTCAGCCGGGTATCCGGCGGGGTGATCCGGACTACTTCCCCCTCTATGTCGGCAACCACATCCTGGGTGGCAGCGGTCTGGTCTCACTGTTGAGTGAAGAGGTGCGGGAGAAGCGGGGACTCGCCTATAGCGTCTACAGCTATTTTCTGCTGATGCGCCAGCCTGGCCTGTTTCAACTGGGGTTGCAGACCAAGAACTCGCAAGCGCAGCTGGCATTGCAGGTATTGACCGATACCCTGCTGGAGTTTGTTGAGGATGGGCCGACGAAAGCGCAGTTGATCGCAGCCAAGCAGAACATCACCGGAGGATTTCCTCTGCGCATCTCATCCAACAGCAAGATCGTGGAATACCTGGCGGTGATCGGTTTCTACAACCTGCCTCTGGACTATCTCGACACCTTTACCGGGAAGATCGAGGTGGTGACTGCCGACCAGATTCGCAGTGCGTTCCGCCGGCGGGTGCATCCGGATCGGATGGTGACGGTTCGGGTGGGAAAAAAGGTGACAGGTGACAGGTGACAGGTGACAGGTGACAGGTGACAGGTGACAGGTGACAGGTGACAGGTGACAGGTGACAG
>QGON01000041.1 GCA_003660235.1 bacterium endosymbiont of Escarpia laminata | reverse complement strand
AATCGTCAGCTGTGCGGTAGTGATCGCGCCAAGATCGATGGCGCCGGTCAGGTTAGTCACGCTGGTGGCGCCCATGCCGTTGGTGGTTACTATCAATGCTCCATCGATGTCACTGGCCTGATCCAGGATCACCGAGCCGTTGGCCGCCGTGGTGGTAAACTGGGCATCGCCGCCTATGTCCAGCACACCACTATCGGCGATAGCACCCGCAGCACCAATCGTCAGCTGTGCGGTAGTGATTGCGCCAAGATCGATGGGGCCTGTCAGGTTCGTCACGCTGATGGTGCCCGTGCCATCCGTGGTCACGATCAAGGCCCCATCGAAGTCGCTGGCCTGGTCCAGGGTCACCGAGCCGTTGGCTGCCGTAGTGGTGAACTGGGCATCGCCGCCTATGTCCAGTACGCCGCTGTCGGTGATGGCACCTGCGGCACCAATCGTCAGTTGTGCGGTAGTAATTGCGCCCAGATCAATAGGCCCGATCAGGTTCGTCACGCTGGTAGTGCCGTTGGTGGCTATGATCAAGGCACCATCGATATCACTGGCCTGGTCCAGGGTCACCGAGCCGTTGGCCGCCGTGGTGGTGAACTGGGCATCGCCGCCTATGTCCAGTACGCCACTATCGATGATCGCACCCGCTGCACCAATCATCAGTTGTGCGGTGGTGATTGCGCCCAGATCGATGGCGTCGGTCAGATTCGTCACGCTGGTGGTGCCTGTGCCGTCGGTGGTTACGGTCAAGACACCATCGATGTCACTGACCTGATCCAGGGTCACCGAGCCGTTGGCCGCCGTGGTGGTGAACTGGGCGTTGCCGCCTATGTCCAGTACGCCGCTGTCGGTGATGGCACCCGCTGCACCAATCGTCAGCTGTGCGGTGGTAATCGTGCCAAGATCGATGGCGTCGGTCAGGTTCGTCACGCTGGTAGTGCCCGTGCCGTCGGTGGTCACGATCAAGACACCATCGATATCACTAGCCTGATCCAGGGTTACCGAGCCGTTGGCCGCCGTGGTGGTGAACTGGGCGTTGCCACCAATATCCAGTACGCCGCTATCGGTGATGGCTCCGGCAGCGCTGACCGCAATATTTCCGCTCAGATTCAGTGCCTGCAGGGCAATGCCCCCACTGGTTACTGTCAGGCCCAAGCTGGTCGCAGTGATGTTGCCAATCCCATTGATCGTACCCGCCGTCAGATTCGCCGTGCCAGCAGTCTGCACTTGGGTAATGTCCATTGAGCCCGGTTCGGTGATAGTGATCACTCCGGGCGCTGTGGTTGTCCCTGCCGCGTTCAGCACTCGGATCGTGATGGAACCGAAGGTGGAGGAACCGTCATCCAGTGTGATGTCCGCTCCCACGTCGTTTTGCGTGACAAAGGAGGCGGCACCCAACACCGCCTGCACACCGCTGTCGGTGATCGCGCCCGCGGCACCAATCGTCAGCTGTGCGGTAGTTATCGCGCCCAGATCAATGGCGTCGGTCAGGTTCGTCACGCTGGTGGTGCCCGTGCCATCGGTGGTCACGATCAATGCCCCATCGATGTCGCTGGCCTGATCCAGGGTCACCGAACCGTTGGCCGCCGTGGCGGTGAACTGGGCATCGCCACCAATGTCCAGTACGCCGCTGTCGGTGATGGCTCCGGCTGCACCGACCGTCAGTTGTGCGGTAGTGATGGCGCCAAGATCGATGGCGTCGGTCAGGTTCGTCGCGCTGGTGGTGCCTGTGCCGTCGGTGGTCACGATCAAGGCACCATCGATGTCACTGGCCTGATCCAGGATCACCGAGCCGTTGGCCGCCGTGGTGGTGAACTGGGCGTTGCCGCCTATGTCCAGTACGCCGCTGTCGGTGATGGCACCCGCAGCCCCAATCGTCAGCTGTACAGTGGTGATTGCGCCAAGATCGATGGCATCGGTCAGGTTCGTCACGCTGGTGGTGCCTGTGCCGTCGGTGGTTACGGTCAAGACACCGTCGATGTCGCTGGCCTGGTCTAAGGTCACTGAGCCGTTGGCTGCCGTGGTGGTGAACCGGGCGTTGCCGCCTATGTCCAGTACGCCGCTGTCGGTGATCGCGCCCGCTGCATCAATCGTTAGCTGTGCAGTGGTGATCGCGCCAAGATCGATGGCGTCGGTCAGGTTAGCCACACTGGTGGTGCCCGTACCGTCGGTGGTCACGATCAAGGCACCGTCGATGTCGCTGGCCTGATCCAAGGTCACCGAGCCGTTGACCGCCGTGGTGGTGAACTGGGCGTTGCCGCCTATGTCCAGTACGCCACTGTCGGTGATGGCACCTGCTGCACCAATCGTCAGTTGTGCGGTGGTGATCGTGCCAAGATTAATGGCGTCGGTCAGGTTCATCACGCTGGTGGTGCCCGTGCCGTTGGTGGTCACGATCAAAGTCCCATCGATGTCACTGAGTTGGTCCAAGGTCACCGAGCCATTGGCCGCCGTGGTGGTGAACTGGGCATCGCCGCCGATCTCCAGTACGCCGCTGTCGGTAATGGCGCCCGCTGCACCAATTGTCAGTTGTGCAGTGGTGATCGTCCCAAGATCAATGGCGTCGGTCAGGTTCGTCACGCTGGTGCTGCCCGTGCCGTCGGTGGTCACGATCAATGCCCCATCGATATCACTGGCCTGGTCCAGGATCACCGAGCCGTTGGCTGCTGTGGTGGTGAACTGCGCATCACCGCCGATATCCAGGACGCCATTGTCGATGATGGCACTAGCGGAGTTGACAATAAGATCGCCGGCAATCCCCAGTGCAGGCAACGTGATGCCGGCACTATTGATTACCGTCAATGCCGCCAGAGCATTGTTCCCACCAACCGTGCCTAGCAGATCCACAATACCCGCCACTCCGGCGTTGAGCACCAAGGAGTCAGCGTTGTCGGCATCTTCCACCGCGCCGGTAATGGTGATGTCGTCACCCACTCCACCACCAGAGGTCAAGGTGACGGCGCCACCACTGTCCAGATCCACCGCGCCGGTGAAGGTCAATGCTCCCGTGTTACTGGTGTAGATGGTTCCATTCAGGTCGATGTTGTCGCCGGTCACTGCGATGGCGGTGTCGGCGATCATGTTGGCCAGATCCACTTGGGCCGCATTGCTGACTGTCAAGCTGTCAACGGCTGTGCCTGCCCCGATCGCACCAGACAGCATCACTGTCCCGCCGGCGCCACCATTGAGCACCAGCGCGCTGGCAGTACCGTCATCATTGACCGTACCTGTAATGTTGATGTCCGCGCCGGCCGTAACTCCATTGGTTGTGTTCAAGGTCACCGTCGCCGGGATGCCAAGAATCACGTTATCGCTTATCGTGATCGCGTTGCCCGCAGTGACGATATCGGCGTTCAGCGTGGTAGTGGCTCCCGGACCATTCAACGTGATCGAAGCGTTGTCGTTGCCCGTGATCTGACCGTTTACCGTGATACTGCCAGCACCGGCTGGCGCCCGAATGGTTACCGGATCCACGAAGGTAGAGTCGCCCACTACGATGGCGTGGACGCCACTCACCCGGCCGATGAAAATCGAAGCGAATCCATCGCCCAAGGCAGCAATATCGGTATCGGAGATATCCAGAGTGCCGGCACCGCCTCCCACTCCAATCGAAGTGCCATCGGCAACCGGCTGCAGAACGATGCTCGTGCCTGAAATGGAACCGGCTCCGGCGTTAAAGTCGATCTCGTCAGCTGTGTAACTCTGCGCGCCGACGGTGGTTACAGCACCCGTATCCACCTGTGCCGCACTGCTGACAGTCAGCGCAGCCAGCATATTGGTTCCGCCGACGGCACTTTGCAGATCCACGTTGCCCAATACGCCTGCATTAAGCACCAGGGTATCCGCACTGTCGGCATCTTCCACCACGCCGGTGATGGTGATGTCATCGCCCGCTCCGCCACCGGAGGTCAGGGTGATGATGCCACCGCTGTCCAGATCCACCGCGCCGGTGAGGGTCAATGCTCCGGTGCTGCTGGTGTAGATGGTTCCATTCAGATCGAGGTTGCCGCCAGCCACCACGATGGCGCCATCGGCGATCACGTTGGCCAGTTCCACTTGTGCAGCATTGCCGATCGTCAAGCCGTCCAGGGCCGTACCCGCTCCGGCCGAACCAGACAGCGTCACAGTTCCCCCGGCACCACCGTTGAGCATCAGCACACTGGCAACGCCGTCGTCATCAACCGTTCCACTGATACCGATGTTTGCACCGGGCACAACTGCTCCACCATTGGTGGTATCCAGGGTCACCGTGGCCGGAGTGCCAAGAATCACGTTATCGCTGATCGTGATCGCGTTGCCGGCAGTGACAATATCAGCGTTTAGCGTGGTCGTGGCTCCCGGGCCATCCAGGGTGATCGACGCATCCCCGTCACCGCTGATCTGGCCATCCACCACGATAGCGCCAGCCCCGGCGGGAGCACGAAGGGTAGTGGGATCGTTGAAAGTGACAGCATTGATGGTGATGATTCCGGTTCCGTCGGCACGACCGATGGTGATTCCGCTGAACCCATTCTGGAATTCGGCTATTTCCTCAGTCGTGAGAGAGAAGGCACCCGCGCCGCCGGCGATACCGACATTTTGCCCCACGGTGGTGGGTTGCACCAGAAGGGTCCCGGTTCCGATGATGGTGCCATCCAGGGTCATTCCGTCACCGGTCAGGGTAATGGCGCCGGTTCCGGCGGAGAGGGTTCCCGCCGCATTGGTAACCAGAGTGCCGGTGCCCACACCAATATTGATGACGTTGTTGGCGGCTTGTACCGCAGCGGTCAAAGTAATGCCGTTATTGCCATTATCCAGGGTAAAACCACCAGGAGCCGTCACCGCCCCCAACTGGGTGATGTTATGATTCCCCGAATCCAGGGTCAGGTCCGAGGATACTCCCGTCAGAGCAGCTGTCATGGTCGCAGCAGTAATCCCCGTTCCTACCGCATCGGTTACATCACCCGCAGCAGTCAGGTTCACGATCTGACCCGCCGCGTCCAGATTATTCAGAACGATCCCGGCACTGCCGGTCAAATCCAACTGCCCACCCACCGTGGAGTCGGCCAGAGTCAATTCGCCGGTATTGCTGATGGAGGTCGCTGCCGTGGCCAGATCAAGGATGCCAACCGCTGTCTCAATGTCGGTCACCGCCTGGTTGCCCAGGATATTCAGGGTTCCAGCGGTTACATTCACCGTGGTATCCACACCAGCCACATCGGCATTGCCGTCGGTAATGGCACCGCCTGCGGACAGGTTCACCGTCTGGCCGATCGCAGTGATGGACCCAAGGGCAAAGGCGTTGGCCAAGGTCAGATCAACCTGGCCCTGAGCGGTAATGTCACCATTCTGAACCAGAGTTCCGGCATCAATGTCTATGGCCCCGACCAAGTTGCCAGCACCTACAGCACCACCAAGGGTTACAACACCGTTGCCTGCATTCACGGCCAGATCCCAGGCGGAACCCTGTCCTTGAATGGTGCCGGAGAAGTTGATCGGCCCATCGGCTGCGGTCAGACTACTGTTGCCGGTCAGAACCACGTTGTCCTGCATGGCGATTCCGCCACTGCCTGCGGTGAGCGCAGTATTGAGCAGAATCTGGTCCAGGGCATTCACGGTCATACCACCGGTTCCACTGGCGGCAACCCGCCCATCCAGTTGAATATCCGACCCTGCGGGGGCAACACCACTGCTTTGCAGGGTAATGGTCCCAGCGGCCTGAATCTGATTATTGGCACCATCTGCGGCCACGTAGACACTGTTCAATCCGCCGACTCCATTGGGATCGTTGCCATCGGAAAGGTCGGAACCGGTAATGATCACGTCTCGGGCCGAGTCGATCAAACCGCCGGCATCCACCCGCACACCACCGTCACCATCGTTATTACTATCCGCGCTCAGGATGATATCCAGAGTGGCCAGGGTTGTCTGCAAAGTGGCCTGAATAACGATATCGCGGTCGGCGACCAGATTGATATCACCATGCCCGGCTTCGGAGTGGATGATGTCGGAGGCGATCACAGTATCCGGGGAACCGCCGATCACGGTGATGTCGCCGGCACCCAGTCTAATCTGCACCCCGTTGCCAAGTGTGAGTCCGGACAGGGTGCTGTTGCCGCCACTACCCGCCCGGGAATCCAGGTCTCCATTAAGGGTCAGATTGCCGGTGGCATTGATCAGAATGTTGCCACCATCGGTCCCTGGGTGGTTGCCACTGGTGACAGCTCCGGTCACATTCAAGTCACCGCCACCAGCCTGACTGAAGGTTAGATTAGCCCCCACCGTACTCAGTGAGGTCACCTCGGTGGCACTCGCCTGGTTGTTTGAAATTCGCACATCAAAAGCGCCACTGTTGTCCACCGACAGGGATGTGGCAGCGGTTTCAATGGCATTCGTCGCGCCGATACCGGAGGTGGCAGTGAGGCTAATGGTTGATGCCGTGATGTTGGTTCCGGCACCGTTACCGTCGGTGATAGCGCCTCCGGCGGTCAGGTTCACCGTCTGGCCGATGGCCGTCAGGGTGCCTATGGTGATGCCAGCACTGCCGGTCAAGTCCAACTGACCCGTCACCGTGGAGTCGGCCAGGGTCAATGCGCCTGTATTGCTGATGGAGGTGGCTGCGGTGGTCAGATCCAGGGTGCTAACCGCTGTCTCAATGTCGGTCACCGCCTGATTGCCCAGGATGTTCAGAGCACCAGCCGTCACATTTACCGTGATATCTGCGCCAGCAGCATCCGCATTGCCATCGGTGATAGCGCCTCCGGCGGTGAGATTCACTGTCAGGCCGGTGGCCGACAGAGTGCCTATGGTGATGCCCGCACTGCCGGTCAGGTCCAACTGACCCGTCACCGTGGAGTCGGCCAGGGTCAATGCGCCTGTGTTGCTGATGGAGGTGGCTGCGGTGGTCAGATCCAGGGTGCTAACCGCTGTCTCAATGTCGGTCACCGCCTGATTGCCCAGGATGTTCAGAGCACCAGCCGTCACATTTACCGTGGTATCTGCGCCAGCAGCATCCGCATTGCCATCGGTGATAGCGCCGCCGGCGGTCAGGTTCAGAGTACCGCCGCCCAAATCAAGGATACCTAGAACCACCGCACCAGTATCCACCAGTGTCACGCTTTGATTGATGGCATCATTGCCGTCGGAAGAATCAATGGAGAGCGTGGATACGGTGGTGCTCAGGGTATTTGCACCCGCCCCGTTGGAATCCAGATCCAACGTCAGCGTGTCGGCACTGATGGTGTTGATGGCATCGTTGATCCGGCCGCCTCGCAGGGTCACCTTGTCACCGGCCAGATCCACCGCACCACCCAGGCTGATGGCACCCGTGCCACCAGCCTGGCCGATGGTCACTGTGCCACTACCCGCCTTCAATTCGGCAATGTCGTCGGTGGTCAGGGTGAAGCCCGTCCCGTCCGTCACTGCCAGTCCAACCGTGTCCGTTACTGCATCCGGTTGTAGTATCACGTTGGTACTGCCAAGACTGTTGATGGTGTCAAACCCATCCACGTCAGTAGCCGTTACTGTCAACATGCCGGCCGCCACATTCTCCGTCGTATTGTCCAGCGCAAAAGTTACAGCGTCACCTGCTGTGATACCGATGTTTCCACTTGTCGAGAGTGCACCACTGACAGATACGGTGCCTTCTGAATTGATCGTGATCGACCCGGATCCGGAAGCCAGGGTACCAACCGCAATGTTTGCTGTACCCGCATCACCACCATCTGATCCGGTTTGAATGATGATATCTCCACCTCCTTGCCCACGGATTTCTATCGCAGAGACATCAATGCCTGTGCTCCCTTCTAATGCTGCATTGCGAGTAATCAGAGCCAGGGATCGACCATCATTCAACAGGAGTATGCCACTCCCTTCGCCACCATTACTGAATGTTCCAGAGGTGGAGATGCCATCAGTGGCTTGCAGGATGATATCGGCATCCGTTCCTTCGATTTCGGATTCATACACGGTGAAACTGGCCGGAATCTCTGCAAATGCTACGGTTGTATCGCCATTATGAGAGAGCACGGTTGCTGAATCGCCGGCTTCGTTATCACTACCGTCTGAACTTCCACCAGCAATTGTGATCGTGCCGGGATCAAGGAGGAGAGTCCCCTGACGGCCATCTGCTCCAGATAAATCAGTTGTTCCTCGATAGATCAAACCCTCTTTGCCGGAAACCTCGGCAAAACCACCACTGCCTGAATTGCTGTCGCCTTTTGCACTAATGGTTCCGTAAAACTTGGTAAAGTCATCCGCCCAAACGATGGCCTTGCCGCCATCCCCCTCACCAGTGGCATCCGCCCTGATCTGCACATCGGCCCCGACATAGGTTCGATCTGCATTCGGTACATCCGGATTACTCCCCTGGTAATCCCCGCCGACCAGCACTTCGCCGCCACCATTATGGCCAGAGACGTCAATCGTTGTGTTGCCGAACAGGCCGACGCGGCCGCCCAACACCTGCACGCTACCGCCCTTACCTCCCGCCTTGGATTGGGCGCTGGTGGTGCTGTTATCGGTCAGAAGCGTGGTATCCGCCGATTCCAGTTTCACCCGGCCACCATCACCGGCACTGCCGTCGGCAACAATAACTCCGCTGTGTGTAATGCGGTCGCCTGCAACTTCGATGCTGCCACCTTTGGTACCCGACGCATCCAACCTGCCGCTGTTGGCCACCAACCCGCCAAACCCGGTCAGCCGGATCTTGCCGCCGGATTTGTCGATGCTCCCGGCACGTACGACACCTGTGTTGTTGACCACTTGACTGAAGACGTCGCGGGCGGTGTGGCCGGCGAGGATCACAGTGCCGCCTTCGGCATGGATCTCACCGGAGTTGGCGACAGCCGCCTGTGCGCCGCTGTCATTGCCCAGCACTGTCTCGTCGACGCGGAAGCGGATCAACCCGGTACCGTCAAAATCGACCACGGCCTTGCGGCCGGAGGCAAGGTGGACGTAACCCACGTCGGCAACGATCAGCCCTTCATTGCTTGCAGTACCGCCCACCATAACGACGCTGCCGCCGGTGGCGGCCTTGATCAAACCTCGGTTGATTACGCTGCCGGGGGATTGGCCGTCAGCCAGACCCAGTTCATATTTGCCCTCCATGAACTTGCCTGGATCCATGTCCAGGCCTGCGGCGATGAGGCTGCCGACGTTGACGGTGGCGGTACGGCCGAAAATAAGGCCGTTGGGATTGGCGAGAAAAACCCGGCCGTTGGCTTCAATGGTGCCGAAGATCAGACTGGGGTTCTGGTCGAGGATGCGGTTGAGGACGGCGGCTGAGGCGGAGGGTTGCTGGAATCGCACCAGTTCCTGGGCCTGGACGTTGAAGCTCTGCCACTCCAGAGCCAGGTTGTGGGACTGCTGCTGGATCAGGGTGGTGTTGGCGTTGGGTGCGCTGATCGCGCCCTGACCGCCGACTACCTGTCCCCCTTGGGGGCCAGCCATGACCATACCCGGCTGGGCAAGCAGCAGACTGGCTGGCAGGACGATTGCCATCCGTATGTAGTGTGTTAACTCTTTTATGGCGAAGCAGGCCTCACCCCGACCAGTAGCAGCCTGGCCTACGCGTGCCTTTTTCCTTCGCTGATGGCGCCTTCTCATGGCTGAACTCTCCGACGATCTCCGACCTCACCACGTGACAGTTCGCTTAATAATTAGTATGGACTATTTTTTGGCATTGCCCGTTTTACATAGTGTCTTATTTGACCTGAATTCAACGCGGACAAGCATCTGAATTTCTATTTATTAAGCATAATAATTTTATATTTATCAAAATAATGGATGGTATTTCTCGCTTTAATTCTAACAATAGCAATGCCCATCAGATACTGTCAAAAAAGCTGGAACAGCATGTTCACAAAAAACTGCGGATCTCTTCCATTGCTCGGCTCACGATCCCCCAAGGGTGTAGCCAGCGACATGTTCATACTGAAGCGGGAGGTGTTGAAACCCAATCCAAACCCGGCGCCGCTGAGGGCGATGGATTCATCCTCGTTGTCCAGAGGATTGTTGAGCCTGCCGCCGGCATGATCCACAAAGAGCGATACGGTAATCGCCCGCCCCCAGGTGGTGGCGGTGGAGCCGGCGATCCAAGCGGGAACCACAGTCTCCTTGAAAAATGGCAGATTCGATGACCACTCCAGGGAGAGAAAGTAACCACTGTCGCGCAGGAACTCGGCAGTGGGATAGGCCCGCACACTACTTGGGCCGCCCAGGGCCATCTGTTCCAGGGAGACCAGCAGGTCCGGCGAATACTGCCCGTTCACTCGCAGCCAGAGCATGGTGTCGGCGAAAAACTGCTGTTTACGCACCGCACCGAAGACGAACTTGCCGAAGCTGCCTCCGGCTTTTGTCCCGTCGCCGCCGGTACGGCTGGAATTGGGGGCATTCTCTCCTTCCATCGCCCCGAACAGGCCCCCGACTCCCCGGTGGTAGGCGACGTTCAGACGCAGCTGGTTGGAGCGCCCCGCCGGTGCCAGCAGTTCGTCGGAATCGAGGAAATCGAGACCAAAGTTGAACACCGACAATTTGTCCTGGGCGGTGACTATATTCGTCTGGCGGGTCTGGGCATCTTTGAGCGTCAGCCCCGCAGAGGCGGCAAGACGGGCGCGGAATGTCTGCCAGAAGACCCGGTCGAGGGTGAGGTACATCTGCTCGGTCACGCCGTCGATCTCGAACACCTCCAGTTCCTGGCCAATATCAAACTGATTGCGACTGACTCCCATCCTGACATGGTAGTCTGGTGTCATGATCGGCCGCATGTAGTCAAGGGCATAGAAGCGGCCGTTACTGGGACTGGCGTTGCCGAGCAGCGATGCCGAGAGCCGGTCGGCAGCGCCGGTGGGGTTGTTCCAGTCCAGGGTCAGGCGACCGCGGTAGATGCCGGAATATTCAGAGCCGGAGTTGTCCAACGAAAAACCGAGATTGAAAGGGTACTTCTCTTCGAAGACCTCCAGTTCCAACGCGGTCTTGCCCACCTCTTCGTCGGGGTAGAAGGTCAACTGGGCACGGCGCTCCGCCAGACGCAGTCCGGGGTAGTCCCAGACGTTGAGCAGAGACTGGGTGATTTCGCTGCGGGTGACCGGCTCATCCGCCAATTTGTCGAAGGGTTTCAACAAGACTTCAGGCGCATAACGCTGATTGCCCTTGACCGCCACCTTGCCCAGCCGGCCTTCGAGAAGATGGATCTCCACCGAGGCATCCTCCACTGTCTGAGGGGGCAGGAAGGCGGTATCCAGGATTCTGTCGCGCTCGCGGAAAAAGTTGGTCACCCGGACGGAGACATCCTCCAGGTCGAAGATGGAAAACTGGTTTTCATACTCCTGCAGAACCGATTTGAGCAGTTGGTCCAGCGCAGGATCCTGCACCGGCACGGCGCAGAACTCGCCATATTCAGTATGGTTGCAGTCGACATCGAAGGTGAGCCGTACTTTGATGCCCGCCTGGTCGAACATGGCGAACTGCTTGCGGTAAGCCTTCAGCACCTCGTCGAGCACCTGCTGCAGTGCATCGTCCTGCAGATTGATGTCGCAGGTAAAACCGCGTTCGGTCTTGGCGCACTTGCCTTCGAACTGCTGGATGGGGATGAGCCGCTTGACACTCAGACGATTGACCTCGACCCGATTCTCGTCCGGGACCCGTTCCCGTTTAAGTGGGACACGGAAACCCTTGATGGCCTCCTCCGCCCCCTCTTCGGGCAGTGGGATGTCCAGCACCGGCCCCGGAGCATCCATCTCCCGCGGCATTGCAGGACCGGGGATGAGTGGACCAGCGGACTGAACCTGTCCGATGCCGGAGAACGCCAAGACGAGAGTGAGGACCCGGATCAATCTCCGGCTGCGTTGTCTCACACCGACTACACTCATTGCCTCATCCCCAGCCCGTCGACACGCCTTTTCGCAAACCCCAATAAAGCTTACGATACTTGGGAAAGTATATGCTCATGTTCGGCAAAGACAACCGAAGCAGCTAACGAAAGGTGCGATTATCATTGATATTTACCGATCAGTTGCAGAAGATATACGAAGATTGATCCACTGATCAGGTAATCCGTATAACGCCCCGTCTGGTTATACCGATCCTGACCCGGATCATGGAAGCAAAATTGTCCCAACCCAATTGGATCATCAGTCTCTACCACCCATGAAACTCTGTCTGAACGTCACCACCTACCGCAATCAGCCGCCTGTCACTCCTTTGTCGGCTAATTTCGACGAACAGGGCGGCACCCTGGGACGTTCTGCCGCTAACCTTTTCGTGCTGCCCGATCCCGAACGTTTCATCTCCGGCAAACATGCAGCCATCGCCTTTCGCGACGGCAGCTTCTACATCACCGACACCAGTACCAACGGTATCTATGTAGGAGGCAGCGAGCAGCCGTTGGGGCGCGGCAATAGCGCGCCACTGAGCAACGGCGACCGTCTGCTGATCGGCGACTATGAGATCGAGATCGTTTTGGAGGGAGACGCAGGGGCTGCCGTCCCTGCCTTCGGCGAAGACAATCCTTTTGCCGCACCGCCCCCGGCCCCTGCAGCACCGCCCGCCGTTGACGCTTTTTTCCATGAGAGAGAGGCGGACGACGATCGGGTGGACACCACGCCCACCACCAACTCCCTCTTTTCCGCACCGCCGGAACCTGTCGCCTCTCCCATCACCGGTTCGGAACGGGATGATGTGCCGGCGGCAAACGAATTTTTCCAACCACCGCAAGCCATCCCCGAGGATTGGGACTTACTGACAGAAGGGCCGTCGCCGACACCACCACCGGCTGCAGAGCCTGTATCTGAACCACACCCTGCACCACCCGCAGCCAAACCCGCAGTCACGTCCGCTCCGGCGTCCGTTCAGGATCAAGAGGCGTTGCGCCTGATCCTAGAAGGCGCCGGCATGCCGCAGTTCAACATCCCAACGGATGCCGCACCGGAAACCCTGCGTACACTGGGCGCCCTGATGCGGGAGATGGTGGAGGGTCTGATGGGGGTGCTGCGCGCACGCGCCGAGATCAAGAGCCAGTTCCGCATGCAGCTCACCACCATCAGGCCGGTGGAGAACAATCCGCTGAAATTTACCGTCGGCGTCGAAGAGGCGCTCACCCACCTGTTCAGGCCGGACAACACCGCCTACCTCTCCCCCATGGATGCAATCCGGGAAGCGGTGGACGACATCTCGGCCCATCAGATGGCGGTAATGGCCGGCATGCAGGGCGCCCTCTCCGCCATGTTGCAGCGTTTCGAGCCTGAGGAACTGGAGCGCTACTTCCAGCAAAAAGGGGGACGCAGCCTGCTGGAGAGCAAAAATGCCTGGTACTGGGAGCAGTATGCGGAGAAACACAAAGAACTGCTGGCGGAGGCCGAAGACAATTTTCAGGATCTCTTCGGCGAAGAGTTCGCCCGTGCCTACGAGGACCAGATCGCCAGGCTGACCAGGGCGCGCAGAGACTGATCGAACCTTGATTTAACCCGAACCTGTAGATTCAGAGAGCATGATGTAGGCCCGATTCGCCACGCTTGATCTGACCTATTCAAAATACAGTGTTTCTGAAGGAGCTGTTCAGCGCAATTCAACATAGGTCGGGTTAGTCGCGCGACAGCACAAGACCAGAATACGATACTGCACCTTGCGCGCATCGTAACCCGACAAACCACCGTTGGGTTACGATGCGCGCGAAGTTAGATGGCAAAACGAAAGATTGGAGCAATGCGCATCTAACCTACAAAAAAGCACCTATTCAGGGCCAAGCTGAATAATTACTTTCTGAATTGATTAAGCCAGTAATCTGTTGTTGTCAACTAATCGCTAAATTAGGGAGTGCGTTTCCGGGAATCCGTTATACTCTTTATCGAAAGGGGTACCCGCCGCGATTCACCTATCAACGTAAAGTGCGCAATGATAATGTGCCGGGTAGACTAGGTATTAGGGAATACCAGCAACAGACCCTGAACACCGCTTCGCGGTCAGCGAACCGGTTTGGGATTTGGGTATTGATGATCCAAGGAGAAAACATGCGGTTCCGCCATCTGCTTCTGTTCATCACCCTGACACTCTCCCTCTTCTTTGCCGGGTGCGGTGAAAAGAAGGCACCTCCCCCGACCCAGCTCGCCGCCAAATTCCTCGCCTCGCTCCATGTCAACCCTAACGCCGAGGGCACCCCTTCGCCGGTGGTGGTCCGCTTCTACGAGCTTAAGACCCCGGGTATCTTTGAAGACACCGATTTTTTTACCTTGTATGACGACGACATCGCAGTACTGGGCGCCGACCTGGTGGCAAGGGATGAATTCAAGATCATGCCAGGCAAGACACTTCCGCTACTGCGGGAACTCGATCCCCAAACCCGTTTTATCGGCGTCATGGCCGCATTCCGCGACTTGAACAACGCTATCTGGCGAGCGACTGCCCCCATCGCACTCCATCAAGTCAACGCCTATACCATCCTGCTCGGACGCGGTGAGGTTTCCATTTCGGAGACCAAGTCTCCAGAAGAGGAAGAACAAAAGAAGAAATCCCAAGAGCCACTTTTCAATTTTTGACCCGGAACCCGGATATGACCTGGCGCAACAAAATCATCTGGTCGGAAGGCATGTTCCTCCGGCCCCACCACTTCCAGCAGCACGATCGCTATCTGGAAAACCTGCTGGAATCGCGCTGCGCGCCACTCCGAGCCTACGGCTGGGGCATCCGGGAACTGAGCATCGACCAGGATCTGCTGACCCAGGGAAAATTGTCGGTCTCCCACTGCAAAGGTGTATTGCCCGACGGCACCCCTTTCGACATCCCTGGAGAGGACACACCTCCACCCATACTTGAGATACCGGAGAACACCCACGACACATTGATCCACCTGGCCCTGCCCGCCCGCCGACAGGGGGCCGTGGAAGCCGACCGCAACGACATCCCGGAGGTGCTGGCCCGCTACCTGCCCAGGGAGCAGGAGGTGGACGACAGCAACGACGGCGCCGATACCAAGGCCCTGGTTCAGACCGGCAGCCTGCGCCTGCGTCTGATGCTCGACGGCGAAGACCGCAGCCAGTTCATCTGTATGCCTCTGGCACGGATCGTGGAGCTGCGGGCCGACATGAACCTGCTACTCGACGAAGCCTTCCTGCCTCCGGCCCTCGATTGCCGAGCCCATCGCCGGCTGCACGGCTTTCTCGATGAATTGCAAGGGCTGTTGCACCACCGGGGCGAAGCCCTCGCCGGGCGCATCACCGCCTCCGGCCGGGGCGGGGCGGCAGAGATCGCCGACTTCATGGTGCTGGAACAGAACGCCGTGGCGATCCCCCTGCAGGAGCGTAAATACGGTATCCGGGTCGCGACGCTGGCCGACCGCAGCCTGATCGACAGTGCCAACTTCGTGCTGGCCGTGGGCTCCCAAATGCCTACCGAGACCCTGCGCAACCGTTTCCCGGCACAGATCAAGATCGGACCGGTGGAGCAGATCCGCGAACTGGTAAATCTGCAACTGTCAGGCGTCGCGCTACGGCCGTTGCCGGTTGCGCCCCGGCAGATTCCCTACCATGCCGGACTGACCTATTTTGAACTCGATCGCAGCAGCGAACTATGGAAACAGCTCAAGAGTTCCGGCGGATTCGCCTTCCACATCGGTGGCGAGTTTCCCGGTCTCGAACTCGAATTCTGGGCTATCAAAGGGTGATCAACCGTGACTACCGACGACCCCTTTTTCGACGCGGACGGTGATGACAGCGACCGTACGGTGATCCGTCCCATGCCCGGCGGCAGAAGGCCGGGGGCGGGGCCTGCCACACCCCGGACCGAACCACCGCCAATGCAGCCCCGGACGCCGGTTCCACCGCCCGCCCACTATGCTGTCGACCGGGGCCTCAATCCCCTGGTGACCGCCGCCGCCCCCCTGCTCTCTCTGCTGGGCAAACTGCGCAACGCCCCCAGCCACCCGGACGTCAACGGCCTGCGCCGACGCATGGAGGACGAACTGCGCGCCTTCGAAAGACGGGCCGTTTCCGCCGGGATCGACCAGGAGAACGTCTTTGCCGCCCGCTACACACTCTGCACCGTGATCGATGAAACCGTACTCAACACCCCTTGGGGCAGCAACAGTCCCTGGAGCACGGAGAGCCTGCTGATCCTCTTCCACAAGGAGGCTTGGGGCGGTGAGAAGTTCTTCCAGATGTTGGAGCGCATGCTCAAGGATCCGGCCCGTTTTCTGGAGATGCTGGAGCTGATGTATATCTGCCTGAGCATGGGCTTCGAGGGCAAATACCGCATTATCGAAGGCGGCAGCCGGACCCTGGAACAGATCCGCGACAGCGTCTATCGCACCATCCGCATGCAGCGCGGTGAATACGAGCAGGATCTTTCGGTCCACTGGCGCGGCGAACAGATGGGCGACAACACCCTGCGCCACTACATCCCGCTCTGGGTGGTGGCCGCACTCTCCGGCGTGCTGCTGCTAAGCACCTTTCTGGTCTTCAGCTACTTCATCAACGACACCTCCGCCCCCGTTTTCAAAGAGGTCTACGCGGTGGGTCGTGAGACTCCACCGGAGATCGACTCCGCCCCACCGCCTCCACCACCGGTGAAGGACGACCTCTACGACCGGGTCTCCGGCTTCCTCGAACCTGAGGTCCGGGAGGGACTGGTGGAGCTGATCAACAACGATTCCGACGTGGTCATCCGCCTGCGCAACAAGGGACTCTTCGGCTCCGGCAGCGATCAGGTGAAGCCGGGTTTCAGACCCTTGCTGCAACGCATCGCCGAGGCCCTGGCGGCCAATGTCGACGGCCCTGTCCTGGTGGCCGGACACTCGGACAACATTCCGATCCACACCCTGCGCTTCCCCTCCAACTGGCACCTCTCCATGGGACGGGCCGAGTCGGTGGCGGAGATCCTGCGCCAGGATGCTGCGATCAAGGGTGAGATCGTTGCCGATGGCCGTGCCGATAACGAACCGCGTGTGCCCAACGATTCGTCGGAGAACCGGGCCAGAAACCGCCGTGTCGAGATAATCCTGGAGAAGTGATGAGTAAGGTCGCAGGGTTCTTCAAAAAGCGCTGGGTAATCCAGCTGCTCGGGCTGATCGCCCTGAGTATCATCATCTGGTTCATCGGCCCCCTGATCGCCATCGCCGGCATGGTGCCGCTGGAAGGCATGATCGTGCGGGGTCTGGTGATCGTCTTCCTCCTCCTGTTATGGGTACTCTATCTGCTGTGGCATCAGCTGCGGGCACAGAAGGCCGACAAGGCGATGATGGAAGAGATCAGCCAGTCCGACGCGGCGCCGGGTGCAGAACAGTCGGCAGAGGAGCTATCGATCCTGCAGGAGCGTTTCGATGAAGCCCTGGGGGTGTTGAAAAAGAGCGGCAAGGGAAAAAGCGGCAGTCAGTACCTCTACGAGCTGCCCTGGTACATCATCATCGGTCCACCGGGATCAGGCAAGACCACCGCCCTGATCAACTCGGGACTCAATGTTCCGCTCTCCGAGCGCTTCGGCAAAGATGCCATCCGTGGCGTGGGCGGCACCCGCAACTGCGACTGGTGGTTCACCGAAAATGCAGTGCTGCTCGATACTGCCGGGCGCTACACCACCCAGGACAGCCACGAGGCCGTCGACTCTGCGGCCTGGCTCGGCTTTCTCGACCTGCTGAAAAAACACCGCAAGCGCCGTCCCATCAACGGCATCCTCATCGCGGTCAGCCTCTCCGACATGATGTTGCAGACCGAGGAGGAGCGTAGCCTGCATGCCCGTTCTGTGCGCAGCCGCATCCAGGAACTGAACGAACGGCTGGGGGTAAAGGCACCGGTTTACATGCTGTTCACCAAATCCGACCTGGTCGGCGGTTTCACCGAATTCTTCGAGGACATGGGCCGCGAGGACCGGGCCCAGGTTTGGGGCATGACCCTGCCCCTGGAGGCGGCAGAGAGCACCGAGGGGGCGGTAAGCCGTTTTCCCGACGAATTCGATGCCCTGCTGCGTCGCCTCAACGACCGGGTGCTGGCCCGCCTGCACCAGGAACGTGACATCCAGCGACGCAATCTGATATTCGCCTTTCCCCAGGAGATGGCCTCTCTGAAAGAGCCTCTCAGCCGCTTTCTCGACGGCGTTTTTCGTCCCAGCCGTTTCGAGGATCGGCAACTACTACGTGGCATCTACTTCACCAGCGGCACCCAGGAGGGCACACCCATCGACCGGCTGCTGGGCAACCTGGCCCAGAACTTCGGCCTCGACCGCATACGGCTGCCTGCCTTCAGCGGGCGCGGTCGCAGCTACTTCATCCAGGATCTGTTCCGTAGCGTCATCTTTCCGGAATCGAGCCTTGCCGGCAGTGACAAGAAGGTTGAGCTGCGCCGGGCCTGGATGCAACGTGGCGCCTATAGCGGGGCGATCCTGCTGACCATCCTCACCGCGCTGGCCTGGACCACCAGTTTCACCCGTAACCAGGTGACAGTCGGCAATCTGGAAAATAACCTGGCGAACTACCAACAGTCGATCACCGACCTGGACTACCGCGTCACCGATTTCCGTAAACTCCTGCTACCCCTGGACGATCTGCGTGCTGCCACCGAAGTCTATCCGGAAGAGACTCCCCTTCTCATGGGCATGGGGCTCTATCAGGGCAAAAAACTGGGCCCCGCCACCGATTCTGCCTACCGGCGAACCCTGCAAGGGCGTTTCCTCTACAGCCTGGGCGCCCGGCTCGAAGATTATCTGCAAAACCGGGAGCAGAAAGAGCTGCTGCGGGAAGCATTGAAGAGCTACCTGATGCTGGGCCGGCCCGAGCATCTGGACCCAGAGCAGATCAAACTCTTCATGTCTGTGGACTGGGGCAACCGGCTGGCTGGCGACAGCGAGGCCCAGAACCGATTGATGAACCACCTGGATAGCCTGCTCTCCACCCGTTTCAAACCCCTGCCCATGAACCTCAAGCTGGTGGCCCAGGCACGGGAGATACTGACCGAAATACCCCTGTCGCAGCAGATCTACAACCAGATACGCCAGCGGGCGGCTGCGGATCGCAGCAAGGACTTCCTGCTCGGCACTGCCCTGGGGCGTCACGGCGACCTGGTCTTTGGCGTGAACGAAGGGAGCCTGGAGAAGAGACGTATCCCTGTCCTCTACACCCGCCGGGGATTCTACGGCATCTTTCTGCCTCAAACCCTGGAACAGGCGGAGGCGGCACTGAGCGAAAACTGGATCCTGGCTGATGCGGACGCCGGCGAGATCAGCGATGCCGAGGCGTTGCGCCTGGTGAAGGCGGTCAAAGACCTCTACGCAGAGGACTATATTGCCGCCTGGCGCGGTCTGCTCGAAGAGATGCGTATCGTCAAGATACGTTCACTCCCCCAGAGCGTGGAGGTGATGGACGTGGTCTCCGGTCCCTCCTCTCCTCTGCGCAAGCTGCTGCGGGCGGTGGCGGACAACACCACCCTGAGCAAAGTCCCGGCTGATGAAAAAATGGCTGCCGCCGCCGACAAGGCCAAGGGGATAGCGGAAATTGCTGCTGAATTGAGCACGAGCGCCTACCAGAAGAAAAACCGCCTGGAGCGGCTGATGCGGGCGGCCGGAAAGTCCGGCGTAGAGACCCCTGGAAAATCCCTCGATCCGGTTGCACTGCAGGTTGAGGAGACCCTCGAACGGCTCATCGAGCTGACCAAGGCCCAGGGTGACAGCCCTGCACCGCTGGAAGGTCTGATTGGTGATCTAGGCGACCTGCACGCCTCCCTGGCAGACCTGGAGTCCGCTGGCGGTGGCGCTGCACTTGCCGCCGCCAAACAGCGCGCCTCCGGCTCCAAAGATCCGACCAAGCGATTGCAACGCCGGGCCAAGCGTCTGCCCCGCCCGGTCAACGAGTGGATCTTCGCACTCACCGAACGGGGCTGGGGCGTGGTGGTGGGCAGTTCCCGCAACGAACTGGCCAAACGCTGGCAGGCGGAAGTGTTGCCGCTTTGCCGCCGCGGCATCCAGGGCCGCTACCCACTTTCCAAGGAGACCGAGAAGGAGGTCACCCTAAGCGACTTCGCACGCTTCTTCGGCCCCGGCCAGGTGATGGACAGATTCTTTAAGGAGAACATCAAGCCCTTCGCCGACACCAACCGCAGCCCCTGGCACTGGAAAAAGGCCAGCGGCCATCCGATGGGCGTATCGGCGAACACCCTGCGCCAATTTGAGCGCGCAGACCGTATCCGCGAGGTCTTCTTCGCTGAAGGCGGCAAGCGGCCCAAGATCGCCTTCAGCCTCAAGCCCGCCTACCTCGATGCAGAGGTCAGTCGATTCCTGCTCGATCTTGACGGTCAGAAGTTGAGCTACCGCCACGGCCCGGCCCGCAGCACCCGCATGCAGTGGCCCGCACCTGACGCCAGCGGACAGGTCAGAATCCTCTTCGAGAACCTGAAAGGCCGCACCTCCGCCGAGACCAAAGATGGTGTCTGGGCCTGGTTCAAACTGCTCGATCAGGCTGAGGTAAAAGATACCGCGATGGCCGACCGTTTCCTGGTGAGCTTCAGCCTCGGGGGACAAACGGCCCGTTTCGAACTGCGGGCGGACAGCATCATCAACCCGTTCCGCATGCCTGAGCTGGAGGCATTCCGTTGTCCGGCGAAACTCTAACCAGAAAGGTCTCACCAGCCAGCGGTTTTTTCGGCAAGTTGCCGAGCCACGGCGACTTTCTCACCCGCCGCCTGCCCCGTGGTTTTACCGACCCCTGGGACCGCTGGCTGCAGAGCGCAGTGGCGGACAGCCGTGAGCAACTCGGTGAGGATTGGCTCGACATCTACCTCACCAGCCCGATCTGGCGCTTTGCCCTCTCAACCGGATTATGCGGCGAGACCGCCTGGTGCGGCATCCTGATGCCCAGCGTGGATCGGGTCGGCCGCTACTTCCCACTCACGGTGGCTGCCCCCCTGGCACCTGGGGGCAACCTGACTGCCCTGTTGCATGATGATGCCCGATGGTTTTCACGCTGTGAGGAGCTGGCATTGGGATCCCTGGCGGGAGAGATCCCCCTGGAGGCATTCGATCAGGCCCTGACCGATCTGCCACCACCAGAGATTCCCCCCCGTCCCGGAGCCGTCAGCAGCGATAGCATGGGACGAGCGGCATGGCAGTTCGAACTCCCCTCCCTCGAATCCGTATTCCCGCTGAGCGACGCCCTCAACCAGACCCTTTTGGAACGGGCCTTTTCCGCCTACAGCCTCTGGTGGAGCGAAGGCTCGGAACGGGTCCGTCCCTCCCTGCTGATCTCCGAGGGCCTGCCGCCGATTCAGGGCTTTGCCGCCCTGCTCGATGGTAACTGGGTCAACTGGAACTGGAGTCAATACCGGGTTCCTCTGCCCCCCTCACCCATCCTGGAGCGTGACAACGGGAGTGAACCGGAGACCAGCAAACCCGCAGAAACGGAAGCCAAATGAACGGGACGACCGCCGTATACTGGGAATCCACCGCATTGAGCAACGTCGGCAAGGTGCGCAAGCTGAACGAGGATGCTTGTCTCGACCGGGTTGAATCGGGCCTCTGGGTGGTGGCGGACGGCATGGGGGGACACAGTTCGGGCGACCTGGCCAGCGGCATGATTGTGGAGCGGATGCAGCAGCTGAACCTGCCGGAAACACTGAGCAAAAAAGTGGACCTGCTCGAAGAGACCCTGCTCGACATCAACCGGCAACTGCTGGCGGAGGCCTCCCGCCGTGGCGGCAATATCACCATCGGCGCCACTGTAGTGGTGATGCTGGCCCATGCCACCCATCTGTTGCTGCTTTGGGCCGGTGACAGCCGCGGCTACCGTTTCCGCGATGGCGAACTGACCCAACTGACCCAGGATCACACCCAGGTAGAGGAGCTGGTGGCAGAGGGCCTGCTACTGCGGGAGGACGCGGAGAACCATCCCGCCTCCAATGTGGTCACCCGCGCGGTGGGGGCGATGGAAGCGCTCTATGTGGACATGGACGATACCCGGGTCGAGCCAGGCGACCTCTACCTGCTCTGCAGCGACGGCCTCAACAAGGAGGTGGCAGACCGGGAGATCGGGGAGATTCTGGCCATGCAGCTGCTCCCAGGGGACTACTGTCAAAGGCTCATCGACCTCGCCCTAGAGCGCGGGGCCAGGGACAACGTCACCGTAGTGGTAGCCCGGGCCGAAACGGGGCAGCCCGAACGGATATGACAGACTTCAGGACCCTGTTGAACGGACTCAGTCAAGGCAGCATAAACGCCGACGAGCTGGTCGAACAGTTGTCCCGAATCGCCGAAGAGACCCCAGAGCAGATTCCCGCACTGATTGAGGCGATTGACGAAGGCTTTCACGCAGGACATCTGCCGCCCCAGATCCACGCCATGCTGCTGGCCCGGATCAAGAAACCAGCCCCCGCCGAAGCGGAAACCCCGGTGCCACCGTCCGGCGTTGACGAAAAGAACCAACAGGACGAGAGCACCCGCATCGTCGGCAGCGACGATGCGACCCGGGTAGTCACCAGCCCAGGCAAGGGAGCCGTGATCAATGACGAAGCGACGCGCATCGCCACCGGCCAAGCGTCTCGCCCCCCTGTCGACGACGAGGCCACCAGGATTGCCACCGGGCATACAACTCCACCCACCTCACCCTCCCAGACCTCCAACACTCCCTCCTGGGCCAATACCAGCGGTATGGGAACCACCACTGCGTCACACAGGATCAGCCACGAACCCGAGGTAGGCGACATTCTCAACCAGCGTTTCGAACTGGTGGAGGAGATCGGCCGCGGCGGCATGGGCGTGGTCTTCAAGGCACTGGATCAACGCAAGGTCGAGGCAAAGGACCGCAAACCCTATGTGGCCCTCAAGCTGCTGAACGAGAGTTTCAAGCAGCACGCCGCCTCCCTGATGGCACTGCAGCGGGAGGCACGCAAGGCCCAGGATCTGAAACACCCCAATGTCATCGGCATCTTCGACTTCGACAAGGACGAACACGGCAACTACTTCATTGCCATGGAGTTCCTTGAGGGCAGCCCCCTCGACAAGGTAATCAAGAAGCTGCGCGGCACCGGCATGCCGCCGGAGCAGGCGCTGAAACTGATCACCGAGATGAGTCTGGCACTGGGGGCCGCCCATAACCACAAACCAGGCATCATTCACTCCGACTTCAAACCCGGCAACGTCTTTCTTACCCAGGATGGCGAGGTCAAGGTGTTCGATTTCGGTATCGCCCGGGCGGCCAAGCCGAAGATCCCCCAGGCCGGCAGCGATGTCACCGCCTTTGACGCCAGCACCTTGGGGGCACTTACCCCCACTTACGCCAGCCTGGGAATGCTGGAGGGCAAGGATCCCGATCCCCGGGACGACATCTATGCCCTGGCCATCGTCGCTTATGAACTCTTCACCGGCGGCCGCCCCTTCGGCCGTCTGCCCGCCACTGAGGCGAAAAACAAGGGATTGCGCCCGGAACGGGTCAAGGGGCTGAGCCGGCGCCAGTGGAAGGGGCTGCAGCGGGGGCTGGCCTTCGAACGTGAAGACCGTACCCCCAGCGTCGAACAGTTTCTCGACGAACTGACCCCGAAGAAATCCCGCCTGCCGCTGATTGCCGGACTCTCCGTGATGGGTGCCGGACTGCTGGGCTGGCTGCTGGTGCCGGATTATCTGGAGAAGCAGCGCGCAACCGAACTGGCGGCACAGATTGAGAGCGCCAAGCTTGCCCAAATCCCCCAGCTGCTGGAAAACGCCACTGAGCTCAGTCCAGAATCCCAACGGTTATTATCCGCCAAAGCGGTGGCCCGCCTCATCGGCATCATCAACCAAGGCACCCAGAATCAGGTTCGGGAAGGCCTGCAAATAACGGAAAAACTCCCTCCAGATCAGAAGCGCGAAGTGATCACAAGCGCCCGTGAGGCGATCCTCACCTATTACATCAGTCTGGCTGATGCCGCCTTCTCCCCCCAGGAGGGGAGTTACGATTATGCCGCCGCAGAACGGCAGATGGCCCTGGCCGGCGCCCTCTTTACCGATTCGATCCAGGTCTTTCGCACCACCCAGCGTATGGAAGATGCCCGCAACGACCTGCTCAATCGCCTGGATAGCCGTTTCAACGAAAACCTGACCGCCGGGCGTCTGCTGCCCGATCCGGTGATGGATGATATGGCAGATGTTCTCGGGATCCTGCGCCAGCTTGATCCCGAACATCCGCTGCTCACTGATCCACGTCTCGCCAATGCCTACAGCCAACAGGCAAGCGATCTCCTGGCGAAAAACGACGTGGACCGCGCCGCCATCCTGGCGGAAACGGGTCTGAAACAGTTCCCTGACGACATAGCGCTGGAGAATCTGGCGGCCAGAATCCATCTGATGCGCAACAAAGAGGAGGCCCAGGCTCTGTTGGTCGACCTGCATCGGGATCTCAAACAGAGGCTCCCCGGGATCGACACGCTCGATGGCTATCGGGAACTGGAAAAACCACTTGAGCAGCTGCGTTTGATCCAACCCCGCGATCCTCTGCTCAACCAGGCTGAAGCGGGTTTGCGCAAGTTGCTTCAGCCGCAGCTTGAACGCCTGATCGCCCAGGAAGCGTGGAGCGACGCCAATACCCTGTTGAAACAGTTTACCGGCCAACTCTCCAGCGACTATATGCGGGGACAGCAGAAACGTCTGCTCGACGGCAAGCGCGCCCCGGAACTGCTGGCTCAGGAGATCGCCGAGCGCAAACAGACCATCGAACAGTTGACCACCGGGGCAAAATTCACTGCTGCCTGGGAACGGGAACTGAACACCGCACTAAACAGTCTCGATAACCTGATCGAGGCTGACGACCCCTGGCTCAGCAAACAGAGAGAGAGAATCGGCCGACTCTACCTGCAGCAGGCAGAGAAAGAACGTAGCGCCGACCAGTTCGCCAAGGCGGGTGCCCTGTTGAGTCAGGGTAAACGTTTTGCCCCTACCATGACGAACCGCTTCAAGGCGGAACGCGGCCTGCTGACCTCGGCGGAGTCAGCCTGGGAGCAAGAGAACAGGGAACGCATCCGGCTGGCCCGGGTAGAGGGTGCCAAACAATCCCTGCTCACCCAGGCCAAGGCAAACGACGTCACCCAGGCCAGCAAGACGTTGCAGGAGTTGCAACAAGAATTACCGGCGGATGATCCTTTTCTTCAGGTCACCGGACCCGAGGCCATCGGTGGAGCCTATCTCCGTCTGGCAAAGAGGCGGGCTAAGAGAGATGACTTTGCCGCAGCCATTAAACTGGTTCGTCACGGTCTGACGATTGCGCCGGAAATGCCGGAACTTACCGAAAAACTGGGGGATTTCCAACGCAAAGTCGAATTTCAAAAGGTTGGCAAGGCATTGAAAAAACAGCCACCGAAAAAACTCCACGCACAGAAGGCCGAGTTACAGAAGCTGCAACAAAAATACCCCGAGCAGTACCCGGTGGCCGAGAAAAAATATGTCGCACTGCTTATCAAGCGCATTGAAAACGCAAAGAATCCGGCGATTGCCACCTCCCTGCTCGCGGTGGCCAGACAACTCTTTCCCGATAACCGGGCATTGACAAAAGTCGTGATCACCAAGCCGCTGAAACCGTCAATTATTGCTGCACGCGGTTTAACGGCTGTCGACGCCGGACGCCTCAGCGAGGCCCAAAAGCTGTTGCAGGAGGCAAAGAAAAAGGAGTCGGGACACCCCGATCTGGCACGTCTCGGGAAGACCCTGAAGGCACGCCAGGATCAGGCAAAAAAACACTTTTCCGAACACCAGACAGCATTGAAGGCGAAGGATCGCAAACAGGCCATCGCCAAGGTGGAACAGGCTATCGAACTCTGGAACGACAATGCCACCTTCAAGAAAAAACTGAAGGCGTTACAACAGCCCGTCTCCAAAGACCGCTGTAATCCAAAATATGCCGGTTACGGCAAGCGCAGCAGCAAGTTCCGCTGTTACGATCTGCTGGACGGCAAGCGACGCGGCCCCATTATGGTGGTGGTACCGGCCGGCGCAGGAAATGCCACACCCTACGCCATCGGCCGCTACGAGATTTCCGTCGGCGACTACAATACCTATTGTCGGTTGAGCGGCAAGTGCAAACCCCGTTCAGGCAAGAATACCAAGTTGCCTTTGAACAATATCTCACTGCAGACGGCTCAAGCCTACGCCAAGTGGCTGACCGGGAAGACCGGCCACACCTACCGGCTGCCACGGGAGGATGAATGGCTACATGCCGCCAAGGCAAAGGGGCGTCAGCCCACCGGTTCGGACTTCAATTGTCTGCTGCGCAGTGGTGGTTCGGTGGTCAAGGGTGGCGCGCCCATCGAAGTCAATGTGGCACCGCAGAACGCCTGGGGCCTGTTCAATTTTGTCGGCAACCTGCAGGAGTGGGTAAACAGTCCAAACGGGACCAAGGTCAGGGGCGGCCACTTTAACTCACCAGCGGACACCTGCAGTATCAACCTCAGCCAGAAGCACGGAGGTGGTGCCGACAAGGCGACTGGATTCCGGCTCCTGCGTGAGATCAAAGGGTAGGCTATGAGCGACACGCAGCCCAAAATCAGACTACGGCAACTGGCACGGGAATTCGCAGAGGGCCGTATCGACCGGGAGAGCTATCGCGCCCGGCGTACCGGGTTGTTGGATGCCCTGTCTCCAACGGACAAGATTGCTCCGGCTTCTGATAGGAAAGCACCCGCTGTTACAAACCGTTCCATCCTCCCTCTCGCCGCCGCTGCCGGTAGTCTGTTACTGGTGGCGGGGGTCGGACTGTTTCTCCTCTTCACCGGGGATGAGGAACCGCCATCGACACTGCCTGTTGTGCCGGCTGAAACACAACCGCCTCCCCCCATGGTTGAACCTCCCCCACCCCCCATGATTCCGCAAACGGAGGAGACACTAACAACGGTACTACAAGCGTTCGTGCAATCAGACGACTGGCGTGAGGAGAGCCGGGAGCAGCTTCTGCAAGAGTGGCAAAGCCGGGGAGCACAGGCTATAGCGGAGGCGAGATCATCACGATGGTTTCGCGACCTGGAAACCGATTTCCAGTCACGGCTTGAGGAGGAGCGCGGACTGGCTACCAGCAGTAATGGGGAGAAGGTGAAATCGCTATTGGATTTTGGCCGCCGATTAGAGCTGCAAAACGACATCGCGGAAAAAGCGCTGATTGTCATGCCGACCCCGGAGAAGAAACTCCGCCCGGTTTCCCCCCCCCAAACTCCTGTCGAAAAACCGGCCCCCAAAACCACACCCGAACCTGTCACCCCGACACCACCCAAACCTGTGACTGCGGTAGCCCCGAAACAGAAGATGGCATCATCCATCGAAGCTCCGAACAAACAATCCGTTTTCCGCGAGGCGGTGAAACAGAATATCGAAGAAAAACCGGCAGCCTCCCCCTCACGGAAACAGTCAACAAATGTGGAAATACCCGTTCCACCAGGGTGTCGTCCAAAGTATTCCAGCCGACATCGGCTTCAGTGCCGGGATCGTCTGCAATTAGGTGAAAACGGGCCTTGGCTAGCAGTGCTTCCCGGTGGACTTTTTGCCATGGGCAGCAGCGATAAAACGCAGGAAGAACCCGTACACCAAGTCAACATCGCCTACCCTTTCACCATCTCAACCCATGAGGTCAGCTATCGGGAGTACGCCAGGTTCTGCCGGGCCGTTACCGGAGAGTGTCCCGAGCAGCCGTGGAATCGTGATGATCTTTCTGTAGTCAACATCAGTTGGGACGACGCCAAACGCTACACGGTCTGGCTCTCGAAGCAGACAGGCAAGGGCTATCGCCTCCCCACCGAAGCGGAGTGGGAGTATGCGGCGCGGGCGGGCAGCACCGGCCCCTATCCCGTAGCCGAGACAGATCTCGGCAGTTATGCCCACTATGCCCGTCACGGCGGCGAGGACTCACCGCAAGCCAGCAAGCCACAACGCACCAATCCCAACGCCTTCGGCCTGTTTCACATGGCCGGCAATGTTCGGGAGTGGGTGTTGGACAACTGGCATAAAAATCACATCGACAGCCTGGGCGATGGCAAACCCCGTTTCGTTCCCGACTCGGAACAGCGTGTGGTACGTGGGGGCAGTTATAACGACTCAGCCAGCGCCCTGCGTTCATCCGCCAGGGCCGCCCTGCCCCAAACCCAAGCCGATCGCTATACCGGTTTTCGCGTCGTTCGGGATATCTATCTCAAACCCGATCGGGTTGACCTGGAGAGGTGGGGAGACTGGTGGCTGTCACAGCAGGACGCAGCCCACTATACGGTGCAACTCTTTGCCCTCAACCGGCTGGACAAACTGGAAGATCTCATGGAGCGCCATTCGGTCCTGACCATAAAGGTTGTCAGCGCAAACGATAAAGATTTCAAATACCGGATTCTTTACGGGCTCTTCGCGACAAAAGCCGCCGCCGAGGAAGCTTTACGCAAACAGGTACCCCGTCTGGTAGTCAAGCAGATTGGTGAGTTGTAGGGTGGAAAAAGATCCGCACATGGTGAACACTGAGGAACGTGTAGGGTGTGGTGAGTAAAAATCAACCACGGAGTGCACGGGTTCAGGTCTTGCATTCACGCACTCTCTATCAGATAACTTTACAGCACGTCTCACCGTCGAATAGTAGACACAAAGGGGATTTATTTTTTACGCAGGAAAGTAGCCAATAATGAATCCCCTTCCGCCTCTTTTCCAAATGGAAGTCTCCGATGTGGACCAATAGAGCCTTTGAGATGCTGTTTCGGCAAATCGGGCTAGAGGAGAGGCCCCTGATCAAGATTCGCAGCGCCACCGTCAACCTGTGCTTCCCGGCGTTCAATCTCCGTCTTCAGACTATGTATGCCGCTACCATAGCGTAGCGATCCAGTGAATTGGGGAAATTCACGCCGGTGGCGCTGAATCAACGGGGCATTGGCGCCAAAATAGTAGCGCAGCCCAAGGAAATAGTAGCTGTAGTCACCCTCACCCTTGGCTGCACCGCCCAACAGTGTCAGCTCCGGTAAACGGTCTAGGGCAGGCTGCAGTTCAAAACCCAGTTGTGCCATCGCCTCACCATCGACCTGAGCCGCCCCGGCATTCAGAGAGAGAATATCTATCGGGTAGAGATCCAACCCGGCAAATAGATTGATCTTCTCCTCCACATCTCCATTCTGGTACTCTACGCTGCCGCTGAAGGTGGTGATTGATGTGTACCATTTACCATTCAGCGCGTAGCGGTTGAGTCCGTTCCCCTTCCAATTCAGGCGGGACGCGTTGGCGTCGAGCAAACCGACCTCGGAATCGTGCCAATAGAGATGCATACCGAAGCCGGTCATGCTGGAATCGGCCACCTCGCCCAAGGCACCGTCCAGCTGGATAGAAAAGGGGCCGGAAAGACCGAAGTGATAGTTACCTCCAATCACATGGGCGGTTTCGGAGTCGAGTTCGCCACCCATGTAGTCGAGCAGACCGTTGGAATGTGGAATTTCATCGGCGTGTACAGCTTGGCTCATGAAACCAAAAACGGCAATGAATAATGGTAGCAGGCATTTCATGGCTCAAGTTTCCAATAGGGCAGAAAAGATAATAGAAAACAGGACAGATTATTTTTTACACAAGAATGTTGCCAAGAATAAATTCCGTCCGGTCAAATACTCATGCAGCTTCCCGATGATAATAGTTGAGTAGGCCACCTACCCGCTCCTTACAACCGACTGATCCATTAACACCATTCATTGCTTTCGTAGCGGTTGGAAATAACAGTATATTGTCTTTACCTTGATGATTTCGTTCGACATGATAATGAACGAGGCACTCACAGTGTGCACGCTTCAAGGAAGCCTCACCCAACAGTGAACAGGGGACAGACCACGGTTTTGATTAAGCAGATTGGTGAGTTGTAGGGTGTGGTGAGTAAAAATCAACCACGGAGTGCACGGGTTCAGGTCTTGCATTCACGCACTCTCTATCAGATAACTTTACAACACGTCTCACCGTCGAATAGTAGACACAAAGGGGATTTATTTTTTACGCAGGAAAGTAGCCAATAATGAATCCCCTTCCGCCTCTTTTCCAAATGGAAGTCTCCGATGTGGACCAATAGAGCCTTTGAGATGCTGTTTCGGCAAATCGGGCTAGAGGAGAGGCCCCTGATCAAGATTCGCTCCGCCGCCGTCGACCTGGGCTTCCCGGCGTTCAATCTCCGTCTTCAGACTATGTATGCCGCTACCATAGCGTAGCGATCCAGTGAACTGGGGGAATTCACGCCGGTGGCGCTGAATCAACGGGGCATTGGCGCCAAAATAGTAGCGCAGCCCAAGGAAATAGTAGCTGTAGTCACCCTCACCCTTGGCTGCACCGCCCAACAGTGTCAGCTCCGGTAAACGGTCTAGGGCAGGCTGCAGTTCAAAACCCAGTTGTGCCATCGCCTCACCATCGACCTGAGCCGCCCCGGCATTCAGAGAGAGAATATCTATCGGGTAGAGATCCAACCCGGCAAATAGATTGATCTTCTCCTCCACATCTCCATTCTGGTACTCTACGCTGCCGCTGAAGGTGGTGATTGATGTGTACCATTTACCATTCAGCGCGTAGCGGTTGAGTCCGCTCCCCTTCCAATTCAGGCGCGACGCGTCGGCGTCGAGCAACCCGACCTCGGAATCGTGCCAATAGAGATGCATACCGAAGCCGGTCATGCTGGAATCGGCCACCTCGCCCAAGGCACCGTCCAGCTGGATAGAAAAGGGGCCGGAAAGACCGAAGTGATAGTTACCTCCAATCACATGGGCTGTTTCGGAGTCGAGTTCGCCACCCATGTAGTCGAGCAGACCGTTGGAATGTGGAATTTCATCGGCGTGTACAGCTTGGCTCAAGAAACCAAAAACGGCAATGAATAATGATAGCAGGCATTTCATGGCTCAAGTTTCCTTTAGGATAGAAAAGGTAATAGAAAACAGGACAGATTATTTTTTACACAAGAATGTTGCCAAGAATAAATTCCGTCCGGTCAAATACTCATGCAGCTTCCCGATGGTAATATTTGAGCAGCCCACCTAGCTGTTCCTTACAACCGACTGATCCATTAACACCATTCATTGCTTTCGTAGCGGTTGGAAATAACAGTATATTGTCTTTACCTTGATGATTTCGTTCGACATGATAATGAACGAGGTACCACAGAGTGCACGCCTCAAGGAAGCCTCACCAAATAGAATCAACTTTGACCAAACTTCCTCTTCATCATCAATTCTGGGGCGGCCCGGATATCGGCGTCACTTGGACCCATCGAACTTACGTGCGATCAGCCTCCGGACCAGCCCAGGAGGGTATCGGGCTTCGCGGCATTAGCCACATCCTCAAGGGCTTTACGACCAAGGCGATACGCGATTTCAGCGAGTGTAATCCTCTCCGCGTCAATTAGTCAGCTAATTATAGACCTCATCTGAGGCAAGGTACAAAAGGATTGTGACACCTGCAATAGGCGCAGCACCATCCTTTAAAACCTACCCTCCGGAAAATAGGACTTCGATGAAAAAAAACAGCATTATTGGGAAAAAAGTATACTCCGAAGTATATCCCGCAAATAAAAAAGGGCCTACGATTTCTCGTAAGCCCTTGATTTTTATGGCGCGCCAGGAAAGATTCGAACCTCCCATCACCTGGTTCGTAGTCTCACTGGCGCTTTAATAATCTTTATTCTTCAACAAGTTACCACGTCCGTCCAACCCAAAAGTGTGCGAAAATGAGTGTAAAAGAGGCTCGCATCTCGGCTCGCGTCGCCCCCCAGGTCAAAGAGATGATTGATGTGGCAGCGCATCTCGTTGGCGCAACAGCCAACCAGTTTATAGCCCAGGCCGCCTACCATGCGGCGCAGAAACTCATCGAGCAAGAAACCCTTGTACGTCTGAGTGCGCGGGATACCGCCCTGTTTCTTGATCTTCTGGATAGCCCACCGGAACCAAGCGATAAGCTCAAGTCAGCAGTCGCCGCCTATAAACAGTCGTCACTGCATGCTGAAGATTGAGCGGCTCTCAAAGCGGCATGACCGAAAGGGATTTGATTGCGGCAATGAAGCCCTCACCCTTTTTCTGCGGAATATGGCCCGCCAGCATGCTGAGCGTGATATTTTGCGCACATTTGTGCTGATTGATGATGAAACGCCGCATAGGATTCTGGGCTATTTTACTCTAACCGTCTGTGAGGTCATACCTTCTCAGATACCAGACCAACGTCTAAGAAACTACCCTAACCCACTACCGACCACTAGAATGGCACGTCTCGCCATCGCTTCGGATAACCAGCGAACTGGCCTCGGAAAGCTATTGGTTGTAGATGCAATGCGGCGAACGCTTGCCATCAGAGAGCACGCCGGTATTATTGGGATGTTTATTGATGCAAAAAATGCTGAGGCCGCCGACTATTACAAGCGAAATTCCGGTGTCGTTCCCCTTCAAGAAGATCCATCAAGTCTGTTCCTGCCAATTCAAACAATCTCACGCGCCTTCTGATATGCAACCTGATCTGACTGTGTTTCCTGAAAACTCATTACGCAGAAGGAGCTCCTGGTCCACTGCCCCGGTAATGTAGGCCAGAATGCGCGCCCAATCCATAAATTCCCCCACCGCCAATTCGAATTAATCCGTCGATTTTAGGCCTCATTTGAGACCAGGCACAAAAGGATTGCGACACCTGCAATAGGTGCTAAGATGTTGAAATATCAATACGGATGAGTTTTTTGACCACACGGGCTTGGGATCATACGGAGTGAATCCTTTACTCAGTCTCGGTCATGTCGGATGAGATGAATCGCATCAATCGCGGTCAACCCGTCATCGCTTCGAACAAATCAAACTTCGACGCCTTTTTGTCAAAGGTATAAGTGGTATCACAACCTGCTGCTGCAGCCGAATGCGCGATAAGCAAGTCTGACAGGTCACAGCTCGATTGGTCGGCTGATGACAGGAATGCACGAACGGCGGACTGTTGCTCAAACTCAAAGACTGGCATCACCATCAAATCGTTGACCGAACGGACCATTTCCTCACGCTCAACTCCGTACACCGCCTCAAGCACCCATAATAATTCAAAAACTACCAGCACCGGTACAAAAAGCGACTCTTTTTGTTCTTCATACTGATTCAACAGGCGATGGACAATGGCTGCTTGCTGCTCGTCATCCTTCACCAAAAAGCGAACCAGGACATTCGTATCAACTGCCTTCATGGCAACGGTCTTTCATATGCGCTTTAATAGTCGCATTTATCTCTTCAACAGATACGGGTTCTTGCTTCCCCTGTTGCGACACGCGACCACCCGCCTCCTCCACTCTTGTGGTAACAGGGCGAAGCGTAACCTCATGGTTCGCACCCATGATGAACTCAACCTTGCTGCCAGCCATCAGATGCAAGGCATCTCGGACAGGCCTGCGAACGGCGACC
>QGON01000042.1 GCA_003660235.1 bacterium endosymbiont of Escarpia laminata | reverse complement strand
TCTTCATCCGGCGACTGCCGTAGCTATACCTTGAGCTCTCAGCAATATCTTTTACCCAGTCAATCATTTCCTGATGCATTGGGTCGTCCGGTCTATTGTTCTTCCGGCCCTCGTGGCTGTAATAACCATTGCGCGTCACACCCAATATCCTGCATTGCAGGCTGATCGGATAGGTATTCTTATGCCGGGTGATGAACGAATATTTCACTTCGTTTCTGCTGCAAAGAATACCGTCGCTTTTTTTAAGATCTCTTTCTCCATTTGAAGCCGTTTGACCTGCGTCCTCAAATTCCTCAGCTCCTCCTGTTCAGGTGTCAGCTTGCCATTTCCGCGAAACGCCTGGCCATCATCTGCCTGGTGTTCCTTCACCCAACGACCCAGCATGTTGGCATTGATATCCAAGCTCCTGGCTGCTTCTGCTCGGCTATAATCCTGCTCAAGTACCAGACTGATTGCATCCAATTTGAACTCTTTCGAATACTTCTTTCGTGTCGTCATTTTTACTTTCCTCAGTTAAGATGATTATCCTTAACTGGGTTGTACAAAGCTATTGGACCACGTCAACCGGCTTGGGCATAGATGGCGCTAAAGGAGAGAATAACATCGAGGAAGAGTGGCTCCCCTTCATCCACAAATGCGAAGCTGCCGAAGCACCGCTTCTGCTGCTGATACCCTGGCAACGGCAATACTGGCCGGAGAATCTCGGCGACTACCCCTGCCTGATCCACTGGAACCCCCATACCTCAGCAGCGATGATCCGCCGTCTCACCGGCCCCGGCCACGGGGTAATATCATGAGCTGGCTGCAACCCACCGGCTATGAAGAGTCTCTGCTGCAACGGGCCGCAGAAACCGAGCCTGACGTAGTGGAACTGGCAAAACTGCTCTCGCTGGTCCCGCTGGTGGAACCCTTGCTGTTGAGAAACGTGCGCCGCCACTTCCTCCCCTCTTCTGAAACCGAGACTGAATCACGTCTCTGGTTCAGCAACCTGGTCGCCGTTCGCAGCACCCGGGGTTTCATCCTCCACCAGGGCGTGGCGCGTCTAGTTGCCGATAAACTGTTACAAGAAGACAAAACCCGGTTTAATAAACTCTGGCGCTTCACGCAGGATCACACCGCCCACTGGAAACCGCTGAAACGCCTTGAGCGCGACCTTCGTTACCACACCGTGAAAGACGAGCAGGATGAAGTACGCAAGAGATTACAGGACATCCTGCGCGACATCAGCAGAGAGCGGGATGAGGAAAAACGCCTCGACATGGCCCGCTGGGCCAAGAAGAGTCTGCCGCTAGTCGCAACGCAGGAAAACGCGCTCGAAGAGAGCCACCTGCTGGCACAATACGCCGCCACCGCGCTGAGTGACACCGCAGACTGGTCGACCCTGAGCCAACCGCAGAGCCTCCCTACATGGTTGAAAAACCAGCTGCCCGAACCGCTGGCCACCACAAAGATCAGCCTGCAACTCCACTTTGACGACGAGGCACAAACACTGGTACTCAACTGCCTCGAACCGACACTCGCGGATGCCACACTCGATCTGCAGGGTCCACTTCCCGCACGGCTCCATATCCAACCTGCGGGACAAGCGGGCAACTGGGAGATTTTCAATATCGGCACCCACATACCCCTGCCGGAACTCACCTCCCACATCTTCATCACCACCATCGACGGGCGTCAGTTTGAACTGGATGTGGAGAAACAACTCAAGAGCGCCATCTCGAAGCAGGGACAATCATCCGGAAAAATCTATCTGGCACACGTTGATGCCGACACTGCAGCGGCAGAAAAACTTGCCGAATGGCTCGCCACGCAGAATATTCAGGTCGAGCCTCTGTTGGAAAGACCCGGAGAGACCCCCATCGAAAGTGGTGAGAGCGCTCACAAAGTGATCCGCCTCTGGAGCGAATCGGCAAGCCAGGCCTGGGGTTCCATCAAGCGGAATTTCTCTCTCTCCCTTGCCCAAGGCCTGCTGCTGCGTACCGGCAATACGGCATTTCTCACAGGCATGGACAAACCCCAAAACCTCATCGACATACCCAACCTGCTGCAAGATCTGGGCAACAAAAAAATAGCCTCGAAACTAAAGGACAAACTCGAACAGTGGCTCAGTGGAACCGATGAAACGGAGGACGAAAACGACACACCCACAATCAGTGAGACCCGATACAGCGAAGAGATCCAATCGCTGCTTGACGAGATCGACGATATCTCAACCCCGCCAAAACGACGGCTGGAGATCGGCGACCTGCTGGCGAAACTTGGCGATCCCCGGCCGGGGATCGGACTGGGTGACGACAACCTGCCCGACATCGACTGGGTAGAGATACCGGGAGGAGAGTTCCTTTATGGTGAAGAGAAGGAGCGGCGCACCAGCGATCTTTTTTACATCAGCCGCTATCCGGTCACCAATGCCCAGTACCAGACATTCATCGAGGCAGGCGGATATGAATCCGACAGGTGGTGGGAAAATCTAAGAAGACAGGAACCTGAAAAACCTCAATGGGACCACCCCAACAGACCTCGCACCGAAATCAACTGGTACGAAGCCCTCGCCTTCAGCCGCTGGCTGGCTGCCATGCGAAACCTGCCCATTCGACTGGCAACTGAAGCGGAGTGGGAGAAGGCGGCGCGGGGGAACGATGGCCGAAAACACCCCTGGGGTGAGGAGTACATCACTGGCTATGCCAATGTGAATGAATCATCTGTGGGTGGGAAACCCTTGGAGCAAACCACCACAGTAGGACTCTACCCACAGGGAGCATCTCCCTATGGAGTGATGGATATGGCGGGCAATGTCTGGGAGTGGTGCCTGAATAAGGCCGACCGTCCGGATCAGGTTGGGGCAGATGCCAGCGGGGATACCCGTGTGCTGCGCGGCGGCTCCTGGATCTACGATCCGCTCTATGCGCGTACCGACAACCGATACGGGAGTTTCCCTGACGTCCGCCTCAACCACTGGGGTTTTCGTTTGTTGCTGCCTGCCCCCATTTCAGGCCGCTGACAGTTGTTGTCGATAACAACCACACTAACTCCCCTGCCGGTACCTTCACCCAGTCGATATCGGGCAGGAGAATAGTGGTTTTCACACCCTCTTGGTCGATCTTGTTTGCGATTGCCCCCACTCTCTCCATACCATCATTGGACGCCACACGTTGTTGGGAATCAAGTGAGCTGCCGGATCCGCTGCGCTTGATCCGGCCTACGTTCCTGTCACCTGTCATCTTTAACCTTTTAGCTTTCACCTCATTCGCAAAGTTTGGAAATCTTCCGCGAGCCAGTCGCCTGTCCACCCTGCCCCAATGTGATCTTCAGCAATGGAGGCGTCACCAACGTCGTCACAATCACCATCAACACCACTGCTGAAAACGTGGCGGAATCGATCACCTTCAGACTAATACCGATGGAGGCGAAGACCAGTCCCACTTCACCCCTCGGCAGCATGCCGATACCTACCGCCAATCGCTTGCGTCCCTTCTCAAAAACCCCCAACCCGGAGACGACCTTGCCGATTACGGCCACCAGAATCAGGCCGGTGGAGAGCAGCAACACATGCCAATCGAGGAAGGTTTCCAGCTTTACCTGTATCCCCATCAAGACAAAAAATATCGGCACCAGAATCGCCTCAAGCGGTGCAAAGAGTTCTTTGATGGAGTATTTGTGGCGCCGGTGATCGCCCCAGGCCTTGAAGTGACTGTCGAGCAGCAGCAGACCCGCAGCAAAAGCCCCGACAATGGTGGCAAGACCCACCAGGTTCGCCAGCCAGGCAAGAGCCATGACGAAGACGAAGGGGATAAAGAGTTTCGCTTCCGCCATACTCAGATGGCGTAGCATTTTGATGAGCAGTCGGATGATGTAGGGTCCCAGATAGAGCACACTGATGATGAAAAGAGTGGCCAACAGCATAATGCGGATGATCTCTCCCGCTTCGACGCTGCCGGTGACCACCACTCCGGAAACGATGGCCAACATCACCAGGCCGAGTATATCGTCCATCACCGCCGCACCGACGATGATATGCGCCTCGCCGGAGCGGCTTTGACGCAGATCCTGCAGCACCCGTGCAGTAATGCCGATACTGGTGGCGCCCAAGGTCGCGCCAAGAAACATATGCTGTGCATGGGGCGCGTCCGGGATCAACATCCAGGTCACCAAAAAACCCAACGCAAAAGGAACCATCACGCCGATGAAGGCGACCCGCAGGGAGTCACCGCCCACCGAGCGCAACTCGGCGACACAGGTATCCAGCCCGACATGAAACAGCAGGAAGATGACACCGTAGCGTGAGAAGACATCCACCGCCTGGGCAACGGCAAGATACTCACTGCCGTGGGGGCCACGCAGGATCTGCAGAAAAGATTCTCCGGCCTCAGGCCCCATCAGTTGGTTGAGTGCCTCATCAACCGGCGTGCCGGACAAAACCAGTTTGGACAGCTCCGTACAACCGACTCCCTCTCGCAGAATCGCCATCAGATCGAAACCGAGAAAGTAGAGCAGATTACCCAGCAGCACGCCCATCACCAGCTCACCGAGCACAGAAGGTTGCTTCAGACGCCGGGCGCCAAAACGTCCGAACAGCGCGGAGACGAGAATCAGGGTGACACCAAAGATAACCGGGGCGATGGGATCGCCATGGGAAACGATAGTGGATACCTCGGTAACCTGATCCATGCCCTGTTAACAAAACCCTGTCAGGAAGAAGCGTTTAATATAATTCTAGTCCGCTTTGCGACAGGATTCGTTTTTTTGGGGTAATGAAGATATTGCTGATGAGTGTAGGCCCGATCAAGCGTAGCGGATCGGGCATTTTCGAATTGGCAGGATACATGGGGCGCCGGTTCCGCTGCGCTTGAACCGGCCTACTCTCGTTCGGTTTTTGGAGGCTGTATCATCGGCGCGGCGAGATGCCGCTCCTAGGCTCTGGCTGAACATTAGTCGGCTCAGGGGCGCGAAATCACTCCCGCTCCTCGATCCACGCCATCTGAATGGCTTCGAGGATCTTTTCTCCAGAGTGATCCGGGTCATCATCGAATTCACCCAAGGCCAATATCCAGTCGTGCAGATCGACAAAGTTGACCGTCCTGGGATCAACCTCGGGATGGGTTTCATCCAATTCGATGGCGATATCCAGCACATCAATCCATTTCAGACTCATGGCATTTCCCCTCAGTGGCTCTCAGACACCATGTTGATGGTGTATTTCGGTATTTCGATGACCAGATCCTCTTCCCCGACCACAGCCTGACAACTCAAGCGGGATTCCGCTTCCAGACCCCAGGCCTTATCCAGCAGGTCCTCTTCATCCTCTTCCGCCTCGGTAAGAGAATCGAAACCTTCACGCAGGATGACGTGGCAGGTGGTGCAGGCGCAGGATTTTTCACAGGCGTGCTCGATCTCAATACCTTTCTGTTGAGCTGCGTCACAGATGGTGGTGCCCGGCTCGACATCGAACGCGGCCCCTTCCGGGCAGATCTCTTCGTGGGGCAGGATGATCAGTTGAGGCATCAATACACTCCTTACTATTCAAATTCGTTGACGTTATGACCGGCCATGGCTTCATGGATACTCTGATTCATACGGCGCTCGACATAGAAGCCGCAGGTCTTTTCGATGGCGGAGATGCCTTCCTTGATCGCGCTGATCTCCTCTGAGCGGGCGACTTCACGCAGTGCCGCCAGGGCAGCATCAACAATCCGGCGCTCTTCATCGTTGAGCAGGCGATCACCGTCGGCTGCCAGTGCCGCCTCCAGCGCCTCGATGACCCGATCTGCGTCCACCTGCTGTTCCCGCAGATTTCTTGAGTCCATATCATCCTGGGCATGATCGATAGAGTCACGCAGCATGGTCTCGATCTCGCCATCGGTGAGTCCGTAGGAGGGTTTGACCTCAATATTCGCCTGCACCCCGCTGCTCTGTTCCTCTGCGGATACGCTCAACAACCCATCCGCATCCACTGCAAAGGTGACCCGGATACGCGCAGCGCCCGCCACCATCGGCGGTATGCCACGCAGTTCGAAGCGGGCCAGAGAGCGGCAATCGCTAATCAGTTCCCGTTCACCCTGCACCACGTGGATCGCCATCGCAGTCTGGCCATCTTTAAAGGTGGTGAACTCCTGGGCGCGCGCCACCGGTATGGTGGTGTTGCGGGCGACAATCTTTTCCGACAGCCCACCCATGGTCTCGAGACCCAGGGAGAGCGGAATGACATCGAGCAGCAGCATCTCATCATCGGGTTTGTTGCCCGCCAGAATGTCGGCCTGGATCGCCGCACCCGCTGCAACCACCCGGTCGGGATCTATATCCACCAGGGGTTCGGTAGCAAACAGATCGCCAACCCTTTCCCGCACCCTGCGCACCCGGGTGGCCCCCCCCACCATCACGACCTCTTTGATCTCGCCGTTCTCAACCCCCGCATCCCGCATGGCGCGGCGGCAGGCGATCAGGGTCTTTTTTATCAGCGGGTCGATCAATGCGTTGAACCGTTCGAGATCGAGTGAACCCTGCCAGCGGGAACCGTCCGGCAGTTCGATATCAAGAGGTACGGTATCCGCTTCGGTGAGTCCCTCTTTGGCGCTACAGGCGTCCTGCATCAGGCGGCGCAAAGTCATGTGGTCTGCATCATCCTGGATGCCGGCCTGGGTCATAATCCACTCCGCCACGAGCTGATCGAAATCGTCTCCACCCAAGGCAGAATCGCCCCCGGTGGACATCACCTCGAAGACGCCTTTGTTGAGCCGCAGGATGGAGATATCGAAGGTGCCGCCACCCAGATCATAGATGGCGTGCACGCCCTCGGCACCCTTGTCGAGACCGTAGGCCACCGCTGCTGCGGTCGGCTCATTGAGCAGGCGCAAGACCTTCAGCCCGGCCAGTTTCGCCGCGTCCTTGGTCGCCTGCCGCTGTGCATCGTCGAAATAGGCGGGCACGGTAATCACCACGCCGGCCAAGTCACCACCAAGCGTCCGCTCGGCACGTTGCGCCAGGGTTTTCAGGATCTCAGCGGAGACCTCCACCGGGGTGACATCCCCTGCCACCGTGCGGATGCGCGGCACTGCTGTCTCAGTCTGAACAAATTCGTAAGGCAGACGGTTGCCGAGACTCTTGATATCCTCGACTCCCCGGCCGATAAGCCGTTTGGCAGAGGCGATAGTGTTCAACGGATCGGTCACTGCGGCAACGCGGGCCGCCTCACCGACGACAACACCGTTTTCACCAAACTGCACCACTGAAGGCAGCAGATGACGACCCTGCTCATCCGGCAGCGTCTCCGCCTTGCCACTGCGTACGCTGGCCACCAGCGAATTGGTGGTACCCAAGTCGATGCCTGCCGCCAGCTTATGTTGGTGCGGGGCCTGAGCCTGGCCGGGTTCTGCAATCTGCATCAATGCCATAATTCGCTACGCTCTATAATTTACTGGTCAGAGCTCGTCTTCCAGATCTGCCGCCACCGATTCGACTTCGGTACGCAGTTTCTGCAGAAAACGCATCTTGCGCAGGATCTCCCGCGCGTCTTCCAACTGGTCTGGCGTGGCGTTCTCAAACTGCACCGCCATCTGCCCGACCAAAGTCTTGATCTGTCTGTTGATTCGACCACGCAGATCGAGCACCGCCTCGTAGGGATCATCCTGATTCCGTACCCCTTCCAGCTCTTCCCGCAGCTCCATCTGCTCCATCAGGAAGGCCATGTCGCTGGTGGTCTCTTTCTGGGCATCCATTTCGATGCCGTGCATGGTCAAAAGATAGGTGGCCCTGGCAATGGGATCCTTGAGGGTTGCAAAGGCCTCGTTGATGCGGCTGGCGCCCTGCAACGAGAGGAGACGCTCCTGCTCCGAGGCGTTGGCATAGCGGTCGGGATGGATGACCCGCTGCAGGTCCCGATATCGATCGGAGAGTGAATCAGCATCCACGATGAAGCCGACCGGCAGGCCAAAAAGCTCAAAATAGTTCTTCGAAAAATCCAGCATATCGAAAAAATCGGCTGTCCGAGGACAGCCGATTTATCACCTGTTGTTACGACCTTGAAAAACAGTAGGTCGTGTTAGCGTAGCGTAACACGACAATAATGACGCATATTGTTGGATTACGGTCAAAAAGACGGCCTAACCCAACCTACCCAAGAGGTTGTTGGTGCTTTGCGCTATAAGCCAGTGCCATTTAGGTCAGACCTGAAAACTCTCACCACAACCACACTCGCCCTTGGCATTCGGGTTGTTGAACTTGAAACCTTCATTGAGTCCTTCCTTGGTGTAATCGATTTCAGTGCCGTCAAGATAGACAAGGCTTTTGGGGTCGATAATGACCTTTACGCCCAGATCTTCGAATACCTGGTCATCCTCGCCCAGTTCATCGGCGAACTCCATCTCGTATGCCATACCGGAGCAGCCGGAGGTACGCACCGCCAGGCGGATACCGATCCCCTTGCCCCGGTTCGAAAGGAACTGTTGCACATGTTTTGCGGCAGCTTCTGTGATCGTAATTGCCATTTAACTTCTCCAGAACTGAACCTGTAGCTTCAAGTCTACAATGGATATCAATCTGTATTCTTTTTTGCGTAGTCCTGGATCGCCGCCTTGATAGCGTCTTCCGCCAACACGGAGCAGTGGACCTTGACCGGCGGCAGAGCCAACTCTTCAGCGATCTCGGAGTTCTTGATCTGCTGCGCCTCTTCCAGGGTCTTGCCCTTCACCCACTCGGTGAGCAGGCTGCTGGAGGCGATTGCGGAACCGCAGCCGTAGGTTTTGAAGCGGGCGTCTTCAATCACGCCGTCATCACCCACCTTGATCTGCAGACGCATCACGTCACCACAGGCAGGCGCGCCCACCATGCCGGTGCCGACACTCTTCTCTTCTTTATCGAACGCACCTACGTTACGGGGGTTCTCGTAGTGGTCGAGTACTTTATCACTGTATGCCATAACCTTAACCTCTTAAAACTGATCGCTCAGTGCGCCGCCCACTGAATCGATTTCAGATCGATGCCATCTTTGAACATCTCCCACAAAGGCGAGAGTTCACGCAATCTATCAACCTCGGTGCGGATCTTCTCTACCGCATAATCCACCTCTTCCGCCGTGCTGAAACGGCCGATTGAGAAACGGATCGAGCTGTGGGCCAATTCGTCTTCCCGCCCCAACGCACGCAGGACGTAGCTGGGTTCGAGACTGGCGGAGGTGCAGGCGGAACCGGATGAGACCGCCAGATCCTTCAACGCCATAATCAGAGATTCACCTTCGACGTAGGCAAAACTCACATTCAGGTTGCCGGCGACACGCTGTTCTTCATCACCGTTGAGGTAGACCTCTTCCATGTCTTTGAAGCCGTCCCAGAGGCGTTGACGCAGCCCGAGCAGACGTTCGTTTTCCGCCGCCATCTCTTCACCGGCAATACGAAAGGCTTCGCCCATGCCGACGATCTGGTGGGTCGCCAGAGTGCCGGAACGCATACCGCGCTCGTGACCGCCACCGTGCATCTGGGCCTCCAGGCGCACACGGGGCTTGCGCCGCACATAGAGGGCGCCGATGCCTTTGGGTCCATATATTTTGTGTGCTGAGAAGGACATCAGATCCACTTTCAGCGCCGCCAGATCGATCGGCACCTTGCCGGCGCTCTGTGCTGCGTCCACATGGAAGAGGATCTTGCGGGCACGGGTCATCTCGCCAATTGCGGCAATATCCTGGATCACACCCACTTCGTTATTGACCTGCATAATAGAGACGAGAATGGTGTCGTCACGTAGCGCCGCTTCCAGTTTCCCCAAGTCAATCAGACCACTGGGCTCCGGATCGAGATAGGTGATCTCGAATCCCTCACGCTCAAGTTGGCGACAGGGATCCAGCACCGCCTTGTGTTCCGTCTTGCAGGTAATGATGTGCTTGCCGCGTTTCTTGTAGAAATGCGCAACGCCCTTGATCGCAAGATTATCTGACTCTGTGGCGCCGGAGGTCCAGACAATCTCTTTCGGATCAGCATTGACCAGATCCGCCACCTGCTTGCGCGCCAAGGTCACCGCTTCATCCGCACTCCAACCGAAAGGGTGGGAACGGGATGCAGGATTACCGAATTTTCCGTCAGGAGTGAGGTAACTGCACATCAACTCCGCGACGCGGGGATCTACCGGCGTGGTCGCCGAGTAGTCCATATAGATCGGTAGCTTCATCTCTATTTTGTAACTCCAAAAAATCCGCAAATTCAGCTTCAGGCGTTGGCCCGTGAGGAGATCGAAGTCAGCTCTGTGACATCGATCTCCGGCGTGTCCGGATGATCCTGTCGGTTGGTCACCTCTCGCACCGCCTGACGATCCATCAGGTTCTGCAGGCTGATCTGATTGAGATAGTGGTAGATCTGGTCGCTAAGATCCTGCCACAAATCATGGGTGAGACAGCGTTCGTTATTCTGGCAATTGTGGGCACCGTGGCAACGGGTGGTATCCATGTTCTCATCCACCGCAGTGATCACTTCGCCAATATAGATCTCGCCCGCTTCCCGACCCAGGCTGTAACCGCCACCGGGACCACGAACACTGGAGACCAGGGCTTTTTTTCGCAGTCGTGAGAAGAGCTGCTCAAGATAGGAGAGGGAGATCCCCTGACGCTGGGCAATGTCTGCCAGGGTAATCGGGCCCTTGCCATAGTGCAGAGCCAAGTCCAACATGGCTGTTACCGCATAGCGGCCTTTCGTGGTAAGCTTCACTTTATCGGCTCCAAGTATATCCTTGAGCGCTAATATACAATTCCTAGTAAAATAGTCAAGTATTCCCTCCGCGAGCATTGCAAGGTTTTAACCCGAAGATTTCATGAATTTGCGCCGATAACGCGCAGGATATTGGTTTCACAAGGAAATATCCGAAGGAGTGGCGTATCAGTGATTACGACCGACTGAGGATATATTTCTTGTGGGATCAGTAAACAAGCGAGATCAAGCATAATTCGTGAAAGACTCGGGTTAACCCTTGGAAGCCTCATCACCATCCAGCTTTAGCAACTCTTCCGCAGTGGAAAAGATTTCGCAGGAATCGAGTTCAGGCAGTAATTCATCCGCCTCTTCCAGCCCCATGCTCTTCAGTGCCTCGCACATGGACTCCATTTTTTTGTCCATCACATGCATATGATCGAGCATGCAGTTGATGGCGTGGGCAACCGGATCCGGCGCATCCTTGGTGGCGCCATAGGCATCAAACCCAATCTTCTTGGCAATCGCCTCGCGATGACCGTTGCCTCCGGTTTTTTCCTGACGGATCAGTCTGCCGGGCACACCAACAGCTGTTGCCCCGGCCGGTACATCCTTCACCACCACCGCATTTGAGCCGATGCGGGCGCCTTCGCCAATCTCAATGGGGCCCAGCACCTTGGCGCCGGCACCCACCACCACGTTGTTGGCGAGGGTCGGATGGCGCTTGCCCTTCTGCCAGCTTGTACCACCGAGCGTCACCCCATGATAGAGGGTGCAGTCATCGCCAATGATCGCAGTTTCGCCGATCACCACACCCATGCCGTGATCGATGAAGAAACGGCGGCCGATCTGGGCGCCGGGGTGGATTTCGATGCCCGTCAGAAACCGGGCAATATTGGAGAGCACCCTGGCCAGCCACTTTAAGCCTAGATTCCAGAGGCCATGGGAGGCCCGGTGGAACAGAATCGCATGTACGCCAGGATAGGTAGTGATGATTTCAAACGTCGTCCGGGCGGCGGGGTCACGCTCGAAGACGCTCTGAATATCCTCTCTCCACCTGGATTGGCTGGGATTCTCTTTGGTTTCCTGCTGCACAACTTATACTCGACTAAATCAATCAACTATCACTGAAATAGTGACATGGAGGTGACAGATTATCCATAATACCATGCAAAATACTAGGGTATTGTACCGCAAGGGGCTTGAATCTATGTAGGATGCGGTGAGGCACGAACCGCATCAGTCAAGCAAGGCGTTACACGAACGATGCGGTTCGCAGGCTCACCACATCCTACATGCCACGAAGGTTTTGAGAGAATAATCCGAGCTGGGTCAGCGCCGCATCGACTTGCGTCCCTGGGCAGCACTCAGGATTCCCCGCAGGATATTGAGTTCATCCACATCTGGCCGGGCACGGTGAAACAGGCTGCGCAACCTGCGCAGCAGCTTGTCTGACTGCCGGGGATCGGCAAAACCAATATCCTCCAGAGCCTGCGCCAGATGAGCATGAAACCCCTCCATCATCTCAGCAGTGGCCACCTCTCTGACCGGCTCAGGAGCCGTCTCCCACCCTTCCAGCCAGGCAAGATAGATTTCATAGCTGAGCACTTGAACCGCAGCACCGAGATTCAATGAGCTATAGGCGGAGTTGGTGGGAATATGGACCAGAAAATTGCAGCGGTCCAACTCCTCGTTAGTGAGTCCTGAGCTCTCCCGGCCGAAGACCAGAGCAACCTCACCCACTGCACTCTCTTCGATGATCTTTGCCGCACAGGCCCGCGGATTCAACAGAGGCGAGGAGACAGTCCGCTCACGGGCGCTGGTGCCTATTATCAGACGACATCCCTTCAGTGCCTCGTCCAGGCTGTCGCAGACCGGCGCCCGCGCAAGCAGATCATCCGCCCCGGAGGCCCGGGCGGTCGCCTCTTCGCCCGGGTAACGCTTCGGTGACACCAAAACAAGCCGCTCCAAGCACATATTTTTCATCGCCCGTGCCGCAGCGCCGACATTTCCGGGGTGGCTGGTCTCCACCAGCACAATTCGTATATGTTTCAACATGGGCGCAAGGGTACCGCATGAATAACCGCGAGACCAAAACAGTTTTCTGCTTTATCCGCCCTGTCGCTTGCTGTATCTTTGCCGCCCATGAATCCAATGGTAACCATCGCCGTCCGTGCTGTACGTGACGCCGCCCGTGTGCTGATGCGCAATTTCAATCGGCTCGATACCCTTAACGTCACCGACAAGGGAAGGCACGATTATGTCAGCGAGGTGGACCGGGCAGCCGAACAGGTGATTATCGGTGTTTTGCGGGACAAATATCCCAATCACGCCATACTGGCGGAAGAGAGTGGCAGTCACCCAGGTGACGACTATCAGTGGGTCATAGACCCGCTGGACGGCACCACCAACTATCTGCACGGATTCCCCCATTTCTCCATCTCCATCGCTCTGCGACACAAAGGCAGACTGGAGGTTGGCGTGATCTATGATCCGCTGAAAGATGAGCTGTTCACCACCAGCCGCGGTTCCGGCGTGCAGCTAAACGATCGGCGATTGAGGGTCTCCAGCCGCAAGAGTCTGGATGGTGCGCTGTTGGGAACCGGCCTGCCCTACCGTGATTTTCGTTTTACGGAAAACTACATGGGCATGCTCAGGGATCTGATGGCTGACACTGCGGGGATACGCCGCCCGGGCTCAGCCGCGCTTGATTTCGCCTATGTGGCCGCCGGAAGGCTGGACGGATTCTGGGAACTCGGCCTCGCCGAATGGGATTTTGCCGCAGGCGCCCTCATGGTGCGCGAGGCCGGTGGCCTGGTTACCGATATCTCCGGCGGCGAGCGTCACTTTGAGACCGGCAATGTCATCGCCGGCAACATCAAGGTGCACAACGCCATATTGCGCCGTATTCTTCCCCATCTGGACGATAGACTTACCGCTTAATTCCTGGCACGGCGAATCCGCTTCACAGTTTTCTCCGTTTTTTCATCCCCATCCTCAAGATTATGGCCCGCCGACCGTTACCGGAGATAACATCGGTAACAACTGTAAAAGCGGAACCTACCTAATGGCGAATAACAACAATATCGATCAGGCACTCAGCGACCGGGCACTGGAAATGGTGATGAGGGATGTACTGGATGGGGTGCAGGACATCTCACTGCAATCCGCGTTTACCGACAATCCCTGCAATGTGGATATTATCTCTATCGAACGACCCAACAAGCAGAGTGACGATCGAGACAAAACCAGGATGAGCCTCAACAATGCTGAGGTCATCTACCCACCGGCATTCTGCAAAACCGCTTAGCCAACAGGCCCGTTATCAAGCGGCCCCGAACCCGCTTGATCCGACAACCGGATCAGAGGTTTTCCTCGACCTCGGCACCCTCTTTTTCAACCGGCATCAGATCATCCTTGCTGATGCCCATCATGATGATCGCCGTACTCGCCACATAGATGGAAGAGTAGGTACCGACCACCACACCCACGATCAGTGCCAGGGCAAAACCGTGGATGATCTCACCGCCAAAGATAAAGAGCGCGATCAATACCAGCAGGGTGGTCATGGAAGTGACCAGCGTACGGGTGAGTGTCTGGTTTAGCGAAGCATTGATAATCTCGACTGCGCTGCCTTTGCGAATCTTGCGGAAGTTCTCACGAATACGGTCGAACACTACGATGGTATCGTTCAGTGAGTAGCCGATCACCGCCAGCACGGCGGCCAGCACCGGCAGATCGAACTCCACCTGAAACAGGGAGAAGATGCCGATAGTGACGGTCACATCATGTACCAGCGCAATAACCGCGCCCACAGCAAAACGATATTCAAACCGTATGCCCACATAGATCAGGATACCGATCAACGCATAGAGCATGGCGAGACCGCCGTCTTCGGTCAGCTCATCGCCGACCTGTGGCCCGACATACTCAACCCGTCGCAGATCGGCCTGACCATCCACCAATTTGTTCATCGCTGTAAAGGCGGTGTTGCTGATCGCCGAGCTGTCTGCATCATCCCTGGGCGCCAACCGAACCAACACGTCTCTGGATGTACCAAAGTGCTGCACCGTTGCATCGGAAAAACCTTCCGCAGCCAGTGCTTCACGAACCTTCGGTAAATCAACCGTTTCCTGATAACCCACTTCGACAAGGGTACCACCGGTAAAGTCGATACCCAGGTTCAGGCCACGCACCGCGATGGAGGCCAACGCAACCAGGATCACTGCACCGGAAACGATCAGGGCGAGCTTACGTCCGCCCATAAAGTTGAAATTTGTCGTCTTTTTGAAGATCTGCATAGTCAATCCGCCCTTATCAAACTGCCAGCGCTTTCACCCGCCTGCGACCGTAGATCCAATTGATCACTGCGCGGGTGCCGATGATGGCGGTAAACATGGAGGTCAGGATACCGATAGCCAGGGTTACCGCGAACCCCTTGATGGGGCCGGTACCGAAGCTGAACAGCACCACCGCAGCTATCAGCGTGGTGATATTCGCATCGATGATGGTGGAGAACGCCTTCGCATAACCCGCCTGAATGCTGGCCTGCGGCGTATTACCGTTACGGATCTCCTCACGGATACGCTCGAAAATCAGCACGTTGGCATCCACTGCCATGCCCACGGTCAACACGATCCCGGCGATACCCGGGAGGGTCAGTGTCGCCTGCAACATGGAGAGAATAGCGATGATCAGTACCAGATTCATGCTCAACGCCAGATCCGCCACCAGACCAAAGACCCGGTAGTAGACGGCCATGAAGATCATCACCAGGACCATGCCGATGACCACCGACATAAAACCCTGATCGATGTTGTCCTGGCCAAGACTGGGACCGATGGTGCGTTCCTCAACAATCTCGATGGGGGCAGCCAAGGCGCCTGCACGCAGCAGCAATGCCAGATCACGCGCCTCTTCAGAGGTATCGAGGCCGGTGGTCTGAAAACGGTTGCCGAAAGGCTCGAGGATATTGGCGATGCTGATCACCTCCTCCACTTTGGTTCTATGTTTCACCGGCTTGCCATCCACCATACGGGTGACGACACGGTTCTCGATAAAAACCACCGCCATAGGCTTGCTGACATTGTCGTTGGTGACACGACGCATACGATTGCCGCCGGGACCGTCGAGCCGTACGGAAACCATCGGCTGGCCAGAACGCTGATCGATACCCGAGGAGGCATCGATAATCTGGTTGCCGGTGACGATGACTGACTTTTTCAGCAATACCGGCTGGCCATTGCGCTCATAATAGAGTTTGGAACCCGGCGGCACCCTGCCGTTGACCGCATCCTGTACACTGTGTTCAGTATCGGCGAGGCGATACTCCAGGGTCGCGGTGGCGCCGAGAATCTCTTTCAGCTTCGTCGGATCCTGGGCGCCGGGCAGTTGTACCACAATGCGCCGATCACCCTGCTGCTGGATCAGCGGCTCCGCCACCCCCAACGCATTGACGCGGTTGCGCAGGGTGGTGATGTTCTGTTCCAGAGCAAACTTCTGCACCGCGCGACGTTCGGCCGGCTTGAGGGTGGCACGCACATAGTAATCGCCCCCTCCATCCGACATCGCGGTTGCCAGTGAGCGAAATTCACTATGGATCAGCTGCTCAGCTTTATCCCGCTTCGTCGCATCGTTGAATTTGACGACTACCGTCTCCCCCTCGCGGGAGACCCGCAGATAGCGGACCTTGTTCTTTCGCAGCAGAGTCCTGATGTCGCCGCTGTTGCGCTCCACCGCCTGCTCTACCGCCGCCTCCATATCCACATCGATCAACACATGAATACCGCCACGCAGATCCAGACCGAGATACATCGGTTCCGCACCCAGAGAACTCAGCCAGTCAGGCAGATCCGGTGACAGGGTCAGCGCTTGGTTGTAGTCGGTGCCCAGCTCCTTGGCAATGGCCTCCTTCGCCTTTAACTGATCTTCTGAGTTGCGAAAACGCACCAGCAGTTTGGTGTTTTCGGCTGAGATGCCCTTCGCCTCGACGCCTGCCTTCTCCAGCGCCTGAGTGACCCTGGCCATAGTGGTTTCATCCACCGTGGCGCGCCGGGTGCCGGAAATTTCCATGGAGGGGTCCTGATCGTAGATATTCGGTAGCGCGAAAAGCGCGCCGACGAGGACTACGATCACTACCAGAAGGTTCTTCCAAAGAGGATATTGGTTCATCGTGTTTTTCTTACTGTTGTGCCAACCAGGCTGGCTCGGTTTTGATTATATTTATTGATTACAACCGGCCATGGGGACGTTTACAGGTCCTTCAGTGACCCTTTGGGCATCACGGATTCCACTGCCTGGCGGCGGAATTTTACCTCTACGCCCTCGGCAATCTCCACCGTGATGAAATTGTCACCCATATTGGTGATTTTGCCGACGATGCCACCGGCGGTGGCCACCTCATCACCTTTACCCAGTGTCTCGACCATCTTCTTGTGCTCTTTCTGACGTTTCACCTGGGGGCGAATCATCAAAAAGTAGAGGACAACACCAAACAGTACCAGCGGCAACAGTCCGGTCCAGGTATCCGGCGAGACGACGGCCCCTTCAGCAAAGGCATCGGAAATAAAAAAGCTCATAATCTGTACCCGATTTTCGAGAGATCAAAATCCAAACGGCGCCGGAACCTACCCGACAGCCAAAACCAGCCGCGGATTATGCCACAGAAGACCGCAAGATACAGGCAGTGGTTTTTGCGCGGCAGGTCAGCGCCTCTCAGACACCGCTTCGCAAAGCGTAAAAGTCGCTGACAAAACGCTCCAGCTGCCCCGCTTCGATGGCATCCCGCAGATCCCGCATCAGTGTCTGATAGTAGAAGAGATTATGGATGGTATTCAGGCGGGCACCCAAAATCTCTTTGCATTTTTCCAGGTGACGCAGATAGGCACGACTATAATTTTTACAGGTATAACAGTCACATAGTGGATCTACCGGTCCAGTATCATACTCGTGCACCGCATTTCGTATCCGCACCACGCCCTGATGCGTGAAGAGATGGCCGTTGCGTGCATTACGGGTCGGCATCACGCAGTCGAACATGTCTATCCCCCGCCGCACCGCCTCCACGATATCCTCCGGCGTCCCCACGCCCATCAGGTAGCGGGGCTTATCCTGCGGCAGTTTGCCGGAGAGAAAGTCGAGCACCCGCCAGCGATCTTCCGGCGGCTCTCCCACCGACAGCCCCCCTACTGCATATCCGTCAAACCCGATATCGGTCAATCCGTTGAGTGAGGCCTCCCGAAGATGTTCGAATACCCCACCCTGCACGATACCAAACAACGCCGAGGGATTGTCGCCATGGGCAACGCGGCTGCGCCCGGCCCAGCGCAGCGAGAGTTCCATGGAGACTCTGGCCTCCTCTTCGGTGGCCGGATAGGGGGTACATTCATCGAAGATCATGACGATGTCAGAACCCAGCTCACGCTGAATCTGCATCGACTCCTCCGGCCCCATAAAGACCTTGCTGCCGTTGACCGGCGAACGGAAGGCCACCCCCTTTTCGGTAATCTTCCTCATCTTGCCCAGGCTGAAAACCTGGAACCCACCGGAATCGGTGAGAATAGGGCCCTGCCAATGAGTGAAGCCGTGCAGATCTCCATGGGCTCTGATGACTTTGGTGCCCGGCCGTAACATAAGATGAAACGTGTTGCCGAGGATGATTTCAGCACCCATTCCGGTCAACTCTTCTGGGGTCATCGCCTTGACGGTGCCATAGGTGCCGACAGGCATAAATGCGGGTGTCTCTACCGTACCCCGGGCAAAGGTGAGACGTCCGCGTCTGGCTGCTCCATCGGAGTGAAAGGTTTCAAACTGCATAATTTTTTAATAATCAGTTGGGTTCCAAGCAAAAAAATTGTGAAAATCTTTTTATTTCAATAAGTAACGAGTGTGATCCTGGCGGATTTCCACATTGATCGCAGCCCTGTGTGATATTCGGCACCAGAAAAGCGAGGGTTAACCCTAATAAGACTTGACATGCCACCCGGTATATTAGAAAATGATCATGTGCTAAATCTTACAGTTTGACACATTCCTCCATCCTCCTTTGGTGGAACTTTTAAGCGCGGCACCCTGTCGCGCTTTTTTTTTGCCAGAAAGCCACTGTAATCACAGGGTTATGCCTGCTGCATGAGCGACGGCGTGAGAAACATCGCATCCCCATAGCTGAAGAAGCGGTAGCGTCTGGAGACTGCATGGCGATAGGCCGCCATCACGTGATCATAACCTGAGAAAGCGGAAACCAGCATCAGCAGGGTCGATTCCGGAAGGTGAAAATTGGTGAGCATCCCATCGACGCTGCGAAAATGGTAACCGGGACGGATAAAGAGCCTTGTATCGCCGCTAAAGGGAGCTATCTCCCCCGATGCAGAGGCAGCTTCAAGGCTGCGCACACTGGTGGTGCCCACAGCCACCACCCGTCCACCGTTGGCACGCGTCTCCCGCACCTTTTGGCATACAGATTCATCCACTTCCACATACTCACTGTGCATTATGTGCTCGTCCAGATTGTCCACTCGCACCGGCTGGAATGTTCCGGCACCGACATGCAGGGTGACCTGTGCACTTTTCACCCCTCTTTCTCCCAGCTCATCCAGCATCTCAAGATCAAAATGGAGTCCTGCCGTGGGGGCGGCAACGGCACCGGGACGGCGGGCATAAACGGTTTGATACCGCTCCCTGTCCGAAGATTCATCCAGACGATCGATGTAGGGCGGCAGGGGCATATGCCCCTGCTCCTCCATCAACTGAAAGAAATCACCCTCCTGCAAATCTATCTCAAACAGACTCTCCTGACGCCCAACCACCTCCACCTCTCTTTTCCGCTCCCCAAGATAGAGGTGGCTGCCTGTCTTAGGGGATTTGCTGGCACGCACATGGGCCAGCGCCCGGCCCGGCGCGAGCACCCGCTCGATAAGCAACTCGACTTTCCCGCCACTCTGTTTAAAGCCGTGGAGCCGGGCCTGCATCACACGGGTATCATTGAACACCAGAAGATCCCCCTTTCGCAGCAACTGTGGTAGATCTGTAAAATGCTGGTCATTCAACTCACCGCTGGCACCGTCCAGGGTGAGCAGGCGACTGCCCCGCCGCTCTTTTTCAGGGAATTGGGCAATCAGCTCCGGAGGAAGATCGTAGGAAAAATCGGATAGTTTCATGCGGGCGGATAATATCATGGCCCTGGCTGCCACAACATCCAGCAAAATGCCTGCCGCCGGGAATCGCAGTCATCTCTCAGCAACTCAGGCGTTTCTCAAACGAGGTGCACGTCAAGGTACAGACTCCGGTATCGACTATCCTTAGATCAAATAGAGTCTCTAAGCGAAACGATTCGCATGGCTGGCTAAACTTAGGCAAACTAAGCCAGATAGTATAGAAACGAAGAAGGCAAACCCCTTTTTCGGCCACCAACGCAAATTTGATCTGGCTGAAGCTACTGAAATAATTCGGACCCAAATGTCAAACAGAGTCATTTCCATCAACACATATGCAACGATCTATATCGTTATCGCATTTGTGTCACTCAGCTTCGTTGGGTGGCTGACCTACCTGAATATTCAGCAAATGGAAGCTGAATTTCATGACAGCAGTATCACCATTGCAGAAAAAGAGATCGAGCAGGCTATCGTTTCCGCTACAGCTGACATACAGAAGCACACAGTCGATTTGGCCGAACGGCTTGAGGTTAGGCAGCAGTTACTGGACCCCGGATTTTATAGTGATTGGCATGAGCGCCGTATACATAACACAGGTATTTTGCCGGAGTATGTACTTGACGCCTCGATCTACAACAGCGATGGAAAAGTATTGGGAAAACTGGACACCTCGAAATTACCGGCAGCCATAAATATCGAGCACATTGAACCCTTTTTCCGAATCGAGGCAGGGAAACCCGAAATATTTATCGTTGAACCTGTCCGTGACCTGAAAAACCTGGAGACAATCGGTTATGTCGCCACATTAAGCAATTTTCTAACCGGCTTTTATAGTCAAAGACGCTTTAGTCAAATAGACCCACAAACATTGAAATTTACATCGACAGGCCACGATTTTCTCCCGGTTGCAGAACTAATAAGGCATATCAAGTACACATTGCGCAGTGATCCATACGCTAAAGAGTTGAAAAATATCATGATACAAGCGGTGGGTTATCTCATCGTTGTCAGCGTAATTCTAACGCTCCTGATCTTCCCGCAAAGTGTCTGGTTTACCGGAAAATCAATTCGTCAACTCTCTCGTCATCTCGATTTTCTCAAACTGCACTCCGCCGAAAAAATTGCTGAAAACCTGGGTGAATGCCTGCCCATTAAGGAACTGGATAAAGTCAGACTTTCCCTGAATGACTATCACAACCAACTTAACAGTCTGAATACCAGTCTGGATGAAAAAAACAGGAAGCTCTGGAGCCTCGCTCTTCACGACCCTCTGACCGGTGTCAAAAACAGGCGGGCTTTTGACGAATACTGGAAAGAGGTGAACAACCTCTTCGATATCCGCCGCAACCCCATCTGTCTGGCCCTGTTTGATGTCAATCACTTCAAGGCCATCAACGACACTTATGGACATCAGGTCGGGGATGAGGTGCTTATCGCGATCAGCCACTCCATACAAAAAGTGTTGCGGAAAAGAGAGTATCTGTTCCGCCTTGGAGGTGACGAATTCGCAACCATCCTTTTCGACTGCACACCTGCCATCGCAATGCGTATTGCTGAGCGCTGTGAGGAGGCGATTGCCGACTATCCTTTCCATGACTTCGGCATCAAAGAGCCTGTGAGAATCAGCGTCGGCCTGGCCCTCACCGATAGTGAAACAGAGGAGGATTCACCCTTGACATCGCTACAGTGGCAGGCCGATATTGCCATGTACACTGCCAAGCGTCCCGCCACATCCCATATCGCGGTTTTTTCACCCGAAATGGCAGAGGAGTCCAGCGGGCTTTTCTCAAACCTGACTCACAATGCTGTTTACGACGCAGTAACCCATGGCACTGGTTTGAAGATGTTCTATCAACCCATCGTCAAACTCCAGGATGGCACCATTCAGTATTATGAGGCGCTACTGAGAATTTCTCATGGTAAAAGATGGATACTTCCTTCGCACATCTTTCCTCTGGTTGAGGCGCGTCGACTGGAAACCGACCTCGACCGGGCGGTAATCAATCGCGTTCTGGAGGATTTGGACAACAACCGGATTCCCGCTGGAACCGGCATATCCGTAAACATTTCGGCACCGACTGCCATCAACCAATACCTGACCGAGTGGCTCAAAGACTTTCTACCCTATTTAAAGACACATAAGCTTGTGATTGAGATAACCGAGACGGCCTTGATCACACAGCTAAAGACAGCGACAAAAAACCTGACCGCACTCAGACAGATGGGATACCAGATCGCGCTCGATGACTTTGGCAGCGGCTACTCCTCATTGCGCTACCTGGCCACAATGCCGGTGGATATCGTGAAATTCGACATCTCGCTAACCCGGAATGTGGACAACGAAGCGCAAACCCGCATCATCCGTCATCTGGTACAGATGATTACTGAATCCGGACACCAACTCGTGGCGGAAGGTATCGAAACCGAGGAGATGTCGCAAAAACTTGCGGGCTTGGGCTTCGTCTTCGGTCAGGGCTATCTTTTTGGCAAACCATCTCCACCAGAAGCTTGATCAATATCCTCCAAATCAGGATCTTCCAATCCGAGAAAATCATGTATACTTACCGGCTTCCAGCGCCGGGGTGGTGGAATTGGTAGACACAGGGGATTCAAAATCCCCCGGCTTCGCGGCCTTGACGGTTCGAGTCCGTCCCTCGGTACCAGATTCTTGTCCAAGAAAGTCCAGCAAAAGCCGCAAGACTCATTGATATCAATGACTTGCGGCTTTTTCTTTGTAATTCTAGTCCATCCAGATCCTATCAAATCCTATTGAATCCAACACTTTTTGTTGGTACTTTTGTTGGCATATTCCTAAATCACATCGAGAATTCAGATGGCAAGGGAAACCAACAAGCTGACCGATCTCATGGTCAGGCGGCTCAAACCCGGTCAAAAGACCTTTCGCGTATCCGACGGCAAGGGACTGTTCCTCCAGGTTGAACCCAGCGGCAGTAAATACTGGCGCATGGCCTACCGCTATCTTGACAAGCAGAAACATCTTGCCCTGGGTGTCTACCCAGAAATCACCATTGCTGAGGCAAGAAGACTACGAGAAGCAGCCAGGCAACAGCTTCGCGATGGCAAAGACCCCTCCCTAGAGCGAAAGCGTAAGAAGGCTGAAAAACAGCAGGCTGCATCCAACTCCTTTGAAATCCTGGCATTGGAATGGCACCAACAGCGAAAGGGGGACTGGGAACCGGCACACGCCGAGCGCATTCTCAACTGGATGAAACGAGACCTCTTCCCTGATCTCGGTCAGCGCCCAGTAGCCGAGATCACCCCCGCTGATGTGCTGATGACGATTCGCAAGATCGAGAGTCGTGGCGCTCTGGATGTTGCTAAACGCCAAAGAGCCAGGGTCTCCGAGATCTATCGCTATGCCATACAAACAGGTCGAGCGGCCATCAATCCAGCGGCAGACCTAATCGGGGTTGTGAAATCCGAGCGAGTACGGCACCGTCCCGCCCTAAGTCGCGAAGACCTTGGTCCATTTCTGCAGGAATTAGATGAATTTCAGCAGATCAAGGAGCTGACCCGACTAGCCCTCAAGCTGCTGATACTCACCCTTGTCCGTCCGGGTGAATTACGTGGTGGAAGATGGTCGGAAATCGACTTTGAACGTAGAGAGTGGCGAATCCCAGCAGAACGCATGAAGATGAGGGCAGAGCACATCGTCCCACTATCATCACAGGCTGAATCCATTCTTGAACGACTCAAGCTGCTGGTGGGTAATTCTGATTACCTCTTCCCCAGTGATCGAAGCCGTAGAGCTCCTATGTCTGAAAACGCCCTCAGCTATGCGATGAAACGCATGGGTTATCAGGGCAAGGCAACACCCCATGGGTTTCGCTCCACAGCCTCAACCATACTCAACGAGACCGGATTCAAGCCAGATGTGATTGAACGCCAATTGGCGCATATCGAGCGGAATAGAGTTCGGGCTGCCTATAACAGGGCCGAATACCTGCAGGACCGGCGCAAAATGATGGATTGGTGGGGGGCGTTTGTCGAGGCTGCAGAAAATGGTGCTACAGTAGTACCCATACGAAGCGAAGTCTCATAAGTGCAGACTCCAATTGGAGACTACTATCAAGGGCGCCCCTTGCGCCCTGATTCAGAAAAACTTACAGCGATAGACGATCCAACGCAAAATCAAGGATCTGCTCTTGATTCTCATAAGGCAGGACAGCCACACCTGTATCAGTAAGCATATCCACCACTTCCCGGTAAGCACTCCCTCTGCGACCCTCATCGCCCGGTCCATCTACGGCAAATAGCACCTTATCGGGCAACATGTGGCGCTTGCGTAATTCACGCATGCGGAATTCCCATTTCCCACCATGTTCAATAATTTTGCTGGAGTCGTCTTGCCCCAAATTCAGTGGTTTGATGATCCTTGCAGGAACCTTTTCGTGCATCTCGACAAAGGGAAAAAGCACCTTATACTCATCATCCCCTATCCGTTCACGCGTGAACCGTTCTCCAAGCTGTTCTTTGAGCAGCAAACGACGCATCCCTTTTTCAAGCACTGTCTCCCTATATTCCTTGGTGACGAAATCACGTTCAACGTAATAGGCAAATAACTCTTTAAGGGTTTCTTTGGGGTCATCGGTTAGTACCGCGCGCGGTTCGCTAAAGCGGAGAATGGTCTCGCGTGGGCGCACTACCTCGGCAAACAATCCCTTGGCGAATTCGACATCATTGGTCTTATACCGCCGATCAAAACCATGCGATTTCAACACAACATGTACTCGTTCCAGCTCTTCTTTCAGGGCATACATGGTAGAACGAAACACCTTGGCATCCATTTCCTCAAAGAACTTTGTAATGCGGCCATGGCGCTTGGTCAGCAACTTGAAACCAAAATATCGCGCATTGGGGGCCATCATAATGATGCCCACATTAGCGAACTCCCCTGTCTCGATGAACGGGGTGAAGCGCACGATTGCGTATTGGCAGGCTGTCTTTTTCATGTCCAGATCCAGAAGTCGTCGCGTTCAAAGCCCTTAAGTAACGAATATGCCAAATCAGCATCAAAATCTACAGGAACCGTCATTTCCGTATCGGCAAACCACCAGGTTTCTGGAATTTCTGCAAGAATCTCAGGCCAATGCTGTAGGGCTGCAACAAGCCTCTCATTGTATTCATCGCGCCGAAAAAAATCTTCGGAAAGTTGCCAGATCTGATCTCTGAATACATGGTAATCAGAAAATGTTTGGCGTTTCTCATTTAAATCAAAGGCTTGATTGTGATCAATAACCACCAACTCAGCCCTACCCGGATCCCAGAACAGGTTTGGATTGCCTCCATGCTCACTCAAGCATCGATCCGCATTACGCACCCACCAGTCAAAGATCAGCACATCCTGTTGCAAAGCATCCGGAATCTGATCAATGACTGAAATCGTCAACTCATTGACTCGGCGCTCCATAGATCCAAAGGCCAGACCAGCACCCAATCCCGTCAAATCCAGCGTCCCTTCCAGTTCCAGCAATTCACCCGGAACCTCGACAAAGGCAAAGGGGGCAACCGGCAAGCCCATAAGCACGGCGAGCCGGCCCGCTATCCACTCGCAAATCTGGCTGCGGCGACCAGCATCCAACCCTTTGACAAAATAGATCTCTCCATCATCCCCACGGCAGATAAAAGGCCGTGTCGCACCTTGTTCTGAACGGCGCAGAACCTCGACGATCTCAACCGTCATCTTTTGACTCTCCTGCTGCTCGAAACTCTTCGTATGCCCTATCCCAGTCCACACCTGGAAAAGCTATTTTTATTGATGCTAGAAAATCTTTGCGATTCAAGGTTTCGAAGGTAACGTCTTTGAAGCGCACCTCCAAATTCATTACCTGAATCAAGGACTCGGCGCTGGGATACACCCGATCCAGTGCGGCATTCAACCACTGTCGGGCACCCTTTTCTGTGGGTTTTCCAGAAAGGGATTGACCAAGCAAGGCATCCGGCGGTGATCCCACTACCCGGGGCAGATAGTAATCAACGATTTGTTGGCGGGAATCATCAAGATGTTTCTGTAGTTTTTCGCCCACCTCTTTTTGATGTGCTTTGAGTTTATTACGGAACTCCTCAAGACGCTCAAGCAGATACGGTTTGGCGGATTTTAATACCACCCGCCCGTGATCCTTGCCCAGTGAAGGGGTAAAGTCCTTGCGTATCTCATTGAGGGCGCTCTCAAGGGGTTGGGATGAGAACTTCCCACCCTTCTCGATCAAATCAAAGGTGGTGCGCAGACGGCCCTCCAGGTCCTTGCCGCCCCCGAGTTTCTGTATGTTGGCCGGAATCGCCAGTCGGTGACGTTGAATGGCCGCTCCAGTTAGACTCAGTTCCACGTATTGCAGATAGGGCTCGAACACGCGCACCTGCCGGGCCAGGTCGAACTTCATCGGCGGAGCCTCTTTCAGACTGGCGTCCACCTGCTCAAATAGAACCTCATCGACCTGTACAGAACCCACCTCAACCGGTAAATTAATGATTCGGGCCTTTTCAATGGGATCAGTGGCTTGTCCAACTGCTATCGCCTTAGCGGCTGGAGACAACCGCGCCAGGGCCTCGGCAACCTGCTCTGGAGAGAGGCGAATCGCGTTGCGGGAAGTTTCATTGCCGGATTCTGCTTCGAGATACAGAGGGGTTGGGGTAAAGGTGTAACCCTCACCATCGACAATAATCAGTGCGCTACGCAAACCAGCGGCGTTGTTTATCGCGATACCAGCATCACGCAGCATGCGGACTGCCTCCACGTCCCCATAGCCCATACGCATGACATTTTCATCAAAATCCAGGCTCACTGTCAGCAGTTCCGGGCCTATTCGCCTGGAGACTTCAGGCATGGCAAGCGCTGGCCCTTTCTGAATGCCGGGGCCGGCATAGCAGACAGAACCCTCGGCAGTACGGATCAGCTCGGCGATTTGCCCCGATGAGAGGTGACAAAAGAGTGTGTCGTGCGTCCATGCTGAATTATTCATAACGCTCCTTTGAGAGTCTGGTCGTGGCTGATGGAGAACAGGGCCTTGATCAGGTTGGATTTGCCGGTGCTGTTGTTACCGATGATGGTGATGGGCGTTTCGCAGATTTCAAATGTGAGCCGAGTATCGACCCGGTTTTTGTAGCCAGCAATGTGAACGCTCTTGAGATCCATTTCGACATCATCCCCAGTCGGTCATGCGACAGCCTGTTCGACGATGGCGTCAGCGAGGTGGGTCTGGGTGGTTTGGGCGTCCTGGATGCGAGCCTTGAGGGCATCGCAGAGGGCCATGAGTTCGTCGACTTTGGCGACGATGCGGTGTTGTTCAGCCGTGGGTGGCAAATAAAAACGGAAACTTCTGACTTTTTTTCCATTCAGCGCAGGTTGTGCCCCTCCGCGTCCCTCACCTCTATGTGACTCATATTTACTTTTAGCCCATATCCATACAAATTCGGGCACGACAAAATCTTCATTAAATACAAGTGCCGCCACGTTCTGATTAGTACATGCATCAATATTCAGTGTTGCTGATTGCCCCCGTGTTTTGCCTTGTCCAATAATCGCGATCAAAACACTCCTCTTGGGTATTAAGCTGACGCTTGAATTATCAAAACCGTCTTGCGTGATTTTTTCTTTTGTGTCGTGAATGACGCAGTTCGCAACCTCACCCGAACTTACCCAGGGAATATCTCCCCCCCAATATTTTGATTCCGTCCTTGATGGCGTGCTGCCCAACCGAACATCAGCAAAATCTTGGACTACGATAGTTTCCCAGCTATTCGGAAGTTCGGATTCATCCCCGAAAGGCTCCACAGGCAGATGCTTCTTAATTTTCTTTTCTTGAACTAATTTGGCGTTTTCTGCGGCAATTTTTTTCAGAAGCCCATTAGCCGGTTCGTCGTTGAGATCTTGAGGAACAAGCCTGCCCATGACGGCGAGTTGGAGGATGGTTTGTTTAAGTTGGTCTATGGATGCTTCAGTGGTGAAGAGGGTGTCGAAGTGTTCAGCGATGCGGCTCCAGGTTTGTTGGGTGCTTTCGGCATCAACGAGGGTGCGCAGCAGGGTTTCGACCAGGGTCTGGTGGACCTGGAGGCTGTCGGTTTGTTGTTGTTCCAGTTGGTCGCAGAGGGCCATGAGTTCGTCGACTTTGGCGACGATGCGGTGTTGTTCGGCAAGTGAGGGAATTGGAATCAATATAGTCTTCAGATTCCCAGTCGAAATTCGGAATCTCGTTGCCCCTTTCCCAAATGATTCTACCTGCTCTCTGAATGAGGTTGAGTTAATAGCGTGAATCAAGTATCGATCATGCATAAAACCTAATGGTCTGAGAATTGCCACATCAACAACGGTTATAGCCGGTTGATCCAAACCAGGAAACAAACATGCCCTGCCAATCGGATTTGGAAGCCTGGCAATCAAGACATCGCCTTTTTCCAGCTCTGTGCATTTCAATTTCGTGTATGTAGCTTCATTCACAAATTTCTGTGAAACATCTTTAAATTCATCCACACCAACATCAGCTAGCTGGATAAGTCGAATCCCACCTGACGGATCTTGGTCTTTAGTCTCTATCCAATCTCCGTCGATCAAGGACATAGGGGCTACTTGAGCAAGTCGAGCCCACACCCAACCTGCGGGACAATGAAAAAGTGCATCTTTATCTGCAATACCAGCTGTTTTTTTCTGTTTTTTGATTCCCCCCTCCTTAACCAACCGCACTTTTTCTTTCGCAATCTTCTTCAACAACACGCTGGCGGGTTCGTGATTTGGATCTTGTGGCACCAGCTTACCTTGCACAGCCAGTTCCAGAATCAGTTCACGCAGTTTCTGGATACCGTAGGGGCTGATCTTGCCGTTACTACCCCGCCCGGTGGTGGCCTTCTTCACATAGACACTACTCCAAATATCGAGGTGGTCGGTGATAGGGTTTCTGCTTGCCGGGGTGTTTACCTCTGCACTCATGCCTACTCCCCGTTCAGTGCCTGGTGCAGACTGGCCTTGAGCTGTTCACGCAGGTCGGTAATTGCCTGTTGCTGCTCCTGATACTGTTGCAGCAATTCGTCGGGGTCATGGTTGATCTGTTCACCAACGTGAGGGTTTTTGATGTCGAGGTTGTAGTTGCGGGCCCTGATCTCATCGATGCTGACCTGCCAGGCCTGTTCGGTCTGCTCGCGGCTGGCGAAGCCATCCGCCTCATCGCCCCACCAGTCAATCTCGGTCTGAAACTCCTCAAAGCGCATGGGCTTGGTTTTGTTATAGTTTTTGACGCCTTCCGGATAGGGGTGCTCGTAGTACCAGACCTGCTCGGTGGGCTGGCCCTTGGTGAAGAACAGCAGGTTGGTCTTGATGCCGGTGTAGGGGTTGAACACGCCATTGGGCAGGCGGACGATGGTGTGTAGATTGCACTCTTCCAGCAGCTTCTCCTTGAGCCGAGTTTTCATGCCTTCGCCAAACAGGAAACCATCGGGCAGCACCACGGCGGCACGGCCGTTGTCCTTGAGTAGTTTGATGATGAGCGCCATGAACAGGTCGGCGGTCTCACGAGTGCGCAGGTTGGCGGGGAAGTTGTTTTCGATGCCGTCCTCTTCCATGCCACCGAAGGGCGGGTTGGTGATGATGACGGCTTTGCGGTCTCTGTTGCCGTAGTCCTTGTAGGGGCGGCTCAGGGTGTTGTCGTGGCGGATGTTGGTGGGAGTGTCGATGCCGTGCAGGATCATGTTGGTAGTGGCCAGCATGTGTGGCAAGGCCTTTTTCTCAACACCGAAGATGGAGGCTTGCAAGTCTTCTTCGTCTCCACTGGTTTTAACGTAGTGCTCGCGCTTGTGGTCGATGGTGCAGGCAAGAAAACCGCCTGTGCCGCAGGCCGGGTCGAGAACCTTCTCTGCCAGCTTTGGGTCTACGCGGTTAACGATGAAGCGGGTGACAGCGCGGGGGGTGTAAAACTCACCGGCATTGCCTGCGCTTTGCAGGTCTTTGAGGATCTGTTCGTAGATGCTGCCGAAGGTGTGGCGATCTTGGGTGTTGTTGAAGTCGATCTCGTTGATCTTGTTGATGACCTGGCGCATAAGAGTGCCGGACTTCATGTAGTTGTAGGCATCCTCGAAGACGGTACGCACCACCTGTGCGCGTTGGCCTGCCGGGCCGTGGGTGGGCAGTTTTTCCTTGAGCGTGGGGAATAGCGAGTCGTTGACGAATCGGGCCAGGGTTTCACCCGTTATCCCTTCGGCGTCCGCTGCCCAGGCCCGCCAGCGCAGATCATCGGGAAGGGGTGACTGGTAGTCGTCTTCCAGCAGTTCCAGCTCTTGCTCTCGGTCATCGAAGATCTTGAGGAAGAACATCCACACCAGTTGGCTGATGCGCTGGGCGTCGCCGTCGACGCCGACATCTTTGCGCATGATGTCCTGGATGGATTTGATGATGCCGGAAACGTTGCTCATGCGGTTTTGTCCTGCTCAAAGAGGGCTTGTTCGAGTTCTTGTATGGCGGCCTCATACTTGGCCTTGCCACCGAAAACCTGGTTGATGATTTCTACGGGTGTGCCTATCTGGTCGAAGGGTTTGAGTTTCAGCACCTTGGCGCTTTCCAGGGTATGGATGCCTTCGTCGGCGTATTTTTCAAGCAGAGCATCGAGTACGGCGCGGGCCTGGTCGCCGTATTGGGTGAAGTAGTTGCGTTTCTTGACCTTGTTGGCGCGCTCTTTTCGGGTGAGTGGCGGCTGGCCAAAGGCAATGTGGCAGATGAGGTCGAAATCGCCATAGTCTTTGCCGATTTCAGCAGCGAGGTTGTCGAGCACGATGCCGTGCTCTTCCAGTTCGTCGAGGATGGCCTGTTTTTTCTTCTCGCTGTTCCAGCGTTTGAGGAAATCATCCAGTGAGGCGTATTCGGATTGAATCTGCTTGCGGCTGAAGTCTTTGTAGGACTCGGTGATCAGATCACCGTCGGGGCCGATGTATTCGATGCGCTCGTGGATGATGCGGGCTGGTACGCCGCTAACGCGGACCTTGTATGTGCCTCGCTCCTCCTGTACTTCATCATCAAGCTCATCAACGCCGGGTTCCGGGTCGGGTGGCACGGGGTCATCATCATTGCCCGGCTCGTAGATCACCACAGGCTCACCATCAAAATCGGGGTCACGGAACAGTTCGGTGGCCTTCTTGAAATCCATGATGCTGAAGAACCACTTGCCGTTCTCCTCGTCGATACGAGTGCCACGGCCGATGATCTGCTTGAAGCTGGTCATGGAGGTGATGGTCTTGTCCAGCACGATGAGCTTGCAGGTCTTGGCATCCACGCCGGTGCTGAGCAGTTCTGAGGTGGTGGCGATGACCGGGTAGCGGCTTTCCGGGTCGATAAAGTTATCCAGCTCGGCCTTGCCTTCGACACTGTCGCCAGTGATACGCATGACGTATTTGGGGTTGTCGATGGCCACCTGCCCTGCGGCATTGACGATGGCGACACGCATACGCTCGGCATGGTCGATGTCTTCACAGAAGATGATGGTCTTACCGAATGGATCGGTGGCGTTAAGGTATTGCATGACCCGATTGGCCACCAGTTTGGTGCGCTGATTGAGGACCAGTTTGCGATCCATGTCGGCCTGGTTGTATTCCCGATGCTCGATCTCCTGGCCGAGGTCATCCTTCATGCCTTTTGGTGGCACCCAGCCGAGCACATCCTTGTCGATGTCGATGCGAACCACCTTGTAGGGCGCGAGAAAGCCATCTTCTATGCCCTGTTTGAGGCTGTAGGTGTAAACGGGCTCGCCGAAATAGGTGGTGCTGGAGACGTATTTGGTCTCTTTGGGGGTGGCGGTGAGACCGAGCTGCACGGCACCGGAGAAGTATTCGAGGATTTCGCGCCAAGCGGAATCATCAGCGGCGCTGCCACGATGACACTCGTCGATGACAATCATGTCGAAGAAGTCGCGGGAGACGGATTTGAAGATCTTATCTTCTTCGTCCGGCCCGGTGATGGCTTGGTAGAGTCCGAGGTAGACCTCGTAAGATGGGTCGATCTTGCGGTTTTTGATCTTGGTCATGACCGAGCCGAAGGGTTTGAAGTCGTTGACCAGAGTTTGATCGGCGAGGATATTTCGGTCGACCAAGAATAGCACTCGCTTGACATGCTGAGCCTTCCACAGCCGCCAGATGATCTGGAAGGTGGTGTAGGTCTTGCCCGTACCGGTGGCCATGACCAGCAGGACGCGCTTTTGCCCGCGGGCAACGGCCTCGATGGTGCGATTGATGGCCTCTACCTGGTAGTAGCGTGGCTCTTTGCCGGAGGAGTCCTGGTGATAGGGCTGGACGACTAGGTCTTCGGCCTGATCTTCGATGCCACGAAAGGTTTTGTACCGTTGCCAGAGGGTTGCTGGTGGTGGGAAGGCACCCAGGGCAAATTCCGTTTCGATGGGCTCGCCAGCTACGGGTTCTTTGTTATGGGAGGCGAAAGCGTCGCCATTTGAGCTGAAGGCACTGGGGACTTTGAGGATTTCCACATAACCGAGAGCCTGCTGCATGCCATGGCTCACGGTGTGCTTGTTATCCTTGGCCTCGACCACGGCAATGGGGATACCGGGCTCCTTGGAGAGCACATAGTCGGCGAATTTTTTCTTTTTCTTGTTACGTGCGGACATATTGCCGCGGACGATGACTGGGCCTGGGGTCAGGGTGACTTCGCGGCGGATCTGCTGCATTTGGTCCCAGCCAGCGTTCTTGATGGCGGGGGTAATGAACAGGTCGCAGATGTCTATTTCGCTGAGTTGTTGTTTGTCTTTCTTATCCATCGATACTCAGCCTTCCTGCTCCAATAGTGGTGCCCATCTAACCTTCCTTGCCGTGATTGGTCTATTAAGCCCGACGAGAGCCTGTATCCGCAATCCGCACACCAGCCGCAGTCCCTAACCCCACCTTCACAGCCGGGTGGGCAAGGACTGCCAGCGTCGTCGGCTTGGTCTCTGCCATCAGGAAACCCCAGCTGTGGCGTGGCTTTCAAATATACTACGGATATACTACACCGGACCAGTTTACAATCATGGCGCATTGCGGCGCCGATTAGTGGAGTAGGAGGAGACCATCTCATCGACCTGCTGTTTTTTTCAGACACCTGATAAGTCATTAATAATACGAATATTGTTACCTTAAGTCAGTGCCATTCCGCTTAGGCGGGATTTGTTGTCATCAAATCGTCATACAATTCGAATACAATCTCATTGCCTACTTTGGACAGGCAAGGAAAGTTAGGGATGACAGGCCCCCGCAAGGACGTGGGGGAACCTTATGAATTAACGAAGGGTAGGAGATATTTCGAGAACCTGGGTGTAACTTACTCCCAGGAAACTGTGTTAAATCACCTTCCTCGGGGGTTATGTTCAAGCCCTTTTCTGCTGACTCAAGCACGACCTCACATGGCGGTCAATTTTAGCGCACTGATGGCAAGGCACTCCTCCTTGTCCGAGGCGAATTATAACTTCTCATGTAAAAAATAGGCGCTTGATAGATTTTTCGCCTGATCGCGGTCAGCCCCCCCTCTGTATTATTTACGTCGTAGGCACGATCAAGCGTAGCGGATCCGGCGTTTTGAATTGGCAGAGCGATAAGATTGCCGCTTTCGCACACTTGAACGAGCCTACACCCGTTCAATGATTCAGGATTGATAACTCGTTGGCCGGGACGAGCAAATCATAGATGAGCCGAATAGCTGAAGTTTCACCGTTTTTTCAGGTCTGCAATATAAGCTTTCACTAATAAAGTGGGTAGGAATATAATTCCCTGCCGACTCGGGCAAAATGCGAATATTCGCTGTAATATCAACAAGATAAAGGTGAATGAGGGCCGCTTTTCGGGTATAATCAGTGGTGATAAGTCATTGATAACCCAACAAAAAGCACCCTCATTCAATGTTCATTCTACGCGATCTGCTCACCGCCCTCCAAGCCCCGTTTTCCACCTCCTCCCTGGGCCGTGAACGCGCCCACTGGTTCGTGTTCACGCTGCTGGCGGTCATCGTCCCCTTTACCTCCTCGATGACCTCCAATCTGCTTCGTTCGCTACATACCCTGTTCGGCCTGGATCTGAATCGACGGCGCTTCTATACCTTCATGGCCTCCTCCAAGCTACCCTGGGACCCGCTTTGGTCTGTGCTGTGGGGGTTGATTCCAAACCCTTCAGTGGACGGGCGGATTCTTCTCGCCCTGGATGATTCGATCAACAACAAGAGCGGGCGCAAAATCTTCGGCTGCGGATTTTTCCACGACCACACCGCCAAACTCAATCAGCCATCCTATCCCTGGTCCCAAAATATCGTCACCATCGGGTTGCTGAAAATCGTC
>QGON01000070.1 GCA_003660235.1 bacterium endosymbiont of Escarpia laminata | reverse complement strand
TATCCCGCCGATAGTTTTGATTTTCTGGGGTATTGCTTCCGAGCGAGGCTATCGCGCAATAGATGTGGCAAGTACTTCGTGAATTTTTCACCGGCGATCGCGCCAAAGGCCAGGAAATCAATCTATGCGGAAATCAGGGATTGGCATATACCGCGTAGAAGCGAAACCTCGATCAGATTGCTGGCACAGATGATCAACCCTGTTGTTCGTGGCTGGGTTGAATACTATGGCGCCTTCTACAAATCGAGTTTGCTTTTTCTGGTACACCACTTGGACCGTCTGATCTTGAAGTGGGTTAGGCGAAAATACAAAAAGCAGGGTGGCAATCTCAAGAGAGCGAAGCGTTGGATAAAGCGGGTTAAATCCCGGCATCCAGAGTTGTTCGTACACTGGTCGTTACTTCGTGCTAGCTGACTGAATGATAAGAGCCGTATGAATCGAGAGGTTCACGTACGGTTCTGTGAGAGGCTGAGGGGGAAGCTCCCTCGGCCTACTCGACCGCAGTGATTTGTTGTTGGCCCGGGCCAGGGGGAATTCCGAAAACAGGCTGGCCAACTACTGCCGTGAACTGCCGGTACTGCCCGATTCCACATCGCTGCTCCATGCATTCGATAAGCTGCTCGACCGGCGTGGGCATATTCTGTTGATCGTGGATGAATATGGCGGCATGGAGGGTGTTCTCACCCTTGAGGATATTCTCGAAACCCTGCTTGGAATGGAGATCATCGACGAAGGGGACAAGAATGTCGATATGCGCGAACTCGCACGTCGCCTCTGGAAGCGACGTGCAAAAGCGATGGGGCTGGATATCCCCTATAATCCCTGAATGCGTTATTTCAGATTATTCTTCAATTGAGTGACCGACTCTGTGTTCGCTCTCATTGGCAGTGACCCTATTGGTTCGCTGGTATGTGTTGAAATCGACCCTTGATCCTGGTGGCGCGAGGCTTCTCGGTTAAGAGTGCGCTGAAAGTCGCTACTGCTGATAGAAAAATTAGGTTAAGGCCTACCTGACGTTCCCCGAAGTCGATCTGGAGTCGATGATGAATAAAAAATCCAAAAAACATGCACGTCTCGAGAAGACCATGTCGGTCAGTGATGCGATCCAGATTATTCTCAGGCACAACCTCGATTATCTTGCTGAATGGGAGCAAGCAGCCCGCTGCTTAGACGATATTGAGGGAGTGCATCAGACCCGCGTCGCCTTCCGGCGTATGCGGTCAGCGTTGACCATCTTTCGGATGGTTATTCCCAAAGAAGTCTCTAAAACCTGGGCGGATAAGATGCGTGATCTGGCTGGACAGCTGGGCAGAGCACGGGACCTGGACGTTTTCATCGATGAGGCGCTGAGCAGTATTCATGGCAAGTTACCCTTACCGGGAGCAGCAGGTCTGGAAGCGTTGGTGTATAAGCAGCGGGAAACGGTCCATGAAGAGGTTCACAGCATGTTCGACAGCGAACAGTACGCTCGCTTCAAGACTGAGTTCGGTCGCTGGGTTGATAACCGAGGCTGGGAGCAGGCGGATCTGAAGAAAAAGCAGCATAAGCTTAGAGAAGGAAGTCTGATCTCCTTTGCCTTCAAGGTATTGGACCGACAGGAACGTCGGGTACTCGAGGCCGGGGCCCATGTGAACAAACACTCCGCCAAGGATATGCATCGACTGCGTATCGAATGCAAGAAGCTCCGTTATGCGACCGAGTTCTTCTTTCCCATATTCGCCGGTATGGACGAGTTCATTGGTCACATGAAAGGGCTTCAGGATCTACTCGGTGTAATGAACGATGTTGCGGTCATGTACGATATGCTGGAAGAGCTGTTGGCAGGGGCCAAAGACCCTGAGGTGCAGCAATACGCCGGCGGCATTATGGGTTGGAGGAGCTGCTACTACAACGAACTGCTTTTCGGTTTCGATCGGCGTTGGGAGGAGTTCGTGGATGCCAAGCACCCCTGGTGGAAGAAAGCCGCCCTGGCGCAGTACAATCCCATCAACATGGAAGCTGAATAACGGTTGCGCTTTAATCCTTGAATGCTTTATCTCAGACTGTTTTTCCACATCGTGAACAAACATATCGCACTGCATATTCAGGTCGCTTGAATTTGTGCTCCCCCACTTTCCAGATGGCCGGCCTGGAACGGGATGCCCGCTTGTTGACAAAGTGCGCGGTGGGGGCGAATTGCGAAGATAGCGAATAAGGAATTCTCAGATTCTCTCTGAGATAAAAGAGAAGGCCCTGCGCATTTCGCAGGGCCAAGTCGTTTCAGATTACCTGTTCAGACTCTCCGGCGCCGGGTCAAAGAAAGTCCAGCCAGCGCAATGCCCATCAATGCGAGTGCGGCGGGTTCCGGTACTCCCAAGCGCGTCCTCCGTATATTATTTGTGATTGCGCGCCTATTACCCCGCTATTTATGTGACATAGTGGAATTTTTCGTGTTGATTCAGTAATTAAGATCCTGTTGATGGGGCGTTTAGCCCTTATTTTACGGAAAAAATAATCGCGCGAAAGTGTGATCTGCGTCACAAATCCCTGATTTTTTTATAAAAGGTATTTGATGATGGCGGTTTGTTTTTGCCTGAAGGATCAGGAATAAAATGCATGGGTTTTGTTTCGGCGGGTACTTCCCATATGGGATGGATTGGCCGAGTGATCAATATGTAAGAAAGTCCGACATGAATTAGGATTGTTGTTCATTATATCGTGCTTTATTAATGGTTTTATGGGCGGGATATGGGGGTAATTGCCCATATTCATTAGTAAAAACAATTTGTTATTTGGTTTTCAATGTTGCCGGCAGGGGTGTAAGAAAAGCCGACAGGCTGAGAAGAAGGTAAAAGAGGGTGCTTTTGGTGGCAGAAGGGGGGATTCTGGCAGTAAATGGCTATTTGAACCGATACCAGAGTATGCCCACGTATTCGTGCAGCGCCACTTCAGTTTGTCGGACTGCCCGACCGTTGGGTAGGCCGTTAAGCCAGGAGCTTTTACCATCGGGTCTGTAGACGAAACCGGTGGGGGCGGCAACGGTCTCGACGCCATTGCGTGCAAAGGCATCCATCGAGCGGGGCATGTGTGAGGCAGTGGTCACCAGCAGGATGCGTTTGATGCCGAGCTTCTTGAGCAGCTGGGCGGTGAAGCGGGCGTTCTCCCAAGTGGTATGGCTGCGGGGTTCGATATGCTCTACGGTGACGCCGAACTCGTCGCGCAGGATCTCGGCGGAGATCCTGGCTTCAGCAGTGCCGGAGTAGACTGCATTGCCGCCACTGGGGATCACCGGCAGGCCGGTTTTATGGGCGAGCCGGGCGGCGTAGCGCAGGCGGAAGAGTACCCGCTGATTGGCGGTGTCGCCGCCATACTCGGGTGCATCGAGATAACGCCCGCCACCGAGTACCACGATCGCCTCTGCCCCGCTGTTGGCGATCGCTTTGTCGGTCAGTGCCGGATAGCTCTCCAGCCCCGCCGTGAGCAGGCTGGCGGTAATCGGCAGGCTCAATATCCACTGCAGGAGCAGGGCAAGCACGAACAGCTTGCGGCCCCAGCCAAGGCGCCAGAAGAGCAGGCCGATAAAGCCGAGTAATATCGGCCCGCCCGGTGGCAGCAGCAGGTGTTCGATGGCCTTGGTAGTGACTACGTCCATAGCCGTGCCGCTATCTGTTCAGCAATGGGTTGGCGGCTTGCAGGTCCGCATGGTAGGAAGAGCGCACCAGCGGGCCGCTGGCGACATTGGTGAATCCCATGGCCACCCCCGTCTCGCGGAGTTCATCGAACTCTTCCGGAGTGACGTAACGCTCCACCGGCAGATGGTCCCGGCTGGGCTGCAGGTATTGTCCCAGGGTCAGCATTTCGCAGCCGTGGTCGCGCAGATCCTGCATGACGGTCTCCACTTCACCGGCTTTCTCCCCCAGACCGAGCATGATGCCGGATTTTGTCGGCACATCGGGAGAGGTTGCCCTGAAGGCCTGCAGCAGTTTCAGGGATCCGGCGTAATCGGCGCCGGGACGGGCCTGACGGTAGAGGCGGGGAACGGTCTCCAGGTTGTGGTTGAAGATGTCCGGCGGGACCTGGGACAGCGTCTCCAGCGCGATCTCCATGCGTCCACGGAAGTCCGGCACCAGCACCTCGATACGGGTTTCAGGCATCCGGGCGCGTACCGCTTTTATGCAGTCGCTGTAATGTCCTGCACCGCCATCGCGCAGGTCGTCCCGGTCCACTGAGGTGATGACCACATACTTCAGGGCCATGGCCTCAATCGCCTCAGCCAGTTGGCCGGGTTCGTCGGGGTTCAGCGGTTGGGGCTTGCCGTGGGCCACGTCGCAGAAGGGGCAGCGCCGGGTACAGATATCCCCCATGATCATGAAGGTGGCGGTGCCGTGTTCGAAGCACTCCCCCAGGTTGGGGCAGGCTGCCTCCTCGCAGACCGAGCTCAGGCCACGTTCCCGCAGGATGCGGCGGATGCGGCTGACGTGTCTGCCCAGCGGTGCTTTGGCGCGGATCCATTTGGGTTTGCGCAGCAGTTCGTCCCGCGATTCCACCTTGACGGGAATGCGGGCGAGCTTTGCCTCGCCGCGCTGGTGGCTGTCGGGTTTTGTACGGGAGGGTGGCTGGTACCCTTTTGGATCTTTCATCAGGATTGTTTTGGTTCGCAAAAATCCGCAGTGTAACCCAAACCTGACGCCAGATGTTTCGCCAAATCCCGGCCAAGGGTGGGGATGTCGGTGGTTTGGTTCAGGTCTGCAAGCTGGGTGACCACCAGACCGGGGTGGCCGCAGGGGTTGATGCGGCTGAACGGCTCCAGATCCATATCCACGTTGAGGCTGAGTCCATGAAAGCTGCAGCCGTGCCTTACCCTCAGGCCAAGGGCGGCGATCTTGCTGCCATTGACGTAGACACCGGGGGCATCTGAGCGGGCAGCGGCGTCTATTCCCTGGGTGGCCAACAGATCGATAACACCCTGTTCCAGCAGTGATACCAATGCGCGTACCCCGATTTTGACGCGCCGCAGATCGAGCATCAGGTAGGCGATCAACTGACCGGGGCCGTGATAGGTGACCTGCCCGCCACGGTCGCTTTTGATGACGGGGATGGCGCCGGGTCGAAGCAGGTGTTCCGGTTTGCCGGCCTGGCCGAGGGTGAATACCGGCGGGTGTTGCAGTAGCCAGAGTTCATCGCGGCTGTTTGCATCCCGGCGGTCTGTATAGTCCTGCATTGCCTGCCAGGTGGTTTCGTAGGGCTGCAGGCCAAGCTGGCGGATCAGGAGGGATTTGCTCACAGGTTAGAGCGCCATCACGACCTTTTCATGGGCGGTGAGGTCGAGGTAGATGGCATCCAGTTGAGCCTTGCTGCTGGCCTGTATGGTGACGGTGACTGAAACCCACTTGCCCCCCTTGCTGGAACGTGATTTGACCGCATCCTCATGCAGGTCGGGGACGTGGTTCCTGATCATCTCAACCACCAGCAGGTCGAAGCCGGGTTCCGCCCTGCCCATAGCCTTGATGGAAAAATCACAGGGGAACTCCAGCAGCGTCTCTGGCTCTTGTTCGTCTTTCATCATTCCAGCCATAACAGGGCGCTGTCTTTGGCGCGTTGCCAGAGGCTGCCCTCCGGAATATCGTCAAGTGCAATCAGTGGAACATTGGCAACCTCTTCGTCATCCAGCGTGATGTTGACCCGTCCAAGCTCCGCCCCCTTACGAACCGGTGCCATGATCTTCGGGTCCACCTCCAGGCGGGCATTCAGGTTCTTGTACTGCTTGCGGGGAATGGTGACCTTCAGGTCGCTGCCCAGTCCCAAGGGCAATGATTCGCGATCGCCTTTCCAGATGCGCACCCGGTTGAGCACATCCCCTGCGCCATAAAGTTTGTGTGTCTCGTAGAAGCGGAAACCGTAGTTGAGCAGTGACTGACTTTCACTGGTCCGGCTTTTTACACTGTTGGTACCCATCACCACGGAGACCAGACGCATCTCTTCGCGTTTGGCCGATGCAACGAGACAATACCCGGCGGCTTTCGTGTAGCCGGTTTTTATGCCGTCCACACTCTTGTCCCGCCACAGCAGTTTGTTGCGGTTGTGCTGCTTGATTTTGTTGAAGAGAAAGGATTTCTCTCCATACCACTCGTAGTACTCTGGAAACTCCCTGATCGTGGCAATGGCAACCTTGGCGATGTCCTCTGGGGTGGTGTAGTGATCCTCGTCCGGCAGGCCCGTGCTATTGACAAAATGGCTGTTGAGCATGCCCAGGCGTTGGGCGTGATTGTTCATCACTTCGGCGAAGGTGGACTCACTGCCGGCGATGTGTTCCGCCAGCGCCACGCAGGCATCGTTGCCTGACTGGATGATCATGCCTTTGATCAAGTCCTCGAGTCTGACCCGCTTGCCCACTTCAATAAACATCTTTGAACCGCCGGTGCGCCAGGCCTTTTCGCTGATCAATACTTCCTCGTCCAGGCGGATATTGCCCTCCTTGAGTTCGCGGAAAACAGCATAGGCGGTCATGATCTTGGTCAGGCTGGCGGGTTCGAGCCGCTGCGCTGTGTTTTTGTTCGCCAATATCTTGCCGGAGTCAAAGTCGATCAGCAGATAGCCGCTGGCAGTGAGTTTCGGCGGTGTTGGGATCGGCTGCTTGGCAAGCGCGGCAGCGGCGGGGAAGAACCAGCAGAGGATCAGGATATAGAGCAGGGAGGGTATTGAAAACTTCGCAGACATGGGGGTACCGGGTTTGTGAATAGGTTTTTGGCGAAGGGGTAGGAGTCAAATTTGACCCCGGCCCCTATGAAATCAGTCGCTATTTTATAAGCTGCGGGTCAGGACGCAAACCACTGTGGGTGGATGCGTCTACTGGATCACGACATGGGTATTGCCGATGCCCAGTCCATCGAGACGCTTGCTCAGGCTGTCGGCGCCATCCACGCCGGAAATCGGGCCAACCTGAACCCGGTAGACCAGCTGATCGGCGCTTCTGCCCTCCAGCACCCGCACATTGGTGTCGAGATCGCTTTGCAGACGGGACTGCAGCCGGTCTGCATTATCCCGGCTGCCAAAGGCACCGACCTGGAGATAGAGACGGGCTGCCTCTGTTGTCACAGATTCGACCGGTGACGCCGCTGAAGGTTCCGGTTCGCCGGGTGTGAGTGCACGCACCTCCACCAGACCTGTGCCACTGCCAATGATGCCGAGCTTGTGGGCTGCGGTGTAGGAGAGATCGATCAGCCGGTTGTCGTGAAAAGGACCCCGGTCGTTGATTTTAAGCACGACACTGCGGTTGTTGCGCAGATTGGTGACACGGGCATAGGTTGGTAGCGGCAGGGTTTTGTGGGCGGCAGACATGCCGTACATATTGTAGGTTTCGCCGCTGCTGGTGCGTCGGCCGTGGAATTTTTTGCCGTACCAGGAGGCGATGCCCCGTTCCTGATAGCCCTTGCTGCTCTGCTTCGTGTAGTAACGCTTGCCGCGTACTACATAGGAGCTGGGGTTGCCATAGCGGCTGCGGCTTTCGAATTTCGGTACCGCGTCGGGGATGCTGTCGATGTCCACCGGCGGGGCAGCCGACGGGCCGCTGTCGATGATATCCTGCTCGATGATGGAGGGGCCGATGGAACAGCCGGCCAGGGCTGCGAGCAGGCTGAGGGCAGCGAGGTTGATGGTCGTGTGCTGAGTGCGCCTCATGATTCAATACCCATCCTGTCGTCTAAGTTGCTGGCGGGGGTGCGCCCATGGCAGCCTGACGGGCCGCCTTGATCTCCTGACTGAGCTGGTAGACTGCCATCGCATAGAGATTGCTGTGATTGTAGCGGGTAATGACGTAAAAGTTATGCAGCCCGAACCAATATTCGCCCCCGTGTTTGCCTTTTAGCAGGATCAGGCTCGCCAGCGCCTCCGGTTCCGGCAGGATCAGACCGTCTGGCCGCAGGCCGGATGCCATCAGCTCAGAGACCGGTATGCTGGGTTTCATCCCCGCCTGAACATATTTCTCATGGCGCTCTTCGCTCCTGGCCTGCTGGGTGATCATCTCACCCCGCCGCCAGCCGTGGCGTTTGAAATAGTTGGCCACGCTGCCGATCACGTCGGCATCGCTATTGTGCAGATCGCGCTTGCCGTCTCCGTCGAAGTCCACTGCGTAATTCCGGTAGCTGCTGGAGATGAACTGGGGTTTGCCCATTGCGCCTGCGTAGGAGCCTTTGGCGGTTGCCGGATCGATATCCTCCTCCCGGCTGAGCAGAAGAAACTCCACCAGTTCACTGCGAAAGAACTTGGCGCGCTTGGGATAACCGAAGGCGAGGGTGGTGAGTGAGTCAAGCACCCGGTAACGGCCGGTGTGCGCACCGTAACGGGTCTCCACACCAATGATGGCAACCATGATCTCCGGCGGTACCCCATAGGTCTTTTCAGCCCGTTCCAGCAGCGCCTCGTGCTCTTTCCAGAATTTCACCCCGCCATCGATGCGGCCTTTTTTTAGAAAGATGGGACGATACTCGCGCCACTCCTTCGATTCCGCAGGACGGGTGATCGCCTTGATAATGTCCTCCCGAAAGCGGGTTCCGGCGAGCAGGTTCTCCAGTTTCTCAGCGGAAAAGCCGTGTTTCTGTGCCATCTCTGCAGCAAACGCCTTAAACGTTTCGCGGGGGATGCGGTCGGCGCCCTGGGTGCTGGAGGCAGCGAGAGTAAGCAGCAGGCTGGTACAGAGTATTCTGAGTGTCTGTTTCATGTGTCAGGTCGGCAAAAGTTTGCGATGAGTGTGGATGGACATGAGGATACCGAACCCGGCGAGAATGGTCACCAGTGAAGTCCCTCCATAGCTGATCAGTGGCAGCGGTACACCCACCACCGGAAGAACGCCGGATACCATGCCGATGTTGACGAAGAGATAGACGAAAAAGACCAGGGTCAATGCGCCGCTCAACAATCGGCTAAAGGTGTCTTGAGCCTGGGTGGCGATATAGAGTCCCCGCAGGATGATGAAAAAATAGAGGGCCAGCAGGGCGGCTATGCCGATCAGTCCGAACTCTTCGGAGATGACGGCGAAGACGAAATCTGTGTGGCGTTCCGGCAGGAACTCCAGGTGGGACTGGGTGCCGTTGAGCCAGCCCTTACCTGTCAGTCCGCCGGAACCTATGGCTATCTTCGACTGGATAATATGGTAACCCGCGCCCAGTGGGTCGTTCTCCGGGTTGATGAAGGTAAGCACCCGCCGTTTCTGATAGTCGTGCATGAAAAACCAGATCACCGGTCCAAGCGCCGCCATGGAGACAGCAAAGAGGCTGATCAACTGCCAGCCGATGCCGGCGAGGAAGAGAATGCAGATCCCGGCGCTGGCCACCAGCAGGGCGGTGCCCAGGTCGGGCTGCTTGGCGATCAGCAGGACCGGGATCAGGGTCATGATAGCGGCGGCCAGCAGGCGCCGCCGTTTCGGCGGCAGGCGTTTCTCCGCCAGATACCAGGCGATCATCATAGGCAGGGCCAGCTTCATCATCTCTGAGGGTTGAAAGCGGAAGAAGCCGAGATCGAGCCAGCGCTGCGCCCCCTTGCCGGTCTGACCAAAGAAGATGACGGCAACCAGCATCAGCACGCCGGCGATATAGAGCCAGGGCGACCAGCGGCGCAGATGGGTGATATGCAACTGGGCCAAAATGATCATGACACCGAAAGCTATGCCCAGACGGACCAGCTGGCGTTGGATCAATGCCCACTCCTGATCCCCCGCGCTGTAGAGGATGAGTAGCCCCACGCCACTGAGCAGCATCAGTCCGGTAAGCAGCGGCAGGTCAAGGTGAAGCCAGGCCAGCAGGCCGGTAGGCCGGGCGGGTTGCGACTCATGGGTAAAGGATATGCCAGTCATGGTATGTACTCCATCAATGCAACCTTGTTGGAGTACTAGCCTCCCTGAGCAGGTAGCGATCCATTACCTTGCGGGCGATGGGGGCGGCCACAGAGCCACCGTGGCCACCGTTTTCGACGATCACCGCTATCGCAATCCTGGGCTCATCCACCGGCGCGAAGGCGATGAACAGGGCATGGTCGCGCTTGCGTTTGTCCACCGTCGCTTCATCGTACTCTTCATCCTGCTTGATGGTGAAGACCTGTGCGGTACCGGTCTTGCCTGCGATGCTGTAGTGATCCGAGCGAATGCGCCGGGCGGTGCCGCGCAGGCCTTCGACTACCTGCTGCATTGCGTGGATGATCTGCTCCCAATGTTCCGGGTCCACCTGTGAGAGTTGGGTGCTCTCCATTCGGGTCGCTTCCCGGGTACCGTCCGGAAGATCGATGCTCTTGACCATCCGTGGGCGGATGCGTTGACCGCGGTTGGCCAGGGTTGCGGTGGCGGTGGCAAGTTGCAGCGGTGTGGTGAGGAAGTAACCTTGCCCGATGCCGGTGATCAGCGTCTCGCCGGGGTACCAGGGTTCCCGCCGGGCTTTGCGTTTCCATTCGCGGCTGGGCAACAGCCCGGATCGCTCGCCTGTCAGGTCGATGCCGCTTCTGCTGCCAAAGCCGAGGGTGGTGAGAAAATCGTGCAGGCGGTCGATGCCGAGGGTCCTGGCAAGTTCATAGTAGTAGACGTCGCAGGACTGGATGATGGCATCCTCCATCGCCATCTGGCCGTGGCCGGTTTTTTTCCAATCCCGGTACTTATGGTCATGCCCGGGTAGCTGGTAGAAGCCGGGGCAATAGGTCTGCTGATTGAAACTGACGACGCCCATCTCCAGACCGGCCAGACCAATGAAGGGTTTCACGGTTGAGCCCGGTGGATATTGGCCGCGGATCGCCCGGTTGAAAAGGGGCTTGTCCAGCGAGTCACGCAGCGCTTTGTAGTCCTTGCTGCTGATGCCCTCGACAAAAAGATTGGGGTCGTAGCCGGGTTTGCTGACCAGCGCCAGCACCCCGCCGGTGCGGGTGTCGATAGCGGCCACCGCGCCGTTGTAGTCTTTCAGGGCCTCCATAGCCGCCGCCTGCAGATCCATATCGAGAAACAGGTGCAGGTTTTCACCGGGCTGTGGTGGCTGGTTTTCCAGTACCCGCAGTACCCGCCCTTTGGCATTGACCTCCACTTGCTGCAGGCCGACGTTGCCGTGTAACTGGTTTTCATAGGTCTTCTCCACACCGTTTTTCCCGATGTGGCTGGTGCCGCTGTAGTTCGAAGCGTTGATCCGCTGCAGTTCCTGTTTATTGATGCGGCCCACATAACCCAATACGTGCGCCGTCTGCTCTTGCAGCGGGTAGTCCCGTAGCAGTTTGGCCTGAACATCGACCCCCGGAAATCTGTGCTGATTCACCGCAAATCGTGCTACCTCCTCGTCACTCAGTCGAACACGGATGGGGATGCTGTCGAAACGCCGCCGTTGCTGACGCAATCGCTTGAAGCGTTTTCGGTCATCCTCGTTGATGGGAATGATCTCCGACAGTGCCTGGATCGTGGCATCGATGTCCGGTGTCTTCTCCGGGATGATATCGAGACTGTAGGCAGGCAGATTCTGCGCCAGGATGGTGCCATGACTGTCGTAGATCAGTCCTCGGGTTGGTGGACGGGGTTCAAGTTTGACCCGGTTATCCAGGGAGAGTGTGGTGAAATGCTCATGGTTCAACACCTGCAGATAGAGCATCCTGGTGAGCAGCAGCAACAGTGTCAGTGTGACGATTATTGCAGCCACAATGATCCGCCCCGTGAAAAATTGGCTTTCGAAGAGGTGGTTCTTTATTGATAACTGGTGCACGGGCAGGGTCAGCGGACGCGGAAACGGCGGCGGATGTCGCGCAGGATGATGTAGATCCAGGGCCAGAGCAACATGCCCACCACCGGCGTCGCCCAGTACCAGAGAGTGGGTGCTGGATAACCCGCGGCCCCTGTGGCCCAGATCGCCAGTAGCCGCTCCACCAGCAGCAGCACAAAGATTGTGAATATCTGCTGACGCAGAGGCTGCACCCGCACCCGGCGGTGCAGTTTGAGGGTCAGATAGGCGACCAGGGCGAGCCCAAGGGCGTGTTGTCCCAGCAGGGTGCCGGTGAGAACGTCGAGGAGAATGCCGGTGAACCAGCCGACACCTACGCCGAAACGTTCCGGCAGTGCCATGCACCAGTAAATCAGGATCAGTGTGACCCACTGTGGACGAAAATTGATCGCCCACTCAGGCAGGGGGGTCACCGTAAGGACAAAACCGAGGGCGAGGGTGAGGTAGACGATATAACTCCGTCTCGGCGGCTGGGCGATCATTGCCTTGCCTCATCAGGATCAGCAGTGGATTCGGGACTCGCTGCGGCTTCCTGTAACAGGTCATTGGGATTGAGTGTCCAGACCAGCAGTACCTCCCGGATACGATCCAGATGGGCAGTAGGGCGGGCGGATACCGTGGCGAAATGTTGTCCCGGTTCGTGGCGGACATCGGTGATTTCAGCGACCGGATAACCTGGTGGAAAGCGTCCGCCCAATCCGGAGGTGACCAGCAGGTCTCCCGGCCGGATATCGGCATTGTTCGGCAGATGGGGCAGTTCGAGTTCGTTGATCAGCCCAGTACCCAGGGCGATGGTGCGCAAGCCGTTGCGATTGACCTGTACCGGCAAGGCGTGCCGGGCATCGGTGATCAACAGCACCGTGGAGGTGATGGGATCGGTATGGATGACCTGGCCAACCACAGCATGGGCGTCCACCACCGGCTGGCCGTTGAAGGTGCCGGAGGTGTCGCCTTTGTCGATGATCACCTGCTGGCTGAATGGGTTCTGCTCCACTGCAATCAGCTCGGCAATCAATACCCGTTCGCCGATCTTGAAGGTGGAGTCGAGCAGCCCACGCAGACGCATGTTTTCCGCCTCCAGGGCCTCGAATTTCAACAGTCTGCCCCGTAGCTCCAGATTCTCCCGGGAGAGGCGCTCCCGATCCGCTTGGATCTGATTCCGGGTCGAGAAGGCATTACCCATCTCCTCCACCAGGGAGGCAGGAAGGGTGGCGAGATACTGTATCGGATAGAGGGCGACCGCGAGCGCCGAGCGCAGGGTCTCCAAATGGTTCTGCCGATGGTCCAGTACCATCAGGACAATGGAGAGGATCGCCGCGCCGAGCAGGCGGGAGGTGATCGATGGTCCCTGTGTGAAGATCGGTTTGATTGCCGGTAAACCCTTTTCCAGATTAGCATCAATACTCAGTCAGCGCGCAGGAGCGGGGCCTCGACGCGATTATGCCGAGGGTTGCGGGCGGGCCGCCGCTCCTGCGGATGACAGAGACTGACCGGCTTCCCGCCGGGCGGCGGGAAACGGTCTATTCGACGGAGAAGACATCTCCGCCACGTTCATCGATCAGCTCAAGGGCGCGTCCACCGCCACGGGCGACGCAGGTCAGCGGATCTTCCGCGATTATGACCGGCAGGCCGGTCTCCTCCTGCAGCAACCGGTCGATATCCTTCAACAGTGCCCCGCCGCCGGTAAGCACTATGCCCCGCTCCGCCACGTCTGCGCCCAACTCGGGAGGGGTCTGTTCCAGGGCGGTGCGAACGGCGCCAACAATACCGGCAAGGGGTTCCTGCAGCGCTTCGAGGATCTCGTTGCTGTTGAGGGTGAAGCTGCGAGGGATGCCCTCAGCCAGATTGCGTCCCTTGACCTCAATCTCTCTCACATCGTTGCCGGGATAGGCAGAGCCGATCGCAATCTTGATCCTCTCGGCGGTGGCATCGCCGATGAGGGTGCCGTAGTTGCGCCGCACATAGCTGACGATCGCCTCGTCGAAACGGTCGCCGCCGACCCTCACCGAATTGGCATAGACGATGCCGTTGAGAGAGATGACCGCGACCTCTGAGGTGCCGCCGCCGATATCCAGTACCATGGAGCCACGCGCCTCATCCACCGGCAGGCCTGCCCCGATCGCTGCGGACATGGGTTCTTCGATGAGATAGACCTCACGCGCCCCCGCTCCCGCTGCCGACTCCTTGATCGCTCGCCGTTCCACTTGAGTCGAACCGCAGGGCACACAGACCAGAACCCGTGGGCTGGGCCGGATGATGCGGCTCTCATGCACCTTGTGAATGAAGTACTGCAGCATCTTCTCTGTGACGGTAAAGTCGGCGATCACACCCTCTTTCATGGGGCGGATGGCGGTGATGTTGGACGGAGTGCGTCCCAGCATCTTTTTCGCGTCCTCGCCGACAGCAACTACGGATTTTGCCCCTCCGGGACCGCGGTCCTGCCGGATGGCCACAACGGAGGGTTCATTGAGCACGATACCCTGGCCGCGAGCGTAGATCAGAGTGTTGGCGGTGCCCAGATCGATGGAGAGATCGTTGGAAAACATTCCACGTATGCGTCGGAACAGCATAAATATTCTTCGTATGGCAATGGGTTATGAGAAATCGGGCTATCGGAGGCGACAGAGTGGCGCGATGCCTGACCCTGATCCGAATGACCAGAAGAAACCGTAAAACGGGTAATCTATCAATGGTACGGGTATTGAGCAAGAAAACCGGGTCGCAAAATTCACTTGGGATGGAAAAAGTTACAGTTGCTGGAAACGGTCTATACTTACCATAAATCCCAAGTGAAAAGCTGGGGTATTGGCTGAGTTTACGCCGAAAAACATTTGCAGGAGGTTGTTATGACCATGCCGAAACCAACTGAAGTAGAGAAACTGAGCCAGGATGTCTGCATGCGGGAGATCCCACTGTCGGAGATGGGGGTGCCGGAAGCAGATGATTACATCCTGAACTATTGTGGTACAGAGTTTTATGCGAAACAGGCAGAAAATAGGGCGAAAAAGCAGAAAAAGTAGTGATTTGAGCAGATAAAGTATTTATCTGTCCGCTTTTTGCTGTTTGAGCGCCTTCTGTCAGGCAGGGTTTTCTACCCGGCTATATTCGCGTTCGGCTTGCAGGTTTTCTTCTCCCAACGATTTAGCACTCCGAAATGGCATATTTCGAGTGAAAATCCATCGTCCCGGATGGTTTCTCTAAATCTGTCAACCTAGGGTGCGCTGTGCGCACCAGAATAAGCTCGAATCGCCGCTCCTCTTCTGATTGAACTCTTTGGCCACAACGCCCGCTGTGGTCAATCGCTGAATTCCCTATGGCATTAAAGTTCCACCAGCCAATGCCGATACCCAGCCCATGTATATCCACTTTATCAGCCTGTTATCACACCAATTTCACAGCAGATCACGGGTTTTTTCTTGCAGACAATGCCACACCCTCACAGCCGACGAGGATGAATGGAGGCGATCTGTAAGCGGGATATTCAGGCCGCATTTTGCCCTTCACTGCCGAGGCAGTGCATAGCAACACGGACATTAATCGTGGGTACCCACGGCGTATTTGATAACCCATAGCAGGCCCCCCCGCGCATAGGAACAATATGCAGTTGTCCGAAAAGACCTCATCCACTCCACCCATAGATCCGCTGCTGGCCGGCAAGCGGCTCAAGCAGTTGCGGCTGCGCGTGGTGCTGGGCATGCTGATCACCAGCATCCTGATTGGTACGGTTGCCACACTGCTGCTCTACCGGTCGCAGGCGGAACAGCTGGAAACAGCGATACTGTTTGAAGTGGCCTTACAGAAGACCGCTATCAAATCGGAGATCTCCCGGCTCAAAAATCTTGCCGCACAGATCACCAGCCGCAGCCGCATCCGTCAGGAGTTGGAAAAATACCAAAATGGCCTGATCGGACTGGATGCACTGAATGCCTTTACCCGTCCCAAGCTCGCGGATGCACTGCGTCTGGCGCCGGACATGGTTGGCATCAGTCGTCTGGGCAACGACGGCAGGTTGTTGATAGAGGTTGGAGAAGCCATCCCGAAATCACTCAGGCCTGTGGATTTTCGCGCTGACTCCATCCATCTCGGGAAACCGGGGCGAGTCGACGGCCGCCAGCGGCTGGTTGTCAGTGCGCCCATCATCAACCCAAAAGGCGACAAAGTCGGGATCGATCTGGTGGTGTTCGATACGCATCGTATCAGCGATACCATCCAGGACTTTACCCGGCGCCAGCAAAGTCGTGGCAGTGTACAGATTGGCATCCCGGGTCCTGCGGGTGTGGAATATTATTTCGCATCCGGCGAGGCGGGGAAGTCAGACATCAGAGACTCTCTCGATCAGGAAGTACACGAGGCCCAGGGCGGAACCATAGAAAAGCTGCATATCATTGAGACTGCCCACGGGGACAGCATCATCGTTCACCAGAAGATCGACAATTCCGCCTGGGTCTTGCTGTTTTTTGATCAGGCGAATGATTTTTATGCGCCCGCGCGAACACATGCCGCCTATGTCGGCTTCTCCGTATCAATCCTGGTGTTGATCGGTATCTTTCTGACCCTGCGCCTGGTACGCCCTCTGGTGGACCACATCTCGCTTGAAAACGATCGAAACAGAAAGTTGTTGGACAAGGTGCAAGTCAGCGAAGAACGCCTGCAATCAATTCTGGATAACACCTCTTCAGTTATCTATCTGAAAGATTGCGCTGGCAAATACCTGCTGATCAACAGACGCTTTGAAGAGCTGTTCCACTTATCCCGCGAGGAAATCTTCGGCAAGACCGATTATGAAATCTTCCCCAAAGAAGCTGCCGATGCCTTCAGGGCCGTTGATAATAAGGTACTTGAGACAGGGGAACTGCTGGAACTTGATGAACAGGCACCGCACGATGATGGTAATCATGATTACCTCTCGGTCAAGTTTCCTCTCTATGACGCAGCAGGCAACACTTACGGTCTATGCGGGATCTCCACGGACATTACAGCGCGTAAACGACTTGAGCAGCGTGAACAACTTCGCCTGAAGATACTGGAAAAGATGGCGCAGGACGAGCCACTGAAACAGGTGCTGGAAACGCTGGTACAACTGGTTGAGTCAGAAATGCCGGGTGCACTCTGCTCCGTCCTTCTGCTGGACGAATCAGGACAGCACCTGCTCAATGGCGCCGCCCCCAGTCTGCCGGATTTCTACAATGAGGCAATTCACGGCATCAAAGTCGGTAGTGGTGTCGGTTCCTGCGGGACTGCCGCTTACGAAAACCGCCAGGTGATTGTTGAGGATATCCAGCAGCATCCCTATTGGCAGGACTATGCTGAACTGGCGGCACGCGCCGGCTTGGCGGCCTGTTGGTCAGAGCCCATTCGTGATCGCCAGGGCAAAATATTGGGTACTTTTGCCCTGTACTACCATGAGCCGAGGGCACCACAAGCTTCTGAGATCGAACTCATCACCCAGCTCGCACACCTGGCGGGTATCGCAATCGAACACCATGCCAACGAGAAGGCGCTACGTGCCAGCGAAGAAGGCCTGCGGGCAGAAAGAGATTTTGTCGATGCGGTGGTGGAAGCGGCCGGCTCGATAATCGTCGTAATGGACAGGGATGGAAAAATCGTTCGTTTCAATCATGCCGCAGAGGAGATAACGGGTTACTCCTTTGAGGAGATACAGGGCCAGCCTATTTGGGAATACCTGATTCCCGCAGAGATCCGTGAGGACGTTGAAGGTGTCTTCAATGATCTTACCGCCGGTAATATCGTCGGTAACTACGAAAATGAATGGCTGATGAAAGATGGTTCACGCCGACTGTTTCATTGGCGTAATACCGTACTGCAAGACACCGATGGCAAGGTCTCTTATGTGGTCTCACAGGGTTATGACATTACCGATATACGTAAAACCCAGCGGGCACTTGCCCAGCATAAGGACAAACTTGAGCAGCTGGTGAAAGAGCGTACCGCCGAACTGGAAGAGATTACCGCCTATAACCGCACGCTATTTGAAACCTCGCCCATTGGTCTGGTCCTGTGCGACATGGAGGGCAGACTGGTGGATGTCAACCCAGCCTATCTGGAAATCATCGGCTATGACGAAAATGAGGCCAAAACGCTCTCGTATTGGGATATCACTCCGCATGATTTTGAGCAAGAGGAAGCCCTGCAACTTCAGGCATTACAGGAGAGCGGACGCTACGGTCCCTATGAAAAGGAGTACCAGCACAAGAGTGGAAAACGGGTTCCGGTACGCCTCAACGGTCAGCTGATCGAGCAACATGGCAGGCAATACATCTGGTCTTCAGTGGAAGATATTTCACAACGCAGGAGAATGGAAAATGACCTGCGTGAGAGTGAGGCAAACCTTGCGCAGGCGCAGACCATTGCTCATCTGGGCAGCTGGCATCTGGATATCCTTAACGACCAGCTGAACTGGTCAAAGGAAACCTACCAGATCTTTGGCTTGGAAGTGGATTCTCCGGTCAGTCTGGGGAATTTTGTTGCCGCCCTTCATCTTGAGGATACCGACCGGGTACTGGATGCATGGGATGCCGCACAATTGGGTGCACCCTACGATATCGAACACCGTATTATTGCGGACGGCAAAGAAAAATGGGTACGGGAGCGGGCAGAGATCCACTTTAATGACCAGGGACAGGCGATCTCCGCGCTAGGCACAGTGCAGGACATCAGCAGCCTCAAACTGGCAGAGCACGCCACACAGACGGCGCTGGTCGAGGCCCAACGCCTGGCAAAGGTTCGCAGTGATTTCGTGGCAAATATGAGTCACGAGATTCGCACCCCACTGAATGGGGTGCTGGGTCTGGCGAAGATGGGTGAGCGGGGAGTTACCACCGAGAAAGCACAGGAGATATTTGCACGGATCACTGTCTCTGGCCGACACCTTTTGCAGGTGGTCAACGACATCCTCGATTTCTCCAAGATAGAGGCCGGCAAGCTGGTGATTGAAAAACGCCCAGTCGACTTGATTGCCTCAGTGGATAGAGCGGCCAGTCTGGTAAAGAGCCAGGTGCAGGAGAAGGGGTTGTCGTTTCATCTCGATTTCGCCGATGGATTACCATTGTGGGTGAAAAGCGATGCGCTGCGACTGGAGCAGATCCTGCTCAATCTGCTCTCCAATGCCGTCAAGTTCACGCAGCAGGGTGAGATCAGACTGACTGTCGAGATAAAGAATCAAACCCTGTTGTTTCGGGTAAGCGACACCGGGGTCGGGATGGCGGAAAATCAGCTGGTTCAGTTGTTCCAGCCTTTTGAGCAGGCAGACAGTTCCACTACACGCCGTTTTGGCGGAACCGGCCTGGGCCTGTCGATCAGTATCAATCTGGCCAGGATGATGGGGGGTGATATCCAGGTAAAAAGCCGCTTGGGCGATGGCAGTGAATTTATTCTGAATCTGCCTCTGGAACCTGCCACCGCTGTGCCCGATGCAGCAGCACAGGCAGTTCCAGCAACTGGCCAACGTCTGAAGGGAGTGCGCCTGCTGGCCGCAGAGGACATCGAAGTCAATCGGCTGATACTGGCCGACCTGTTCGATCAGGAAGGTGCCGAGGTCGTATTTGCAGAACACGGACAGCAGGCGCTGGATCTGCTACAGGAACAGGGGGAAGATGCCTTTGATGTCGTGCTGATGGATATTCAGATGCCGGTCATGGGCGGCTATGAGGCAACGCAGCGGATACGCGAACTGTCAGCGAAATTACCCGTAATCGGATTGACCGCACATGCGCTGGCTGAAGAAAAGGCCCGCTGCCTGGTATGCGGGATGGTCGATCATGTGGCGAAACCCATAGATGCTGATGAATTGGTCAATGCCATCCAACAGCAGGTTTCGAGCAGCGCATCAGATTTGCTTCCTCATACCACAGCGGAGTCTCCGTTGTTGAGTGATAATCTCTCTGACCAACCCATGCACCAGGATGGGGATCCCCCGGTCGATTGGGAGGCGCTACGCAAACGCTATCGCGGGCGTGAAGGCTTCATCACGAAACTGGTGCAAACCGCGCTCAACAGCTGTAAGGAAATGCCGGATAAACTTCGCCAGGCGATGCATGCTCACGACAGCATGCAATTGAGTTTTCTCGCCCATGGCCTGAAAGGTATCGCAGGCAACCTGGAAGCAAACAGATTGTATCAACTGGCTACCCAGGTCGAGACCAGTGCGAAACAGGGCGGCACTGCAACAGATCCCGTTGCCGGCGAACTGGCAGCGGCCCTGGAAAAGGTACTGGCTGCACTGCTCGAACAAGTCGAGGTGACTGCTGAATAAGCCCTCGCATCACAAGAGCAATCTTTATTAGCATTGTGACCCACAGGTTGAAATTTGGTTGGAATTCTGTCGGATGAAACCGCAAAAAATGAAAAAGAGTTATCAGTTCGGGAAGGGAGAGCTATCCATGCAAAGTCATGGCTGTGCATCAATGGTTAGAATAGAAAAATGAGCAGAATCCAACTGCCTTTTGCCCTCTGCGCGCGACTTTTTTGGATGAGCTTATCCAGTATGCTGGCTCTTTCCCTGTCTGTTTCTGTTGCTGCCGCCGAGGGGTTTCTGATTGTGGTGCAGCAGGATACGGAAGTAATCACCCTGACCCGGGAGGAGGCGGCCAACCTCTTTTTGGGCCTGGGATCCACCCACTCCCGGCTGATCCCCTTTGACCGGAGTGAACAGCCGCTACGTGAGCGCTTTTATCGTGAAATCATTGGCCGGTCGGCTGCCAGTGTGCGTGCTCACTGGGCCAAACAGGTATTCACCGGTCGTGGCCGCCCTCCCGCACGAATCTCGAAAACGGACGTAACACAGGTGCTCAATGATAAACCGGGCGCCGTTACCTATGTTGCAATCGACCAGCTGCCTGCTCACAGTAGGGTATTGCTGTCCACGGAACAGGGAGAGCAGGAATGAACAGACGATTTGCACCCGCTGGGCATAAGTTTCGTTTGAGCAGACAAGCTGCTCAACTCAGCTTTATATGGATCAGGTTATCAATTGCTGCAATCCTGCTGACTCTGGGTCGCCCCGGTATTGCGCTTGAGACCTATATAGGCGGTTTTGGCACGGCAAGCCTCTCCTGCTTCAGCAGCGATACGGCTGACTATGTGATCAATGATCAGCCTGAGGGACCAGGCCGGACCAGACATTGTGATGCGGGACTCGACTCCACGTTGGGCGTGCAACTTGATCTGGGTTTGAGCGAATCGGTCGATTTCGGTCTGCAAATCGTTGCCGGCCGCAACGTAGAACGTAACTTCAAGCCAGATGTAACTTTGGCCCAGCTGCGATGGCGGCCAACAGATGCTTTGACTCTGCGACTCGGACGCATGCCCTCCAGTGCCTTTCTGCATGCCGAAAATCGCCAGGTGCGCTACGCAATGCCCTGGGTGCGACCGCCGCTGGAGGTCTATGGTCTGGTGCCTGCCTTTTCCCAGGACGGGTTGGAGATCATAAACGAGGGCAGCTTCGGCCGCTGGCAGACAGAGTGGCACGGGGGTATCACCCGCATTGCCTTTGATGTGGCGGCTTCCAACAGCAGGGAAACTTTTCCCATCGAAGCCAATGGCGCTTTCCTGAACCTGACTCTGCGGGATCGCAATACGCAGATTAAACTCGGCTATGGCTACAGTAAAACAAGCTTTACAAGCGCTGATGCCGAGGCGCTTTTCGGTGCGCTGAGCGCTCTGGTATTTCCTGACGGTGCGCAACTGGCCGATGATCTGGCTATTGATCAGGCCGCAACACATCTGTTTGGTCTCGGTATGAGCCATGAGCAGAACGACTGGCTGGCCATGGCTGAATTCGGTTTCCGTTCCATCGAGGGTTTCTTCCGCGATCAGTATGGCGCTTACGTCACCCTGGGCAAACGGTTCGGTCCCTGGATGCCCTATTCCACCCTCGCCTGGCGCTGGACCCGCGGTCCGGACAGTGACAGTCGCGCCGGATTCCTGCAGCCACAGGTAGACGTGGTATTGGCCTCCAGCCGCTATGATACAAGCAGCCTGGCGCTGGGTCTGTCACGGGAAATCACCGAACAGGCCACACTCAAGTTCCAGGCCGACTGGATCCAGCCGGATAAAAACAGCTGGGGCCTCTATTACAACCACGCACCGGATTACGATTATGCCAATCCGGACAGCGACTGGCTGTTCACCCTGAGTCTGGATTTCATCTTCTGAGGTAAAAACGTTGTCTCTTTTTCGTTCCACTTCCCTGCGCTTTCAGATGATTGCCGGCATCGTCCTGGTGCTCTTGGCCCTGGTCGCGGTGGAGACTGTCAGCATTCGGCACGCAATGGAGTTAGAGGCCGTGGAACATCTGCGCGATGAGCTGTGGAAGACCTCTAAGTTGCTGAACCTGGTCGTTGTTCCGCATACCACGCCTGAGGGCATGGAGACCTTGCGCGCTTATCTGAAAGAGCTGGTTACGGGCGATGGAGAGGGAATCGTCTATCTTGCCCTGTTTGACGAGCAAAATAGCCTCCTGCTGCAGACGCGTGATACGCCTGACCCCATGCCCCCCGTTTGGGACCAATCCGGGCCGCTGCCCGACACGGTCCTGGTGCATGCGGTTCAGCCTATCCTGTTGGGCGGAAATAGGATCGGTGCACTGCGTTTTGGTCTGGATATCTCGTCAATCAGGGAAACGCATGCCAACATTCAGAGGGAACTGCTGCAATTGCAGGCGGGAGGGCTGGGGGCTGCCCTGATCCTGCTGATTTTCTTCGAGAGGCGTATCAATACCCGGCTTAGGCGGCTGATGCTGGCCAGCCAGGCCCTTGCGGTAGGAAATTACTCGGTGAGGGCGCCCGAGTCCGGCCCGAAAGAGCTGGCCCAGCTCGCTCGTGATTTCAACCGCATGGCGGATGCCGTGGCCGAACGTACTGCGGCATTGCAGGAGAGTGAGAGGAAATATCGTGGGATATTCACCGAATCTGTCACTGCAATATATATTTTCGACAGGGACAAAAACTTCATCGATACAAACGAGGCAGGCATTGAATTATTGGGGTACTCCAGAGACGAGCTGCTTAACATGAGTATTCCAGAAGTTGATGCAGATCATGGTGCTGTTCAGCCCGCCCAAGAGCACCTCCTTGCTGGGGGAAGGATCGTCAATTTTGAGCACAGACTGGTGCGTAAAGATGGGAGCATCATTACAGTACTAAACAACTCCAGGCCAGTGTTTGATGCAGATGGTGAGGTCACTGGCATGCAAAGCACGCTGATTGACGTTACCGAGCGCAATAAAATTGAGCACTCGCTGCAGGATCGCGAACGGGAACTCGACACAATCATTGAAAACATTCCCAACATGCTTTTTGTCAAGGATGCGAAAGAGCTTCGGTTTGTCCGTTTCAATCAGGCAGGTGAAACACTGATTGGGATGCCTCGCAAGGATCTTATCGGCAAGAATGACTACGATTTTTTTCCGCAGGAACAAGCCGATTTCTTCACCGCAAAGGACAGGGAGGTGTTGGAATCGGGAAAGCAGTTGGATATATCCGAAGAGCCCATTGAAACACCCAAAGGGACACGGATTCTGCATACCCGCAAGACTGTCATTCGAGGTGAAAATGGCGAAGCAAAATATCTGCTCGGAATCTCGGAAGACATCACTGAGCGTAAGCGTGCGGAACAGGAGTTGGAGAACCACCGTCTGCACCTGGAAGAGCTGGTGGCTGAACGCTCGGCCAGCCTGGCGCGCGCCGAGACAATTGCCCATGTGGGCAGCTGGCATGTGGATATGGCCGACAGTCAACTGACCTGGTCCAGCGAAACCTATCACATCTTCGGGGTTCCCGTCGGCACACAGGTGAGCCTGACGGACTTTGCCGGTTTTGTTCATCCGGATGATAGTGATCGCACTATGGCCGCGTGGCGTGATGCTATGAAAGGCGCCCCCTACGATATCGAGCATCGCATTCTCGTGGAAGGCAAGGTCAAGTGGGTGCGGGAACGTGCCGAAATGGTCTGCGACGCACAAGGCCAGCCCATTACCGCCCACGGGGCCGTGCAAGACATTACCGAGCACAAGGCCGCCGCACAGGCGATGATTGATGCAAAAGAGAGGGCTGAAGCGGCTGCAGGGGCGAAATCGGAGTTTCTCGCCAACATGAGTCACGAGATCCGCACACCATTGAATGCCGTGCTGGGATTGGCCAGAATGGGGCAGCGTGACAGTAAGGAGTCAGAGAGCAGGGGGAGGTTTCATCATATCCTCAGCTCCGGACAGCACCTGCTGGGCATCCTCAATGACATCCTCGATCTCTCCAAGCTGGAGTCCGGCAAGGTCAAAGTGGAGAACCAACCCTTCCGGCTAGCCGAAACTGTGGAGGATACTGTCAGTCTGGTGGCGAGCCAAGCCGGGGAGAAGGGGCTGGCGTTCTCCCTCCATCTTGACCCTGCGCTTCCAGCCTGGGTGGCGGGCGATTCACTGCGATTGCGCCAGGTACTGCTGAACCTGTTGAGCAATGCTGTCAAATTCACCGAGGAGGGCGAGGTGCAGTTGCAGATTGCCTGCCAGGGTGAGCTGACCTGTTTCAGTGTGACTGACACAGGTATCGGCATGAACAGTGAGCAGATCTCGCGCCTGTTTACGCCTTTCGATCAGGGCGACACATCCACCACTCGACGTTTTGGCGGCACTGGTCTGGGACTCGCCATCAGCCATAATCTGGCTAACCTGATGGACGGGCATATCAGCGTAAAAAGTGAGCCGGACAGGGGCAGCACTTTTACCCTCTGCCTTCCATTGATGGAGACGGAGCCTGAAGTGGAGCATGAGATCCAGAAACCGGAGAAAACAGGCTCCCGTCTCAAGGATATTCATGTGTTGGCGGCGGAAGATGTGGAGATGAACCGGCTCATCCTCAAGGATACGCTCGAACACGAAGGCGCCCATGTGGTTTTCGCCGAAAACGGCTATCAGGCGCTGGAACGCTTGAAGGAGTGGGGAGTCACCGCCTTTGATATCGTGCTGATGGACGTGCAAATGCCGCTGATGGACGGTTACGAGGCGACTCGACGCATCCATAAGTTCACCTCTGCGTTACCGGTGATCGGGCTTACCGCCCACGCGCTGGGAGAGGAGCGGCAGCACTGTCTTGCCGCCGGCATGGTGGAACATGTGACCAAACCCTTCGATGCCGATGAACTGATTGCCGCAATACTGCGACAGTTGAAGCAGCCGAAACCTGCAACGGTATCAGAGGTGCATTCAACACCTGCACAAGAGGCTGGGCCTAAACAGGTAACCCAATCTGCGGCGGAGACCCCTCCAGACTCTCTGCCTGGCATTGACTTGGCCGACGGTTTGCAGAGACTGCGCGGCAGATGGCCCTCCTATAAAAAGGTACTCCTGATGTTCCGGCAGCAGCACAGTGCCAGCGCGGACAAGATGGCGTCGTTGCTGGAGCAGGGGGATGTTGAAGAGGCCAGGCTACTGGCTCACCGGCTCAAGGGTACTTGCGGCAATGTCGGCGCCAAACGGCTCTCTGAACAGGCTGCGGTCATAGAAGCGGCTTGCCATGCGAATGACCTGGAGAAGGCGGCGGCTCAAATGCTCGCATTTCACACCAGTTTTGAAGAGATCATGGATGGTCTGGCAATGTTGGATGAGGGATAGGAGAGGCCAAGTCTGCTGTGCTTCGAGAAATCAAATTCCTATTATTTAATCGAATTCCTTTTAATTATGTTTCAAGGTAACAAAAAAATATTTCTCCAATTAACACTACTGCTGTTGTTGGTTTTAATTTCTGCCTTTGCTTATATGCACTACGATGTTTCAGAAGAGATGCGTTACGTCACTTCTAAAAAATGTCAGGGGTGCCACAGCAATGAATACAATTCATGGCGTGAAAATACGCTTCACCCCTATATGTTTCTCCCGGTAAGTTCTCCCGATGCCAAAATCTTAGGTGACTTTAACAGTGGGGACCCTGCCGTCACCTTTAAAAAAGAGGATATTGAGTTCGTACTCGGCAGTAAATGGGAGCAGGTTTACGCCCGTATGATTGACGGCGAATATTATCCATTTCCAGCCAAATGGTATGTTATGCAGAAACGCTGGGTACCCTATAAGGTTAAAGACTGGCATGAGACTCCAATGTCATACAAATGTAATGGTTGCCACACCACAGGTTTTGACCCTAACACCCTTGAGTTTGCGGAATTCGGCATTGGTTGCGAGGCGTGTCATGGTCCTGGAAGCCGCCATGTCCTGCATGAAACCACTGAACACACAAAGCCCTGCAATATCTGTCATGAGGGTGAGAGCTCTGAACATGAGGGCGAGGAGGCAGGTGATATCATCCGCTCCGTATCTTCGTCCGTCTGCGGTCAATGCCATAACCGAGGCACTACTGCCAGTGGTGATGTCATCAAGGGTACCCAGTTTAACTTCCCTACAGGTTTCACGCCCGGTGATGACTTGAGTAAAACGACTTTTGATCCATCGACGCCCAAAAACGATGAAAAGGGCAAAAACTGGTGGGGTAACGGACTTTCTAAAAACCGTCATCAGGAATTCAGCGACTGGAGTAAATCCAAACATTCCAAAGCCCTGACGAAATTACTGGAAAGCCACCAGGATGAAGAGAGTAAGCGTGGCCCACTAACCAAAGAGTGCCTGCAATGCCATTCCACTGATTATCGACACGCCAGTGAGGGTGATAAGCCAGACCTGAACAGTGCCCGCTTTGGTGTTACCTGTGTTTCCTGCCACGAGCCGCATGGTCACGACAAAAAACAGCCAGGTTTCGGAGATGGAGCAACAGTGTGTGGAAATTGTCATGTCATGCAAATGGCACAAAATGAAGCACGCCATTTTCCCTGTCCTTCTGAACAGGTCGGCTGTCCCAGTTGCCATATGCCTCGTATCGTAAAAACCGGTGGCTTCTTCAGTTTACGCAGCCACGCTTTTAAAGTCGTCAAACCTAAATCATCAAAAGGAAACAAGATGCCCAACTCCTGCCAGAATGCAGGATGTCATTCAGACAGAACCCTGGACTGGGCAATTAATGCCTATGATGATTTTTATGGCAAAGAAAAATAAGCAACCCATGAGCACATGATAAACGTCCCATTTTACCGGCGACTCAATTTTCGTATTGTCGCGCTGTTCTCAACAGTACTCTTCTTCGGTTTACTGGTGGGGCTTTTCGGCGCCCGCTACATTGCTGAGCAGGACTTTCGTGAGTTGCTGCTCCGTCAGTTCCAGACTGCCGGTAACATGGCAGAAAATTCATTTACTCAAATTGGTCAAATGGGTCTAAATGGCGCCAATCACTTTCTATTGCACCCAGATCTGCATGCTGCCATCGATGCGAAGGACTCGATCTCTATCATAACTGAGATGAATAAACTGGTAAGAGAAACCAGTGCCGATGTCGCCGTATTACTGGATCCTCACGGGCGGGTGATCTACCACTCAGAAGACCCGCAACAGCTTGGTAAATCCCGTATGTCTCATCTCATCGTGCGTGAGGCTATTCTTGATGGGGAAGTCAGTACCACCATCCTGCAGGAGCTGGATAACTTTATAATCTACTCCTCAGGCCGGTTGTTATCAGATATCGATAAAGGTCATCTCAAGGCGGTTATTCTGGTCGGTTATGCGATCAATGATCCTCTCATAAATAATCTAAGCAAAGATGCGGATGTGGGTCTGACCATGGTCAGGCGTAGGGCTATCATGGCCTCAACCTTTAATCGTGAAGATCGGCGGTTAAAGACCATCCCCATGCAGTGGACCGACTATCAATCCATGCTTCAGCGTCCTGATTCTATCGGTAAACTGCTGTTTAATGATGTCTCATATTTCACCTACGCGCGCAGACTGAAATTGATGGACCCGATTCAGGAGGGCTCAATCCTGTTTACCATTCCTGCACGGCAACTGGATGAGATCAAGGATGAACTTTTACGCGAATTTACGCTGCTGTTTGCCCTGCTGTTTTTTCTCATTACCCTGTTTGGCTGGCGCTTTTCTCAACAACTACTTGAACCACTGCATCGACTGTTCCTGTTTACCAATGAGGCTCCAGAACAGCAGTATAAAGAACCTTTAAAGATAAAAACCAAAGATGAGGTGGGCGCATTGGCGTACCATTTTAATGACTTGATCAGCGATATTAAAAAGAAAAACCGGGAGCTGGAAAGTCGCGTGGAAGAACGTACACGTGAGCTGAAAAATGCTAAAGAGCAGGCCGAGAAGGCCAATCGTTCACTGCAGAATGCCCATGCACAGATGGAACAGCGGGTGGAACAGCGAACCAGTGAACTAAAACAGAGTGAAGAGCGCACGCGAGCCATCATCGACAGTGCCGCTGACGGCATCATTGTGATTGACAGCAAAGGCATTGTGGAGATTTTCAGCCCCTCTGCAGAAGTTTTATTTGGTTATGATGCATCTGAGGTTATCGGCAACAACATCAATATGCTAATGCCTGAACCAACGCGCTCAAAACATGACAGCTACCTGGCCCGATATCTCCCTGGTAGGGAATCAAGGGTTATAAGCGGCAGAGTCGAGATAAAAGGTCTGCGGCAGGATGGTGATACCTTCCCAATGGAGCTGTCGGTCAGCGAGCTATTGGTGGGAAACAAGCAAATGTTTGTAGGCATTATGCGTGATACCACCGAGCGAAAACAGGCCGAACAGGCAATGGCAGAAGCGAAAGAGGCCGCGGAAGTTTCTGCACAGGCTAAAAGTGACTTCCTTGCCAATATGAGTCACGAAATCCGCACCCCGATGAATGCCATAATCGGTATGTCAAAATTGGCACTGGGAACCGATCTTAATCCAAAACAGCACAACTTCATTAGAAAAGTACACTACTCAGCAGAATTGCTGCTTGGCATCATCAACGATGTTCTCAATATCTCCAAGATAGAAGCCGGAAAGCTGGAAATAGAAAAAGTAAGTTTTCAATTACAATCTGTGCTGGATAATGTTTCGTATCTTTTCGGGATCGAGGAAGCTGAGCAGAATCTAGAGTTAATCATAGAGGTCGCAGATGATATCCCGGATGAACTCATTGGGGATCCGTTACGGCTTGGACAAATTTTGATTAATTTGGGTAACAACGCTGTTAAATTTACTCAACAGGGACGTATATCCATTAGTGCAAAACTGGAGAACCAAAAGGACAAGCAACTTACACTGCATTTTTGTGTCAGTGATACCGGTATCGGTATTGCGCCGGAGCATCAGCAAAAATTGTTTCAATCCTTTAGCCAGGCTGACAGTTCAACCAGTCGCCGGTACGGAGGTACAGGGCTTGGATTGACTATCAGTAAAAAGTTGACTGAATTGATGGGAGGTAAGATATGGGTAGTGAGTCAACCAGATAAAGGCTCAGATTTTCACTTTACAGTGCAACTTGAAGCCGGTGATCCTGAGCAACATAAGGAAATAGATCTGGATACAAAGAGCAAACAGATCGGTGACTTTTCCGGCGCCAGGGTTTTACTGGTAGAGGACAATGAGATCAATCAGGAGTTAACAAAAGAGTTGCTCAGTGACAGGGGTTTTATTATTACCTCGGTTTGGAATGGCAAAGAGGCCGTTGAAATTTTACAGAAGGAGCATTTCGATGGCGTCTTAATGGACATACAGATGCCGGTTATGGACGGCTATACAGCTACTCGAATAATCCGTAATCAGGTTAAGCTCAAAGAACTTCCCATTATCGCCATGACTGCCAATATCATGGAAAGTGACAGAACCAAGGCGAAGGCGGCAGGGATGGATGACCACATAGGCAAGCCGCTGGATGTGAATGAGTTATTCACTGTTCTGACTAAATGGATATCCCCCAATAAACCACAAAAAGTGGAAATTCCTTCTGTTAAAAAAGAGTATGAGACAAGCTATCCCTTCCATAAACTGACTGGTATTGATATAGACAAAGGTCTGGAAATTGCCAAGTGAGTCTTCGACCTCGTGATAGATTTTGGGACATCCCAGTCCCCAAAATCGACTCGGCCTTCGACAACCTGTTTGTGCCCCGGCCGTCCCGGTCACTGGCACTACGCGACAACCTCGCAAGCTCGTTGCCGCTCCGTTGCCAGCTCCCGATGACTGGACGCCGCGCTCGGATGCCTACTTTGCTTCCCCTCTGGCGCAAGGCACGCCGGGTAAGCAGTGCGGCCTCGCGGCTACCGGGGACTACCAGCCTTCGCTTCGCTCTCCATGGCTGGCAGCGAAGGAATAGACCTGAGTTCTTCATAAAGCTACTGACCATGTTTCGTGATAGCCAGCATAACTTCCTCAATGATTTTCTCATGGAACAGCAGAGTGATGATCCGAATGGGGCCATCCGTGCAGCTCATAGCTTAAAAGGTTCTGCAGCAAATATTGGCGCAACCACCCTCAGCGATGCAGCTCAGGAGCTGGAAATGGCTTGTAATGAACATAATTCAGACGATGAGATCACTGAGGTATTGAAAAAGGTAACCACAGAACTTGACCCTCTCATTGCCGGGCTGAATGATTTCCTCAACCATTCCTGAGTGATCATTGGATATCATCCTGCTGCAGTCTTAGGGCCTGAAGGCTCGTCTGCTTCTCCCGAATCTGTAGCGGAATCCTAATCCCAGTCCCATAGCTCTTCACCCCAGTTCCCGGTCTCTCTATTCCCGGAAATACAGTTATAGATTCTGGGTGATTTCAAATTAAAACGTGGAAGAGTCTAAAGATGTCAGGCAGTGAGCCGACAATGATATTGGGCGTACATAACGTGCATCCAACCTTCTATATGCCATGATTTTGAATTGTAAACATGAAAATGTGGAGAAGTTATACACATGCCCCCCATTATCGACACTGACGAGCTACGTAAAGCTCGCATAATCATAAAAGGACTTACAATACCTACACCACCCAACCTGTTGCTGGAGATCGGCGATGAACTGAGCCATCTATGGCCGGACGACAATAAAGTGGCTGCATTGATCCGCAAAGATATTGGACTGGCATCCAATATACTTAAGACAATCAACTCACCTGCATTCAACCTCAGGGCCGAAATCGTGTCGATTGAGCATGCGATCCGACTCATGGGCCTGAAACAACTGAAGGACACGATTATCCGTGTGGCGCTGCGCAACGCCCTGGAATCGAGCATGTCTGAGTTTGAATATCTCTCCGAAGTCTCTCACTCGATTGGAACCAACGCCGGAGTGATCGCCGGCCACTTTGAAACCATAAATCCTGCAGAAGCCTATATGGCTGGGCTTTTCCACGAGGCGGGCAGCATATTCCTGATGCAGCGGTTTCCTGAGTACAAATCGTTCTACGAAGAAAACCGGCTGCAAGCGATCTCTCTGCCGAATCTGGAGAGAGAGCGGTTTGGCGCATCTCATCCGGCGATCAGTTTTTTACTGGCCAAACACTGGAAGTTGCCGGAAAATGTATGTTCCGCCATCTATTTTCATCATACCGTAACTGAAGGGATCGGCCTGACGACGGAACAAGAGGGATTATGCAGTGCCCTTAAACTCGCTTCATATATCACCTTTACCCGGTATTTAGGGCTGGAGACAGAACAATCCGAGGAGTGCATGACCTGCCGGGATAACTCCATTAAAGAGCTGATGATCGACCAGGAAGCGCTGGAGGAATTTATGAATGAATGTGATGGACTCAATTCAATCCGGTAAACCTGGTTTTAAAAACTTACCTGATTCCCCGAATGGCACTTAACTTAAAGCACAGAGCGCCAATAATCGAACGCTTGGGTAGGTTGGGTTAGGCCGTCTTTTTGGCCGTAACCCAACAATTTGCGCCATTATTGTCGTGTTACGTTGCGCTAACACGACCTACTGTTTGTTAAGGTGGTTGGCAAGTCTTTGACAATACGCTTTTTGCGTTGTTCGCGGACAAATCTCTTTTCCTATAGTAGCTGAGTTATAGGGGAAATCAGAAAAACTTAAGCAATCATGGTGTGCACAGCGCACCCGGCGTTCGCTCCATTTCCCGTGCAACTAATCATCTTTTTCAATGAACTGTTTTTTTATGTGATCCAGTACGCTTTGTTTAGACGAATAAGCGACTCCCGTTCAGTTTTAATTCAGCTTATAAGCATAAACTGATCATGATTAACATTCGGGGCCTCCTGATCAGAAGGCCCACTTGCAGGAGTCGCTCATGAATACCAAACAGTCGATACTTACCGCCACAATTGTTTCCTTGCTCGTTTCAGGGCCCATTCAGGCAGGCTGGAAGGCGCAGTCTCAGGGTGGAAGTGATGCCCAGATTCAAGTGGTTGAACAACTGAGTGATGCGGAAGAAGCCAATCTGTTGTTTATGCGGGAGGAGGAGAAGCTCGCCAGGGATGTCTACCGGACGCTCTCGAAGCAGTGGTCGCAACCGGTCTTTTACAATATTTCAACGTCGGAACAGCGGCATATGGATAGTCTGGCCGTTCTGCTGAACCGATATGCGTTACTCGATCCTGTAATAGACGATTCTGTGGGGGTGTTTGTCAATCCCGAGCTTGCTGCGCTCTATACCGCTTTGACCACCGAAGGGGCTGAGTCACTCATTGCCGCCCTCATTGTCGGGGCCAAGATTGAGGAGATCGATATTCTCGATCTGCAGAGGGCCATTGCCGAATCGACCCACCCAGATCTGATCCAGGTCTATGAAAATCTCATGCGGGGTTCCCGCAACCACCTGCGGGCATTCGTACGGCAGATAGAGGGCCTGGGCGTGGCCTATGAGTCCCAGATGATGGAGCAGAGTGACGTGGATATGATCCTCGACTCACCCATGGAACGTGGACGGAACTCACTGAAAGGCCGCCGGGGCCGGTAAGACAATATCGTCATGGGTAACAGATTCAATTGAAGCCTAACCACCTGGTGATGGATCGGGATCCGGATAGGGTTATGCATTAGGAAGGGCGGGGGAATGCACTGACCCCGTACATGCGAAGTTTCTGAATAACACGGGCCCTGTGCCCGTGTTTTTTTGTCTGAATTTTGTTGCTCAGATTCAGCTTGATTTCATTTTGCTGATTTAGGATCACCCTACAAGATGAAAATAGTTGAGGTTTGGAGATGAATGAACAGAAAAAGATAAAAGTTTGGGATCCGCTGATACGGTTGTTTCACTGGAGCCTGGTGGCAGCCTTCGTGATCGCTTATTCAACTGAAGACGATTGGATGATGGTCCATTCCTGGGCCGGCTATCTGATTGGTGTTTTGCTGCTGTTTCGTTTGGTCTGGGGATTCATCGGTCCGCGTTTTGCCCGTTTTAGCGACTTTGTCAGGCCGGCCGCAGAGGTTAAGACCTATCTCAAGGAGATGTCCGTACTGAAGGCAAAGCGTCATATCGGACACAACCCTGCAGGCGGAGCAATGATCATGGCCCTTTTGTTGAGCCTCATGATAACCGTTATAACCGGTTTGGGCGCCTATGGTGTTGAAGGTGCAGGACCTATGGCCGCCTGGTTTTCAGGGCTGAGTCAGTTTGGTTGGAAGATGCTGGAGGAAGTTCACGAGTTCTTTGCAAATTTCACCCTGTTGTTGGTGGTGGTGCATGTTGCGGGGGTATTGGTCGGCACTCATATTCACAATGAAAACCTGGTGCGTGCGATGGTGACCGGCTGGAAGCGGGCGGGAGATGACATCGTCGAAGAGTGGAAAACCGACAATGCCGGATTGCAAGGTGGGAGGCTGGAGCGATGAAGGTTTTTTCGATAGCAGTGATCACTTCATGCGCCCTCTTGATGACGCCCGTCGTAAAGGCTGATTCGGTGGAGACGTTGAAGGCGCTTTATCAGTCTCAAGGGGCTAAGGGTTTCAATCGTGAGGTGGGTGAGGCGTTGTGGAATAAGATATTGCAACACCGGCAAAGTGGCCAGCAACGCTCCTGTGTGGATTGTCATGGTAATAACCTGAAACTGCCGGGTAAACATCTTCGCACCGGCAAGGTGATCGAACCGCTGGCGCCGTCTGTCAATCCAAAAAGGTTCACCGATCAGCGCAAAGTGGAAAAATGGTTCACAAGAAACTGCAAGTGGACGATGGGTCGTGAATGCTCATCGCAAGAGAAGGGCGACCTGCTCGTCTATTTGACGAGTCAATAGTACTCGAATATTGAGCTTATTCTGGAGCGCAGGTTGCACCCTGCGTTCAATTTATCGAACCATTAGTAACCGAAGATCGATTGAGGAAAAGAGATGAAAAACTTTTATAAGTTGAGTGCCATAGCCTTGGCTGCTGCTGCGGTGGCAGGCTGTGGGCAGGTAATGGGTGATGATGACGGGAACTACTTTGCCCGCTGGTCCAATGAAGCAAGGTCGGGTGTGCCCTCAAAGGCTTCAAATCGATATGTGGAGGAGTGCGGGGGTTGTCACTTCCCCTATCAACCGGGCCTGTTGCCCGCCCAATCCTGGGAGGGCATTATGTCCGGACTGGCCGACCATTTTGGTGAGAGTGCAGAACTGCCGAACGAGGATGCGATGTTCATTCGGAAATATCTCCTCGATAATGCTGCAGGACGGGTGCATGCCGGGCTGCCTAACAGAATTATGGGTTCGCAGGGCGATAGAGGTTTTTCGTTGCGGATTACTGAGACGCGCTTCTTTCGCCACGAGCATAATGAACTGCCCCAAAAACTGGTACAGGAAAATCCACAGGTTCGCTCCTTCAGTAACTGCAACGCCTGCCATGCCCGGGCGATGCAAGGTTCATACAATGAGCATGAGATAAAAATTCCCGGTTACGGACACTGGGATGACTGAGAGATTGCATCATGTTGAATAGACGGGTTCTGATGGTTGCTGTTTGTCTCGTTCTGCTGGTGAGCGGGGCCGGTGCCGATGATGACTACCGGGAGGCCCGCCGCCTTGTCCAGGGGGGCGAGATACAGCCGCTGGAAACGATTCTGCAAACTGTGCGGAGGCACACTTCCGGACGGGTTCTGGAAGTCGAGTTCGAGCATGAGGATGAGCGCTATATCTACGAGATCGAGATCTTGGATGAGAAGGGAGTCGTCTGGGAACTCAAGGTCGACGCGGTGAGTGGGCAACTCATTCAGTCTGAACAGGAGGATTGAGCCGTGCGTCTGTTGCTGGTCGAGGATGATGGGTTGCTGGTGGAGTCACTGAAACCCGACCTGGAGCATCGTGGCTTTGCAGTGGATATTGCCGATAATGGTGTGGATGCGGAGTTCATGGGCAACGAAGTGCCCTACGATCTGGTGGTATTGGACCTTGGTCTTCCCCAGCGTCCAGGCCTGGAGGTGCTCTCCAACTGGCGGCGCAATGGCAACCGGATGCCTGTGATCGTCCTCACAGCAAGGGACGCATGGCACGAACGGGTGGATGGTTTCAAAGCCGGTGCGGATGACTATCTGGGCAAGCCGTTTCATGTGGAAGAGCTGATCGTGCGAATCCTGGCGCTGCTGAGGCGCAGTCATGACATGGTGGGTGAATCGTTGCAGTGTGGTGGGCTGGAACTGGATGAGGAGCGTCAGCGTGTCAAGCTGCCCAGTGGAGAAACCTTGGATCTGACGGGTACGGAGTTCAGGTTGCTGCGATATTTCATGCTCAATCCGGGAAAGATTCTTTCCAAGACACGCCTTACCGAACATGTCTATGAGCAGGACTTTGACCGGGACAGCAACCTGATCGAGGTCTATGTGCGGCGCCTGCGCGAAAAATTGGGCCGGGAGCGGATAGTCACCCGGCGTGGCCAGGGTTACATCTTCAAGGCGGCTGAAGGATGAACTCTCTGGAACGCAGACTGCAGATAGGTCTGGGACTCAGTCTCGTCCTGTTGATCGGGGTTTTGTGGGTCGTGGGAAATCAGACTGTGCGTGGGCTCACGGAAGATTTTGTCGTCTCCCGCCTTGAGCATGATGCAGAGAGTCTATTGGCGGCGCTGGTGCTGGACCCAGACAGGACAAAGCTGCGCTGGCGGCGTTTGAACCAGGTCTATAGCCAACCGCTCTCAGGGCACTACTATATTGTTCGTTTAGGTGAGGGAGATGTCTTTACATCCCGCTCCCTGTGGGACCATTTTCTGGATATCCCCACCCTCTCACCCGGCGATGCAGTGCGTCTAAACAAAGAGGGGCCTGCGGGGCAGAAACTGCTGATCCTGGTCAAGGGATTCAATAAGTCCGGTATCGATATCACCTTGGCGGTGGCGGAGGATATGTCTCCGATACAGGCGCGGCGTGACCGCTTCAAACTAGGTTTTGCCCTGTTGGCATTAGTCGGGCTGTTGCTGCTGTTACTGGTGCAGCGTCAGGTGGTGCGGCGCTCTTTTCACTCTCTCGAAGCGGTACGTGATGATGTCCGTAGTCTGGAGCAGGGCAAGATAGTAAAGCTTTCTGAAAATGTGCCGCTGGAGATACTGCCTCTGGTGCAGGAGTTCAATCATCTACTGTCACTGTTGACTCAGCGCATGGAGCGTTCGCGCAATGCAGTCGGCAATCTTGCCCATGCTCTGAAGGGGCCGCTCAACCTGCTGACACGATATTTCGATGCGAGCGAAGGTCGTGAACAAACGCCACAAAGCGCCCAGGCCTGGGCGCAGATCGAGCGTATCCGAAGCTTGATGGAACGGGAGTTGAAACGCGCGCGCCTGGCTGGGAAAGGGGTATCGGGGCAGCACTTCAATCCCCATCTGGAACTGACGGATCTGGCGAAGACCCTGCAACTGATTCATCAGGACCGGGCGCTCGATATCCGGCTGCAGGCCGATGCTGATATACCCGTGTTCGGTGATCGGGAGGATATGTTCGAGCTGCTGGGAAACCTGCTGGACAATGCCTGTAAATGGGCTGAATCCAGGGTGGTCTGCAGCATGACACTGGATGGAGGTGTCCGCATGATCATCGAGGATGATGGTCCGGGTTTGACGGAGCAGGAGCTTGCCGGTCTGACCCGTCGTGGCGTACGCCTGGATGAGACGGTGGAGGGTCATGGCCTGGGCGTCTCGATCGCCAGGGATATCGTCAAGCTCTACGAAGGCACTATTCTATTCACGCGTTCTCCTGAACTGGGGGGGGTCAGGGTCGAGGTCGTCCTGCCGCTGGAAACCTCGTGATGAGGATCAGGCCCTAGATAGTGTCCGTCCGGAAACACTGTTTTCATCACGAAGCGCACGAAGAACACGAAGAAAATTCATGGTTAATCAATCTTTTACCTTCGTGCTCTTCGTGTCCTTTGTGGTTAGATGTGGGTTTCCGGATGGACACTGGATAGTCTCTCAAACTCTCCGCGCCGTTTGTGCGGATCGCTCAGTTTCGAAAATTGCCGGACTGCAAGCGGGCTTGTCTATTCTGCCGGAATGGTGAAGAGTGACACTAAAATCAACTGGTAATGTTCGATGCCCCGTCTCAAGCAAGTGCTATTTCCCTCTCAGTCACGCTATCTTCCCGGACACCGTTGGATCAATATCGGTCTGCGTACACTCCATCTGATCGGTATCGCCGGTGTGGGAGGTGGTTATCTTTACGCGGCGGCGGACGAAACCTGGCGTATCTATCTCGATCTTTGTCTGGCTAGCGGTCTGCTGCTGTCGCTGTTATTTATCTACGCCAACGGTATCTGGCTGCTGCAGTTGCGCGGGCATGTGATTATGCTCAAACTGCTATTGCTCTATGCCATCACCCTTTGGCCCGATCTGTCGACACCGCTCCTGCTGATGATTCTTGCGCTCTCCGGCTGGATCTCTCATGCACCGGGCAGTGTGCGTTACTATTCGATCTTCTACCGGCGGCGTATTGAAAGCGTCTAAGAGTCCTGCAAAAGGGCTGTTCAATCTCTTTGGATTATTAATTCCCCCGCAGCTTGCAGTGGGGGAGTTCAATTGTATTCAGATGTCAGTTCAAGCAAACGGTCGAATGCATATTTTGATACCAGATGGTGCAACTGCTCCGACAACTCCTTGTGATGGGGGGCTATCTCTTCCAGCAACGACTCCATTTCCATCATCTGTCCCTGCTCGATGGCGGCGTGAAAACGTCTGCGCCACTCAGCGGAAAGCATGGTGAGGTCCGGCGGCTCGAGTTTTCGCGGTACAACCCGTTTTTTCGAAGTCCCCCTCTCATAGAGGTAACGCACCCCTAAATGCTGTGCCAGCAGGGCAAGGACATCGGATTCCCGAAAGGGTTTGCTCAAAAAGTCATCACAGCCGGCGGCGAATAACCTCTCCTTTCCCTCCCTGAATACGCTTGCGCTGACCGCTATCACTTTACACGCCTGTCCGGCTGGACTCGCCTTGATGCTGCGGGTGGCTTCATAACCGTTCATATGGGGCATTCGGATGTCCATCAGCACCAACTGTGGCAGCCATTCAAAAAACACTTTCAGCCCCTGTTCACCATCGACCGCCTCCCGCACCTGAAAGCCGATACGCTCCAGAATGCTGCGCAGAAGAAGACGATTCACTTTATTGTCCTCGACGATCAATATTCGAAATTCCGCCTGGCCCGGCTCCAGCCCGATAACTCTGCTGTAGTCTGAGCGTTTCGCTACCTCATCGATTTCACCCCGTGAAACAGAAAGCGACAGGGAAAAAACAGACCCTTTACCCAACTCACTTCGCAGACCTATTTCACCACCGAGGAGTTCGGCGTAGCGCTTGGAGATCGACAGCCCCAGCCCAGTACCCTCTTTATGTCTCCGATTACGCCTGATCTGGATAAATTTTTCGAAGACCCGGGCCTGCTCATGCTCCGCAATACCCCTGCCTGTATCCTCGATCTCCAGTTCCAGGTGAACCGTATCAGGTCCCGTTTCATGGGAGCCGGCACGCATGAAAACGCCCCCCTCGTCGGTATATTTGGCCGCATTACCAAGCAGGTTGAGCAGGATCTGACGCAGTTTGCCTGGATCGGTCCGGATATAGCGTTCAAGTTCAGGATCCTGCTCCAACTGTATCCAGAGCCCCTTCTCTTCCAGTTTTGGCTGAATCAACATGACCACATCCTCCAGCAACTCATGGAGATTGATGACTTCGTTCTCGACTGTTATCTTTCCGGCTTCGATCTGAGACATGTCCAGTACGTCGTTGATCAGTGTCAGCAGATGTTCGCTGCTGCGGATGACAATACCCAGGTTTTCCTGTTGTGATGGGCATTGTCGACACTTCTTTTCCAGCATCTGGGAAAAACCGAGGATGGCATTGAGAGGCGTGCGTAACTCATGGCTCATGTTGGCCAGAAATTCAGTCTTGGCCTGGCTCGCAACCTCTGCCTCCTGCTTGGCCTGCTCCATGGACGTGAGAGCCACTTTCAGATGCTCCCCTGTCTCGCGCTGTGCCACGTAGGTGCTCTCCAGGCGCTCGAGCATTGAATTGAATGTTCTGCTCAGATGTGAGACTTCATCGTAGCCATCCACCGGCAGGCGGTTTTGACTGGTGGTGTCGAAAGAGATCCCCCCAGTAGCCTTTTCCAAGTGCCGTAATCGCCGGGTCAGTGAGTTTGCCAGTACACGGCTGGCAGGGATCAGAACGAACATGGAAACCAGCCCGGTTATCAGATAGACCCACAATAAACGGTCGATATGCTCGGGAAGAATCTCAGGATTCGAATAGACCGAGATTTCCATCTTATTCGATGCAAATATGCCTGATCTGCCAACCGGTGCAGATGCAGCAACAAAGTTGGGTTTGGCATTCCCAATGGTCTTGGTTTTTTGCTGTTTACTGATGGTCTCGATAAAGCGAAAGGTGAACACATCCTCAAGATAGCGGGAGTAGGATGATGGCCGGTAAAGCGGTGATTCAAACAACTCACGAGCGGCAAACTGTATGACCACTACCCCCTCCGGCTGACCAGTGTTGGCGAAGATCACTGGGGCGGCCAATACAAAATAGCATTTGTCATGATTGACAACGATGGTGGTGCGCCGCTCTCCCGAATCGACAACGGCTGCCAGCCACTCTTCGGCCACAACAAGCGCCCTCTCATTGTTCTGGGAAAACGGTATGCCGCGAAAGTCGGTCACTGCAACGGTGACGGGAACGTCGTTGATCTGGCGAAAATCGGCCAGAAAGCTGCGCAGATAGATCTCCCGCCCAATGCTATCCACCAGTGCATTGCCGATCAGGGTGTTTTCCGACAAAGACGACAGGGTGCTGTTCATTACGGCTAATTTATCATCCAGCCGCTGAGCCAGATTCTGGACGCTCTCATTGATCTCGGCATGCAGGGTCTCATTCATCTGTTGCCGCATGGCCAGATAGGAGAGCCCACCAAGAACGACAACAGTGATCAATGTCAGCACGCCGGTTCCCACTGCGATCTTCTGTGACAGGTTCCAGCGCATGGTGTTGAGGAATTCCAACTTCATGGCTGCCTATTTGCTCCCAAGAGAGATCGGTACTATGGCCCCGTCTTCACGGTAACGGGCCATGAATACCTGTTCCTGCTTGAGGGCATCATGGCTTTCAGGCGTGAAAGGGCGTGCGTAGGAACCGGTCAGCCCCTGGTAGTCGCGCACCTGTTCAAGGGCATCCCGCACCTTGGCCCTGTTTGTGGTACCGGCAATATTCACTGCGCGGGCCAGGATGTGTATCAGATCATAGGCGTGCCCAAAACCCACGGGTGATTCCACATCCTCGATTCCCTGGATGTCAAACAGCCGCTTGGCCCGGCTCATTACCCGATTACGGATCTGGGGATCAGCGGTAAACAGGCTGAAGGTCTGAACCACGGAAAAATCGAGCTTGTGCAGCATTGCGCCACTCTTTTCCACCATTTTGCCGCCAGTTACCCCCCAGTGACTGATGATCGGCAATATCTCGTCACCATCTACCGCAGCCAGTTGATGGATCAGGCGGGATCCCTCAATATCGTTTGCCACCAGAATGACCGCATCCGCCCCCGCACTCAGCAGTATGCGATAGTGGCGCAACATGTCTTTTTCACCCCAGTTGTACCAGACTGGTTTCAGGATTTTCGGCGCTGACTCACGCTCTTGATAACGCTGGGCTGCCTTGGCATTGCTTCGCCCCCAACCGGTATTCGGCACCATGATCCCAACCTGTTTGGCCCCTTTCTCCAGTGCATGCCGTAGCAGGGCCGGCATGGCGTACCGGTCGCGAAGAGAGAGGCGAAAGGTATAGCTCGGTCGGTATTCATGCTCGGTAATGCCGTCAGCTGAACCCCAGGCATCCAGTAATACGATCCCCAACTCATGGATCAGGTCGAGTTCGTCGAGGAGGACCGGACTGAAACGTCCCCCCACTACGGCGACCAGATCCTCCACTTTGGCAAATCGCCGGATATTATCCCGCCCACGAGCCGGAACGGAGCGGTTATCACGGGTCAACAGTTTCATCGGCCGGCCGTTCAACACGCCGCCCGCTTCGTTGATCTCGTCAAGCGCGATACGGATGCCCCGTTCGATCGATTGGGCAGAGGTACTGTTGAGCAGGCTGAACTCCCCATCAAACCCAACATAGACAGGCTTGTTCTCCTGCGCGGGCACGATGGCGGAGAAAAACGTCAAACACAGGAAGATAACGGGAATTTTAAGTCGTAGCATAAGCATCTCCTCAACAGGCGCATCCTTGATCCGCAGGGTTTTCGATGGGTTCATGGGAGGTGTTCTGTCCGGCGGGCGATGGCATCTCACTCATCCTTGTGCGGCGCAAAGGCCGACCAGATGACCCGGTTACGTCCCGAATTCTTGGCCTCATAGAGATTGGCATCGGCCTGTTCTATCAGTTCGTTGTACCCAATGCCGGGTGAGGGCAAAGCTGTCGTGCCCCCGATGCTTACCGAAAGGTGGTGTGTGACCGAGGCGACTGGATAAGCAATCGCAAGTGCATCCACCGCTTTGCGGATGTGTTCTGCGATCATCTCTGCGCCCTCCTGATCCGTATCGGGGAGCAGGATGAAAAACTCTTCGCCACCAAAACGTGCCGCCAGGTCTGCAGGGCGACTGAGTATTTGCGTCATCGTCCTGGCGATCGCGATCAGTGCCTTATCCCCCATGGGATGTCCCATGCTGTCGTTGTATTTTTTAAAAAAATCCACGTCCAGAATGGCCACGGAAAGGGGCCGGGAACCACTACGCAGGGAACGGCTCCACTCTTTCTCCAACTGTTCGTTTAAAACGCCGATTGGGGATCTCGGTTAAAGGATCGAGCTTCGCAAGCTGTTCCAGCAGATTGCGTTGATGTACATATTTCAGATGAGTGCGCAAGCGCGCCTTGATGATCTCAGCCTGGAAAGGCTTGGTGATATAGTCCACCGCCCCGAGTTTCAATCCCCGACCCTCATCCTCGGGACTGTTCAGGGCGGTAAGAAAAATGATCGGGATATCCCTTGTGCGGTCGTTGGACTTGAGAAGTTTACACACCTCAAAACCATCCAGGCCCGGCATATGGATATCGAGAAGGATCAGATCGGGGGGGTTGGCCTCCACGGCGCGCAGAGCAAATTCTCCATTCGGCGCCACCCGGATCTCGTAGGCTTCGTCAGCCAACAGGCGTTGCAACAGGTCCAAATTGTCAGGCGCGTCAGCGACGATCAGAACGCTGGGAGGGGTATCCTGAAGACCTGAAAACATTGCGTCGAATTCACCCTGTTACATCAGTGGGGAGAGGTCGCCTGTTCACTTCGATCCGCCATTGCAGACACGAATTTTGGATCAGACCCGGAGCCTCTAGTTGAAGAGCAATACTGCAAGTCTATTCACCTCTTTCTCAATAGATTGTAGCGGTATTTGGCAGAGTTTCTTTAGTCGGAATAGAATTGCATTTCCCCCTTAAGCAGTGCCTGTCCGGAAACGCCGTTTTTTTACCACGAAGCGCACGAAGTACGCGAAGTTAATCTATTGTAATCAATGTCTTACCTTAGAGATCAAAGGTCTAAATTCTGTTTCTTCCAGTTATTATGAAAACCACTATCAAGCCTGAATCCCTATTCGTCCTTGCTGCTGCTGCGCGTGAGCGGCACAAACGCGACGCCGAGTACATCCCGTACTGAGATCCCCCCTGATTCCTCCTTCTCCACGACCATCAATTCCTGGTGTGAAAAGGGCATACCAATCGGGATGACCAACCGGCCGCCGGGTTTCAACTGATCCACCAGGGGCTGGGGAATGTTGGGAGATGCGGCGGTAACGATGATGCCGTCAAACGGCGCCTGTTCCGTCCAGCCCTCGTAACCGTCTCCCTTGCGGCACTCCACATTGCTGTAGCCAAGCCGCCGGAGTGATTCAGCCGCCCGTTCCGACAGCGCCCCGATGATCTCCAGGGTATAGACCTGCCTCACCACCCGGGAAAGCACGGCGGCCTGATAGCCGGAACCCGTGCCCACCTCCAGCATCACATCGTCCGCTGTGGGTTCAAGAAGGTCGGTCATCAGTGCGACGATATAGGGCTGGGAGATGGTTTGGCCGTGTCCGATCGGCAATGGGCTGTTGTAGTAAGCCTGGTGGCGAGCGCCTAGCGGGACAAATTCATGCCTGGGTACGGCCTTCATTGCCTCCATGACCCGGCTGTCTAACGCCGTCATGCCGGTCATGCTGCGGGTCTCTTGCACATCCCACTCGATTTCGCGCAGCATCTGTCTCTTGTCTGACATTGGAAACCTCTGCAATCAATACCCTTTCAACAGGCCATTCTGACCGGTTACATAGGGAATCGAACTGAAAAAAGAGGACTCCCTATTTTCATGTTGCCCGGTGTTTTCAGGGCAAACTTATTCTGCCATCGCCAGAACATCCTCAAGGGTCTGCCTCGGGACCTCAATGGCGTACTGCATCTGAAGTGACGATGCAAACGCCCCCACGGTTTCGGGACGCGGCGCCATCTCCCGCAGAAAACTGCTGAGATCCTCCATCACCGCCCAAGGGTAGATCAGCCAGCGCCACTCTGTCACCTCCCGGGAAAAATAGTCCGGCCGGTAGCGGGAGACCCGTTTGTGGTGCAGGACAGCCGTGCGAAGTGATGCAGGCTCACCCTGCTCGAACAGATGCTGAATCGCCACCTGAAAGGTATCGCCTGAATCGCTGACATCGTCGACCAGCAGCACCCGTCGGCCTTCGATCTCTGCGGTCAGCGGGTACCTCACCCTGGCAATCTGATCCTTGTGTACCGCGTGATAATGCTCGATCTTAAGCGTGGCCAGGTCGAACAGATTCAGATGATCGGAGAGAACCCGTGCGGGGATCAGTCCACCCCGGCTGATCGCAACAATGATTTCCGGTGCGAAGCCATCCTCACGCACCTGCCGCGCCAGCTTGCGCGCCAATTGATAGGACTGCTCCCAGGTGATGAGTTCACAGGGGATCTCCCTTGCTCCCCCCTGGGACGAATCAGTCGTCTGCATTGCGGAACTCTGGTGGTGAGGTGGGCGGGATCTCGACTGGGGTTTCAGTCGGCACCTCGATAAGGGGTGGTGCGACCGGCACCTCTTCAGGTTGGCCAGGTGGAATGCCGGGCGGCTCCCCGGGTTGCGGCCTCTCCGGCGGTATATCCTGTGAATTCGGGCGAGGATCTTCATTTTGCAATCGCGGCATAACTATCCCCCTTTTTTAGGCATACCCTACTTTTAGGTTAGTCTCACCTCATGCCAGATTCCAGTTCGACAGATACCGGTTCGGCGCGACTTCCTGCCGTAGGCAAAGTGGTGCCGGTAAAATATCAGGGTTGCTCGACGGCACCGATATCCGGGGCCTTCCCGTTGTAACTCAGGGCAAGACCCTGACCCTCCTTCCACCTCAGAGGGCGGTCCAGGGTCAGCCGGTTGGATCGGTAATCAACAGTGAGGATGCGGGCGCGCTGCTGCTGATCCTGCAGCTGAATCTCGTCGCCTTTTTCGCCGGGGATGTCGAAACCGTCCTGGAACCAGGAGGCATCGTCGACCGGTATCTCCGTTCCGCTGCCTGCGCTGCGGGTGCGGGTGAGAAAGCGGCCGCTGTCCAGCAGGGGGCTGCCGCTGGCGGGAGTGAAGTCGTTGTTGCCCTCATCCACGTATTTCGGATCAGCCTCGATGAAATTCCGGAACAACTCCGGGTTCGATTTCATCCAGCCACTCACAGATTGCGGGTAGGGATTGCGATTGGAGTTACGCACGCCGTGGGCGATGAGATAGAACTCCCCCGCCTTTTCATTGAAGATCAGGTTGTTGTCGAAAAAGAAGCCATCGAGACGAGCCGTCTTGATCTGCACCGGCGCACCCCGAAGGAAGCGATTATACCAGTCCCAGCGTTCGTCGTTGACGACAAAGATGCTGCGCGTGAAGGCGTTGTTGACCAGCAGATTGTCCTCAAGGTGGTAGCCTTTTCCTCCCAGTGCGATTTCGATTGCAGCAAAGCTGGTGGCGTGAAAGGTGTTGTTGTAGATGCGGTTGCCGCTATTGTAGCGGGCCTCTTTGCCATATAGAGCGAGCTGCATTGCAGGGCCGATGGTGTGGCGAAACCGGTTGTGCCGGATGATGCTCTGCTGGGCGGCATGCTGGATGCCTGCGTAGGGGGAGTGCCTGCCGCTGGACGGAGTGTAGGTGAAGTCATTGTCCTCCACCAGATTGTGTTTGGTGGCGTCATCATCGTCAAACTGGTGATCAAAACCCACGTTATGACAGTCGTAGATCTCACCGATCTTCTGCAGTTCGTTGTAGAGGTCGTTGCCCCTGATGATGTTTTTGTTACCGCACTTGATGGTCCAGAGGGTGTGTTTGCCGTTGCGAAATCGATTGCCCTGCACCAGGTTGCTGTCCGACTTCACCAGTGAAAGGTTGTCCTGAGTGGTGCCGTCAAACAGATTGTTGATGATGCGGTTGTGATCCGCTTGCTCGAAGAAGAGGCCGGTCTTCGAACTTCCATTGGGATCGTGAGCGCCAATGAAACGGCAGTTGATGATCTGGTTGTAATCCGCATCCCGCCCATAGAGCCAGCGCCTTACGTCGTGCACTTCGATGTTTTCCAGGATCAGATGACTGCGATAAGAGATGTCGATGGCGGGTTTAAGATGCTCGCCGCTGATAACGGCTGTTTCCCCCTTATAGCCGCGGAAGACAAGGGGTTTCGATTTTGTGCCGGAATGCCTGGGTTTAAGTATTTCACGGTATACGCCGCCACGGATCAGCACCTCGTTCCCTGCAACCGCCACTGCGGCGGCACCGGCCAGCGCCTGGTAGGCGACCTGTTTGCCGCCACCACACTTGCGGGTTTCGGGGCTGTAGTTTCGGCAGTGGTCTGTCTGGATGGAGCCATCCACATAGAGGGTGTCCGATCCTCCGGCAATGGAAGATCCACTGGCTGACAGAAGGGCGGCGCCAAACAGCAGTCCGAAAAACAGGCGGTTTATCATCATCTCTATCCCTGTAGCCTCTCTATTGCACCGCTCCTGCAGGAGATCGGCAGCGTTCATCATAAACGGATGCTCACAGGGCTGCCATGGGTGGCGTAGATACTGGAGAGGCGCTCAAGCGCCTGGCCACCAAAGGCATGGAGGCCGACGAGGCGGAGACTTTCAGGCAGTTGGGGGAGTGTTACGAGTTGAGTCCCATCGACCTACTCCCGTTCCACCTTGGTAGCTGTCAGGACACCGGCATCATCGACATAGTTGACGTCGACACTGTCACCAGGGTTCAGGCTGGCCAGGCTGAAGAATTGGTCGTTGGTCAATTCATCGATGAAGATCGTCGAAGTGGTTGTTACGAATGTTTGCTCGCTCAAGACAGTGGTAAAGCTGCCTGCGCCCAGATCCACGCTGGCGACGGTATCTTCAATCTCCAGTTTATCGGCACTATCGGTGCCAAATTCGATTTCACTGGCTATCAGCAGTGTGCCGTCCATGGTTCCTTCAACTTCCAGAGGTTTTCCGGTCAGGATATCGCTGCTGTCTCCTCCACCCTCGAACTCAGTGGATGCGGTTATCTGAACCGTCTGGCCGTTGAGTGTGAACTGATTCGTGACGTCATCGAAGTCGGTGGTGACTATTCCCTCGATCTCCAACTCTTCACCATCTTCGGCCCACTCCAGGTCGCCGTCGCCTTCGGTCTCAACCTCGTCCGCTTCGAAGGTAGCGCCATTGAAGCTGTCGCCTTTGGCTTCGACGTACTGGCCTTCCTGGGGGATGCCGTCTGGCAGAAGTGCCGCACTCCAATCGATCGTGAGGCCACCAAGCTCAAAGGTGGTGGCGGTCAGATTTTGTACGATGCCTTTGACTTCAAGCTGATCGATGCCGTCCCAGGTGGCGGACTTCACCTCGATGCGGGTGGCGTAGATGACACCGAGACCGTCGCTGAAACCGCTGACCTCAATAACGGCATCGATAGGCAGGTCGTCGACGAGCAGGATGCCGGTGCCACCGTCGTCAAAGATGGTGTCAAGATCGATGATCACAGTCTGACCCATCACGGTCAGGCTGTTGCTGCCGGCGATGTCATTGCCGCTGACGGTGCCCTCCAGCTGGTCTGCGTACTCCACCGTTTCCGCTTCGCCGGTGACGCCGTCGTTGTTTCCTGTGATCCGCACCACCATGCCGACCTTCAAGTGCGACTCGTCGAACCGTAAAGGCTCCTCAAACTGGAAGCTTGTGTTTGTTGTGGTTTCGTATTTGATGTCGTTCAGATAGATGGAACCAAAACCCGTGACACGTCCCCAGGCAACGCCGGTGCCGCCAATGCCGCCATCAGCAGTCTGAGTCTCACCGCTGTCACCGCAGCCGGTAAGAAGGAGGGTGATAAAAAGGATCGGAAATATTTTCATGTCAGTCATCTGCGGCCATGTCTTGTTCGAAGTAGTAGATGCCGATGCCGGCCTGTTTGCGACCGCTGCCTTTGACCTTTGGATTGAGGTCGCGATCCTGGGCTGAGAGGTGACGGTCAAGCTCAACCAGCAGAGCCTGGGCCTTCTTGGCGCTCATCTCCCGGAAACGGGGTAGCGCCTCCTCCGGCAGGTTGTCATAGGCCACCTTGCGTTGGTAACGGGGATCGGAATCACCCAGCCGCAGATTGTGGTCGATGGTGGATAGCAGCAGGTGGACGTCGGTGCCCAATATATGCAGTTTGTCCTTCTCCCCGGTGCGGGGGACAAAGGCCTCCATGAGGAGACGGATGTTGCCGTCTTCGTTCTGTTCAACCGTTCCCACCCTGAGCAGTTCATCGAGGATGGCCCTGGGCGGGATGTCGCCGCTGTGCTCTTTCGCCAGCGCAGTGAAGCTATCGACCCCGGAATCGAAAGAGAGTTCAGCCGGTGTCCCTTTCGAAGTGTGGAAGCGGCTGTCCCGCAGCCAGCCTGCGATTACCCTGGCTGCCCGGTTGTACTGCTGGGCAATGGCGGAGTCGTCAGGTGTCTCTATCTTCTGCAGGCGGCTCACCTCCTTGCGGGTGAGGCCGGTGATGACCGAGATCCGTGATACCGACTGCTTGCGCTCCGGGAGAGTGAACTCTTTTTCCGCCACATCCATAAACACCCATCTGCTGAGATCCGCGAAGTCACCGTAGCTCATGCCGTTACGTAACAGCAGGCGCACAAGTGGCCGCAGGAGTTTCAAGATGGCGGCTGTGAGTGTTTTCTGTATCTCGTTAGACATCAAACTGCTTATTCCATGTCGGTAGCTGATCTCGTCATCAGGGCGCAGGTTCCGGCCAGCCTCTGGAGGGCTGACCGGAAGATGGCGCTGTTGGGATTATGATCCCATTTTCGTGTGGGTCAAGTAATACTCTTCATGACCCTGCATCAGGGCCTCGCGTGGCACAGGGTACAACTGACCTCTGTGCCCTTGACCAAGTGGATCTGGCCGTTAGCGTCGGTTTGAAGGTCGCGGTCCGTTGCGGTACGGGAGAGTGCGGTGCCTTCCAGGTTCTGGCCGTGGCATGCGCGGCAACTCCCTGGATCCTGTTTGTAGAAGGACTCATGCCCCTCAGTCCAGGCTGGGCTGTTGACGTTGTGCATGCCGTGGGGACCCTCCAGGGTGAGTCCCAGTGTGGTGTGACAGCTACTGCATTCGCTGATGGTTCCGGCATGCCCCTGCAGCTGCTCGGCGGCCACATTGTCGTTGGATCCTGGCAATGCATTGGGCCAGATGGCGTGGGTGGAGCCGTGGCAGCCTTCGCAGGCAACGCCGCCATGTCCCAGGCTGTTGCGATAGAGTTTGGCCGGGTTTTCCGCAAAACGCTTGTTGTCTGCCCGGCGGGGAGTTGCCGACGGATCTGCCGATTCCCAGGTCTGACTGAGGCGAATGGTGTCGCCCAAGTGATCATTCGAGTCACCGGTGTGGCAGGATTCGCAGCGTGGCTCGTCGATCCAGGGCCGGCGCGGGGTGGTGCCGTCATTGGCCCCGTCGAGACTGCCGCCGACCGGCAGGTTGTGCACCCCGCCCACTGCTAGCATGCCGCCGTGGCAGTTCTGGCAGGTGATGCCGGCACCGCCCATGGCGCCGCGCAGACACTTGGTGACCTTGCCGGGATGGCACTGATAGCAGGTCTCTTCCAGAGTACCGTTTTCCGGGAAGATCAGCTGATCGGTGGCGGGATCCCGCAACTCACCATGGTGGCCGTGCATCACCTGGGACATCATTGCATGCCCCAATTGATTGCCGACTGGCCCCCCGTTTCCGGCCAGGTCCAGCGCTGCCGAGTAGTGGCAGCCGGCGCAGAGCACCGGGCGCTGATTATCGATATCTGTGCCGTGTTTGTTGTCGTGGAGGCGCAGGATGTTGACCTTAGCCGCCTGCAGTACATCGTTGGGGTCGTTGATATCATCCGGGAAGATGAAATCCACGCCTGGACGACGGTTGCTGTCGGCGCCGATCTCCCCCAGGGCGTGGCAGTTCTGGCAGTCAGCCTCGGAGGCGACGGGCAAAACGATGTCCAGACTGGCGAGTGCCTGGCCACTGGTTTTGTCGCTGGCGGTAACCTGCATCAGCGGGTAGGCATTGGCCTGTCCGGCGTCATCCACCGGCAGGATCGGAACGCCCTCCGCTGAGAACCAGCCGAAGTCTGCGTCGTAGTGCCCGAAGGGTTGATCCTCATTGGCGGTATAGGGTGCGTTGACGCCGGGCATGCTCTGGCCCAGGAGTCCCATATCCGCCGGGGGGTTGCCGCCGAACAGGTCGAAGACAAAGGTGTTGCCGGTGGCCGGGTTGATATCCCAGAAGTTGGTTTTCTGCACCGATCCCGGCAGATTTTGGCTGGTGGTGTTGATCGAGCCTGCTGCATCCATCTGCGCCTTGTAGGCGACGTCGACTTCCGCGCTGCTGAGGATGCGGGGGGTGGCGCCGCGCTCGATGACCTGGCTGCGGATTACATTGAAAGGCGGCAGGACAACGAAGGTGGTGTAGTCAAGGTCAGCACAGTGCATGCCGAGGTCGTTGAAGGCCAGGACGCGGTGGCTGTCGGTGATACCTGGGACGCCGGTGTTTCCGCCTTCATCTTCGCTCTCCGGGGAGCCCTCTTCGCCCGTCTCATCCTGGCTGTTTTCGGCGGTTTCATCTCCCTGAGCGTTTTCGTCCTCTTCCTCTCCTTCGTTTCCGCTGCCTTCGTCGTGATCAGCTTCAGAGTCAGCTTGATCCTCATCATCATTTTCTTCTGACTCATTATCCGCATCATCCGTGGCAACCTCAGTCCCTGATTTTCTGATCAGTTTGACTGCAAACAGATCACCTGAAGCATCCTGTGTGGCGTCGATCTCCAGTTCGTCGCCGACCCTGATCTGCTGCAGGTTGAAACTGCGATCCTCTTTCCACTCGTCCTTTACCAGTGTTTCACTGGAGTAGTGGATCAAACTATTGTCGATGGTCAATGTGCTGTTATTGCTGTCGACCCGGCTTACTGTGCCTTCGATTTCAGTGTATGTCTCGGAGCGAAACTCGATCTCATCTGCGCTGACCTGCCCCTGCCCGTTGAGATGGCCCCGGACCTTTATCAGTGCATTCTCGGTAAGCTGCTGTTGATCGCCGTCTTCAAATTCGGTTTCTGGATTGACCAGGATCTCCAGGCCATTGAGGGTAAACAGGTCATCCGTAAGGCGTTTGTCGATTCTGCCTTCCAGTTTGATCTGTTCCTCTGTGTCAGTATTGACCAGGTCCGCTGCGTCTTCTGCCGCCTCGATCTCGTCAGCGATCAGGTCGCCGGTGATGGGTGATTTGCCCTGACGGCTGCTGATCTCAAAAAAACCGCCGACAACCAGCGCGTCCTTGAGCTCTGCCTGGCTGTAGTCGACCCCCATAGTTCCCAGGGTGAGTCGTTTGGCATTTTCATCCAGGGTCTCGATCCGGCCTTTTACGCTGACCTCATCCCCTGGAGCCAAGGCGAGTTTTTTCAGCTCTATCCGGGTGGCGAACAGCGCACCATCCGCATCACGATAACCACTGATCTCGACAATGGCGCCTTGAGGGATGGCTGCAATGGTGGTGATGCCGGCAACAGCTGACTCAAAGACGGTGAGAGGGTCGCTGTAAACGGTCTGTCCCATCACCTGAAGTGCGCCGCCGGTACCGGTCAGGTTCTCGTCGACAAAGCCGTGAATCTCATCGGAGAAATCGATATTGAAGGCCTCTCCATGGCTGCCGTCGGAGTTGCCTGTCAGCAGCACCACCATGCCGAGTTTCAATGCATTCTCATCGGCAGGAACGCCATTGATGGTAATTTGGGTATTGTCTGTTTCGTACTCGACCCCATCGACAAATACACTGCCAAAGCCGGTTACCCGGCCGAGGACGGTCTCGTCGCTGCGTACTGCGGAAGAACTTCCGAATGTCGTGTCATCGCCTCCGCCCCCACAAGCGCTGATCAGCAGCGCCAGCAGTGTGGATATGGTCATTTGTTGTAATTTTTTCATATCGACTGTTTCCTTGTGTTTGATACGGAGGGCGCGGTCTGTTTGCCAATCTACATTTATGAAGGCTCTAGACTAAGTGGGAATTATATCCCAATTTGGCAAATCGTCAAACCATGTGACTGGAATAAGAGAGCACAGTTTCACGCAGTCGAGTTGAAAATGGTGCCTTACTGGGGGGATGTTCAGAGTGGTTTTCGTTTTCCACCGTATATCGAAACGCCTAAATGTGGTAACTTTTTGCACGTTTTTCACCACAGGAATCAGACGAATGTCGCTGGATCGCTCTGACATAGAGAAAATTGCCCACCTTGCCAGAATGGCGGTGGACGAGGACCGGATCGAAGGTTACGCCACAGACCTCTCCAATATTCTGGGTCTGGTTGCACAGATGGATGACGTCGAAACCGATGATGTCACGCCGATGGCCCACCCGCTGCACATGGCTCAGCGTCTGCGGGTGGACGAGGTGACTGAAGTGGATCGCCGGGAAGACTTCCAGGCCATTGCGCCCAAGGTTGAGAATGATCTCTATCTGGTGCCCAAGGTGATCGAGTAGTGGATGAGTTCCACCTGGCAGGAATAACTGACTGACTATGCATAACAAAACTATCGTGGAACTGGGCGCGAGCCTGCGTGCCGGTGAATTTTCCAGCGTGGAATTGACCCGTCACTTCCTGGCGCGCATCGATTCGCTGGATGGGGGCTTGAACTGCTATATCACGGTAACCCCGGATGTCGCACTCCAGGCTGCGGCAGCGGCTGATCAGCGGATCAGCGCGGGCGACGCGGGGCCGCTGACCGGTATTCCTATCGCGCAGAAGGATATTTTCTGCACCCAGGGTGTGAAGACCAGTTGCGGTTCCCGCATGCTCGACAGTTTCATCTCGCCCTACGACGCCACTGTGGTGGAGCGGCTCAATGCCGCTGGGGTGGTGATGCTCGGCAAGTCCAACATGGATGAGTTCGCCATGGGCTCATCCAATGAGACCAGTTTCTACGGTCCGGTGCACAATCCCTGGGACCGCGAACGTGTGCCCGGCGGATCATCCGGTGGTTCGGCTGCCCTCGTCGCAGCGCGTCTGGCGGTCGCGGCCACCGGCACAGATACGGGCGGCTCTATCCGTCAGCCAGCTGCGTTCTGTGGCATTACCGGACTGAAGCCCACCTACGGCCGGGTCTCCCGTTATGGCATGATCGCCTTCGCGTCGAGCCTCGACCAGGGCGGTCCGATGACCCGTAGCGCCGAGGATGCGGCGCTGATGCTGCAGGCCATGGCCGGTTTTGATGCGAAAGACTCCACCAGTGCGGAGGAGCCACTAGCCGATTTTTCCGCGGGTCTGAACGAGACTCTGCAGGGGTTGAGGATAGGCCTGCCGAAGGAGTATTTCGGCGAAGGCCTGGATGCCGGGGTGGCGGCATCTGTAGAGGCCGCCATCGATGAGTACCGCAAACTGGGTGCCGAGGTGGTGGAGATCAGCCTGCCCAACACGCATCTGGCGGTGCCCACCTACTATGTGGTCGCGCCTGCCGAGTGTTCTTCCAACCTCTCCCGTTTCGACGGCGTACGCTATGGATATCGCTGTGAAGACCCCAAGGATCTTGAGGACCTCTATAAACGTTCCAGAGGCGAGGGGTTTGGAGAAGAGGTAAAGCGGCGCATCATGATCGGAACCTATGCGCTTTCGGCCGGGTATTACGATGCCTACTATCTGAAGGCGCAGAAGATTCGCCACCTGATCTCCGATGATTTCAAGGCAGCCTTCGAGCAGGTCGATGTGATCATGGGACCCTCTACACCCAGTACTGCCTTTGGTCTGGGGGAGAAGGCGGATGATCCGGTGACCATGTACCTCAATGATATCTATACGATTGCGGCCAATCTGGCAGGACTGCCCGGCATGTCGGTGCCGGTGGGACCGGTGGAGGGTTTGCCGGTCGGGTTGCAGATCATCGGCAACTATTTCGCCGAGGCGAAGCTGCTGAACGTCGCCCATAAACTCCAACAGGTCACGGGCTGGCACAAGCTGGCGCCGGAAGGTTATTGATGCCTTCCATGTCATCGGATTTATGGGTGTAGGCCTGATCAAGCGTAGCGGATCGGGTATTGTGGATTGGCAGCGCCCATGTGGTTGCCGGTCCCGCTACGTTTGAGCCGGCCTACGTTGAATCAGTGTTTTTTATAAACCTCTATCTAGAGTAAAGATCATGCAGTGGGAAACCGTCATCGGGTTGGAAGTTCATACCCAACTGGCAACCAAATCGAAGATCTTCTCCGGAGCCTCCACGGCCTATGGTGCAGCGCCCAATACCCAGGCCTGCAATGTGGATCTGGCCCTCCCCGGCGTGTTGCCGGTGTTGAACCGGGAGGCGGTGAACTGCGCGCTCAAATTCGGTGTTGCAATTGGCGCTGAAATTGGTAAACGCTCAGTGTTTGCGCGGAAAAACTACTTCTATCCGGATTTGCCGAAGGGTTATCAGATCAGTCAGTTCGAATTGCCTATCGTAGGCAAAGGCGAGTTGACCATCGAGATGGAAAACGGCGAGTCGAAGGTGATCGGTATCACCCGTGCGCATCTGGAGGAGGATGCGGGCAAGTCGCTGCATGAGGACTTTCACGGTTTGAGCGGGATCGACCTTAATCGGGCCGGTACTCCGCTGCTGGAGATCGTCTCCGAGCCAGATATGCGTTCCATCAAGGAGGCGGTGGCCTATGCTCGCAAGATTCACCAACTGGTGGTCTATCTCGGTATTTGTGACGGCAATATGCAGGAGGGCTCCTTTCGGGTGGATGCCAACCTCTCCATTCGTCCCTATGGTCAGGAAGCGTTCGGTACCCGTACAGAACTGAAGAACATCAACTCCTTCCGCTTTCTGGAACGCGCCCTCAATTATGAACTGGATCGCCAGATCGATGTGCTTGAAGGCGGTGGCAGGATCGTGCAGGAGACCCGTCTTTATGACGCGGACAAGGATGAGACTCGCTCCATGCGCAGCAAGGAGGAGGCGAACGACTACCGTTACTTCCCCGATCCGGATCTGCTGCCGGTGGAGATCGATGAGTCGCTGCTGGAGCAGATCCGGGATGAGATGCCGGAACTGCCCACCGCCAAGTTACAGCGTTTCATTCAGGAGTATGCACTGGGTGAAAAAGAGGCAAAGGCACTGACTGCCAGCCGCCCCTTGGCGGACTACTATGAAGCGGTGGTCAAGGCGGGTGGCGAAACCAAGATGGCGGCCAACTGGGTGACCATGGAGTTGGGCGGTGCATTGAACAAGGCGGGGCTGAGCCTCGTCGACTCCCCGGTGAGTCCTGAGCAGATGGGCGGGTTGCTGAAACGTATCGCCGACAAGACCATCTCCGGCAAGATCGCAAAGCAGGTATTCGAGGCGATCTGGAACGGCGAGGGTGACGCGGATGGGGTGATCGAGGCTAAAGGTCTCAAGCAGATTACCGATACAGGGGCGATAGAGCCGATTATTGACGACATCATCGCCAACAATCTGAAGCAGGTCGAACAGTTTCGTGCGGGCAAGGAGAAGCTGCTGGGTTTCTTTGTCGGCCAGGTCATGAAAGCGACCAGAGGCAAGGCCAATCCTGAACAGGTCAACGAGCTTCTGCTGAAAAAACTCAAGGCCTGATCGTTCAGGAACGGTTCAGGGACTGACGAATAAGATAAACCACAACCTCTCAAGTGGGTATGAATTGTAGTAACGGCGGGGCGCTGCTCCTGCAAACTCTTCGCAGTAAGCTGTGGGGAATTACATCCAATAGAGACTAACTAACCGGAGACGGGTTGCATGCGCGCCGGAATATCACGTTTTGTTATTATCACCGCACTGTTGGGAATTCCCTTCAGCGTATCTGCCTCTATCTGGAGTGATGCGCCCACTGGGGATACCGCTGCTCGCGGGGTAACTGCCGAACTACTCTATTACCGCTCTCTGCGAGCGAACGATGGCGCCCTGCGGCAGGCCTTGGCGGCTGCCCCTCTGGAGTTTACCAGCAGCCAGGGTTCGGAACTCAGCCTACCCATGCCCAACGGCACGATGCAGCGCTTTCGACTCGAACGCTCACCGATATTGGCGCCGGAACTGGCAGCGCGCTATCCGGAGATAACCACCTATCAGGTTCATGGTGTCGATGATCCCGGCGCCAGCGGTCGGCTGGATATGACCCCGCAGGGGTTTCACGGCATGATCACCTCTACCGCCGGTACTGTCTTTATCGATCCGGATGGGAGTGGCGGTTATCGCGCCTACTACAAAGGCGACTACGCCCTGGCTCAGCGCGGCATGGGAGCTGAAAGCGGATTTACCTGCGCTGTTGATGGGGATGATCGGCAGACAGCGGAGCGCAGCGATGGCGATTTGGCCATGAGAACCGAATTCCAACGCCGCAACTATCGGCTGGCAGTAGCGGCCACCGGCGAATACACCCAGTTTCACGGCGGCACCAAGACCAGTGCGCTCTCTGCCATGGTGACCGCCATCAACCGGGTCAATCAGATCTATGGCCGGGATTTTGCGGTGCAGTTTATTCTGGTCGGCAACAATGACCAGATCATCTATACGGATGGAGCCAACGATCCCTATCCTGATCCGCTCGATTCAAATTCAGATTTTCTGACCGCAAACAGAACTACGCTCGATAGTGTTATTGGTAGTGGAAATTACGATATTGGCCATGTTTTCAGTACCTGGGTAGGTGGCGGCATCGCTTTTTTGGAGAGTGTCTGTGATAACAATACCAAAGGCGGTGGGGTAACCGGTTCGACTTCGCCTACGGGTGACGCCTTCTATATCGATTTCGTCTCTCACGAAATAGGCCATCAGTTCGGGGCGGATCATACCTTCAATGGCACGGCGGGTGCTTGTGCCGGAAACCGGATACCTGCGACGGCGGTAGAGCCCGGCAGTGGTTCCACCATCATGAGCTATGCGGGTATCTGCGGTGCGGAAAATCTGCAGGGCAATTCGGATGCCACCTTTCATGGGGTGAGCATTGAGCAGATGGTGGCTTTTGTCGCTGGCGCTGGAGGCAGTTGCGGGACAATCGCATCCAGCGGTAATACGGCTCCCACAGCAAATGCCGGGGCGGATTTCACGATTCCAATAAACACGCCTTTTACCCTGTCCGGTTCCGCTCTGGATCCAGAACTCGATACCCTCTCCTACCAGTGGGACCAGATGGATGCGGGCTCCCCTCTGTTCCGCTCCTTTCTGCCAATAGATACACCGGCCCGAAATCTTCCCCGGCTCAGCCTCCAGTTGACGGGAGCTATTGGAGATATCGGTGAAACTCTGCCAGCAGTGGGCAGAACCCTGAATTTTCGACTTACCGTTCGTGACGGCAACTCAGGCGTGGATGAAGACGATCTGGTGGTGACGGTGGATGGTGGCACCGGCCCTTTTGATGTAAATGGTGGTGTGCTGAATATTGCGGGCAACTATCCAGGCGGATTCGCCCAGACTATCGGTTGGGCGGTTGGTGGCACCGGAGGCAGTTGCCCACAGGTTACGATCAGCCTGCTCTCTTTTAGTGCTGATGGTTCGACCTATTGCGACCACAATGACGATGCGGTTTTGAATCTTGGAACATTTCCCAATACCGGTTCAGCGTCGCCTATCCTGCCGAACAAGCTGGTTGCCAGAGGCCGGGTGCGCGTGACCTGCAGCAACAACATCTTTTTCAGTCTCTCGGATGCCGACATAGGTGTTACAGGCACCACTGCCGCTGGAACGGCCTGCAAGGCCACGGACGGCACCGCCCTCGCACACGGCACCATCTTCGTGAATACCGGTGGCGGTATCGTCATTTCAGATGGGGGTGGCGGCGGCGCGGTACTCTGGTTGCCGCTGCTGCTCGGTTTGGGTGGTTTGGGCTACACGCTGAGAAGAAGATACAACGCTTGACGTAGGATGCCGGTGAGCTTGCGAACCGCATCGATCGCGAATGGCACGGTTTGCCGGACTATTTGGAACGGTTCAAACAGCGCTTCAACATGATGTGGTTAAACTGCTCGGCATACTTCTGAGCCTCTTGCAGCAGTTTCAGATGCAGATCACTGACCACCGCATCGGTGGATCCCTCAAGATAGCGAATGCCGCATACCGATTTAGCCTTTGATGATGACTCCACCGGCACACCCGGCAGGGTCGGATTGCGGGTCGCCATCGCTATCAGTCTGTGGTCTCCACGTTTGATTGCCGTATCCGCGTCTTTTGTCGCATCGGCATTTTTCAGCCAGGCGAGGGAAGTGACTGCTTCTCGTTCTTCCGGTGACATCTGGGAAACATCTATCTCCTGACAGCCAAAAAGTCCAAACAGCAAAATCGACAAGAGTGCAATCTGTTTCACTCAGGATCCTCATTTCTAAATGGGAGAGCCGATCTCTCCAGCCCCCATACTACTGCCCCGGCGATGGCGCCGTAAAGGTGTGCGTCGACGATCACGCTGCCCTGGGTCAGTGAGACACTGCCCGGTAGCGGTCCCTGTAGTTGTTCCCAAAAGAGCTTGCCTGCCAGTAGCGCCAACATGATCACGGAAGACTGGGGAGATATCAGCACTCTGTCCAGCAGCGCCAGCGCCAGCAGGCCATGCAGTACGCCGGAGAATCCGACGTACCAGCCTACATGCGGGCTGAAGAGCAGAAGCCCCAGTGAGGTTCCCAGGGCGAGCAACAGCAGCCGCAGCGTCAGTCTGCGGTTCGCCAGGAAGAAAAGTTCCAGGATGAGCCAGAAGGCCAATAGATTGAGTAGCAGATGGGGCCAGCCCAGGTGTACCAGGTGGGCGGTGAAAAGGCGCCAGACTTCACCATTCCCGATGGCTCTGTTTTCGTAACGCAGCACCTGTTGCCAGCTATCGGGCAGCAGCAGGATCAGGAGACAGAGCGAGGAGAGCAGGAGCGGGGTGAGCCTGCCTTGACGCCACGAAGGCACTAATCTGTGCCGCAAACCGGGCAATGCGGGTCTGCCTTGAGTTTGAGACTGCGCCACTGCATATGTAGCGCGTCCAGAATCAGCAGCCGCCCGTCGAGTGTCGAGCCGGCGCCGGTGAGGCACTTGATGGCTTCCGTGGCCTGGATGCTGCCGATGATGCCGACCACAGGTGCGAGTACGCCGTTGGCGGTGCAGGTGTCCTCCACCTGGCCGTTTTCGGGGTAGAGGCAGCGGTAGCAAGGGCTACCGGGTTTACCGGGAAAGACGCTGACCTGTCCCTCCATGCGGATAGCCGCGCCGGATACCAGGGGGGTGCTGTTCTGGTGGCAGGCGGCATTGATGGCAAAGCGGGTGGCGAAGTTGTCGCAGGCGTCGACCACGAGGTCTGCACGCTGGACTTGTGCGGAGAGCTCATCCCCTTCAAGCTGATGTCCCAGGCACTCGATTTCGATCTCGGGGTTGAGTGCGGCAAGCGCCTGTCTGGCAGACTCAACCTTTGGTGTGCCGATACGGTCGGTGGTGTGGATGATCTGGCGTTGCAGATTGCTCAGGTCGACCTGGTCGAAATCGACAAGCGTCAGCCGCCCGATCCCCGCAGCAGCAAGATACATCGCCACCGGCGCGCCCAGTCCACCAAGACCGATGAGCAGCACACTGGCATCGAGTAGCCGTTGCTGTCCCTCGATGCCGATGGAGGGCAGCATGATCTGGCGGCTGTAGCGCAGCAGTTGTTCGTCGTTCATTGGAGTCGGAATCCCGTCAGGTCTGACAGGCAACCATAATAAATTAGAGATATTTGCGCCAGTGCTCGGGGCGGTGGTCCCGGCAATGGTGGTCAATACTCTGATAGCGTTTGGCGAAGATGTTGCGGGTGCAGTTGGGATTGCCCTTGGTGCAACCCCGAACGGCGCGCTGGTTCTCTTCGGTGTAGTAGTGCAGCGCGCGCATCAGCCGGTACAACAGGCGGTTGTCGATGTGCAGTCCCATACTGGCCAGGCCCACCTCGATCTGCTCCAGGGTGATATCCATGATGTGATAAGTCACCTGCAGATGATGAGCGTCGGTGGGATCCACCCGCATTATGCCTTCCACATCAGCAAGCAGCAGCGCAGCGGTCTGAGCCTGATTCGGATCCGGGTGTAACTCAACGAAGTGAATACTCCGATGTTTGATGAATTCGTGACCATCAATATCCATAGACGACAATCCTAGCTAATGTAGGGGAATTTTCAAGTGGCAGAACCCATGGAATTGTCTGTTCTGCGTTAAATTCGGGATTTTCAGGCTGACACTATTTATTGTGGCAGTCGTCCCTCTGTGATCCTTTCGTGTCCGGCCAGGTCGCGATGGGATTGAACCTCTGTCAGTCCGGCTCCCCGCAACAGTTCCCGCACGGCCGCTGCCTGGTCAAAACCGTGCTCCAGCAACAGCCAGCCGCCGGGTTGCAGATGGTTGTGGGCTCCAGTGGCGATTTTGCGGATATCGTTCAGCCCATCGGGGCCGGCGGCCAGCGCCTCCTGGGGTTCGCTGGGGAGATCGCCTTGGGCGAGGTGTGGGTCATCATTGGGGATATAGGGCGGGTTGCTTAGGATGAGTCTGAAGCGGTCGTGGCCAGGCAGTGCTTCAAACCAACTGCCCTGGTGGAAGTGCATGTTATCGAACCCCAGCTTTTCACCATTTTTGCGGGCAACGGCAAGGGCTGCGGATGAGCGGTCGGTGGCGTGGATCCCACAGTCGGGACGTTCGCTGGCAATTGCCAGGGCGATCGCGCCGCTGCCAGTGCCGAGATCGGCAATGCGGCAAGGACCCTTCTGCGGCAGATGGGTCAGTGCCAGTTCAACCAAAAGTTCTGTGTCGGGACGGGGGATCAGTGTGTCCGGTGTGACCTCCAGTTCCAGGGACCAGAACTCCCGCCGTCCGGTGATATAGGCGATGGGTTCACCCCTGCGGCGCCTTTGAAGCAGTGCCTGATAGGCCTGATACTGGGCACTGTCGAGCATTTTTTCAGGCCAGGCGTAGAGATAGCTGCGGGGTTTTTCGAGCAGATGGCAGAGCAGTGCTGCCGCTTCCAGTTGGGATGAACCGTCAGGTTGCGCCCCCAAGATCGACGCTGCCTCTTCCAGGGTCTGTTTGATGTTTTTCTGCATCAGAATAGTTGGACAGAGTAGGCCCGGTCAAGCGTAGCGGATCGGGCAATCCAGGGCCATACAAAAACCTGCGCCGCCGGTTCCGCTACGCTTGAACCGGCCTACAGCCTATCCACCCATCGCCGCCAGCTCCTCGGCCTGATGTTCCCGCAGCAGCGGATCCACCACCTGGTCGAGCGCCCCGGTCATTATTTCATCCAGTTTGTAGAGGGTCAGGTTGATGCGGTGGTCGGTGAGCCGGTTCTGGGGAAAATTGTAGGTGCGGATGCGTTCGGAGCGATCCCCGCTGCCGACCTGCAGCTTGCGCGCGCTGGCCCGTTCGCTGGCGGCAGCATCCTGAGCCTGGGAGAGCAGTTTTGCCGTTAGCAGTGACAGAGCGCGGGCCTTGTTCTTGTGCTGTGAGCGTTCATCCTGACACTCCACTACGATGCCCGAGGGAAGATGGGTGATACGCACTGCCGAGTCGGTCTTGTTGATGTGCTGGCCGCCGGCGCCTGAGGCGCGGTAGGTGTCGATGCGCAGATCGCCGTTGTTGATCTCCACCTCGTCGATCGCTTCCGCCTCCGGCAGGATGGCCACGGTACAGGCGGAGGTGTGGACTCGCCCCTGAGATTCGGTTTCAGGCACCCGTTGTACCCGGTGTGCGCCGGATTCGAATTTTAGCCGGGAGTAGACTGCATTGCCGCTGATGCGGCAGATGATCTCCTTGAAACCACCGTGTTCGCCGGGACTCTCGCTGATGGTCTCCACCTGCCAGCGTTGTGTCTCGGCGTAGCGGAGATACATGCGGTGCAGATCCCCCGCAAACAGTGCCGCTTCGGCGCCGCCGGTCCCAGCACGGATCTCCAGAAAGATATTGCGGTTGTCGTTTGGATCCGCCGGTATCAGCAGCAGTTGCAGTTCGGGTTCCAGTGAATGGCGGGCCTGCTCTGCACTCTCCAGCTCCTCCTGGGCCAGTTCCGCCATCTCGGGATCGTTCAACATCTCCCGGGCGACTTCAATATCCTCTTCTGCCGTTGTGTAGCTGCGGTAGGTTTCGACCACCGGCTCCAGCTGGGCGTACTCCCGGCTCAGATCGCGGAACAGATTTTGCTTGCTTTGGGTATCCGGTTCAGCCAGTAGTGCGGTGATCTCTTCGAAGCGTTCGGCGATCTGATCCAGCTTGCCGCGCAGTGAAGGTTTCATGATGTGCTGTCGAGCTGTTTCAGTTGAAACAGGGTGTTGGCGGCTTCCAGCAGCTCAGTCTGGCCGTCGAAACCGGCCTGGCGTAGCTGGGAGCTGGGTGTGTGGAGCAGTTTGTTGGTGAGGGTTCTGGCCAGGAACTGTAGCGCCTCTTCCGGTGATTTTCCCCTGTTGAGCTGTTGCAGCGCCTTTTTCAGTACTTCGTCCCGCAGCAGTTCCGCCTGGCTGCGGTAGTCCTGGATCAGCTCAACGGCGTCGAGGGAGCGCAGCCAGCCGGTAAATTCATCCACATAGCGTTCGATGATCTCTTCCGCCTGCTCTGCCGCTTCCTGGCGAGAGCGCATATTCTCCTGAATGACCTCATCCAGGTCGTCGACCGTGTAGAGGTAGATGTCGCTCAGGTCCGCTACTTCGGGCTCGATATCACGAGGTACCGCGATGTCCACCATGAAGATGGGTCTGTGCTTGCGCTCCTTGAGCGCACTCTCCACGGTGCCTTTTCCCAGCACAGGCAGAGGGCTGGCTGTTGATGAGATAACGATGTCCGCCTCAGCCAGATGTCCGCTGAGTTCCGTCAGTGCGATGGCATAACCGTCGAACTGGGCCGCCAGATTGTGGGCCTTCTCCACGGTTCGGTTGGCGACGATCATGTGGCCGATGCCGTTCTGGTGCAGGTGCCGGGCGGCGAGCTCAATGGTTTCGCCGGCGCCGATGAGCAGGGCGGTCTGCTCCGAAAGATCGCTGAAGATCTGTTTTGCCAGACTGACCGCAGCAAACGCGACCGAGACCGGACTGTTGCCGATGGCGGTGTCGGTGCGTATATGCTTGGCGACGGAGAAGGTGTGCTGAAATAGACGGCAGAGCAGTTTGCGGGTGGTGCCGGAAGCATTTGCGATCTGGAAGGCGGCTTTTACCTGGCCCAGGATTTGCGGCTCGCCGAGTACCAGGGAGTCGAGTCCGCAGGAGACCCGCAACAGATGTTGTACTGCTGCATCGCCGAGGTGGCTGTAGAGGTAGGGGCTGACCCGACCCTGCTCCAGGCCGTGAAAATCGCTGATCCAGTCTGCTACGGAGGCTTCAGCATCATCGTCGATGGTGCAGTAGAGCTCGGTGCGGTTACAGGTCGAAAGGATTACCGCTTCGTCCACCGCAGGATGCTCACTCAGATTGCGCAGGGCGCCGACGATGATGTCTGGTCCGAAGGTGAGCCGCTCCCGGATCTCCACAGGAGCGGTCTTATGATTGAGTCCCAGAGCGAGTATCGTCATTGGATTGTGAGCAGTCATAAAAAAGGTTAATGCGAAATTTTGTTATATCAAGGGGTTAAATTCAAGTTTGTCTTGCAGAAAAGGCTTTTTCGGGGCTTTTGGCAGCGCTCCAGGAATGATTAAAGTAACAATATTCAGTGAAAATATGGGAATTTGGTGCTCGTTGGTGCAACATTCGGCTCAAGTTTGGTAGCATGCCGACCGATATCTGGCGGTAAACAAAATGACAGGCATGGCTCCCTGCGGGGGTGCCGGTGCCGAACAAATGGATAAATGGAGTCTTAAGGTAGATGAAAGTCACGATCTTTGGGAGTGGATATGTCGGTTTGGTGACCGGAGCCTGTCTGGCAGAGGTGGGTAACGATGTCGTGTGCGTGGACGTGGATCCCGCCAAGATCGATCTGCTCAACAGTGGCGGCATCCCGATCTATGAGCCTGGACTCGAGGCCATGGTGCAGCGCAACCGGGAGGCGGGGCGCCTTACCTTTACACTGGATCCGAAGAAGGGCGTTGAACACGGTCTGTTCCAGTTTATCGCCGTCGGCACGCCGCCGGACGAAGACGGTTCCGCCGATCTGCAGTACGTCACCGCGGTGGCGCGCAGCATCGCTGAGCACATGACCGAGTACCGGGTGATCATCAATAAATCCACCGTACCCGTGGGAACCGGCGACAAGGTGGCCGCAGTAGTGCGCGAGATGCAGGCAGAACGGGGTGTGGAGGTCGAGTTCGATGTGGTCTCCAACCCGGAATTCCTCAAAGAGGGTGCGGCGATCGATGACTTCATGCGTCCCGACCGCATCGTGGTGGGTACCGATAACCCCCGTACCGGCGAACTGTTGCGCGCGCTCTATGCGCCCTTCAACCGCAATCACGAACGGGTGATGGTGATGGATATCCGCTCTGCGGAGTTGACCAAGTACGCGGCAAATGCGCTCTTGGCCACCAAAATCAGTTTTATGAACGAACTCTCCAATATTGCCGACGCCCTGGGTGCGGATATCGAGCATGTGCGGGTGGGTATAGGTTCCGATCCGCGTATCGGTTATCAATTCATCTACCCCGGCTGCGGTTATGGCGGCTCCTGCTTCCCCAAGGATGTTCAGGCGCTGGAGAAGACCGCGCTCAGTGTCGGTTACACACCGCGCATTCTGCATGCGGTGGAGGCGGCCAACCATGCCCAGAAGCGGGTGGTGTTCGATAAGGTCAACAGCTACTTTGACGGGAACCTCAAGGGCAAAACCTTTGCGCTCTGGGGTTTGGCGTTCAAGCCCAATACCGACGACATGCGTGCGGCTTCCAGCCGGGTGATGATGGAATTGCTCTGGGATGCCGGCGCGAAAGTGCAGGCATTCGATCCGGTGGCAGTCGAAGAGTCGCAGCGCATCTACGGCGAGCGCGACGACCTTGTCTATGCTGAGGACGCCATGGGTGCCCTCGAAGGTGCCGATGCCCTGGTGATCATGACGGAGTGGACCCAGTTTCGCAGTCCCGATTTCGACACCGTCAAATCGATGCTGAAGAGCCCCGTCATCTTCGATGGCCGCAACCTGTTCGAGCCGGAGACCGTCACTCAGGCAGGGTTGAGCTATCTGGCTATAGGTCGTCCGCCGGCGCATCCGGCCGACTGACTTTTTGGCGCTGACCTGGCTGAAAACGGCCTGCAGTCGGAAGATTGCAGGCCGTTTTTCATGCTGCGTCCTGTTTAGTTTTGCGTGACCTCGATGTGGCTGCTGGTGCCTGTCTGGTTGATATCCATGCTGTTGCCGATGCCGGTCTGGGTGAGTGCGGCAGAGAGTCCCGCTCCGTCCTGTGTTAGTGACATGACGCCGTTATCGCCGGTTTGCATAAGGATGTTGCTGCCAACAAAGGCACCGGACCAATTATTGACGTTCAGCGTTATCAGATTCAGATTGCCGCTTTGCTGAATCGAGTACTTGGGAGGGGTCAAATTCAAATTCACTATTCCCGATAATTCGTTGAATGTTCCCGACTGGTCGATCGTGATCTTTGCATCACTATCGATAACAAGGTCGATGAGATTGGAGGTGCCTGATTGACGGATCTGCTCGAAAGGACCGCCACCGCTTTCGACAAGACGGGTGGTGTTGAGGTTTCCTCGCTGGTCAAACTCAATCCTTCCAAATATTGACGATTGGGTCAGTTCAGCCAGGTTTGAGTCCCCCTCCTGACGAAAGAAGATGTCAGCGTCCTGAAATTGTTGTGCCAAACGGGCAGTGTTGTTTGTACCGAACTGACCTCGGCCCTGTCCGCTTGCGAAGATAGAGTGGCCTTCGCCATTCATGTCTGCCTGAAACACTAAACCCTGACCCTCTTGATAGAGTCTGAGTTCACCGAAACCATCTCCGGCATGCTGATTGACGGTTACCGTTACATTCGTGCTGTTGGCCTGGGTAACCACCGTGTGGGCATTTCCACTCTGAGTGATCGTAGCCGTGGCCTCGCTGTTGTCCTGCTGAAGCACATATGCACTAACTGCACCTGGAGGGAGCAAAAATGAGGTTTGATGAATGGCTACATCGTTGTGATCGCCGTTTTGTGTGACAACGGCGAGGCTCGCACCGGGTCCGTCCTGTATGATGGTGAAGGTGTTGTCATTGCCTGATTGATCCAGATCCACGGAGCTGTCATCCGCAAATCCAGCAGTCGAAAACAACAACGCTGTGCTTAATGTCAATGTGATGATGCCGATTCTCATGATGTTGCCCTCCTGTCCGTTTTCCAGCGCGAAAGATTCGCTTCCGCGCTTGATTGACACCGCGTTAGTTTTGCGTGACCTCCACGTGGTTGCTGGTGCCTGTCTGGTTAATGTTCATGCTATTGCCGCTGCCAAGCTGTGTCAGCGCTGCAGTCAGTGCAATACCGTCCTGAGTCAGTAACATGATGCCGTTGTCGCCGGTTTGGGTAAGGATGTTTTCGCCAACCGTGTCGCCCCACCTGTTGTTGATATCAAGGACCATCAGATTCTGAATGCCGGATTGCTGAATCGGCTGATAGATGGACGTTGAAGACAGGGATCCTGATAGGGTGTTGAATTCTCCCGACTGGTTGAAGGTGATTTCCACATCCCCAGCCATACTCAGGTTAATAAGGTTGGATGTGCCGGTTTGGTTGATAGTGGTCCACGTATGCCCATCATCCTGAACAAAGATAGTGTTTAACTCTCCGCTTTGATCTACCGTGAGCCAGCTTTGGTAGGAAGTTTGGGTTAACTCCACACGATTTGACTCACCATCCTGACGGAAAGTGACATCATTTCCATCGTCGATCCAACCGCGTTGCGTTATCAGCGCGGAGTTATTTGAACCGAACTGTCCTCTTCCCCCATCCATTGCATAAATATGGAAATTTTCGCCGTTATCAACCGCCTCAAATTGTAGATTACTACCCTCTTGATGAAGAAAGAGCTGTGAACTTCTGCCGGTAAAAGTAATGTCAACGGTAACATTTGTGCTGTTGACCTGAAGCAGGTGGAAGGGAACCCAATCCTGCCATCCTTGCGAGTTCTCCTGGCTGATCGTTGCCGTCGCCTGGCTGCTGTCCTGCTGAACGACCATTGCGTCGGCCCGGTGCTGATCAATAGTCACTATATTGTGATCGCCGTTTTGAGTGATGCTGACGCTGGAATCTCCCACCTGAGTGACCGAAATGAGATTGTCGTTACCCGATTGATCCAGATCCGCCGTGTTGTCATCCGCAAACCCAGCAGTTGAAAACAATAACGCTGTGCTTAATGTCAATGTGATGATGCCGATTCTCATGATGCCTTCCTCCTGCCTGTTAGGCGCTTTGCTGTTGCGATCTGAAGGCAGCAGCAACATTTCCATCGCTCATGCATATCCCACTCATTGGAGATCCCTATTGAAAGTCTGGACCAGGCAAGGGAATTTCGCATCAGTAGAAAGTAGGAAAGAGAGTGATACTTCGGCAGTTTTTCCTCATACAAAAGTATGAGTTGGCCCTTGAGGCTGGTATTGGGGCTGCAGTGGAAGTGCGTTGCGGAAAAAAGGATGAGAATTCCTGCATTTCTCTTTTCCCCCGGTGCAATGGCGTAGAATGATCCGCCATGAAAATCCACCTCATCTCTGTCGGAAACCGTATGCCTCGTTGGGTGACCGAAGGGTATGAAGAGTATGCGCGGCGCATACCGGCGGAGTGTGGGCTGAAGCTGGTGGAGATAAATCCGGGTCATCGCGGGAAAAATGCGGACATACGGCGTACCCTGCGTGATGAGGGTGAGCGGATGCTGAAGGCGATTCCGAAGGGCTGTCAGGTGATTGCGCTCGATGTGCAGGGCAGTAGTTGGAGTACGGAGAAGCTGTCCAAAAAGCTGGGTGCCTGGATGGGCGGCGGCCGGGGTCTGGCGCTGTTGGTAGGTGGTCCCGAGGGGCTGGCGCCTGACTGTCTGGCGCGAGCAGAAGGGCGCTGGTCGCTCTCGCCGCTGACCCTGCCGCATCCGCTGGTGCGGGTGGTGGTGGCGGAGCAGATCTATCGGGCCTGGAGCCTGCTGCGCAACCACCCCTATCATCGGGCCTGAGAAAGTGACTGCACCGGTTGTCCTCCTTGCCTCCCGTTCACCCAGACGCGCTGAACTGCTGGCGCAGATTGGGGTCTCTTATTCAGTAGTGGATATCGAAGTGGATGAAACGCCCCGTGATCAGGAGAGTCCTGAGGCGTATGTATTGCGTCTGGCGGTTGAGAAGGCGCAAGCGGGCTGTGGCCTATGGACGGAGTCTTCCCGGCTGCCGGTACTCGCAGCAGATACCGCAGTGGTTGTGGATGAGCGGATTTTGGGTAAACCACGGGATCGGCAGGATTCATTGGAGATGATGGCGCTGCTCTCCGGGCGCACCCATCATGTCTATTCCGGCGTGGCGCTGGCCGGGAATCGTACAGATGCCAGATTAAGCCGGAGCGAAGTCGTTTTCCGGCAGATTGCTCCGCAGGAGGCGGCAGCCTATTGGGCCAGTGGTGAGCCTCGGGATAAGGCGGGCGGTTACGGTATTCAGGGATTGGGCGCCATGTTTGTTTGCGAATTGCACGGCAGCTATTCCGGGGTGATGGGACTACCCTTGTATGAGACGGCGGATTTGTTGCGGCATGCCGGTATCGAGTTGTTAGCGCCGTGATAAAAATGACAGAGAAAAAATGAATCCATGAGTGAAGAGATCCTGATTAATGTCACCCCGCCCGAGACCCGGGTCGCAGTGGTTGAAAACGGTGTCGTACAGGAGATCGTCATCGAACGGACCGGCAATCGCGGTCTGGTGGGAAATATCTATCGGGGCAAGGTCTGCCGGGTGCTGCCTGGCATGCAGGCAGCCTTTGTGGACGTGGGGCTGGGACGGGCCGCCTTTCTGCACGCCTCGGATATCGCTTTCCTCAGCCCGAATGGTGAGGAGCGCAGCGACAATATCAGTGAACTCCTGCGAGAGGGGCAGATGATTACCGTGCAGGTGTTCAAAGACCCGCTGGGGACCAAGGGCGCGCGTCTGACGACCAATATATCCATTCCTTCGCGCTATCTCGTTTTCATGCCTGGGCTTGGCAATGTGGGCATTTCGCAGAAGATCGAGGATGAGGATGAGCGTCTGCGTCTGAGGAAGTTGCTGGGCAGCTTTCTGGAGCAGGCTGAAATCGGCGGCGGTTATATCGCCCGGACTGCTGCGGAAGGCATTTCCAGCGAACCGCTGGAGACTGATATGCATTTTCTGGCGCGCCTGTGGGAATCGATTCTGGAGCGCAGCAGAGACAATGGCAGGATTGAACTGATACACGAAGATCTGCCGTTGGCGCTGCGTGCCTTGAGAGATCTGGTGGGGCCGGATGTGGAGAGGGTGCGGGTCGACTCCCGTTCCACCCACCAGCGTGCTATCGAGTTTGCCCAGCGTTATATCCCTGAGATCAAGAAATGCATCGAATACTATCCCGGTGAGCGTCCGATTTTTGATCTGTACGGGGTGGAGGATGAGATTCAGAAATCCATCGAGCGTAAGGTTCAACTCAAGTCCGGCGGCCACCTGGTGATCGATCAGACCGAGGCGATGACCACCATCGACGTGAATACCGGGGCTTTTGTCGGACATCGCAACCTGGAAGAGACCATCTTTAAAACCAACCTGGAGGCCGCGCAGGCGATCTGCCGTCATCTGAAGCTGCGTAATCTGGGCGGTATCATCATTATCGATTTTATCGACATGAGCGTTGTGGAGCATCGGCGTCAGGTACTGCGTGCGCTGGAGAAGTGCCTGGCCAAGGATCATGCGCGCACCCATATATCCGAAGTCTCTTCTCTGGGGCTGGTGGAGATGACCCGCAAAAGAATTCGTGAGTCCCTGGAACATATACTCTGTGAAACCTGCTCCTGTTGTGGTGGCAGGGGGACGCTGAAGACTGCCGAGACGACTTGCTACGAGATTTTTCGTGAGATTTTGCGCGAAGCCCGTCAGTTCGATGTCGACTCACTGCTGGTACTCGCCTCACAGGAGGTGATCGACCGTTTGCTGGACGAGGAGGCCACGAATCTTGCCGAACTTGAACAGTTCATCAAACGTCCCATCCGCCTGCAGGCGGAGTCGCTCTATAGCCAGGAGTATTATGACGTGGTGCTGATCTGACGCCGAAGCACACCGCGAAACACTATTTTTTATGTGGCACCTCACCAAATCGCTGGCTGCAAGACTGCACCGCCTGACCAACAGGGCGATCATCATTATCGCAGTGTTGGTAACTGCGGTGCGGCTGCTGCTTCCCATGATGGACCTGGATGAGTACCGGGAGACGATCGCGGAGCTTGTCAGCGAAACGGCGGGAATGCCGATCCATATCGGGCGCCTGAATGCCGACCTGCACGGGGTGCACCTGGCGCTTGTATTGCACGATGTGACCTTGAAGGATCCCGAGACGGGCGGTGTCAAACTTCATCTGCGCAAGGCACATGTCGATATCGAAATTCTTCACAGCCTCTGGGATGGCTCCCTGCGGTTGGGGGCGGGAGAGCTGCATGGGACGCAGCTGTTGCTTTTGCACCGCAAGGATGGCTCGGTCTCTCTGGAGGGATTTGAGACCCAGAACCAGGAGGGAGGCTCCTCCATCGCCTCTCTCTTCCTTCGCCGCAGTCGGCTGCGACTGGTCGATAGTGAAATCTATTGGCGGGATGAGGGCGACAAAGGGCCGCCGTTGCGACTGCTCAACGTGGATATCACGCTGCAGAACGACGGCAGCCACCACCAGATAACCGCGAATGCGAGCATAGATGGTATCGACTCGGGGCGTTTTAGACTGCAGGCAGATCTGCAGGAGCGGGCCGGAGATAAACCCGACTGGTTTGGGCAGATCTACCTGAAAGCCGAAGGGTTGGCGCTGCAGAACCTATTGTCCAGCCGCCTGCCCAGCCACTCCAAACTGGACTCAGGAGAGCTCGACCTGGAGCTATGGGTCGATCTTGGCAAGGGACGATTGGCGCGACTGCAGGGTGGGCTGAGTCTGCAGAATCTGCGACTCAGGGATGAAGAGACAGCCAGAGAACTGAGCATCGAAAACCTCAGTACCCGCTTCGACTGGTCGTGGCGTGAAGGAGGGGGGCGCCTCGACCTGCATCAGCTGGTGGTGCTGGACAGGAATCAGCTTTGGCCGCCGGGACGTGTCAGTGTTGAATGGATCAGCGCAGCAGACGGCCTGGCTCAACTGGGTATAGGCGCCGATTACCTGTCGTTGCAGAGGCTGGTGCAGTTATTCGCCTTGTCCCCTTTTGCCGAGAGCGACGAGGGAAAGGCGATTTTGACGCTCGCACCCAAGGGGCATCTGACCAATTTTCGACTGGCGCTTGAACTGCCGCCGGAAGCGGAGCCTCGCTGGCGGGTCAGTGGGCGGCTGACACGATTTGAGAATCGCCCCTGGCAGGCGATTCCAGGCCTGGAAGGACTCAGAATCGACTTCAATGGCGACCAGGATGGTGGTTCGCTATTGCTGGATTCGGATGCATTTACCGCCGAATTCCCCAGGCTGTTTCGTGACCCCTTGAACGCCAACCACCTTCAAGGGTATTTCGACTGGTGGTGGACGCCAGGTCAGGAGGTGCGGCTGAGCACAGAAGACTTGTACGTCTCTAACTCCCATGTAAGTACCCTGAGCCGGCTGGATCTCCGCGTGCCGGTGGATGGTTCATCTCCAGTCACCGATATCCAGACCGATTTCTGGGAGGGCGACGGTGCCCACAAGAGCCGCTACCTTCCCGTTGGCGTGATGCCGGCTCCCCTGGTGGATTGGCTCGATAGGTCTCTGGTTTCCGGACATGTAACAGCCGGTTCATTTCTCCTCTACGGACCCTTGGAAAAATTCCCATTCGAGCAGCAGGGCGGGCGCTTTGAGGTGGTGTTCGGTGTCGAGGATATGGTGTTGGACTATATGCCGGACTGGCCCCGGATAGAGGAGGGGGTGGCGGAGGTCCACTTTATCAACAACAGCCTGGATATCACTGTATTCGACGGTATGTTGCTGGAGAGCCGTGTCAAACGTGCGCAAGCAAAGATCCGCAATCTCTCCGGTGCCTCCCCGGTAGAGATCAAAGGAGAGATGCGCGGAGATTTCAGCGATGCGCTGCGCATCCTTGGCGAGACGCCACTGCGGGCGCAGTTTGGCCGCTTTGTTTCGCTCATGGAGGGGCGTGGCGAGAGTGACGTTGTGATCGATTTCAATGTGCCGCTATCGGACAAAGATCACTTCCGCCTCGATGGCAGTGTGGTTTGGCGCGATGCCGGGCTGAAGATTGCCTCCTGGGATGTCACCCTCGAAGAGTTGCAGGGACAACTGGATTTTGATCATCGGAGTATCCGGGCCGAAGCACTCACGGCAACCATGTTGGGAGAGCCGGTACAGATTGCACTGGCGACCCGTGAGCAGGACGGAGCAACATGGACATCCATCACAACAGTCGGCGCGATCTCTGTTGCCGACCTGGATCGCCGCTATCCCGGTCAGGGATTGGGCGGGCTTGCCGGCAAGGTCAAAGGCACCATGCAACTCGATGTCGCCCATGATGGAGGGGCTGAGGTGCCGCTTCGGCTGCGGGTGACGTCGGATCTGCGGGGTGTGTCGATTCCGCTTCCCGCCCCGCTGGGAAAAACTGCCGATGCCGCCAGCGACTTCGAGTTGAAGATCGATTTTCTCCAGGACGACCGGCAAGAGGTGTATCTGGCCTATGCCGGGCTGTTCAGCGCATTGTTGCAGCAATCGAGCCAGGGTTTTGAACGGGGTGATCTTCTGTTAGGTGGCGGCGCTCTTGCACTTCCCGAATATGGGGGCTTCAGGCTACGTGGCGCGTTGGACGCGCTGGATGCGGATGCCTGGTTGCGTTGGGCGGAGAGTCTGGAACCTGGGGGAGTGGGTGAGGACCCGCTGCTCAAGTCACTGGACCTCACGGTTGAACAGATGCAGCTGGCGGGAAATGCGTGTCCGAATGCCAGGATAACGGCGACCCCGCTTTTTGACGGTTGGCGGTTGACCCTCGATTCCGACACGGTCAAGGGTACGCTCCTGATCCCGCAAGCGGGGAAGAATCTGCCGTTGCGTGGGGCGTTCGATCGCGTGGTGCTGGAGATGGAGGCTACCCACTCTGCGGCGATAGCCAGCGGAAATGGATTGGAGATCGATCCCCGCAATCTACCGCCTCTGGAACTCTCCATCGAGTCGTTGGAGGTCAATGGCCAACCCTTGGGGAGAGCGCTATTGCGTTGGGATCCTGTGCCCCGCGGCGTCAGGATCAGTCAGTTCTCCCTGAACGGTGATGCGCTCAGTCTCGAAGGCAGTGGCTACTGGTACCGCATAGGGTCTGAGGACAGTACGGCGCTTGAGTTGCGGGGCCATCTGAAGAGTCTGGGGGAGGTACTGCGTGATCTTGGGTTCAAAACCGCCGTGCAGAAGGCCGCTGTGGATGCGGAGATCGATCTGAACTGGCCCGAGAGTCCCATGAATTTCTCTTTGGACCGGTTGAACGGTTATCTCTCCCTGCAGATTGGGGAAGGCGCGGTGCCGGATGTGGGTCTCGGTGTCGGAAAGGTGATCTCTCTCTTCAGCCTCAATACGCTGAGCAAACGTCTCTCGTCTGATTTTAGCGGCGTTTTCAGCAAAGGGCTCTATTTTGACAGTATCACCGGCACCTTCACTCTGCGGGATGGCAACGCCTATACCGATAATTTCATACTAAAGGGACCGGAGGCAACAATCGAGATGCGCGGACGCACAGGCCTCAGGGCTCAGGACTACGAGCAGACAGTAAAAGTGATCCCCAAGCTCTCAGCCAGCCTGCCGCTGGTGGGTGCGCTGGCAATCAATCCCACGGTCGGGGTGGCGCTTATCTTTGCACAGCAACTGTTTGGCAGTCAGATGGATCGCATAGCCCAGGTCGAGTACAAGGTATCGGGCGGTTGGGACAATCCCACGATGCAGCGGATCCCCCGCAAATTGGCTGCGGATGGATCAGGGGAAGAGGGCGCCGCGCCAAAGGAGGGCTTGGAGCTGTTCGAGCAGTAACTGGCTCAATTACTGTTATTGATGCTATTCTGCACCTCTTTTTTCATGTGTGGGCAGGTGCGCTGCTCGTTTGCAGTTGAAGGGAACAGATGTCGCAAGAGAAGACAAAAGTCGCTGCCATCCAGATGGCAACCAGTCCTAACGTCAGTGCCAATCTGCTAGAGGCGGAGCGGCATATCAGCGAGGTGGCCGAAAGTGGCGCCGAATTGGTCGTGCTACCGGAGAATTTCGCCTTCATGGGCGAGCACGACCGGGATATGTGTACGCTGTGTGAAGATGAGGGCGATGGCCCCCTGCAGAACTTTATTGCCCAGATGTCGCGTCGCTATGGTGTCTGGCTCGTTGGGGGGACCATCCCCATGCGGGCAGTTGATGGCGCGAAGGTGAAGTCGGCTGCACTGGTCTATGATGATCAGGGTGAACAGGCGGCCCGTTATGACAAGATTCATCTGTTCGATGTACATCTTGTGGAAGCGGATGAACGTTACATTGAGTCCAATACCATTGAGCCGGGTGAGCAGGCGGTGGTGATCGACAGCCCTTTCGGGCGTCTCGGTGTGGCGGTCTGCTACGATCTGCGCTTTCCCGAACTTTTTCGCAAGATGCTCGACATGGGGGCGGAGGTCTTTGTGGTGCCCTCTGCCTTCACTGCAATTACCGGCAAGGCGCACTGGGAGACGCTGGTACGCGCTCGCGCTATTGAAAATCTGGCCTTCGTGGTGGCGGCTGCGCAGGGTGGCTATCACGTCAATGGACGCGAAACCCACGGCCACAGCATGATCGTCGACCCTTGGGGAAGTGTCCTGGCACAGGTGCCCAGGGGAACCGGTTTTGTCAGCTGCGAGTTGGATCGGGAGTACCAACGGACCATTCGCCGCACTTTTCCCACCATCGACCATCGTCGGGTAAAACTCGATTGATGGTGTCGTTGTTCAAGAAACTCTGACAGTCATCTCGCTGTGCTCAAAATGACAACGCTTCAGAGATGCCTTATTACTAACTTTTAATGACCAGTCCCGAGCCTTTCGGGATTGGCTGAGTCGCTATGTCCGATCTGATACAAATTGCCCATGAAACCCTGTTGGCTCCAACCGGTTTGGGAGAGTCCGATATTGACCTGATGCTGGGAGAACTCGTGGGAGGCGGTATCGATGCCGCAGACATCTATTTTCAGTCCAGCCGGCTGGAGTCCTGGGTGCTGGAAGATGGCATCATCAAGGAGGGCTCTCACAGCATTGAGCAGGGTGCCGGAATTCGCGCCATCAGCGGGGAGAAGACCGGATTTGCCTATTCGGATGAGTTACATCTCACCCCCTTGATCGATGCCGCCCGTGCAGCCCGCGCCATTACGCGCAGTGGTGGCGACGGAACGGTGAAAGTGGCGGGACTGACACCGGCCCGCCGGCTCTACCAGCCGATCAATCCATTGATCAGCCTCACTGAATCGGCAAAGGTGGAACTGCTGCGGCGGGTGGATGCGGAGGCGCGCAAACAGGACAGCCGTGTAAAGCAGGTTATCGTCAGTCTGGTGGGCGCCCATGATGTCATGATGGTCGCGGCAACGGACGGCACCCTGAGTGCGGACGTACGGCCCCTGGTGCGGCTGAATGTCCATGTCATCGTCGAACAGGGTGAGCGGCGGGAGCAAGGCAGCAGCGGAGGCGGTGCCAGAGACAGTTTTCAGTTTCTGCTCGATGAGGAGCGGGCGCTGGGTTTTGCCCGTGAGGCGGTGCGCCAGGCACTGGTCAATCTGGAGGCTGTGGATGCACCGGCAGGCACCATGCCGGTGGTGCTGGGTCCCGGCTGGCCCGGCATTCTGCTGCATGAGGCGGTGGGGCATGGACTCGAAGGGGACTTTAACCGCAAGGGCACTTCTGCTTTTAGCGGACGTATCGGCGAGAAGGTGGCGTCATCCTGCTGCACGGTGGTTGATAACGGAACCCTGCCGGGTCGCCGCGGCTCACTCAGCGTCGATGATGAGGGGACCGAGAGCCAGAACACAGTGCTGATCGAGGATGGCGTCCTCAAGGGGTACCTGCAGGACAAACACAATGCACGTTTGATGGGCGTCGAGTCCACCGGCAACGGGCGGCGTGAATCCTATGCCCATCTGCCGTTGCCGCGGATGACCAACACCTACATGCTGTCCGGCAGCTACGACCCGCAAGAGATCATCGCCTCAGTGGACAAAGGGATATATGCCGTCAATTTTGGTGGTGGTCAGGTGGATATCACCTCCGGTCGCTTTGTCTTCTCCGCCAGCGAGGCCTACCTGATCGAGAACGGCAAGGTCACTGCGCCGGTAAAGGGGGCGACCCTGATCGGCAACGGTCCAGAAGCCATGATGCAGATCAGCATGGTGGGCAACGACCTGGCGCTTGACCAGGGTGTCGGCGTCTGCGGCAAGGAGGGGCAGAGCGTGCCGGTAGGCGTCGGGCAACCGACCCTGCGTATCGATGAACTGACCGTCGGCGGCACCGGAGCGTAAGAGAGACTATGAACGATATAAAAGAACGCCAGGCGCGGTTGCAACAGCTGGTCGCTGACATACTGCAGGAGGCGAAAGCCCAAGGTGCCAGCACGGCAGAGGCTGGGGTGAGCAGCGACGCCGGACTCTCCCTGAACGTGCGGCTGGGTGAGCCGGAAACCATTGAGCACACCCGGGACAGTGGTCTTGGCGTGACGGTCTATTTTGGGCAGCGCAAGGGCTCCGCCAACACCTCAGACCTGAGCCCGGAGGCGGTGCGGGAGACGGTGCGGGCGGCCTGCAATTTCGCCCGCTATACATCGGAAGATGATTGCTCTGGTCTGGCGGACGCGGATCTTATGGCAACTGACCTGCCGGATCTTGACCTCTATCATCCCTGGGAGCAGAGTGTCGATGAAGCCATCGAACTGGCTCAGACCTGCGAAGCGGCGGCGCGTGATCAGGATTCGCGCATCGTCAATTCCGAGGGGGCCAGCATCGACAGCCATGACGGGCTGCATGTCTACGGCAACAGCCACGGCTTCATCAGCGGCTACCCCTCCTCCCGCCACAGCATAAGCTGTGCAGTGGTGGGACAGGATGGTGACAGCATGCAGCGGGACTACTGGTATAGCCAGTCGCGCCGTCATGAGGATCTGGAAACACCTGAGGCGGTGGGCCGGATGGCGGCTGAGCGGACGATCTCCCGTCTGGGTGCGCGCCGGATCGCCACCGGTGAGGCGCCGGTACTGTTCCAGGCCGATGTGGCGGTTGGATTGCTGCGCAGTTTCCTTGGTGCGATCCGTGGGTCGGCGCTCTATCGCAAGGCCAGTTTTCTGCTGGATCATCTGCATCAGCCGGTCTTTCCTGAATTCGTCAGAATTCATGAGATGCCTTATCTGCCTCGCGGCCTGGGCAGCGGCGCCTTCGATAGTGAAGGTGTGGCGACCCGTGAGCAGGATATTGTCAGTGACGGTATCCTGCGCAGTTATCTGCTGGATAGTTACGCTGCTCGCAAGATGGGCATGCAGACCACCGGCAATGCCGGCGGTGTGCATAATCTGCGCACTACCAGCGGGAGCCTGGATCGTCAGGGACTGCTGGAAAAGATGGGCCGTGGTCTGCTGGTGACCGAGCTGATGGGACAGGGTGTCAACACGGTCACCGGTGACTACTCCCGTGGCGCCTCCGGTTTTTGGGTGGAGGATGGAGAGATCCAGTATCCGGTGGAAGAGATCACCATCGCCGGCAACTTGAAGGAGATGATGCTGGGACTCCAGGAGATTGGTTGCGATGCGGAGATCCGTACCAGCGTACAGACCGGTTCCTGGCTGATCGACCACATGATGATTGCCGGCCAGTAGGCGGGTGCCATGAAGGTGACGTTTGTTAAAACTGCGTCAGTTTGCACTGACAATCGGCAAGCGAATCGTAAACCGGGTGCCTTTGCCGACCTCACTCTGAACATTGATCGATCCCCTGTGTTTCTGGATGATCTCGTAGCTTAGATAGAGCCCGAGGCCGGTGCCCTGCCCCACCGGTTTGGTGGTGAAGAAGGGGTCGAACAGGGATTGGAGATGCTTGGATTCTATGCCGCTACCCGTGTCGGCAATCTCGATGATGATCTCGTCGCCGACCTGTTGGGTGCGGATGTCGATCTCGCCATGTTCCCCGATGGCATGGGCGGCGTTCACCAGCAGATTGGTGAAGACCTGGTTGAGCTGGTTCAGGTTACAGAAGGTTTTCGGTAGCGCGCCCAAGGACTTGTGAACCTCGGCCTTGTATTTCAGTTCGTTCCAGACCACCTTGAGCGTGGCCTCGATGCCCGCATTGATATCGGCCTCCGCCATTTCGCCATCATCGGCCCGGCTAAAGGCCTTCATGCCCTGCACAATGGACTTGACCCGCTCCGTGCCTTCCCGGGTATCGGCTACCAGGCCCGGAATGTCTTCGAGTATGAAGTCGATATCCGCCTCTGTCCGTAGTGCGTCTATCTGTTCGAGTAGCAACTGCACTTTTTGAGTGTCTGACTCGCTGACGGCTTGCCCCAGGTCTTTGTAGTTTCCCAGCAGGGTGCCGATGGCGTCGAGATATTCGCTGAGTGTGGACAGGTTGCTGTGGATGAAACCAACCGGGTTATTGATTTCATGGGCGACACCTGCGGCAAGCTGACCGATTGAGGCCATTTTTTCCGATTGCAGCAGCTGCTGGAAGGTCTCTTCCAGTCGCAGATTGCTCTCTTGCAGTTGTTTTGTTCGTTGTTGCACCATGTGCTCGAGGTGCAGTTCCCGTTGCGCCAGCAAGATCTGGCTATGTACACGCGCCAAGATCTCTTCTCTGTTGAAGGGTTTGGTGAGGTAGTCGACTGCCCCCAGCTGCAGGGTGTGAGAGATGGTCTTGCTATCCATCAGGGCGGAGAGCACGATCACCGGAGGATAGCGCCTCTCGGGGTGGGTCTTCATCTCTTCGAGCACTTCGAAGCCGGACATGTCCGGCATCATCAGGTCCAGCAATACCAGATCGACGGGTTCGGTTTCGAGCTGGTTGAGGCACTGCATGCCACTCTCCGCTTCGAGGATGGTGTACTGTTTGCGCAGGCTGGCGTTGGCGACCATGCGGTTCGCCCTGTCATCATCGACGACCAGGATGGTCGCCCTGCCGTCTTCCTGGTGCGGCGGTTTTTCCGCCGGCGTACGGATTTGTTCGGCGGTTTTATTGACCGGGGGTGGAGCTGTCTCGCGGCTTGGTTTTTCAGCGGTTGGCTGTTGAGATGGCCAGCCACTCTCCTGGTGATTGGCCAGCCATTCAGCGGCCAGATCATCTACGGACGCCGCGCCGGTTTGGGGCAGTATCAGCGTGAAACGGCTGCCGGTTCCGGGGATGCTGTTCAACAGTATCCTGCCATTGATCTGTTCTACCCGCTGCTTGACCATCGCCAGGCCGATGCCGGCGCCTTCATAGCGCCGGTTCTCATAGCCAAATCCCTGTTCGAAACGATCATAGATCCTTGACTGGTTCTCTTCAGGAATGCCGATGCCAGTGTCCGTCAGCGAGATTGCCACGCCGGCTGTTCCGATCGACTCTGCAACCAGTTCTATGTCCCCGTCATCGGTGAATTTGACGGCATTGTCCAGCAACTGGTTGCAGATGCTGCCGAGCAGTTCCGTGTCGTTCTGCAGTTGCAGGTCGGGTTCCACCCGGCAGCGATGCCGCAACTGTTTGCTCTCTATTTGCGGTTTGTAATGCGTCAATAACCCCTGCAAAAAAGGTTCGAGCAGGATGAGCTGGCTCTGTTGCTCCTCCCCCTCTTGTTGGTTGAATGAGAGCAGTTGTTCGGCCAGTGATTTCAGGCGTCTGCCTGACTGGTTGATGGTGGTGACCGGCTCCCTGAGTGCGGTATCGATCTCGCCATAGCTGCCTTTGCCGATGGCGTCACTGAGACCCAGAATACTGTTGAGGGGGGTATTCAACTCGTGACTGATTCTGGCCAGGAATTCATCCTTCATGCGGTCGAGTGTCTTGAGTTCCTGGTTCTGTTTCTCAATCGCGCTGTAGGAGTTCTTGAGGCCGTTGCGCATCACCTCCAGGGTGTTGGCGAGCGTACCCAGTTCATCCCGTGAGGGCAGGACGATGGCCGTCTCAAGATCGCCCCGCCCCAATGCCAGGGCGTTCTCCTTCAGTGACTGCAACGGCCTGGCGACGCTGTTACGAATCAGCCAGGCTATCAGAAGCCCGAGCAGCAGAAAGGTGAATAGTGAGATGCCGCCGAGGGTCCAGAGACGCTCGGTCACAAGCTGCTCGGAACGGTAGGTGGAGAGGATGATTTCAACCTGGCCGATGCTGCGTTCGTCCGTGGGGTCGGCCTTTATCTGCGCCACATAGCTGCGATGCCGGTGTTGGGAGGCTTCAGGTTGCCGGCTTGTGGCGACAGTCTTGCCATCGGCACGCAACACAGTGACCTGATCCACATTGTGCTTCGCCTGCACCATATTTTCGGTGAAGGTTTCCAGGATTGGATAGTCGCGGATGAGTAGCGGCTCAAGGGCGAAGATGGAGGCCGCGCGGGCCAGGGTCTCGCCTTGGGCGTCCAGTTGTTCCGAAAGCACCTGTCGCTCACTGAGGGTGATATAGAGTCCGTTGCCCAGCGTCACCAGGGCGAGAAACAGCGTAATCGCGCCGATGAGCTTGACGCTCAACGGCGCATTACGCCAACGGTCGATCGTTGAGCGAAACGGTTTCATTTTTCTCCGAATTCAGCCGACAAGCGCATGCCCTGACGAACGAAGGCATACTCATCATTACTGGTCGGCAGGAATCCGGATGCCTTGAATACCTTCAGAATATCCTTGTCCTTGAGTGACAGCAGCCCCTGGCGAATGGCGTCGACAATGTGCGCATCCAGCCCCTCGCGGGCGATCCAGGGTTTGGTGACGTTTTCAAAAGTTTTGAGGACACGCAGGGTTCCCGCTTTGTTGTTGCGTTTGAAGGTGGCCTCCTTGAGTGCGCCTGCATCGTAGTCGCCCAGGGCTACTGCCTTGAAGACCTTGTCGTGACGACCGAGATAGTCATAACCCGCAAGATCTTTGGCATGGATACCGGCCTTTACCATCTCCGCCTGGGCCAGGTAGCGGCCGATGGTGGATTTGTCGTTGCCGAAGGCAAAGCGGCGCCCCTTCAGATCCTGCAGGGTTTTGATCGGACTGTCGCTACGCACCACGATCATGCCGCGAAAGCGCTTATTGCCTTTTTTCTCCTCCATGGCGATGAGTTGAATACCCTCGTTGCGATCCTTGGCGAGGGCGTATGAGGCGGGGCCAAAGCGGACGAAGTCGACCTCGCCCGCAACCAGGGCGTCATTTGCCTGATCGTAGCCTTTGAAGATCTTCAGTTCTATATCCACTGGTTGTCCCAGACTGCTCTCCATCTGCTTCTGCAGGTATTCCAGCACTGGTAGAAACTTGCGGTACATGACGGTGGCCTTGTCGGATTGATAGACCCCGAAGGTGAGAGCGACTGGGGTTGTTTTGCCGGCTGCGGCAAAGACATCGATGCCGTTGAGTGTCAACAGCAGCAGAAGTGGAATCAGGAAACGTTTGAACATGATAAACCTCGTTCAGTTGTCGGAGAATTGGCTGGCGATCGCCTGAAACTTTTCGGTAACCAACTCGAAGGCTTCAACGATTTTGGGGTCGAAATGGCTGCCTCTCCCCTCCAGGATGATGGCGGTCGCCTTTTCGTGGGAGAAGGCCGGTTTGTAGACCCGCTTGGAGATCAGGGCATCATAGACATCGCCCAGGGCCATGATCCTGGCGGAGAGCGGGATCCTCTCTTCCGTCAGCCCTTCCGGATAGCCGCTGCCGTCCCACTTCTCATGGTGGCTGAAGGCGATCTCGCGGGCGAAGCGCAGGAAGGAGGAGCCGCTATCCTCCATTCTTGCTTCTGAGACGAGGATCGCATCCCTCCCATAGGTGGTGTGCCGTTTCATCTCCGTGAATTCCTCTTCGCTCAGATTGCCTGGTTTTTTAAGGATCTGATCCGGGACGCCCACCTTGCCGATGTCGTGCAGCGGAGCCGATTTATAGAGTGCTTCGATCATCGGTTCGGTCAGTTGGTCGCTGAAGTAACCCATGGCGTGCATCTGTTCGGCAAGGATTCGTACATAGTGCTGGGTGCGGTGGATATGGTTGCCTGTTTCGTTGTCCCGTGTCTCCGCCAGGGTGGCCATGGAGAGGATGGTGATCTCCTGGGTGAGTTCCAGTTCGTGGGTCCGTTCACGTACCTTTTCCCGCAGCAGGTCGTTTTGACCGGCCAGCGCTGTTTTGGCCTGTTGCAGATTGATATGGGTGCCGACCCGGGCGCGTACCCTGGCGGGTGAGATGGGTTTGGTGATGAAATCCACTGCCCCGATCTCCAGGGCGCGGGTCTCGCTCTCGATGTCGGTCATGGCAGTGACGAAGATCACAGGTATCTCTGCTGTTCTGGATGCTGCTTTAAGTTGTGCGCAGACCTCGAAACCATCCATCACCGGCATCATTACATCCAACAGGATCAGATCGGGCAGAGGGTCTGTTGCCAGCTTCTCCAGCGCCTCGATCCCGGATTCGGCCGTATCGGTCTGATACTCCTTTTTCAACACATGGGTCAGCAGGCGGATGTTCGCCGGTTCATCATCGATGATAAGTAGTGTGGGTGGCGCGCGCTCCATGGTCTGGATCATATCTTTATCTCCATCAATGAGAGGTCGTCGTGCAGACCGTTGCTGCCGGTGAAATTTTCAAGGGTTTGCTGCAGCGACGACAGCGGGGCACCTGAGTGAAGAAAAAGCTCCAGCCGTTCCTGCCCAAACGGTTCTCCCGACTCTGTCATTGCCTCGACCGCACCGTCGGTCTGCAGATAGATCCGGTCACCCGGCTTTGCTTCGAATTCGTAGAAATTCTGCGTGAAATCCACCTCGGATTGGATGCCAAGTGGGGAGTGCCCCGATTTTCCGTAAAACAGGGTGGTTGAGCCACGCAGATGCAGTATGTCGGGCATTCCGCAGTTACTGGCCCTGACTCTGATGTGATTGTTGTGCCGGTCGATGTGCAGCAGCGAGGCGGCCATAAAGATGTGGCTGGGCAGGCGTTTGTAGAGCTCTGTGTTGATGGCTTCGAGAAAATCGTTCAGAGGGAGCTCCTTGTTGACCAGTGACTCGAACATGTAAGAAATCAGGCAGCTGCCGATGGCTGCCGGCAGGCCGTGGCCGGTAAAGTCTCCGAGTAGCGCATAGCGCTCCCCGGTGACAGTCTGCGCTGAGAGGGCAATATCACCGCAGGTGGGGTCAAGCGATAGGGAGAGCGTTTGCGTCCCTTGCGCCGGCGCCAGATTCGAGGCTGCCATTTTTCGCACCACCACTTCGGCGGTGCGCTGATCATGTAGAAGTGATCTGTTTTGCCGTTCGAGTTCGCGGCGGACCGAATGCAGTTCCAGATGGGTCTTCACCCTTGCCCTGACTTTTGCTGAAGAGAGAGGTTTGTTGATGAAATCCACGGCTCCGATCTCCAGGGCGCGGGATTCGCTCTCGCTGTCACTCTTGGCGGTAATGAAGATGACCGGAATCTCCCGTGTCTGTGGATTCTCTTTGAGTAGTCGGCAGGTCTCAAAACCATCCATTCCCGGCATCATTACATCCAGCAGAATGATATCGGGCAGCAGGCCGTCAGCGAGCATCTCCAGAGCTTCAGAAGCTCCACAGGCTGCCGCAACCTTATAGTAGGGATAGCGTAACGTTCGTTTTAGCAGGTCGAAGTTTATCGGTTCGTCATCAATGACCAATACGAGAGGGGGTCTATTCACTGCCTTATGTTTCATTGAATCACAGCCTGCTTTTTGCCTAGGGTGGATAATCTGTTGCATTAGTGTTAATTATGACTATAATGTCAAATATGTCAAGTACGTAAATAGTGACATTTAGGGCATTACCCACACGACTGGGAATGCCGGGCGGGATATGAAAGGAGACTCTATGCGCACACTGACTTCGGGTGAGGTGGCAAAATATTGCGGTGTCAACCTGCGTACCGTGATTCGTTGGATCGAAAAGGGTCATTTGAAATCGTTCAAGCTGCCTGGGCGGGGAAACAATCGCATCCAGCTGCAGGATTTTCTGAATTTTATGGCTGAGTACGGTATTCCGTTGCCGGAGGAGTACCGGGATTACAGTCGGCGGATTTTGGTGGTGGATGATGAGCGTCCGATGGCGAACAGTATCCAGCGCGTTTTGCGTGTGGCGGGTTATGAAACCAAAACGGCGTATGACGGTTTTCAGGCCGGTGATGCGATCAGAACCTTTTTGCCTGCGGTAATGACGTTGGACTTGAGTATGCCGGGTCTGGATGGCCTCAAGGTGATCGAGTATGTAAAGAGTGACCCTGCACTGTCGCGGTTGAAGATTCTGGTCATTTCAGCGCTTCCTGAGAACAAGCTGAATGAGGCGCTCGCGGCTGGTGCGGATGATGTGTTATCGAAGCCTTTTGAAAAGGATGTACTGATTACAAAGGTGGCTGTGCTGTTGAGCAACGGTGCGCAGAGAGGCCGCCTGGAGAGCGTATGAGCGAAATGGATAAGAGCGCCATGGCCTTGCGGGAAAAAGAGCAGGAGATGGAGTTGCTTCGTGAACAGATGAAGAACCTGCAGGCGCAATTGATTCAGTCTGAAAAGATGGCGGGGCTGGGAACCCTGGCGGCGGGTGTGGCGCATGAACTCAACAATCCAATCGGCTTCGTTAAAAACAACCTCATCTCACTGCACGAGTATCTGGCAGTGCTGCTGCCGGTGCTCTCCGAAAGCCTGGCCTTTGCCGAAACAGATCAGGGCGGGGGCCTGCGCCGACGCATCGGGGATATCTCAGCTGGAGAGGATCTGGCGTTTTTGATCGAGGATATCGAACCGCTGCTAAAGGATGCTGTGGAAGGGGGCGTCAGGCTGGAACAGATTGTGGACGGTCTCAAGCGGTTTGCCCGTCACGATGACACTGACGGAGAGCTGTTCGATCTCAATCAGTGTGTGCAGGATACCCTGAAGGTGGCCTGGAACGAGTTGAAATACAAGGCAAAGGTACATCATGAGGCGGGGCGACTCTTGCCACTGCACGGCAGGCCGGGAGAGATCAGTCAGGTTATTCTGAACCTGCTGTTGAATGCGGCACAGGCGATTCCTGAGTTTGGCGAGATAAACATCGATACCTTGTGTCAGGACGATGAAGTAGTGTTACGCATCACGGACAACGGTGAAGGTATTCCCGAAGAGAACCTGGACAAGCTCTTTAGACCATTCTTTACCACCAAGGCGAAGGGCAAAGGTAGCGGCCTGGGGCTATCGATCAGCCACGGCATCATTAAGGATCATGGCGGTCGCATCGATGTCGAGAGCGACTTCGGCAAGGGATCCACCTTCACACTCTATCTTCCCGTTTACAAAGAGCAAAGTTTGGAGAGCTGAAATGGAACAAGCGAGCAGAGTCAAACAGGCAGTAGAGAAGCGGGAAGAGTATATCTCCCGGCCGGATGAGCGCATCAGACTGCTGTTGGTTGATGATGAGTTATCGATCCTGAATTCACTTCAGCGTCTGTTTCGGGGGGCTGTATATGAGGTGCATACCGCCGGTGGGGGTGTTGAAGCGCTGCAGTTGCTGGCCAAAAAGCCGATCGACGTGATCGTCTCAGATATGCGCATGCCGGGCATGAGCGGACTTGAGTTTCTAACGAATGTCGAGTCGCTCTACCCGGACGTGATGCGCATCGTGCTGAGTGGTTATGCTGAACCTGAGAGTGTCATTGAGGTGGTCAATGAGGCGAAGATATATAGCTATGTCCACAAGCCGTGGGATGATCTGGATCTAAAGCTCAAGGTAAAAAATGCCGCTGAGCGACTCTATCTCAAACGATTGACGAGAAAGCAGAATATTGAACTTGATTCGATGAACCGCTGCCTCGAGGAGAAGGTTAAAGCGCGTACTGCTGCGCTGGAGAAGGCGCAGGAAAAACTGCAGCACTCCTACAAGAAATTGGACGAGAGCTACTTGAGCATGGTGAAGATGCTCTCCTACTACAGCGGACTCGGCATCCCGACGATGAGAAATCACGGGCAGAGTGTGGGCAAGTACGCAAACCGCCTTGCGAAGTATCTCAATCTGGATGAAGAGGCATCAAAAGATATCGTCACCGCTGCACTGCTGCACGATATCGGGTTGGTGGTGGTCAGCGATGATGTACTTTCCAAGCCGAAAAAGGCTCGTTCCAGGGAGGAGAAAAGAATCATCGAAAAGCACGTTGTGCTAGGTGAAAGCACAATGTTGGGGCTGCCTGCCATGCGGGGAGCGGCAAAGCTGGTGCGACACCACCATGAGTTGTTCGATGGCAGGGGGTATCCGGACAGGCTCAAGGGTGCGGATATTCCTCTGGGTTCGCGGATCATTCTGATTGCGAATGACTACGAGAATATGATCGAGGGCCGGAGCATGGAGAAGCCGTTGTCCAGAGAAGATGCGTTGGTCTATATCGAAAAACACGCATCCCAATACTACGATCCCAGTCTGGCCGCCGATTTCTGCACTATGATCAGGGAGGATGCGGATGACGCTCCACATGGACAGGGAAATATCAGGGTGGTGCATTCCGAAGAGCTCGAACCCGGAATGCGACTGCATGAGAATCTGTTGAATGCGGATGGCATGCTGCTGTTGACCTGTGGTCAGCGACTGACCGGATCAACCATTGCCAGCATCAGACGTCTGGAGAAGAGCGACAGGCATCGCTATACCCTCTATATCCTGAAGGAAGAGGATGAACCGAAGGCGTTAATGTGAATGGGCGCTATGAAGAGACTGCTCCTGGCTACTGTACCAGCCGCCGCCATTCGGGCAGTGCTTCAGCACAGCCGATCGACACCAGATAGCCCTCATCCAGCGCCGTTGTTTCATCGGCCTGATGTAACAGACAGTCTGCCGCATGCACCGCTGTCAGGGCCGTGAATCCCCTGTCTCCCGACTCTGATGGATGGTGGTGCAGGGCAACGGCCTCCACGACCGGATCCGAGAATCCCCAGAGCCTCAACAGGTAGGCGCCTACCCAACCGTGGTGGGCGCCAAACAGTTGCATCTCTTTTTCACAAAGTTCCTTCCCCCATAGCGCCACGAACAGCTCGTCTTGGTGCTCGGCGCCCTCCGGCAGCCGCCACAGCACCAGACGACCTGTGTCGTGCAGCAGGCCAGCCAGGAAGGCGCTCTCCAGCAGCGATCTATCGCCCTTCTGAGAACTGACTATCGACTTGGCCAGACGGGCCGTGTGTTGGCTCTCCCGATAGAGTGCTTCCTGCCAGGGTTGTGACATCTGCTGTTTTCCAAACAGCTCGTAGTGGAGTATTAGTCCCTTGATGATCTCAGTGCCCAGGAGGGTCACGGCCCTCTCCAGATCCAGGATCGGCTGGCTGATGCCAAAGAAGGCGCTGTTGGTGAGCTGCAGGAGTTTTGTGGTCATCGCCATATCCTGCTTTATGATATTCGCAATATCAGTGGCTGTTTTGGTGTTACTGTTCAATGTGTCGGTGAGGGTTTGGAACAGTTTTGGCGCTGGGGCCAGTGCCTTCAGATTTCCCAACACCCGTCGCAGTTGATCGGTCAGCGGCATCGCCAGCAGTTTCTCGGCTCGTTGGATGAGATCAACGATTGCCGTAGGCTCAAAGGGTTTGGATAGAAAAAGATGGGCATGTTGCGCTGCCTTTACCGCCTGTTCCTCATCGCTATAGCCGGAGAGTATGGCGCGAACCGTATCGGGGCTTTGCGCTTCAACCTCCGCCAGCACATGACAACCGCTTTTTCCCGGCATGCGCATGTCTGAAACAATCAAGTCGTAGTGGGTTCGCTGCAGATACTCGTTCACCGCTTGCGGGTTTTCGAGGAGATCCAGATGATGCTTGGAGAGACTGCCTCGAAGGGTTCGTTTGATCGACCTGAGAATGGCCGGTTCGTCGTCGATGAACAGGATATTCATACCATTGTTCTCCACTTGGTCGGTGCTTCGCCGCTCAGATCAGATTGAGACTTGCCAGCCCCGGAAAGGCGAGGAAACCGATCTCTTTAACCGAACAGTTCTTCGAATAGTGCCAGTGGTGCCTCGTAATCCAGGCGCTCTATGAAGCTGGCGGCGCGCTTTGAGAGTTCCGCCAGATCACTGTTGCGTACCACCTCACGGCTCTCCAGCAGGGCGCCGGGCTGCATGCTCAGCTCGGTCAGTCCCATACCCAACAGCAGCCGGGTAAACAGCGGGTCGCCAGCCATTTCACCGCACATGCTGACCGGGATATTGTTTTGCTTGGCGGCGCTGATGGTAAGGGCAATCAGGTGCAGCACAGCAGGGTGTAGTGGGTCGAATAAGAAGTTGACCTCCTCATCCATGCGGTCGACGGCAAGCGTGTACTGAATCAGATCGTTGGTGCCGATAGAGAGGAAGTCCAGTTTGCGGGCGAATGCCTGGGCAGAGATAGCTGCGGCCGGGATTTCGATCATGCCGCCGATCGGTATCTCCGGGTCGAAGGCCAGCCCCTCCTTTTGCAGGGCCTGTTTGGTCTGTGCGATGATTTGCAGAACTTCATTCACCTCAGCAAGACTTGAGAGCATAGGGATCATGAGGCGCACGGGTCCTTCGGCGGAAGCACGCAGGATGGCTCGCAGTTGGGGCAGGAAGAGTCCCGGCTCTTTCAGGCAGAGTCTGATCGCGCGCAGACCCAGGGCCGGGTTTGCTGCGGGCAGGTAACTGATGCCGTTGCCTTCCAGGGTCTTGTCTGCTCCCAGATCAAGGGTGCGAATAGTGAGGAGTCTGCCCTGAAGTCCTCTCACTGCGTTGAGATAAGCAGTGAGCTGCTCCTCCTCTTCCGGTGGAACGGTGCGGTTCATGTAGAGAAATTCTGTACGGAAAAGCCCGACCCCGTCTGCCCGATTTTCAAGCGTTGTTGCGATGTCCTCAGGCAGTTCAATATTTGCCAACAGACTGATCTGTGTGCCGTCGCGGGTGACCGCAGGAAGATCGATGCCGCGCCGTAACTCTGCTTCACGTGCTTCCCGCTGGCTGATGCGTTGGTGGAAATGTTGCAGAATGGGGCCGGTTGGGTCGGCTAAGACAATGCCCTGGCTACCGTCCACCACCAGCATCTCATCCTGTTGCAGCAGTTGACTGGCGTGGCGTATGCCCAGTATGGCGGGAATACCCAGGCTGCGGGCCAGAATGGCTGTATGGGAGAGTGGTCCACCGTATTCGGTGACGAATGCCGCGATGCCCTGGTGTTTCAGCATGATGATGTCGGAGGGCGTAAGATCCCGGGCGACGACGATTCGCCCCTGCAGACCTTGCTTGTCTGGGTGGCTGGCGCCCTGCAGGGCCCGCTGAATCTGCCCCACGACGTGGTCCACATCATCCTTGCGTGTGCGCAGGTAGGGGTCATCCATCTCATCGAAGACCCGCACCAGTTCGTCCCGGCGTACCTGTAGCGCCCACTCGGCGGCAAAGTATTGTTGCCGGATCAGTACGATCGGCGCCTTGCTGATTGCCGAATCCTCCATCATCAGGAGGTGTGTTTCGATGAAGGAGCTTATGTCTTGGGCCGTGTCGGACGGGATGTGCTGATGGACGCGCTGAAGCTCCTCTTTGGCATGCGCCAGCGCCTGATTGAAGCGGGCTGTCTCCCTTTCGACCTCGGAAGCCGGGATAGTGCGGGGAACGACCTCCAGAAAGCTTTGTTGCAGCAGGAAGGCCTGGCCGATGGCCACCTCCCGAGAGGCTGCGATGCCGATCCCGTGGCAGGAGAGGGTCACTCCTCCTCTCCAAATCGGTTGTTTATCAGCGCCTCAATGGCATCAAATGCTTCGTTTTCATCCTCTCCTGAGACGGTTAAACTCAGTGTGGAGCCCTGACTCGCCGCCAGCATCATGACGCCCATGATGCTTTTTCCATTGACCTGCTGATCGTTGCGTTTCAGGTGGACCTCGCTGCCGTAGCGACTGGCGCATTTTACCAGTTTGGCGGCTGCCCTGGCGTGCAGGCCCAGCTTGTTGATGATGGTAACTTCTTTAAGGATCATGGCCTTTGGTTGTCCATTGACGGGTGCGCTGTAGGTCAGGATATTCAGGCAATATTAGACTAGTGTTCGTCCAGAAGTGCTCCTGTGAACACAAAGATCGCAGAGGCGCAGAGACTTATTTGCATGGGACTGTTCAGCCCATCATGGCCAGCGAGTTATCGATATCCCTGAAGTAGGCCGGTTCAAGCGTAGCAGAACCGGTAACATTCATTGTGTTCCATCAAGCCTGGATCGCCCGATCCGCTGCGCTTGATCGTGCCTACGCCTTGAGCAGCAGCAAGTTCCGGCCTTCAGGATTTATGCCGTTTCCGCTTTGCGGCAACAGACAATGCCGTCCTTGCCGCCGCTGATCGCCTTGCTGGTGAGCTCTTTCAGGTCGAGTGGTGCATAGTTCAGTACCCGCACCAGCATCGGCAGATTGATGCCCGCCACCACGTTGATTCGTCCCTCATCCAGCAGATCGTAGGCGATATTGCTCGGGGTGGAGCCGAACATGTCGGTGAGTACCAGCACCCCGTCTCCCTGATCCAGCTGAGCGATCAGTCTCTGGGTTGTGGTGCGTAGATCGTCCGGGTCGCAGTCGGTGGTGACTGCCATCACCTCGGTGGAGAGCGGGCAGATCCCCATCATGTTGATGGCGGTCTGTAACAGAGTGTGTCCGACCTGGTTATGGGTGATGATCAGCAGGCCGATACTCATGATAACTCCCGATGACGGCTCAGTACGTTGCGGCCCTGGGATTTGAAATGGCGGAAGAGTTGGTCGGTAATGAACACCGATCGATGTTGACCGCCGGTGCAGCCGATGGCGATGGTGAGATAGCTGCGCCCGTCCGCCTCGAAGCGGGGTATCCACTCCTCCAGAAAACGGATCAGGTCATCTCGCATCTGTCTGGTGTCTTCACTGTTTTCCAGAAATTGTGCTACTGGCCCGTCCAGACCAGTGAAGGGCCTCAGTTCTGCTTGCCAGTGCGGATTGGGCAGGCAGCGCACATCGAATACGAAGTCGATATCACGCGGTACACCGTGCTTGAAACCGAAAGATTCGACCAGCAGTGATACCTGTCGTTTGTCTCCGCTCACCCGGCCACGAATCAGGTCCCTCAATTCATGCAGATTGGTGTGGGTGGTGTCTATACAGAGGTCGGCGTTGCTGATCAGGGGTTCGAGCAGTACCCGTTCACGCTTGATGGCCTCATCCAGGGAGATGTCCGCAGTGGAGAGCGGGTGTTTGCGACGCGTTTCACTGAAGCGTTTGATCAGGGTTTCGCTCTGCGCCTCGAGAAAGATCATCTCGCAGTTGATGCCCTGCTCACGCATCTTGCCGACCATTTTTGGCAGTCTGCCCAGTTGGTCGGGTTGGCTGCGGGCGTCGATACCCACTGCGGTGGATTGAAAGATCTCTTCCGGTTTTTCGATCAAATGCTTGGAGAAAGCCTCGAAGAGGCAGACCGGCAGGTTATCGATGCAGTAGTAACCCAGGTCTTCCAGGGTGTGTAAGGCGATGGATTTTCCTGAACCCGAGAGCCCAGTGAGGATGAGAAGTCTGATGCCAGCTGTCATGTCTTAACTGCACGTTGGAATTCTTGTGAAGGCCGCAATATGGGTAGGGTAGCGCAATCTGTCGCCAGATTGAAAATCCAGAGTGGCATTTTACAAACTAAAAGCCTATCCCGCAGCAGATATTTTGCACTTGAAATTAAATTAATCCTGCTGCTGGTCGATGAAATGGCGTTGCCGCTGGGCAAAATCCTCAGCCGCATTGTAACCATCGATACGTAGCAGGTGTTGTCTGACCGCGGTCTCCACCATGATCGCCAGATTGCGCCCTGCTGCCACCGGCAGCATTGTCTGGTGGATGTCGACGCCGAGCAGGTTTTTCAATGAATGGCTGCCCTGGAGTCTGTCCATCTGCGCCACCTCATCGTCGTCGAGACACTGCAGATCGATGATCAGATGCAGGTTCTTGCGGGGTTTGACGGCGCAGTTGCCGAACATGGCGCGGATATTGAGGATGCCGAGGCCCCGGACCTCCAGAAAATCCTTCAATACCGGAGGGCAGCTGCCGCTTAGCGTTTTGTCGTCGATGCAGGTGATCTCGGTGGCGTCGTCGGCTACCAGACGATGTCCCCTGGAGATCAGCGCCAAGGCCAGCTCACTTTTACCTACCGCTGCATCGCCGCTCAGCAGGACCCCCTTGCCCAGTACTTCCAGGAAGACACCATGTACCAGTGTGGTTTCGGATTTGCGTTGATTGAGCAGGTGCTGCAACCGAGTGATGATCTCATGGTCTCCCGTTGGCGTGACTAGGAGGGGGATGTCGTTTTTTGTGGCGAGTTGGAAGCAATCGTCGCTGGGTGTACAGCTGTTGGAAAAGATAATGGCTGCGGGATTGGCGCCGAATAGTCGTTTGAGGCTTTTTCGGTGGTGGGCCTCGTCAAGCGACTGCAGGTGCCGCTGCTCCTGTGGGCCTATGACCTGTATCCGATTGGGCCGGATCATGTTCATCGGACCCACGGGGGGCTGGGTATCATCCTGCTCATCCGCTGGGTGAATATGGCGATCAACAGGTTGCCGGCCGCGAAACCAGCTGAGCGCAAGTTCTGTACCGTATTGGCTGATTAGATCATAAAGGGTGACGGGTGGATTCATTGACCGGTGCCGGCACCATCCCGCAGACAGATGAGTTCGAAAACATCTTCAGCCGTTCCGGTCTGCCGCAGTTTGTCGCAGAAACCGGCGTCGCTGAACATGGCAGCCAATTTAGCCAGAAGCTGCAGGTGCACATCAGTCGCCTCTTCCGGCACCAGCATGGCAAAGGCCAAGTCGACCGGTTGCCCATCCACGGCGTCGAAATCGACCCCCTGTTGGAGCTGGATAAAAGCGCCGATAGCGTTGGTTACCTGTGGCATGCGGGCGTGGGGCAGGGCAATGCCCCGGCCCAGCCCGGTACTGCCCAGACGCTCACGCTGCAGCAGGCTGTCGAAGACCCTGTCCTGAGTCAGCGCCGGAATCTCCCGGGCCAGGCGTCGGCCGAGTTCCTCCAGCACCCTCTTCTTGCTGCCGGCTTCGATCTGACAACCGATGCGTTCCACAACAATAAAGCCGTCGGGAAACATGCAGACCACGCTTCGCGTCTATTCTTCGGTAGCGTATTTGAGATCCACGCCACTGCCACGATGATTTTTCATTTTCTCCTTGTGTTTGATTACCTGGCGGTCGAGTTTGTCGATCAAGGAATCGATGGCTGCATACATATCTTCCTGCACGGAGTCCGCGAAAACGTTCGCGCCGTTGACGTGCAGTGTCGCCTCCGCCTTCTGACGCAGTTTCTCCACACTGAGGATGACATGCACGTTGGTGACGTTGTCGAAGTGACGTTCAAGTTTTTCTAGTTTGGTGTCGACGTAGTCTTTCAGAGAGTCAGTAATATCGATGTGATGACCGGTCAGGCTAATTTGCATAGTTAACTCCTGTTTCCGATGGGATTTTCCATCATTCTGCCTGTATTCATATCAGGCGTTTACGCTCATTCGATGGCGGAATCGTCATCGACTCGCGGTATTTGGCCACTGTTCTGCGGGCAACATTGATGCCCTGTTCTGACAGTATAGTGGCGATTTTGTTGTCGCTGAGCGGCTTTGATGGCTTTTCGGCGGCAATCAGTTTTTTGATCAAGGCGCGGATTGCAGTGGCTGAGCACTCGCCGCCGGCGCTGGTGCTGACATGGCTGGAGAAGAAGTATTTAAACTCCAGGGTGCCGCGGGGCGTGTGCATATATTTCTGCGTGGTGACCCGTGAAATGGTCGACTCATGCATCTCCAGCGCCTCGGCGATATCTCGCAGCACCAGGGGTTTCATCGCCTCGGCGCCGTGTTCGAAGTAGCCCTGTTGGACTTCGACGATCCTGGAGGCAACCCGCAGGATCGTGTCGTTGCGGCTCAACAGGCTCTTGATGAACCAGCGGGCCTCCTGCAGGTGGTTTTTCAGGAAGGTGTTATCTTTACTCGAATCAGCGCGGCGGATCAGTTTGGCATAGTCGGTATTGACCCGCAGACGGGGGGCTGCCTCCGGGTTTAGTTCCACGCGCCAGGTGCCGTTGTGCCGGGTGACAAAGACGTCGGGGGTGACATATTGAGGTTGCGACTCGGCAATCAGGCTGCCGGGATGAGGATGCAGGGAACGAATCAGTTGGGTCATGCTGCTGAGTTCGTCGTCCGTAACCTTCATGCGGCGCTTGATCTGAGCCTGGTCCTGACTGGCGAGCAGTTTGAAGAAATCCTCGCAGAGGCGGATGGCCGGTTGCCGGTATGGCGTATCTTCAGGCAGCTGCCGCAGCTGAATCAGCAGGCACTCACGGGGGTCCTGTGCGGCCACGCCGGGGGGGTCGAATGCCTGAATTCGATGGAGTACCGCTTCCACATCCTCCAGGGTCATCTCCTCGTCCTCCAAAGTCTCGAGGATCTCTTCGGGGCTGGTGGTGAGATAACCGTCTTCATTGACGCCATCAATGACCATGGTGGCGATGACGCGATCGGTAGGACAGAAGGGGGTGAGGTTCAACTGCCAGAGCAGATGGTCCTGCAGTGTTTGCGCCTGCCCTCGCTGGGCCAGGAAATCGCTGTCCATACTCTCGGCAGAGCCGTTGTTGCTGGGTGGCGTATAGCTATCGTAGACATCGGTCCATTCACTGTCCACGGGCAGCTCTTCCGGCATCTCTGGAGATTCCGTCTGAACCTCTCGTTCGTTGTTTGTGTCGTTGAGCGGTTCGGCGGTGGATTCCTGTTTTTCAGGCTTCTGCGCCGTTTCGTCACTATTCTGGCTGAATTGCTCAAACTCCTCTTCGGTCTCCAGAAGCGGATTTGCCTCCAGGGCCTCCTGTACCTCCTGGGAGAGGTCGAGCGTGGACAACTGCAACAGGCGGATAGCCTGTTGCAGCTGTGGCGTCATTGTGAGGTGTTGTCCGAGTCGGAGCTGAAGGGTTTGCTTCATCTGCAGGTGATTATCAAAACCTGGTACGTTATTTGTATGGATTTCCTAATTTCATTCTAGCCAAAAATGGAAGGTGCGGAAAACTTTATCGCAGCTTTCAGTTGTTCTGGATCATGAAATCGTTATTGAACTTGTCGGCAGCTGGCTTGATATCTGAACCGAGACGAGTAACCGCTTGAAATTTGTGGAAAAATCGATCTCCTTACATGGAAAAATGCTCTCCCAGGTAGACAGAGCGGACTTCAGAGTTTGTCAGGAGATCCTGCGGCGTCCCCTCTGCCAGCACGCTGCCTGCGTTGATGATGTAGGCGCGATCGCAGATGTCGAGGGTCTCGCGCACATTATGGTCGGTGATCAGCACGCCGATGCCTCGCTCTTTCAGATGCAGAATGATCTTTTTGATCTCCAGCACCGCGATGGGGTCAACTCCGGCGAAGGGTTCGTCCAGCAGCACGAAACGGGGTTCGATGGAGAGTGCCCGGGCGATCTCCAGTCGCCGCCGTTCGCCGCCGGAGAGGCTCATGGCCATATTATCCCGCAGATGGGCGATACCGAACTCATCGAGCAGTCTGTCACAGATCTCCTGGCGTTCCGCTTTTTTCAGCGATTTGCGGGTCTCCAGGATGGCCAGAATGTTGTTTTCTACTGAGAGCCGCCGAAAGACCGAGGGCTCCTGGGCGAGATAGCCGATGCCGAGCCGGGCACGGCTATGCATCGGCAGATCGGTGACCTCACGTCCGTCGACCATGACGCTACCGCCGTCCGCCGGGATCAGACCCACGATCATATAGAAACAGGTGGTCTTGCCTGCTCCGTTGGGGCCGAGCAGCCCGACCACCTCGCCCTTGTCGACCTCCAGCGAAATCCGGTCAACCACCTTGCGGCCGCGATACTGCTTTTCCAGGTTGGTGGCGAGCAACTGGGTCATTGTTCAACTTTCTTCGGTTCTATGATCACCCGGACCCGCTTTTTGCCTGCGGCACTGGCGCCTGCCTTGACCTGGGATTTTCCACGCAGGTAGGTGATGCGGTCGCTGCGAAACTGATCCTTGCCCTGTTCCAGCAGCGCCTCCCCGATCAGGTAGATCTCATCCTTCCTGGCATAGTATTCGGCCCGTAGTGCCTGTCCGCGGGCTACCTCGTCGCTGTCGTCCATGCGCTGCTGAAAGCGCACCGGCTTGCCGATGGCGAAGACCTTTTCTGTTTCGCCATCAACACGATAGACCCATATCTTGTCGGCCCACAGTTTGGTGCTGCCCTGGGTGATGACCACGTTGCCCTCGTAGATGCTGACGCCTTTGGCGTCATCGATGTCCACGCTGTCCGCCTCCAGATACATCGGCTGATCTTTGTCGGTGCTGAGTGCGAGGCTGAGGACCGGCATGGAGAGGGAGAGGGCGAGCAGTAGACTCAAGAGCCGGTTATTGGGTTTCATAACGGCTTCGTACCTCGGATAGTAGTTTGATTCTGGCGGGTTCTTTGAACCAGCCCCGCATGCCGATGGAGGTGACCCAGTCCCGGCGGCTGTCGAGACGGAATGCGCCATCGGTTTCGGCGTAGGAGAGTTTGGGTTGTACCTTCAGGTCGAAGGTGATGATGTGATAGGGGCGCTTTTTCCCCTGCTCCTCCCGGTCTATGAAAACCTTGCCCGGAAGGAAGATGTTTTCGCCATTGTTGGTGATGAGAGCCTGCTCGGCGCGCAGCTTCCAGGGCGGGGTGGCTGGATCATACATCCACAGATGCGGATGTTCCAATTCTGCGCTGTCGTCGTCCCCGAAGTGGGCCAGACGCTCCGTCACCAGACGGTGTTTTGGGGTGCCTGCCTCACTGTAGGTGGTGATCGTGAGGTCTTCGGCGTAGTAGTCGGGATGGTGTCCCTCGACCTGCTGGCGCGGCTGCTTCGGTTCTGTTATCTCCGCCAGCCACCAACTCAGTCCCGCAATGGCGGTAGTGAACAGGACGATGGAGAGCGTATGACGATTCACCTGCGTAACGGCTTAAAGGTAGCTTTCCAGCGCAGACTGAAGATTGCCCTGGGCGTCCATCAGTAGTTCGCAGACATCCCGCCCGGCGCTGCGGCCTCCTGCATGCGGGGTCTGCCAGTGGGCATGCTGGAGCACGAAGGGGTGGGCATCATTGACTGCAATGGCGAGACCGACGCGGCGCATGATGGGCAGATCGACCACGTCGTCCCCCACGTAGGCGACCTCTTCGTCTCTCAGGCCGAGCTGATCCCGCAACTGGAGATAGGTGGGCAGTTTATCCAGCTTGCCCTGGTGGACATGTTTGATCCCCAGGCTCTCCATGCGGATGCGCACCACTTCCGAGGAGCGGCCGGTGATGATGCCGATCTCCACACCGCTGGCCTGCAGCATCTTCATGCCGTGGCCATCCCGGGAGTTGAACGCCTTGTACTCCTGCCCGTCATCGCCGAGGAACAGACTGCCGTCGGTGAGCACACCGTCGACATCGAATATCACCAGCTTGATGTTGCGAGCCTTTTCCTGGATGTCCTGCACTTTCTCTCTCCTGAATATATAGGGCCGAGGTTAATAGGGCCGAGGGCCAAGGCAAGGGTAAGTTGTACCTCTTCTCCCTTCCTCGGCCCTTGGCCCTAAAAACCTCGGCCCTGCCTCTACATAACACCGGCACGCAGCAGGTCGTGCATGTTGAATGCGCCAACCAGTTCACCTTGCCCGTTTACCACCAGCAGGCCGCTGATCTTGTTCTCTTCCATCAACTGCAGGGCTTCGGCAGCGAGCATCTCCGGTACCACCGTTTTGCAGTTTACGGTCATCACCTCCGACACACCCGCTTCGTGAATGTTCACTTTGTGGTCGAGGGTGCGGCGCAGGTCTCCGTCAGTGTAGATTCCCGCCAACGCTCCCTGCCCGTCAACGACGGCAGTCATGCCGAGGCTTTTGGATGACATCTCGAGCAGTGCTGTGTTCAGGCTGGCATCGGTGGAAACCTTTGGAAGCGCATCCCCGGTGTGCATGATATCACCGATGTGCAGCAGCAGGCGTCGTCCGAGACTGCCGCCGGGATGGGAGAGGGCGAAGTCCTTGGCGGTGAACCCCCGTGTCTCAAGCAGGGCGATCGCCATGGCGTCACCCATTACCAGTGCAGCGGTGGTGCTGGAGGTGGGGGCGAGGCCCAGCGGACAGGCCTCCTTCTCCACGCTGACGTCGATGCTGACTTCCGCTTCACAAGCCAATGTGGACTCCGGGTTTCCGGTCATGCTGATGAGCGGCACGCCGAGGCGCTTGATCAATGGCAGGATGGTCAGCAGTTCGCCGGTCTCTCCTGAGTTCGAGAGTGCAAGCACCACATCGCCGCTGGTGATCATGCCGAGATCGCCATGGCTGGCTTCACCGGGATGGACGAAAAAAGCGGGGCTGCCGGTGCTGGCGAGGGTGGCGGCGATCTTGCTGCCGATGTGCCCCGATTTTCCCATGCCGATGACCACTATGCGACCGGGACACTCGAGCATATAGCTGCAGGCGCGGGCGAAATCATCGTCGATGCGCGCCGCCAGCGATGAGATGGCGGTAGCTTCGGTTTCGATCACTGCCAGTCCCAGGCTTCGGAGTCTACCGGCCTCTTCCGGGGTGATCGGTTTGCCTTGTCTCATTGATTCCCCTCAATGGGTGATTGACTTAGCTTAACGTAAAAAACAGCAGTGTCTGATAGCCGATAAAAGCGAGCAGCAGCAAAAAGCCTTCGATGCGGTTGATCTGCCCTTTCAGTTTCCCAAAACCATAGCCCATGGCAAAGAGGGCAAGGGTCATCCCGATCATCATGGGTTGGTCCCGGTAGAGTGCGGCTTCGGCAAAGGCTCCCGGTGCAATCAGTCCTGGCAGGCTCAGAACCGCCAACAGATTATAGAGGTTGGAACCGATGATGTTGCCGATGGCAAGGTCGTCCTCTCCCTTGAGGGCACTGGTAATGCTTGTCGCCAGCTCGGGCAGACTGGTGCCCAGGGCGACGATGGTCAGGCCGATCACCAGATCGCTGATGCCGAATGTGGTGGCGATGTTGACTGCCCCCCAGACCAGCATGCGTGAACTCACCAGCAGGCAGATAAGCCCGAGAATCAGCCAGAAGATCGCACGACGGGTGGGCATGTCGTGAGGGATTTCGGCATCGAACTCGTCGGCTATCGGGTCGGTTGGAGAGCCGGTTTTAGCGGCGCGGATCATCCAGCCGAGCACGGCGACCAGGACGACAATCAGGATCGCGCCGTCAAGCTGGTTCAGTTCCCCGTCCAGCATGAGCAGCAGGCTGAGGCCGGTCACGCCGAGCAGCAGGGGGTACTCCCTCTTTAATATGCTGGAGTGGACGGTCAGAGGGACGATAAGCGCGGTAGTGCCAAGGATCAGGCCGATATTGGCGATATTCGAACCCAGTGCGTTGCCGATTGCGAGGCCGGGATTGCCGTCAAGCGAGGAGACGACCGAGACCAGTATCTCCGGTGCGGATGTGCCGAAGCCGACGATGGTGAGACCGATCAGCATCGCTGACACACCCAGGTTGCTGGCCAGAGCGGCGGCACCGATGACAAAGCGATCGGCGCCCCAAACCAGGATGGCAAGTCCAACGAGAATGGCAAGTGAGTCGATCAGCATCTCTTCTTATTAAGGTTTATTGTGTTGTCGGGGAAGGGCGCAATTTTTTCAGACCCGGAGGGGAAAGTCCAAAGAGATGTTAGCCGGGTTGTTCGCTGAGCTTGACACGTCAATAATAATATCAGATAATTCTAACATACTGATTACCTGCTGATGGCAAGTGTCAGTACTCCTCCATCCTCCTAAAATGGTGGTTATATTTAAGCGCAACGTCCTCCGTTGCGCTTTTTTTTTGCCGGCGGCGAATGAGGTCTTGTTTCCTGTCGGATCATCCGGTACTATTCGCCGTCTTTTTCGGACGATAATAGTTCTCCATTGGAGCGACTCGGTATGACAACCGTTAGTGCAAAACCGGCTGAGGTACGCCGCACCTGGTACCTCGTGGACGCAACCGACAAGACCCTCGGTCGCCTCTCCACTGAAATTGCACGCCGCCTGCGCGGTAAGCATAAGCCTGAATATACCCCTCATGTGGACACCGGGGATTACATCGTTGTAATCAACGCGGAGAAGATCCATGTGACCGGCAACAAGATGTCGGGCAAGATTTACCATCATCACACCGGTTATATAGGCAACCTTAAGTCGATCAGCCTGGAAAAGCTGCTGGACAAGGCGCCGGAGCGGGTGATTCAGCATGCCGTCAAAGGCATGATGCCTAAGAATCCTCTGGGTCGCGCCATGTTCAAGAAGCTGCGCGTCTTCGTAGGTCCCGAACACACTCATCAGGCCCAGCAGCCTCAGTCGCTGGACATCTGATCACCATTTTCATCAGGTAAAACCGATGGCAGATATTCATTACAGCACCGGCCGCCGCAAAAGTTCAGCAGCCCGGGTCTTCCTGACCTCCGGCAGCGGCAGTATCGTTGTCAATAATCGTCCTCTGGACGAATATTTTGGCCGTGAAACAGCGCGTATGGTCGTGCGTCAGCCGCTGGATGTCACAGACACGCGTGACAAGGTTGATATCAAGGTCACAGTCAAGGGTGGCGGTACTACCGGTCAGGCGGGTGCCATTCGTCATGGCATATCGCGTGCTCTTGATTTATTTGACGAGTCGCTCCACGTTAGTCTGCGCAAAGCCGGGTTCCTGACCCGTGATGCCCGTGAGGTTGAGCGCAAGAAGGTTGGTCTGCACAAGGCGCGCAAGCGTCCTCAGTTCTCCAAACGATAAAAATAGGGCCGAGGTTTTAAGGGCCGAGGGCCTAGGAGAGGGGCATGGATGCCCTGAAAAAACTCGATGTGTGGAAGAGGGCTTGTCGGCTCTCGGCAGACATTTACAAACTGATTGGCGGCTGTGCCAATTTTGGCTTCAGGGATCAGTTGGGAAGATCGGCGCTTTCCATAGCCTCAAACATAGCTGAAGGTTATGGGCGGGAATCAGTCAAAGAGCGCATCCACTTTCTTCGGATTGCAAAGGCTTCCAGCTATGAAGCCTGGACACAAATCCTGATCGGCATAGAGTCAGGTTTGATCGATCATAAAGTAGGCCTTGAAAAATCTGAAGAAATAATACAGATTTCTAAAATGATATATGGCTTAATCGCACACATTGAGCGAAGCGCCGGCGGAAAGGACCAAGGCCGTAATCCTCGGCCCTAGGCCCTTATAATCTTGGCCCTAAATAAAATTGGGGATTCGTCTAATGGCAGGACAACGGACTCTGACTCCGTTTGTAGAGGTTCGAGTCCTCTATCCCCAGCCAAAATAAAAAACCCGCTTCGGCGGGTTTTTTGTTTTAGGGCCGAGGTTGATAGGGCCTAGGGCCGAGGATCGCCACCTTATCCCTTGGCCCTGTTTTCTTTACGTCACTATTCCTGGAATGCGAGTGCCTGAGACAATAATTTACCTGCAGATGGTCAAATGTTGCTGGATAATTTTTGGTGGGAATTCGAGGAAGTGATGGTAACTGACGGAATTATTGGATTTTAGTTGGCTGCCACGGGCTGGGTGTGCTTTTTTTGCAACAAAATTACCACATGTGATTTTTTTACAAAAAAGACTTGCAATGCAGAGTTGGCTTATCTAATATTGCCAGCGAACGTACAGAATTTATCCCTAACTCATTTGGAGTTTTTAAAAAATGAAGAAAATCCTTTCTTTCGCAATTGCTGCTGCTCTGGTTGCCCCCGCGGCTGCCATGGCTGATTCCACCATCTACGGTAAGGTCCGTGTCGCTTCTGACAAGTGGGATGTCGACAATGGCCTTGATTCCTGGGGTATGCAGGACCAGGCTTCCCGTCTTGGTATCAAGGGTTCCGAAGATCTGGGCAACGGCCTGAAAGCCATCTACCAGATGGAGTTCGGCATGGCTGCAGGTTCTGCATTCAACTGGTCTGGTCGTAACGCTTTTGTTGGTCTGGCTGGTGGTTTCGGTACTGCTGTTGCCGGTCGTCACGACACTCCTCTGAAGATGTCCACCGGCAAACTGGATCTGTTCGCAGATACCGCTGCTGACTACGATCAGGGCGGCAACCACACCAACCTGTTCATGGATCGTCGCGTTGACGGTGCCATCGCATACATCTCTCCCTCTTTCTCCGGTCTCACCCTTGCTGGTGCAGTCGTTCAGATTCTGGGCACCGAAGATTTCCAGGACGCTTACTCCATCGCTGGTATGTACAGCAATGGCCCTTTCTACGGCGCCATCGCTTACGAGCAGCTTGATGAAGATAACTTCGGCGCACCTGCTGAGAACGAGACTCAGTTCCGCATCGGCGGTGGTGTCTTGGGTTGGAACAACATCAGCGTGACCGGTGTTTACGAGAAGCGTTCCGACATCGGTGGTACTGCCAACGACGATAAGGCAACCTACCAGATCTCTGGCGCATACGACATGGGCATGCACCGCATCAAGGGCATGTACGGTTCTGCTGACTTCGACAACACCGCAGGTACCGACTTCGATACTTATGCTATCGGCTACCAGTTCAGCTTCAGCAAGCGTACCGATGCACAGGTTCTCTACAATGCTCGTGACGTAGACGACGCAGCTGGTGCACCAAGCACCGACAGCAGCGTTATCTCTCTGCAGTTGAGCCACAACTTCTAAGTCTTACTTAGTGAGTGGTTGAAGACGGGGCCTTCGGGCCCCGTTTTTTTGCCTTATGAAAAGGGACAAGGGACAAGGTTGCGATCCTCGGCCCTCGGCCCTATCAACCTCGGCCCTCTTATTTAAAGCAAAAAAGGGACAAAAAAGCAAAAAAAGGGGACAGATTTATTTTTCCGTTATTACGCAACAAATCCAGACCCAGACCAGAGAAAAAGGGGACAGATTTATTTTTGAAAAAGGGGACAGATTTATTTTTCGTTATTACGTAATAAATCCGAACCTGTCATTCAATTACAGATCGTTTAAGATAAAGATTCTAAAAAACTGAATTAGTACCAAGGATGGATACTATGCCAAGACAGGGACGAGTGGTGCTGCCTGGATTTCCTCATCATATTGTCCAGCGTGGACACGATCGCAAGGTTGTCTTCGCCGCGCAGGAGGACTATCTCTACTACCTTGATAGCCTGGCTGAATTCAAGCGGGTCTATGAGGTGCGTGTCTATGCTTATTGCCTGATGACGAATCACGTCCATTTGCTGCTTGAACCATCGGCAGAAAAGGGGCTTGCGCAGCTAATGAAGCGACTTGCCGGCAGGCAGACTCGATATAGAAATCGGATTGAGGACAGAAGCGGCACGCTCTGGGAAAGTCGTTACAAATCCAGCCCGGTCGATACGAACGGTTATCTGTTTGAATGTATGAGATATGTCGAGCTGAATCCAGTAAGAGCTAGAATGGTTTCGACACCAGAAGAGTATCCCTGGTCCAGTTATTCTGAACGCATTGGCAAAGCATCAACCCCCCTGCTGGATCCGATTCCAGGACAGAATAAACACGGAAAGGGGGATATCGGATGGGTAGCTGCATATCAACAATTTATGCAAACAGCTGTACCCGATGGAGAATGGCAGAAAATCCGTGAAGCCGCCCAACGTAGCCAACTCACTGGAAATAGTGGATTTATTGACCAGGTTGAAGCGATTCTTGGGCGCCGGGTTGAGTGGAGGCAGCAGGGCCGGCCGAGAATGCGGGATTAATAAATCTGTCCCCTTTTGAGCTGCCTTTTGAGCTGATGAAAAGGGACAAGGGACAAGGTTGCGATCCTCGGCCCTCGGCCCTATCAACCTCGGCCCTCTTATTTAGGCAGCACTATCTTGACGCCCTCCTCGGTGCCCAGGATCAACACGTCAGCACCGCGCATGGCAAAGAGACCGTTGGTGACCACGCCGGCGATGGCGTTGATGCGGTTCTCCATCTCGATGGGTTTCATGATCTCCAGATTGTGAACATCCAGGATGACATTTCCATTGTCGGTAATGAAGTCTTCGCGCCAGACCGGGGTGCCGCCCAGCTTGACCAACTGGCGGGCCACATGGCTGCGGGCCATGGGGATGACCTCCACCGGCAGGGGGAATTTGCCCAGTATGTCCACCAGTTTGCTGCCGTCTGCGATACAGACAAACTTTCTGCTGGCACCCGCGACGATCTTCTCGCGGGTCAACGCGCCACCACCGCCCTTGATGAGGGCCAGATTGTGGTCCGCTTCATCTGCGCCATCCACATAGATGTCGAGTTCACCCGCAGCGTTAAGATCCATCACCGGAATGCCGTGGCCCTTCATCCGTTCGGTCGAAACTTCGGAGCTTGAAACCGCGCCTTCGATTTTATGCTTGATGGTGGCCAGGTAGTCGATGAAATGGTTGACCGTTGAACCGGTACCCACACCGACTGTGCCGCCATCGACATACTCCAGCGCGGCCTCTGCGGCCATTTTTTTCATTTCGTCTGCATTCATTGGCTAACTCCTCTATTAACGACTGTAAGCTATGGGCATCGGATTAGAAGCCCTGTCGACTGCTTGGTCGATATTGTCTTACGTTTATCGGATTTTGGGGGTTATCATACCGATGCGCCTCTTTGATGTCAGGTGCGGCAACTTCACATTGGAATAGAATAATGCCACAGCGATATATAGAAAAAATCCTCCGCGCGCGGGTCTACGACGTGGCGCATGAGACGCCTCTGGATCCTGCGCCGCTGCTCTCTGCGAGGATGGAGAATCGGGTCTTTTTGAAGCGGGAGGATCTGCAGCCGGTCTTCTCATTCAAGTTGAGGGGAGCCTATAACAAGATCCAGAGTCTTTCGCCGGAGGAGAAAGAGAAGGGGATCATTGCTGCATCGGCGGGTAATCATGCCCAGGGCGTCGCGCTGTCGGCTCGTAAGCTGAAGATTCAGGCGCTTATTGTCATGCCGCGTACGACGCCGCCCATCAAAGTGCAGTCAGTGCGTAACCTTGGGGCCAAAATCGTATTGTTCGGTGATTCCTATGATGAAGCTTATGCCCACTCCCAGAAGTTGGCGGAGGAGAAGGGATTGACCTACATTCATCCCTTTGATGATCCGGAGGTGATTGCGGGTCAGGGCACGATTGGGATGGAGTTGTTGCGGCAGCATCCCGAGCCGCCGATGGCAATCTTTGTTCCGGTGGGCGGTGGGGGTTTGATTGCGGGGATTGCCTCCTATGTCAAATATGTGCGGCCCGAGGTGAAGATTATCGGTGTTGAACCGGATGACGCGCCGACGCTTTATCGGGCGATGGAGGCTGGGCGTCGGGTCAAACTTAAGCAGGTGGGAATATTTGCGGATGGCGTGGCAGTCAGGCAGATAGGAAAAGAGAGTTTTCGAGTGGCCCGCAAGCTTGTGGATGAGGTGATTCTGGTCAGTGCAGACGAGATATGTGCCGCGATAAAGGACGTTTTTGATGATACGAGAACGATTGCTGAGCCTGCTGGTGCATTGTCTGTTGCAGGTCTGAAAAAATATGTGAAGCGTGAAGGAATCAAAGGGGCTGATCTGATCGCCATAGAGAGCGGTGCCAACATCAATTTTGACCGTCTGCGCCATGTTGCTGAACGAGCGGAATTCGGCGAACGAAGAGAGGCGCTTTTTGCAGTGCAGATTCCTGAGCAGCCGGGAAGCTTTCATCGGTTTTGCAAAGTAATAGGCAAACGCAGCATCACTGAGTTCAACTATCGTTATGCCAGTGACCGCACTGCACAGATATTCGTCGGTGTGGAGTTGAGTGGTGGGGATCGGGAGAGAGAGGCGTTGGTCGCCAGGTTCGAGGAAAAATCCTATCCCATTGTCGACATGACCGACAATGAAACTGCAAAACTGCACATCCGCTATATGGTGGGTGGACATGCCAAGGGTGTTGAAAACGAGATGCTGGTGCGGTTTGAATTTCCCGAGCGCCCTGGTGCATTACTCTATTTTCTGGCCAATCTTGGCAAACGCTGGAACATCAGCTTGTTCCACTATCGAAATCACGGTTCAGCCTATGGACGTGTACTGATGGGTATACAGATTCCATTGGGTGAAAGAGGTGATTTCAGGAAGATGCTGAAGGACCTGGGTTACACCTTTTGGGAAGAGAGCGATAATCCGGCATATCAACTCTTTGCGGGTGTTGATTGACGCGGTTTTTTTCAGGGATGTAAAAAACGCCCCATGATTCATGGGGCGTTTTTTTAGGTGGTGATCAGATCGGCCCTATTGTTGGGTGACCTTTTTGCGCGGTGTGACCTTGCGCGGCCTCGCTGCTCGTTTCTTGGCAGCAACCTTTTTCTTCGCGGCTCTCTTTTTCACTGTCTTCTTCTTGGCAGCAACCTTTTTCTTCGCGGCTCTCTTTTTCACTGTCTTCTTCTTGGCAGCAACCTTTTTCTTGGTGGCCCTCTTTTTTACTGTCTTCTTCTTGGCAGCAACCTTTTTCTTGGTGGCCCTCTTTTTTACTGTCTTCTTCTTGGCAGCAACCTTTTTCTTGGTGGCTCTCTTTTTCACTGCCTTCTTCTTGGCGGCAACCTTCTTCTTAGTGACTACCTTTTTCTTTGAGACGCCTTTTTTTGCCGCTGACTTTTTCCTGGTAGATGCTTTTTTCTTGGCAGCCACTCTTTTTGTGGTGGTAACTTTTCGCTTTACAGCGGCCTTCTTTTTGGCGGTTTTTTTCTTCGCCATAATGTGTCCTCCAGAGACATCTACCCCATATGATGCACTGAGTATAAGTCAGCTTGAAAAAAAATCCAGAATAAATACGTTTTTTCTTATTTAATACAGTCTGTTAATTGAGTTTAAGCAGAAGATGAGAGTGAAATCACGCGCTTCAGAGTTAATTAAAGATGACTGTTATGAGCGATGGTGCATGTTGTTTTTGACTTAACACTGAAGACAATAGAGTTAGTTGGATATGATGTTTATAAAGATGAACACTTAAAACAGGTCTTACTGTTTCGTTGCATGATTTGGCATAGTGGATTGTACTTAGTGTGCATTCAGTGAAAATATTCTTGCTATCGAAACGAGTAAACTTTCTGTTCGGTAATGATCGCGTCCAGTTGGATATCCCACGGTTTCGCCTGAAGGTCATCGACTCTTTGACACTCATGGGCAAGTCCAACCAGTCTTGGTCCGGGCCAGTGACGACGATTTTTTCTGAATGCGAGTGTGCGGTCATAATAGCCGCCCCCCATTCCAAGCCGGTTACCTTGGGTGTCAAAAGCAACCAGTGGAACGAAGATCAGGTCGAGCCCCCAGGGCATGGAAATATGTTTATGGTGTGATGCAGGTTCGGGGATTCCGAATCGATTGTTTTTCAGTCGACCTTCTATTTTATGTTCCGCGAACCAAAGGGATCGCGATGGGCGGTTACGCAGGACGGGGAAGAAGCAGCGCTTACCGGAATGGCGTGCGTGCTCTACCAAAGGGGCTGGATCTATCTCTCCATCAGCAGCAAAATAGAAAGCGATGCGGTGACTGTGCCTGAATGCGGTATACGCCGAAGCCAGGTGTTTCAGCTGCAGGCTGTGGGCTTCGTGTGTCTGGTTGCTCAATTGGCGCCGTCGGGTGCGGGCCGCGTGGCGCAGCGCTTTTGTATTCATCGGGGCAGGGGAGTGATTTGAAAGAGACAACCCCCACATGTGCCGTCGCAAACCATTGTTCTTGAACCGGTAGGTTCAAGTGGGAACAGCAGGGATGCTTCAGGCTTCCCGCTACGAGGCGGACATGCACACCGGCATCGACATTTTGTTCCCAGGGCACTAATTAGGCTCAAGAAAATACCCGGGTCACTAACGAACACGGCGGGGGTCATCTACCTATAGGCTAAACCTAAATGGGTCAAAGTTCCAGTTGGTTGCTTGAATTCAGTGCGATTTCGATCTTCTCCTGCAAATTTTGAATGCGGCGGGAGATATTCTGCACATCGCTGGATTTGCTGCTGCGCTGCTCCAATAATTCGTGGGCGATATTGAGTGCGGCCATGACTGCGATGCGTTCTGTGCCGATGACCCGTCCCGCCTTACGGATATCTCTCATCCTGTCATCGAGAAAGCGTGCGGTGTCGATCAGAGATTCGCGTTCCCCCGGCTCGCAGGTAACGCGATACTCCTTATCCAGAATCAGGACGGTGATGGGAGTCTGTGTCTCACTCACTGTGGGGCTTCCATGGACTTCAGGCGGGTGATCATTGCCTCGACCCGAGTGCGGGCGAGTTCAGTCTTCTCGATCAGAGAGGCGCGCTCTGCCACCAGGCGATCCTGGCGAGTACGCAGGGATTTATTCTCATCTTTCAGATAGGCGCAGGCCTGGATGAGTTCTTCAATCTGAAGCTCAAGTTTTCTGAGGTCGAGTTCTGTGCTCTCTTTCATCTCATCTTCGATCATGTTCCCCAATATAGAGGGCGCCTAGGGAACGGTCAATCTTTACAGCTCATGTTATGCTTCTTCTTCAATATATAGAATAAGTAACGGAAATCTGCATGAGCGATACTCCCGCAATGCCCCAGTTCGAACGCTTTGATCAGGTTCTGCAATCGATCGGACTGGATGTTGGCGCGAGTGAGATTCATGGGGTGATCAGCGGCATACTCTGTGCCGGCCATTCTGATGCCCATGCTGCCTGGTTTGTCGAACTGTTCAAGGATCGCTCGGATGATGATCTTCTGGTGGTTGAAGCCAGGCAGTTACTGGGTCAACTTTATCAGTCGACCCAGGGTTACATCGAAGGGGAAGACCTGAACTTTACGCCGTTTCTGCCGGATGACGAACTGGAGATCGAGGTACGCGCCAAGGCATTGAGTGAATGGTGTCAGGGTTATCTCTATGGATTGGGGCTGGCGGGTATCACTGAAGCCCAGTTGAAAGATGAGGCAGGAGAAGCGATTCGGGATATCACTGAATTTACCCGCCTCGACCATGAAGATATTGAATTGGGAGAAGAGACCGAGCTGGCCTATGTCGAGCTGGAGGAGTTTCTGCGGGTGGCGGTGTTACTGATCCGGGAGGCACTGACCGGCAAGCGGGAGAAGGGTAATGATAGCGAGTGAGTTCAAACGGCGTCGTCGTGAACTGATGCGCATCATGGGTCCGGGCAGTATCGCAATCCTGCCGACCTCACCGCTGCAGGTGCGCAATCGTGATGTGCACTACCATTACCGTCCGGACAGTGATTTTTTCTACCTCACCGGTTTCCCTGAACCGGAGGCTGTCGCGGTGCTGATTCCCGGCAGAAAGCAGGCTGAGTACATCCTCTTCAATCGTGAACGGGATCCCAAGATGGAACAGTGGGATGGTCCACGGGCCGGCCAGGAGGGCGCCTGTGACAACTACGATGCAGATGACTCTTTCCCTATCGGCGATCTCGATGACATCCTGCCGCGCATGTTGGAGCAGACCGACCGGGTCTATTATGCCATGGGCTGCAGTCCTGATCTGGACAAGCGCCTGCTGGAGTGGATCAATCAGATTCGATGTGAATCCCGCAGTGGTGGCCAGGGGCCGATGGAGATCATCGCCCTCGATCACTATCTGCATGAGATGCGGCTCTATAAAAGCCGTTCCGAGATCAAGGTGATGCGGCAGGCGGCGAAGATATCCGCCAAGGCGCACAAACGGGTGATGCAGGCCTGCTGTGCGGATGTCTGGGAGTATCAGTTGGAGGCGGAGTTCCTTGCCGAGTGTGGCCGTCTCGGTACGCGTGAACAGGCATATACGCCTATCGTGGGCGGCGGCGGCAACGCCTGTGTGTTGCACTATATCGATAATCGGGACAAGTTGAATGATGGCGACATGCTGTTGATCGACGCCGGTTGTGAGCTGGAGTGTTACGCCTCCGACATCACCCGCACCTATCCGGTGAATGGCGTTTTTACAGAACCCCAACGGCAACTCTATGAGCTGGTGTTGGCGGCGCAGGGGGCAGCCATCGCCAAGGTGAAACCGGGTAGCCACTGGAACGACCCACACATGGCCGCAGTGCGCACCATGACCCGGGGTCTGGTCAAGCTGGGTATCCTTAAAGGTTCGGTACCCAAGCTGATCCGTGAAGAGAAGTACAAGAAATTCTATCCGCACCGCACCGGCCACTGGATCGGTATGGATGTACACGATGTGGGGGATTACAAGGTCGATGGCACCTGGCGGCTGCTCGAACCGGGCATGGTCCTGACCATCGAGCCGGGGTTGTATATCCCATCCGGCACCAAAGGCGTGGCGAAGAAGTGGTGGAACATCGGCATCAGGATTGAAGACGATGTGTTGGTGACGAAGGATGGTTGCGATCTGCTGACCAAAGACACGCCCAAGACAGTGGCCGAACTCGAAACCCTGGTGGCCTCTTGAGATGGCAAACGATTACGACGTTCTCATTATCGGCGGCGGCATGGTGGGCGCCAGCCTTGCCCGTTCCATTAGTGGACTGGGATTAAAGATCGGTGTGGTGGAGGCCTGGCCCTTCAACTCCGATCTCCAGCCGAGCTACGACGACCGGGTGATCGCCCTCTCCTGGGGAACCCGATTGATACTTCAGGGCATGGGGGTCTGGGAGGGGCTCTCCGCTGAGGCGGAGCCGATTTCCGATATCCATATCTCTGATCGTGGCCACTTCGGTTTTGCCCGGCTCAACAATCGCGATGAGGGCGTGGAGGCGCTGGGTTATGTCGCCACCGCCCGTGCTTTGGGGCAGGCCCTGCTCAAGGATCTGGAACAGGAGCCGGATATCGATCTGCGCTGTCCTGCAAGCCTGAAGAGCTTTTCCGTTTCTGATGATTCAGTCGATGTGAGTCTGGATGAGGCGGGTATTGTCCGGCGGGTGACAGCAGCGCTGTTGGTCGCAGCGGATGGCGGCGATTCGGCGGTAAGAGGCCGCCTGGCGATTTCATCCAAAGAGCAGACCTACGGCCAGACTGCCATCATTGCCAATATCACTACCGAACGGCCTCACCAGGGGATCGCCTATGAACGGTTTACCGATAGCGGCCCCCTGGCTATGCTGCCGATGACCGAGGGGCGCAGCTCTCTGGTGTGGACGGCAAAAGATGAACAGGTCGCTGAGCTGATGGCGCTGGGCGATGCCGCCTTCCTGGAACGTTTGCAGACTCGCTTTGGTTATCGTCTGGGACATCTGACAAAGTGTGGCAAACGCTTTGCCTATCCGCTGAAACTGCGACAGGCCAATGAGCATGTGCGTCCCCGTATCGCGCTGATCGGCAATGCCGCGCACACGGTACACCCGGTTACCGGCCAGGGTTTCAATCTTGGAATTCGCGACGTTGCTGTACTTGCCGATCTTCTGGCTGACGCGTCCGCAGAGCAGGGTGATCCTGGCAGCATGGATCTGCTGCAGTCTTATACCGATTGGCGGCAGCGGGATCAGAATGCGGTAGCCATGATTACCGATACCCTGGCGCGCCTGTTTGCCAATCCTCTGACCCCGTTGCGCATGGCGCGCAATCTCAGCCTGCTCGGTCTGGACACAGTGCCGGGGCTGAAACACCGGGTGGCACGTCAGTTTATGGGATTGAACGGACGGCTGCCGCGACTGGCGCGAGGTATTCCCCTTGTCTGAACAACGAGACAGTTTTGATCTGATCGTCGTGGGTGGCGGCATGGTGGGCAGTGCCCTCGGTTGCGCCATGGCAGATGCCGGTTTCGATGTCTGTGTGCTGGAGTTGCATGCGCCGCAAACCGACTGGCCGGATGATGAGGTTGATCTGCGGGTCTCCGCTCTGACGCGGGCCTCCCAGCAGGTGCTGGAAAACCTGGGGGTGTGGGATCGCATGTGCGAGATGCGCGTTTCTCCCTATAGCGATATGCATGTTTGGGATGCGGGGGGCAATGGCAGCATCCACTTCAGTTGTCACGACGTCGGCGAGTCCAATCTCGGCCATATCGTGGAGAACAGGGTCACTCAGCTGGCGCTCTGGGAGCGGCTGGCAACCTATGAGAATGTGACCCGGAACTGCCCGGCTGAAGTGGCCGGCCTCAAGATGGGACCGGCGCCTTCAGTGACTTTGAAGGACGGCACCTCTCTGCAGGCAAAATTGGTCGTGGGCGCGGATGGGCGGGAATCCCTGATCCGCAGGATGGCGGCGATCGGCACCTGGGGCTGGGACTACGATCAGCACGCCATCGTCGCCACCGTGCGCCCCGCGTTACATCATCAGAATACCGCCTGGCAGCGTTTCATGCCTGCCGGCCCCCTGGCGTTCCTGCCCATCGACGACGGGCGCTGCTCCATCGTCTGGTCGACCTCCCCCTTGCTGGCCAGGGAGTTGATGGCGTTGGACGATGCCGGCTTCTGCCGGGAACTGACGCTGGCCAGTGAGCAGAATCTGGGGGAGGTGCTTGAGGTGGGGCCGAGAGCGGCATTTCCCCTGCGCCTGGGACATGCGGAGACCTATATCCGTGAAGGGTTGGCTCTGGTGGGAGATGCCGCCCATGCCATCCACCCCTTGGCGGGGCAGGGGGTGAATCTTGGTTTTCTCGATGCGGCGCAACTGGTGGAGGTGTTGATCGAGGCCCGGCAGGCGGGACGCCAGATTGGTTCGCTGGCCACCCTGCGCCGTTATGAGCGGGCGCGCAAAGGGGCCAACATGGGCATGCTCGGCGCCATGGATTTTTTCAAACGTTTCTTCAGCAACGAGGTGCTGCCCCTCAAGCTGGCCCGCAATCTGGGGTTGAGCCTGGTGGACCATTCAGGTCCACTCAAACAGATCGTGGTACGGCGGGCGATGGGGATGGTGGGGGAGTTGCCAAAGCTGGCGCGGCGCGATTGGGACAGATCTAAGCCGTAGGTCAGATTAGCGCAGCGTAATCCGACAAAACCCAGCCTACCGACCTGCAACGCAGTTTGTCGGGTTACGTCGTGCACAAAACACGGTGCCAATCCCAAGCTTTAGTACCGGCGCGTGACTAACCCGACCTACAGCAGAGTCGACCCGTTTGGATCAGAGTATGGGGTGCAGCGTCTCAGCGCCCGCGGTAACGTTGACATCGGCAGTGCCGACGAAGGTGACAACGGGATTAGCCTGTGGATTGCCCGGTTGATTATCCAGTTCGGGATCGTCCTGGTCAGCGGCACAGGTTGCAGCCACTGTGTAGGTCCCTTCATTCAGGTAGGCGGCAGTGTAGGTGAAGTTGCCGTCGTTGGAGATGGCAGCGGTGGTGACCGGGTTGTTTATTGCCAGATCATTGACATCGACATCGATGGGGGTAACACCGGCGCCGCTAAAGACATATACAGCGTAATAACCCACAGTGTTGCCGTCACAGGCCTCACCCGCAAAGACGACGGGATCAACAGTGCCTGAAATGGTGCCGGTGGTGGCTGTTTTCATCAGGCGCAGGGTGGGGCGAAGCCAATAGACAGGGGTTCCCAAGTGGTGTTGACCTTTGGGTTGGTGGACAGACTTGCGCAGATCGAAATCGATGGTGAGATCGTTCCCGTCGCCTGCGGTGATTTCGAATGGCGTATTGATCTTGATGCCGGTGTTCTGGCTACCCGGGGCATTCAGTTCAAAGTCCTGGCCTGCGATGGTGATATAGGAGTCCAGCACACCGTCCTTTTGCGCGTTGGCCATCAGACGCATCCAGCTATAGGTACCGCTGGGAAGTTCTTGGTTCTCCAGTAACATGTCACGGGTGCCGCCCTGCAAGTCCAGCAGGTTGATTCGCTTGGTGACCGGGTTGCCGTTTGCGTCTTCCAGCGGGATGGTGATCCGGTTCCCATCCACCGGTTGCAGGACGATTGCGCTGAATTCGACCCACACAGCGTCGGCGCCATCCACTGGCGCGTCCGTAATGCCAAGGTCCAGTCGGCTGGCGGTTGTGGTGCCAGTGTCACCGCCGCCACATCCTGCAAGCAGTACGAGCATAAGGGAAAAAGAGAAACCGGAAAGCGCGATACGTTGGTGCATGATGATCTCCAAATACAGCTTGGTATCCATTAAATTAGCCACAGTCTACGGAAAAACTGCTGTGAAAAACTGTGAGGGAAGCACAGTACGGCGGATTTAAGAATGCAGATCCTATGAGACGATTCACCTCCTCCGGCCTGTTTGTTACGCGACAGTGAGCTGCTGGCGGAGTGGGGATGTCTGGTGCGCCATCAATATTCCATTGAAGGCGCACCAGTGGCGATTCCAATTATTATCTTCTGCCGGAGACAGTGAAAAACCCCATCAGCTGATCCATCTCCTGCGCCTTCTCGCTCATCGAGGCGGCTGCGGCTGACGTCTCTTCCGCAAGTGCGGCATTCTGCTGGGTCACCTCGTCCATGCTGGTGACCGCCATGTTGACCTGATCGATACCGGCAGACTGTTCCTGACTGGCGGCGGCGATCTCGGAGACGATGTCGCCGACCTTTTTCACGCCATTGACGATCTCTTCCAGGTTTTCACCCGACTGGTCGACCAACTCTGCGCCCACTTTTACCTTCTCTCCGCTGTCCCGGATCAGCTCTTTGATCTCTTTGGCTGCCGTTGCGCTGCGGCCGGCCAGGTTGCGAACCTCAGTGGCAACAACCGCGAAACCCCGCCCCTGTTCACCGGCTCTGGCGGCCTCGACAGAGGCGTTGAGGGCCAGTAGGTTGGTCTGAAAGGCGATCTCATCGATGACGCCTATGATCTCAGCGATCTTGCTGCTGGATTGGTTGATGGCCTCCATGGCCTCTATCGCCTGTCGCACTACTTCACCACCCGCTTCGGCGGTGCGGCGTGCGTTGGCGGCCAGTTGATTGGCCTGCTGCGCATTGTCGGCGTTGTTCCTCACCGTGCTGGTCAACTCTTCCATGCTGGAGGCGGTCTCTTCCAGTGAACTGGCTTGCTGTTCGGTACGGGATGAGAGGTTGTTGTTGCCGGAGGAGATCTCGCTCGAGGCGGTGGTGATTACATCGCCCGATTCACGTAACTGGGTAACAATCTGCTCCAGGTTGATCATGGTTTGGTTGATGTCCTGCTTCAGGTCATCGAAGGTACCCTGATAGTTTCTTGTTATCGGTTTGGTTAGATCGCCTTTGGCCATGTCGTGCATGGATTGGGCGATATCGCTGAAAACATTTTCCACGGAATCGATCAGTTCGTTGATGCCGCCACTCAATGTCGCAAAGAAACCCTGCTTGTTGTCCAGGTCGATACGCTGAGTCAGGTCTCCGGAGCGGGCCGCATCCACGAGTGACTGTATGTCCCCCTCTATCACCTCCTGGATCTTGAGGATGGTTGCATTGGCATCCTGTTTCAGCTGGTCGAAGGAGCCTTTGTATTCCCGTTCGATACGTTCATTCAGATCTCCCCGGGAGAGCGCGCCAAATACCCGCTGGGTGTCGTCGATGACACTCTCACTGACTTCCACCAGGTCATTGACACCGGAACTGAGTTTTTCATAAAAACCCTGCTTGCCCTCCAGTGGGACCCTGCCGCTCAGATCTCCTGCGCGTGCGGAGTCGACGATAGACTGGATGTCTCTTTCGATGACTTCCGACAACCGCTGTTGCATGGTGATCATGGCGGCGTAGATGCCGGTTGCCCCTGAAGACTGCAGTTTCATGTCGAGGCTGCCGTTGGCGATGCGGTTGGCAATCTCTTCGATATGGCCGGGTTCGCCTCCCAACTGCTGCCGGACACCGCGTCCGACATAGAAGCCCAGGCCGGCAGAGACCGCAAGCCCCAGCAGTGCGATCAGTAGAGAGGCCGCCAGTTCCATGGTTGCACCGGCCTTGAGTTCATCGGCCTTGATACGCAACCCGACCGCGAGCTGGTCTTCTACCTTTTTCAGCAGGTTGATCTTGCCTGTCTGCATCTTGAACCAGTAGACCGCATCGATACCAAAGCCGCCGGATGTGGCCTTATTGATGGCAACTTTGCGCATCCGTTCGGTCTCATCGATGAATTCACCCTGCAGGGAGTTCTTGTAGAACGCCTTGTTCTCCTCTTTTGCCAGGGAGAAAAAAACATCCCGGTAGGTGTTCTGTACGGTGATCAAAGACATGAACTTGTTGAACAGGCCGCCGATAAACTGATCCTTGGCAAATACATTGGACATGACGGCCCGCTCGATGCCGGCCCGCTCCTTGCCCTGCAGGTAGTTTGCGTAGGCCGCAGTCATGATCGCCAGTTCTTTCTCGGGGCTGAGGGTGGATAATTCTGAGATCAGTCCGAGCAGTGCTGCGTTGTTGCCGGTGTAGTAGCCCAGGGCATCGCCGAGTTTCAGTGTAAAGGTATCGACTGCCTTGCGTTTGTTCTCAAGCTGATTCAGGCGCTCCAGTGTTTTTCCAAGGCTGTCCTGGAATTTTGATCCCAGTGCGGAGCCATCGAATGTTTCCAGGAACTGTTTCAGGACTTCGTGTTTTTGGTTCGTCGCCTGGCGTTGACCTTTAATGGTGTTGCCAAATTTTTTCCCTCCGCTACCGATGAAGCCCGCGGTCATGCCGCGCTCTTTCTGCAATTCATGCACCAGGTTGCTGATATTGACACTCAGTTCGCTTATGGTTTGCAATTGGATAGTGGTCTGGCGCAATGAGAAGGCAGAGATCGATTGGGTGGCCGCAAACCCGATCATTACAATCAGCGGCACCAGCACCATGAGTGCCAGTTTGTGGGAGAGTTTCAGATTGGCTATGAATTTCATTTTGCGGTTTCCTCGAATAAAGACGCGCTTTATCCGCTATGACTATTGATATGCCTGCCAGTCTCACCGGCTACTTAAAGAGAGCTATCGGTGGCGTGTCATATTTCTTGAGAAATTTTCGTAAATTAGGAAAAAAACTGCTGGATGGCGTAATTTCATGATATTTATCAGCTTTTTGCGTCGGTAGCTGAATAGGGTGAGGCGATGACCCAACAAAGGTAGGTGGGTTCAAGTGCAGTGGAGCTGGGGTTGGCAATTCCCTGGGCAGGGCGGTATAGTTCGCTCCTCGACCAACCCCCGCGGGAGAGATCGGTTTCACCGACGCCGAAGGCGCAATCCGCCCGGAATCGCTCAGGCAAAAGGACCGCGGGGACTAGGGTCGACTCTGGAGAGTGGTCATTAGACCCACCGACGGGGCAGCGGCCAGTGGCTGCAAACTCTCAGGTTTTGGACAGAGGGGCGGCGCAGAACAGTAGTCCTGCGCCGCCCTTTTGCGTTTATGATCTGGAGATCACGATGGACAAACAGACCTGCCTCTATGCGGCCCACAAGTCGATGGGCGCCCGCCTGGTTCCTTTTGGCGGCTGGGAGATGCCGCTGCACTATGGTTCGCAGAAAGAGGAGCACCATCAGGTGCGCCGGAATGCGGGCATGTTCGATGTCTCCCACATGACCGTGGTCGATCTGGAGGGGCCGGACGCACGTCCCTATCTGCGACGTCTGCTTGCCAACGATGTCGAGCGGCTCAAGGATTCAGGCAAGGCGCTCTACTCCTGCATGTTGAATGAGCAAGGCGGGGTGGTTGATGACCTGATCGTCTACTTTCTGCGGGACGACTGGTATCGGGTGGTGGTCAATGCCGGCACCACGGAGAAGGATCTGGCCTGGTTGAAAAAGCAGGCTGAGGGTTTCGACCTGCGTATAACCCCCCGTCGCGATCTGGCGATGATTGCTGTGCAGGGGCCGAATGCGCGGGAGAAGGCGCTGCCCCTGCTGCCTGCGGAGATGCGCGAAAATGTCGCGGCACTCAAACCCTTCAATGCGCTCCCTGGCGATGGCTGGTTCGTTGCCCGTACCGGTTATACCGGCGAGGACGGCTTTGAGATCATGCTGCCGGAGAGTGAAGCCCCCGGCTTCTGGCAGGCCCTGGCGGCTGCGGGTGTCGTCCCCTGCGGTCTGGGTGCGCGGGATACCCTGCGCCTGGAGGCGGGGATGAATCTCTACGGCTCTGACATGGACGAGAGCGTCTCGCCGCTGGAGTCCGGGTTGGGCTGGACCGTGGCTTGGGAGCCCGTCGAGCGTGACTTTGTTGGGCGCAGCGTTCTGGAGGCGCAACGCAAGGCTACTGGCAAGCGCCGTTTCGTCGGACTGCTGCTGACCGGACGCGGGGTGCTACGCAACCATCTGAAGGTTTTTGCCGGTGAAACAGAGATCGGCGAGATTACCTCCGGCGGCTTTGCGCCGACCCTCGGACGATCCATCGCCTTTGCCAGGGTTAGCGCCGGGATCGGCGAAACCTGTGATGTGGAGATCCGTGGCAAGCGGGTGGTTGCGCAAGTGGTGAAAGCGCCATTCGTGCGGAATGGCAAAACCTGCATTTCGTTATAGAATTCCAATCCGGTACGACATTTCAATATTGAAGGGGAACTAGAGATGAGTGATACACCAAGCGAACTGCGCTATGCGAAGTCCCACGAGTGGGTGAAGAATGAGGGTGACGGCACCGTCACCATCGGTATCACCGACCACGCCCAGGAGCTGCTGGGAGATCTGGTCTTCGTGGATATGCCCGAGGTGGGCGACAACGTCGAGGCTGGCTCTGAGTGCGCGGTGGTGGAGTCGGTGAAGGCTGCCTCCGATATCTATAGTCCGGTCAGTGGTGAGATTATCGCAGTGAACGAGGCGCTGGATGATGCCCCTGAGAAGATCAATGACGACGCCTTCGGTGAAGGCTGGATCTTCAAGGTAAAGCTTTCTGACGCGGCGGACCTGGAAGGTCTGTTCGATGCGGCGGGTTATGATGCCCTGGTTGCCGAAGACGCTTAAAGACAGGTCCTGATCCATGCCGTTCATTCCCCATACTGAAACTGATATTCAGGCCATGCTGGCGACCATCGGTGCGCCGGATATCGAAGCCCTTTTCGACGAGATTCCGCCAGCCTTGCGTTGTGGCGAGCTGGAGAAGATCCCGCAGGGGATGTCGGAGATGGAGGTCGGGCGGCTGATGAACGCCCGCGCCCGCCAGGATGGGCAGCCGCTCTGTTTTATCGGCGCTGGTGCCTACGACCACCATATCCCGGCCGCGGTCTGGCAGCTTGCCTCTCGGGGTGAGTTCTACACCGCCTACACCCCCTATCAGGCGGAGGCGAGTCAGGGTACCCTGCAACTGCTGTATGAGTTCCAGTCGATGATGACGGCGCTCACCGTCATGGATGTCTCCAATACCTCTCTCTACGACGGGGCCTCCGCCCTGGCCGAAGCGGTGTTGATGGCGGTGCGGGCGAACCGCAAGTCGAAATCCAAGCGCATCCTGATTCCCCGCTCACTACATCCCGCCTATCGGCGCGTGGTCCACTCCATCGTGCGTAATCAGGGCATAGAGTTGGTGGAACTGCCCTTCGATATGGAGAGCGGACAGACGGATTCATTGGTACTTGAGCAGTATGCCGGTGAGGATTTTGCGGCTTTGGTCATACCCCAGTGCAACTTCTTCGGGGTGTTGGAGTCGGTGGATGAACTGACCGACTGGGCGCACGCCAACAGGATGCTGGCTATCGCAGTGGCCAATCCGGTGGCGTTGGCGGTGTTGCAAGCGCCGGGCGAGTGGGGTGAACAGGGGGCGGATATCTGTTGTGGCGAGGGACAGCCCCTGGGAGCGCCCCTGGCGTCGGGCGGACCCTATTTCGGTTTTCTTACCTGTGCTCAGAAGCTGGTGCGCCAGATGCCGGGGCGCATCATTGGCCGCACCCTCGACCTCGACGGCAAGACCGGTTACACCCTGACCCTGCAAGCCCGCGAGCAGCATATCCGCCGCTCCAAGGCGACTTCCAATATCTGCACCAATCAGGGTCTGATGGTCACGGCGGCGACCATCCATATGTCGCTGTTGGGTGCGGAAGGCCTGGAGCGGGTTGCGGCTGCCTGCCACGCCAACACTTCGAAGCTGGTCAAGGTCTTGAGTGCGCTGCCTGGCGTCGGTCCGGTTTTCAAGGGAGCGGTCTTCCATGAACGCGTGCTGCGCCTGCCGCTGGAGACGAAGGATGCGCTGCGTTCCCTGGCGGCCCACAACGTATTGGGCGGTTTCGATTTGAGCGCCGACTATCCCGAACTCGGCAATGCTGTTCTGGTCTGCGCCACCGAGATGCGCAGCGATGAGGATATCGAGCAATATCGCAGTAAACTGGAGCGGGTGATCAACGCACGTATCCAGACCCCCTGCAAGCTGAAACCTGATTGGTGATACGACTATGTTGATCTTTGAAAAAAGCCGCACGGGTCGTCGTGCAACTGCCCAGGCGCCGCTGCAACTGGCTGACATGGAGGGGATTCCGGCGCAGTTTCGCCGCCGTCAGTCAGCGGCCATGCCCGAGGTCTCCGAGATGCAGGTGGTGCGCCACTACACCCAGCTTTCGCAGAAGAACTTCTCCATCGACACCCACTTCTACCCGCTGGGTTCATGCACCATGAAGTACAACCCGCGGGCCAGCAACACTCTTGCCTCTTTGCCCGGTTTCCTTGCGCGCCATCCTTTGGCGCCGGAGACTCACAGCCAGGGTTTCATGGGTTGCATGTACGAGCTGCAGGAGATGCTCAAAGCGGCGACTGGCATGTTTGCGGTTTCACTCTCACCCGCAGCGGGCGCCCAGGGGGAGTTCGCCGGGGTGGCGATGATCCGTGCCTATCACGATGCCAGGGGCGATGACGTCCGCAACGAGATTCTGGCGCCGGACGCGGCCCACGGCACCAATCCCGCCTCGGCGGTGATGTGCGGTTACAAGGTGCGGGAGATCCCCACTGGTGCGAACGGGGATATCGATGTCGAGGCACTGAAAGGTGTTTTGGGACCGCAGACCGCAGGCATTATGCTCACCAATCCTTCCACGGTGGGCGTGTTCGAACGTCGCATCAAAGAGATCGCCGGTCTGGTCCATGAGGCTGGCGGGCTGCTCTATTATGATGGTGCCAACCTCAATGCCATCCTCGGTAAGGTGCGTCCTGGTGATATGGGATTCGATGTCATCCACATGAACCTGCACAAGACCTTCTCCACGCCACATGGCGGCGGTGGCCCTGGTGCCGGTCCTGTGGGGGTGAGCGAACGGCTGGAACCCTATCTGCCGGTGCCGATGGTGGCACAGGATGGTGAGGATTATGTCTGGCTGACCGAAGATAACCGGTCGGAGAGTATTGGTCGGCTCTCTGCCTTTGCCGGCAATGCAGGCGTGTTGCTGCGGGCCTATATCTATGCCCGCATGCTGGGGCGCGACGGCATGCATCGGGTGGCGGAGTTCTCCACCCTCAACGCCAACTATCTGCTGAAGCGTCTTACCGACGCCGGTTTCGATGCCGCTTATCCGGAGCGGCGCGCCAGCCATGAATTTATCCTTACCCTGAAGCGGCAGGCCCGGGAGCTGGGCGTCAATACCATGGACTTTGCCAAGCGGTTGCTCGATTTCGGTGTGCATGCGCCCACCACCTACTTTCCCCTGCTGGTGCCTGAGTGCTTGTTGATCGAGCCGACCGAAACCGAGGCGCAGGATGAGCTGGATCGCTTCGTGGATATTATGACAACCATACTGCAGGAGGCGCAGAACGACCCGGAGAAGGTGAAGTCTGCCCCACATGGTTTGCCGGTAAGACGGCTTGATGATGTGCGGGCCGCCCGTGATCTGGATTTGGCTTGGAAAAAGGATAGGTGAAAGGTTAAAGGTAAAAGGTAAAAGGCTAAAGGAGGCCGTGCCAGCCTTTCGCCTTTAACCTTTAACCTTTCGCCTCCACACTGGTGTACTATCTCTGATTTTTGCGCGGGATTAATCATGTCTGCACTGATCTGTGGCTCTTTCGCCTACGACACCATCATGGTCTTCCATGATCAATTCAAAAATCACATCCTGCCAGAGCAGGTGCATATCCTGAATGTCTCCTTTCTGGTGCCTGACATGCGCCGTGAGTTCGGCGGTTGTGCCGGAAATATTGCCTACAATTTGAAGATGCTGGGCGGAGACGGAAAACCGGCGGGTACCGTGGGTGAGGATTTCGGCCCCTATGCAGAGTGGATGGATGAGTGCGGCATCAGCCGTGAGTATCTCAAGGTGATCGAGAATACCTACACCGCTCAGGCTTATATCACCACGGACAAGGATGACAATCAGATCACCGCATTCCATCCCGGCGCGATGAACAATGCCCATGAGATAGATGTCACCGAGGCCGTGGGCTGTACCATCGGCATGGTCTCTCCGGATGGTCGCCAGGGTATGATTGATCACGCCGAACAGTTTGCCGATGCGGATGTGCCGTTCATCTTTGATCCGGGTCAAGGTATGCCTATGTTCGATGGCAATAACCTGCTTGGGTTTGCCGAACAGGCCACCTGGCTCGCCTTCAACGACTATGAATTGCAGTTGATGAAGGAGCGTACCGGCAAGACACCGGAGCAACTGGCGGAGATGGTCGAGGCGGTGATCGTTACCCGGGGTGGCGAGGGTTCAACCATCTATACGAAGAAGCAGCGTATCGATATCCCGGTTGCCCCCGTCAATGCGGTCAATGACCCCACCGGTTGTGGTGACGCCTATCGCGCCGGACTGTTGTATGGTCTGATGAACGGGATGGACTGGGAGACCACCGCGCGGATCGCGGCGCTGATGGGGGCTTATAAGATTGAGCAGGCGGGTACCCAGAATCATATCTTTACCCGCGAAGAGTTTGCTGCGCGTTTCAAGCAGGCGTTCGGCTACACATTCCAGTAACAGGAAACCGATAAAGCATGAGTGGACATTTTGAAGATACCGGCTTCGTGCCCCTGAATATTGCAGTGTTGACCGTCTCGGATTCGCGCACCGAAGAGACCGACAAATCGGGTGATGCCCTGCGGGATCGCGCCGTCGAGGCGGGACACAATGTGGTCGAGAAAGTCATCGTGCCCGATGATGTCTATCAGATGCGGGCCATCGTCTCGCGTTGGATCGCCGACCCCGATGTGCATATCATCATCAGCACCGGCGGCACTGGCATCACCGGCCGCGACAGCACCCCGGAGGCGCTGATGCCCCTATTTGACAAGTCGATCGAGGGGTTTGGCGAGCTTTTTCGCACCATCTCTCTGGAGGAGATCGGCGCGTCCGCCATTCAGTCCAGGGCCATTTCCGGGCTTGCCAACGGCACCCTGATCTTCTGTCTGCCGGGTTCCACCGGGGCCTGTCGTACAGGTTGGGACAAGATCCTGCTGGCGCAACTCGATCATCGGACGCGGCCCTGCAATTTTGCCCAGATGTTCCCCCGTCTTCTTGAAGTGTAAGGAGTTTTGAATCATGAGTGGATGTGACTGCGGATCTCACCACAGCGGACCTTCGCTGAAACCCATTGACGAAGCCCTCGACTTCCTGCTGGCGCGTGTCCATGCCGTGAGCGAAACAGAGCAGGTTGCAACAGAGGATGCCCTGGGACGGGTGTTGGCCGAACCGGTGGCCAGTCTGGTGACGGTGCCGCCCTGGAACAATAGTGCGATGGACGGGTATGCGGTCAACACTGCCGACCTGCAGGTTGACTCCACCCGCCTGCCGATCTCCCAGCGTATCCCGGCGGGGGCTACCGGGGAGCCGCTTCAGCGGGGTACTGCGGCGCGTATCTTTACCGGTGCGCCGGTGCCGTCTGGTGCCGATGCCGTGGTGATCCAGGAGGTTTGCGAGCAGGATGGCGATGACGTTGTCGTCAACGATGCTCCCAAGGCAGGGGCCAACATCCGTCTTGCCGGAGAGGATATCAAAGAGGGAGAGGAGATCCTCTCCGCCGGTACCCGCCTGGGTCCACAGCATCTGGGCCTTGCGGCCGCAGTCGGAGTCGCGGATCTGACCGTCTTTCGCCGGCTCAAGGTTGCGGTCTTCTCCAGCGGTGATGAACTGGTGATGCCCGGCAGTGAGTTGGGCCCTGGTCAGATCTACAACTCCAACCAGTTTACCCTGGGTGGCATGCTGCAGGCGCTGGGCTGCGAGGTGATTCAGCTCGGTATCGTCGAGGACACCTTCGAGGCAACCTGTGATGCCTTGGCTCGCGCTGCTGAACAGGCTGACCTGGTGGTCGCCTCAGGCGGTGTTTCCGTCGGTGAGGAGGATCACGTCAAACCCGCAGTGGAAAAGCTGGGGTCGCTGGATCTGTGGAAGATCGCGATCCGTCCCGGCAAACCGCTGGCTTTCGGCCATATCGGCGAGACGCCGTTCATCGGCACACCCGGTAACCCGGTCTCCCTGTTTGTGACCTTCTGTGTGTTTGCGCGTCCCTATATCCTGCGCTCCCAGGGAGTGATGGAAGGTGCAATTCCCACGCCGATGACCGCCAAGGCAGGATTCGACTGGAACAAGCCTGACAAGCGCCGTGAATATGCCCGTGCACGAATGGTGCTCAATGAATCCGGTGAAGCGGTGGTCACTCTCTATCCAAGCCGTTCATCAGGGGTTTTGAGTTCGGTGGCATGGGCCAACGGGCTGGCGATCATCCCTGAGCGGGCGCAGTTGAAAAAGGGTGATCCGGTGCAGTTTCTCTCTTTCCATGAGTTGATGTCATGATCAAGGTGCTCTTTTTCGCCAGTTTGCGGGAGCGGCTCGATAAAGAGTCCCTCGAGATGGAAACAGAGGGTCTTGCGGATCTGGGTGCGGTTTTGACACGCCTGCGAGAACGGGGTGGTATCTGGGCCGACGTTTTTGCAGCCGATCAAACAGTGATGATGGCGCTCAATCAGGAGATGACTGGTGCCGATACGCAGGTTCAGGATGGTGATGAAGTCGCCTTTTTTCCTCCCGTGACGGGGGGGTGAGCCGGGCCCCTATTGGCGGGTGCAGGTATTAACATGCTTATGGAGATGATCGTCTGCCCATGAACGAAATCCGAATCCAGTCCGAACCCTTCGACCCTAATATCGAGGTCGACATCCTCCGGGCTGGGAACCCGGCTATCGGCGGTGTTGTGAGCTTTATCGGCCTAATGCGCGATATCAACGAAGGCGAAACAGTCTCCACCATGACCCTGGAGCACTATCCGGGTATGACGGAGAAGTCGCTGCAGACGATTGTCGATGAGGCGAATCAGCGCTGGGATCTGCTGGGCAGTCGCGTGGTTCATCGGGTCGGAGAGATGAAACCCACAGATACTATCGTGTTGGTGGCCGTGGCCAGTACGCATCGGGGAGAGGCGTTTCAAGCCTGTGAGTTCATCATCGACTTCCTCAAGACCCGAGCCCCATTCTGGAAAAAAGAGTCGACGCCGGAAGGCGGTCGTTGGGTGGATGCCCGCCATAGCGATGATGAAGCTGAGGCGCGCTGGAAACTGTAGGCCCGATCAAGCGTAGCGGATCGGGCATTACAGCACAGGCGATTGCCGGTTCCGCTATGCTTGAACCGGCCTACTGGTTCAGGTGGGGTGTACGCTGCTCTGCTGCCAATGTTCAAGAGACATTTCCATGGAAATCGCACCGCTGAAATTGAAGAAAGACCGTGAGCGCCGTCTGCATACCGGTCACTGCTGGGTATTCAGCAATGAGGTTGATATCAGTGCCACGCCCCTGACCGGCTTCGAGCCGGGGCAGCCGGTGGAGATTTTTAGTCACAGGGGGAAATGGCTTGGTATGGGGTATGTGAATGCTCACTCACTCATCTGTGCAAGGATTGTCAGCCGTGACCGTGCTCATCCGTTGAGCCAATCGCTGCTGGTGCATCGTTTGAAGATTGCCCTGGGTCTGCGCGAGCGGCTCTACCCCAGCCCCTTCTACCGGCTTGTCTTCGGTGAAAGCGATGGTCTGCCCGGCTTGGTCGTGGATCGATATGGCGACCAGGTTGTGATCCAGATCACCACTGCGGGAATGGAGCGTATCAAGAGCGAGATCGTGGCTGCCGTGGAGAAGGTACTGAGACCGGCAGGTGTGCTGTTACGCAACGACACCTCGATCAGGGGAATGGAAGGTCTGGAAAGTACGATCGAAACAGCGGCTGGCGAGGTGCCTGAATGGCTGACGCTGGAGGAGAATGGAACAGACTTTCAGGTTTCTTTGAAAAAAGGGCAAAAAACCGGCTGGTTTTACGATCAGCGGGAGAATCGCAGCCGGATGCTTAAATATATTTCCGGCAAAAGAGTGCTCGACGTCTGTAGCTATACAGGAAGTTGGGGGGTTGCTGCGGCCAGGAATGGCGCCAGAGAAGTGCATTGTGTCGATTTATCGGCGTCTGCCCTGGAGCAGGTTGGGGTAAATGCTGAACGCAATGGCGTGGCAGACCGGATTCAGATCCATCAGGGGGAGGCGTTTGCGGTGTTGAAGGCCCTGCGGCAGGCAAGGGAGCGTTTCGATGTGGTGCTGCTCGATCCGCCCGCATTCATCAAGCGTCGCAAGGACCAAAAAGAGGGGGAGCTGGCTTACCGGCGCCTCAATCAAGCGGGCATGCAGGTGTTGGAGCGGGATGGTGTGCTCATTAGCTCCTCCTGCTCACATCATATGTCAGGAGAAAAGCTGTTGAGCAGGATACAGCAGGGCGCGCGCCATCTGGAACGTAGCTTGCAGTTGTTGGAGAGTGGCCAGCAGGGGATGGATCACCCCATCCATCCGGCAATCCCGGAGACGGCCTACCTTAAGAGCTACTTCCTGAGAGTGTTGCCGGTCTTTTGAAAACGGGCCGGGGCGCACAAGCGCCCCGATAATCTGGCCCTATTTCTTGGACGAGTGGAGCAGCGCCTGCTCAAAAATGTTACGCTTGATACGTGTGCGGATCGGTTCAGGAAGCCGCTGCCAGGCTTTTGCGACTTCGATGGCATCGTCGTCGAGCGCTGGGCCTGATTTCTCGCCAAACATCAGCCAGGCTGGATTGACGTCCAGTACCTGAGCAATTTCGTCGATCTTGCGTGGCCGCAGGCTCTTGCCGTTTTCAATCTTTTGGATCACGGCTTGGTTAGTGCCTGCCCGTAAGGCGAGTTCTTCCTGGGTCCAACCGCGCTCGCGGCGCTTTCTTCTTAATCTTGAACCTAGTGTTTCCATATTTCTTGGTATATAAGTCTCAAAGTGTTGTGCCTGTGCGTAAGTCATATCCCTTCCTGGTCTCGGATGAAGTGGAGTACTGCATCGTCTGACTTACTTAACGGCCGGGGAAGCAGAATCTTGACACTCCGCAAAAAGCCGTCACATTTTTTGTGAATCTCATTCCAGAAAACCTGAAAAATGGGAACCACGTCACATAATTTTACCATCAATATAGGTAGACGATAGCTAAATCGATTAGTTCCGGCAAAGTTCATGAATTCTATTCCTGAGGTTATATCCACAAATGTTGACATATCCTGATATCGACCCTGTTTTGATTGCACTGGGGCCGCTCAAAATTCACTGGTACGGTGTGATGTACCTGGTTGGATTCTGGTGCGGCTGGTGGCTTGGCCGCGTGCGCGCAAAAAAACCGGGCAGCGGCTGGACGGTCACGCAAATCGATGACTTGGTTTTCTATATAGTAGTAGGAGTGGTGCTGGGCGGTCGGCTCGGGTACACACTTTTCTATGGTTTCCCCCGTTTTATTGAAGATCCTGTGACCCTGTTAAAAGTTTGGGAAGGGGGAATGTCTTTTCATGGCGGTCTGTTAGGAGTGTTGATTGCCATGTGGCTCTTTGGCCGCAAGTATGGGCGAACCTTTTTTGAGGCCACGGACTTTATCGCCCCGCTGATTCCGATTGGTCTTGGGGCAGGACGTTTGGGAAACTTTATCAACGGTGAGCTTTGGGGGGGAGTGACCCGCTTGCCTTGGGGCATGCAGGTGCCCTGCGTAGAGGCGGGTGATCTCTGCAGTCGGGTCGGGGTTGCCGTTGATGGCATCCACTCGCTGCCGGTGCATCCGAATCAACTCTATGAGGTGCTGTTGGAAGGGGTGGTGCTCTTTCTGGTGTTATGGATTTTTTCCGCCCAAGGCAGACCGCGTATGGCAGTTTCAGGACTCTTCCTTCTCTGTTACGGTGCCTTCCGCTTTGGGGTGGAGTTCGTGCGTATGCCGGATGTCCATCTCGGCTATCTGGCATTCGACTGGGTGACAATGGGACAGTTGTTGAGCCTGCCGATGATACTGTTCGGTATTTTGCTGCTGATCCTGGCTTATAGAAACAGATCAGCAATGGATGAGAGGCGCCATGAAACAGTATCTTGACCTGATGCGGCATGTGCGGGATAGCGGCACGGTCAAAGGGGACCGAACCGGCACCGGGACGCAGAGTGTCTTCGGTTACCAGATGCGCTTCGATCTGTCGGAGGGTTTTCCCGCGCTGACGACAAAAAAACTGCATCTGCGATCCATCATCCACGAACTGCTGTGGTTTTTGCAGGGCGACACCAATATCCGCTATCTGAAAGAGAATGGGGTGCGCATCTGGGATGAATGGGCGGACGGGAATGGCGACCTGGGTCCTGTTTATGGCTATCAGTGGCGCTCATGGCCTGCATCGGATGGGCGCAGTATCGATCAGATCGGCCAACTGGTGGCGCAGATTCGCAGCAATCCGGACTCCCGCCGCCTCATGGTGACCGCCTGGAATCCAGCGGACGTGGACGAGATGGCGCTGCCCCCCTGTCACTGTCTGTTCCAGTTCTATGTGGCGGAGGGCAGGCTCTCCTGCCAGCTCTATCAGCGCAGTGCGGACATATTTCTCGGCGTGCCGTTCAATATTGCCTCCTACGCCCTGCTGACCATGATGATGGCCCAGGTGACAGGGCTGCAGCCGGGGGATTTTGTGCATACTTTCGGCGACGCCCATCTCTACTCCAACCATCTTGAACAGACAGATCTGCAGTTGAGCCGCGAGCCGCGCAATCTGCCTCGCATGCGCATCAATCCGGAGGTGAAGGATATCTTCGGGTTTCGTTTCGAAGACTTTGAGCTGGTCGATTACGACCCGCACCCGCACATCAAGGCGCAGGTTGCCGTATGAGTGGAGATAGCCCCACCATCTCCCTGATCTGGGCGATGGCGGAGAACCGGGTGATCGGGCGCAATAACCAGTTGCCCTGGCATCTGTCCGCAGATCTACAGCATTTTAAGCGGCTCACACTGGGCAAGCCCATCGTGATGGGGCGCAAGACCTGGGAGTCCCTGCCGGGACTGTTGCCGAAGCGGCAGCATATCGTGGTCACCGGCAATCGGGACTATCGGGCGGAGGGTGCCCTGGTGGTTCACTCCATCGACGAGGCCGTCGCAGCTGCGGGGGATGCGCAGGAGATCATGATTGTCGGCGGCGGCGCCTTTTATGCTCAGATGTTACCGCAGGCGGACCGGCTCTATCTCACCTTGGTGCATATGGAAGTGGAGGGTGATGCTTGGTTTCCAGAATTTGATCTGTCGGCATGGCGGGAAGTCCGGCGGGAGGATTTTTCCGCTGACGAAAAAAACCGCTTCGCCTATAGTTTTATTACCCTCGAACGTGAAAAACAGTTATAGCCTGCTTAGAAAGATGCTGCTGGACCATTCTCAACAGACTGCTGGGGCAATTACCATCCCCACCCGGACTCAGGCGCTTATGGGAGCGTTTGAGAGTCTCGTAATATGGCGCTGTATTGTTGCTATGAGGCGTTCAGGGTCGATTGGCTTGGTTATGTGGTCCACCATGCCAGCGGCAAAGCACCTCTCCCGTTCCTTTTCAAGGGCATGGGCTGTTAGCCCAACTACCGGCAGCCCAGGGGCCATCTCCTGGATCCGGCGAGTCGCCTCGTAACCATCCATTACAGGCATCTGCACATCCATCAACACCAGATCGAAACTGGACACCCCTTGTTCTTCCAACTGTTTCAGGGCTTGCAGGCCATTCTCAGCAAAGCTCACCTGAGCGCCCTCTTCCATCAGCAGGTCTTCCAAAATAAGGCGGTTGATGTCGACATCCTCCGCCGCCAAAAGGCGCACTCCCTGCAGGCGACCCCCGGTGGTTGGCGTGACAGGTGCATTCGGCTCGTCTACCTGGACTGCTGGGACAAAAGGCATGGTAAGGATAAATTCACTTCCTTCGCCCACCCGGCTGGTCGCCTGTATATCCCCGCCCATGATCTTCGCCAGGTTGATGCTGATGGCCAGTCCCAGCCCGGTCCCGCCAAAACGGCGGGTGGTGGAGCTGTCTGCCTGTTCAAAGGGCTTAAACAGCTGAGCCAATTGGTTTTCCGACATGCCAATGCCGGTATCGCTTACCCGGAATAGCAGGCTGTTTTCCTGTGTCGTCACACGCAGACTGACCTCACCTTGCTCCGTGAACTTAACTGAATTTGAGAGCATATTGACCAGGATTTGTTCCAGCCGCAATGCATCACCTTTTACCCAGGGCGGCAACTTATCCGCCACGTCCACATGAAACAGCAGGTGTTTCTCTTCTGCCTGGCTTCTAATCAGATTTGCTGCATTGTCCACCGAGGTCATCAGCATGAAGGGCTGATTTTCCACTACCAACTTTCCCGCGTCGATCTTGGAGAAATCGAGAATGTCGTTGACTACACTCAGCAGGTGCTGTCCGGAGGTGCCAATCCGCTGAAAGAGTTCATGTGACTGTTGCAGCGAGTTTTCACGTTCCCCCATCTTCGCCAGACCCAGCACCCCATTCAGCGGTGTGCGGATCTCGTGGCTCATGTTGGCCAGGAACTGGCTCTTGGCTTGTGCAGTAGCTTCAGCCTTCTCCTTCTCCATTATGGCGCGTTCAGCTGCCTTGCGTTCGGAGATATCCACGTGGGTGCCAGCCAAGCGTACCGGTTGGCCTTTGTCATCACGCACCATGACTGCCCGTGAGAGGATAAATACCGAATGGCCCTCTTTGTGACGCATGCGGAACTCGGTCACAAAGCCACCGGATTTACCTGCCATACAATCCTCGATTAGCGCCAGGGTCTTTGTTTTATCATCCACATCAACCAATTGCTCCCAGGTACTGAACACATTCTCCAGTTCGTGATCTTCGTACCCGAGCATGGATTTCCAGCGCGGTGAGTAATAGACCTCATTGGTCTGCAGATTCCAGTCCCACAGGCCATCGTTGGCCGCACGCATGGCCAATTCGAAACGCTCCTCACTGGCTCGCAGGGCTTGCTCTGTTTCCTTGCGCTGGGTGATATCACGGGCGATACCGAGCACCCCAAGGATCTTGCCCTCTTCCGTCTTGAGAGGCGTCTTGATGGTTTCAAACAGGCCGTGATAGCCATTGGAGGCGAAGGTCAGCCACTCTTCATTGACGCTCGGAACGCCGGCTTTTAGGGCTGCCCTATCTTTTTCGCGGAAGAAGTCGGCCAATTCGCCGCTGACGAAATCGGAATCGGATTTTCCGATAAGTTTTTCCTCCGTAGTGCCATACAGGCCCTCGAACGCCCTGTTGCAGGCGAGATAGATACCATCGGGATCTTTCAGCCACACCAGGTCAGGTATGGTGTCATTGAGGCTTCGCAGGAGGGTGCGTTCGCGTTCGGATCGTTCCAGTGCGACTGCCAGATCTGACCGCGCCTGATCGCGGTCAGACTCCAGGGTGCGGGTGAGCTGCTCACTGTTGCGGCACAACAAAATGGACCTGGAGAGGTTGGCCAGCACCGGCTTGAAGATCTGCGTCAGTGGCAGCTTGCTGGTGGGCTTGTGTGGAGAGAGCAGCAGGATGAGACTGGCGTCATCGATCGGGAGTTTCAGGCAGTAGTGGTATTTTTCATTGCGGTTCAGGTCGGTGGGCAAGGCTGTCGCGTTGAGCAGTTCGATAGAACTGTTGGTCAGCGTCGGGGGCAGTTCGAGTATCTGTCCGCTGCGCTGTTCCAGCAGGTGGTCGCCAACGACAGTGGCGATACGGCCGTATGTGGTTCCGCCCTCGGTTTTGTTGTCAGTCAATACCAGGCCGGCTGGAAAAGCTGTGTGGTAGAGCAGGCGCTGCAAGACCTTCCTGAACAGGGTGTCCAGCTGAGTCTCTCCACCGATTGTCAGGGTTAGATCGTAGAGGACCGAGAGGATGTACTCTCGCTCCATCAGCTCGTTCCCCACGGGGTGCAGACCAGGGTGGCGTTATGGAACATCGGATAGTCCCACTCTCCTGTGCCGCCGATTTCGCCCAGGGAAAGCGCACCTGCAAGATGTGCCGCACCTGTCTCCTTCAGGAGATCCGTGAGTTCCTGGAGCGAGTTTTCGCCCAAGTGCATGCGGCGGCCGGCGCAATAGAAGGTCAGTATACTGCGACCCCGCAACGAACCGTTGTTTGACTGCAGGCCGGCAGCAAGATGGTTGATGCAGTCTCCTTCCCCGGCTTCTGGCGCCCGCAACAGAACCAGCATGGCGTTCTCCGGTACTTCGCCGACGCAGAACAGGGAGCCGTCTTCATTCAGGGCCACCGGAATCCGTACTACCAGATCCTCATTGGCCCGGGGGATGCCGAATGGAAAATGCACTGCATAGTGATAGAAGTTCTCTTGGGTCAGGGCAATCCCATACTCCTGTTTGATGATCTCCTGATAGACTTCGAAGGCCGGACGCCAGTCGATGCTGAGAATCTGGTTTCCCTTGGTGGAGGTTGCACTCATGGCATGCTTGGGAGCCGTGTAACCGTGTTCGAGCACGGTTACATTGTGAGTCGGTATCAGCAGACACAGGACACCGTTGCCGACAACGCGATCACCGTCGAACAGGCAGGGCATGGGTTGAAAAGTCTCGCTCCCCGCGTTGACGCCGGCATAGCTCACCCGATCCGATAGCTGCAGGTAGAGTCCATCGAGAATACTGGCAATATTCGGCAGTAAACCATCGAAAATCATATAGAGCGACGGTTTGGCCGCGTCGGGACCTGTAGCCTCGATTGCTGGAATGAGCGCATGGGAGATTTTTTCCTCTGGCGGGGATTGGCCGTCATTGATCTCGGGGATCAGAAAACTGGGCACCCACTCATCGAAGCGAAACAGTAATACGCCCTCCTGGTGAAATTCGTTACCGATCAACAGGGCAGGAAAAATAGCGCCTGCGAGGGGGATGCCCTGATCACCGCAACAGCGCTGGAGTATGTGCAGATTATCTTTTTCGCTCTCCGGCAATAGGGCAAGTACGCCTGAATGTGGATATTCAGCGCGCCACGTTTGCAGCAGGGCCTTGAGTAACGCCGTATTCAAAGGAAGGTGTCGGATAGCGTTGTTGCTGGAATTCATGCCATCTGATTTCATCTGGACTAACGTTACCTTGTATTGCTCTGTGTCGCTTATTGACTATATCGACAACAGCGTTAGACCCTTTAAGGCTAATGTCGCAATTCCCGTACCTGTGTAATCTTAGCAGATTCCTTAAAACCTCAAGTGCGCCTCGTACTAGCTATGCGGCAGACGCCGGAAAACATAAACGCCAGTGGAAAGATCGACAGGATCGCTGACCTGCCCCGGTTTAAGATGGAATATCCTCTTCAAGCCAGCGGGAAGATACAACGTATCCTTGACCCCTCTCTGGAACCGGTTATCGGGCATGTCTGTGTATTTCTCAATCAGCTTGGTGAAATCGGCGCCATCGGCACGGGCCAGACGCACAATCTTGCGGGCCACTTCAATTGCTCCGTCATGGTCGTAATAGAAGACCCGGTTCAGCCGGGCAAGATCCTTGATTCCAGTGTGGCCGATGACGAGAAATTCAAAATTTCCGGGAGAGACTGCGGGCTGGTCATGGGTCGGCGCCTTGGATGAATCCGGCGGCGAGGTGGCGTCAGGAATGATTTTTCTTGCCGCTTCTTTGAGTGCGGTCAGGTTTTGCTCGGCTAACCTGTGGGCGCGTTTGGCGTTGAATGCCTGGGCTGCCTCGCCTTTACGTATTATGTTGATTTTCCTGAGCAGATCGCCCTGGACTATGTTGTTTGCAATATCGAGGCCGGAGACCACTTCGCCAAACACGCTGTGGCGGTCTAGCCAGCGCGCCGGAACCTTGGTGATGTAAAACTGACTGCCGTTGGTGTTGGCGCCGCGATTGGCCATCGACAGAATGCCGGGCTTGTCGTGTGTGAGTTGTGGGTGAAGCTCATCATCGAAAATATATCCTGGTCCCCCCCTGCCTGTACCGGTTGGATCACCGGTCTGGATCATGAACTCCTTGACCGAATGAAAGGTGAGTTCGTGGTAGAGGGGCTGCCTCCTTTTTTCTCCTGTCTTGGGATCTGTCCATTCTGTCGTACCTTCGGCCAGCCCGATGAAATTCATCACCGTCAAAGGCGCCAACTTGTAGTGGAGTCGTGCGGTGATAACGCCCTTGCCTGTGTGGATCTCGGCAAAAAGCCCTTCGTCTGCGGCATTTGCGCCAGCAAAGCCCGTGATGGCCAACAACGTGGCGAGGATGAATGCCTGAAAGCTGGAAAAAGAGATGGTGCTTCGCATCGAGATTACTCCCGCCGATGAGTGAAACAGGCCTGCTAAAGAGTAGCCTGCTGCATGGACAGACTACCAGTCCCATGGCAAAAAAATGCGGGAGCAGCGTGAGCTGCTCCCGCTGAATGATCTACTCGTTGAGAATTATCCCTTTATGTTCAACTTCTGCTTCACTTCATGTTCGAAGCGCAGTCTTTCAGCTTCCTCTAGGATCTCGTTGACCGCACGGTTCAACGGCGCCCAGCCATACCAGTGCATGTAGTCGTTACTGGCATGATAGGCCCCCTGGAAGGCACGCTGTTTGTACTCAAGCACGATCATGTACAGCTCCTGCTCAATGGCCGTCTTGGTGTCATAGTACATCAGCAGATCAGGGCCATATTCCCAGCCTTCGGGTTTCGTCAGTATGCCGTCCTTGTATAGACTCTGCACTGCGGCAATGCCCTTGGCGAAGACGTGATCGACATTTTTCAGGACGTCATCCGAGCTTTTGAAGAAGTCATCCACATAGGCATTACTGTGGCAGTTGCTGCAGGTCAGCTTCATGCGCTTGCGTTCTTCGTTGAACGCTTCGGGACCGCGTGCGACCTCCGCTTGAATAACGGCATCAACGAAACGTTCGGTCGGCTGCAGGTTTGCATCCAGCACGCCGGCGGCCTGCAGGATCAGGGCGCGGTCGAAGGTCCACTGAGGATCGTCGTCGAGATCGATGAAATTGCCGCTCGGCAGTGCCGCGGCCAACGAGGTCAACTGCTCCTTCAGTGAAGGCGCCACATCGATCAGCGCCAGTACATTTTCTTTAGTAGGAATACGCAGACCCAGGAAACCCCAAGGCGTACGGACTTCATGGTTGCCGCCATTCATGTGGCAGGTCTGGCAACTCGGATAGCCGCCATGATTGGGATCATCGGGGTTACTCAGATAGCCGATGCCGTGCTTGGATGAGATCCACATCTCCCACTGCGGATGGTCAAAACCCATATGACAGTTGGAGCAGGCGCGTGGATTGAGCGCCTCGGCCTTGGAGAAGTTATGCCGTGTGTGGCAGGCATCGCACTGAGCGTTGCCGTACCGATACTCGCTCGCCTCTTTGCCGCCATCATGCTTGAGTGGTCCGGAGTTGCCCTCCTTGACGCCGAGCAGGCCCTTGGTGCCGAGCTTGTGGCAACCTGAGCAACCGCGATAACCCTGCTTGACGATGGATGCCGGCTGATGGTGCCAGGCGGCTTGTGTCTTCATGCCATACCAGGCCAGATTGTGCTTGCCTGCCTCGTATTGCTCGACCTGCTCCTTGTGGCATACGGTGCAGGTTGCGGGGGTCGGCATTTCAGCGAGATTGGCGTCGTCTGACTCATTGTGGGTGTCGCCATGGCAATCGTTGCAGCCGACATAGTCAGCGGCGTTACTCGGATTGCCCATCTTGCTCGACATATGCTGCCGGACGATGCCCGGCGTCTCTTGCACATGGCACTCAATGCATGATTGATCCTTGTGCTCAATCTTTACACTGAATAGTTTTTTCTGTTCTTCTTCGGCGAACGACTGTCCCGATAAACACAGGCTGCCGATCAAGGCGGTGATGACGATCGTCATGGATCGTATCGGTCTCATGCTCATGACTATACCCCTTCCCGATCACGGTTCGTTAGAGATGGAAAATAATGGGTGAATCTCTTGCGTCTTACACAGGTGTCAAATAACGGTTGCATTATACTTATAATTCGTGTGGTTTTACTTGATTGACATCAAACACTATAGAAAATGCCTGAAGTGATCTGACGCTCTCTTGGGGGGCATGAGATTCCCGGCGTGAAATTGGGTTGCCGAGTAAGGGGGCGCTAATCCTCTCCCTGCTCCTTGCCACCACCTTGTGGGGCGTGTTTCAGGATCCGGTCTGCCATACGGGAGAAGGGTAGGCTCTGGATCCAGACGGTGCCGGTACCGGTGAGGGTGGCGAGAAATATCCCCTCCCCGCCAAAGACCATCGACTTGAGTCCGCCGGACATCTCGATGCTGTAGTCGATGCCGTCGGTGAAGCCCACCAGGCAGCCGGTGTCGATGCGCAGGGTCTCGCCGTTGAGCCTCTTTTCCACAACCGTGCCCCCGGCCTGGATGAAGGCGAGGCCGTCCCCCTCCAGTTTCTGCAGGATGAAGCCCTCGCCGCCAAACAGTCCGGTGCCCAGTTTCTTGTTGAAGGTGATCCCCAGTTTTGTGCCCAATGCGGCGCAGAGAAAGGCATCTTTCTGACAGATAATGTGTCCCCCGAGTTGAGACAGGTCGAGAGGCATGACGGTGCCGGGATAGGGCGCTGCAAAAGCGACGCACTGTTTACCCGAGCTGCCGGTGTTGGTGAAGTGGGTGATAAAGACGGACTCGCCGGTGATCATGCGCTTACCCGCGCTGAACATCTTGCCGAAGATGCCCTGATCAGGATCGGAGCCATCACCCATCTTGGTTTCGAAGCTGATCTGCTGCTCCATGTAGGTCATGGCGCCAGCCTCGGCAATGACTGTCTCTTCGGGGTCGAGTTCAATCTCCACCAGCTGCATGTCGTGGCCGATGATTTTGTAGTCGATTTCGTGGGCTTTCATGGTGGTTTCTCCCGAGGTGTTTCAAACAGGGTGTCAGGACAGGCAAGCATTGCGGTACTGCTCATTTTTTGCCGGGTTTTAGGGCGCCGGGGCATGGCAGGTGGATGGGTTTGGGCGCTTTCTTTTTGCGTAGGCGCAGTGCGGTCAGTGCTCCGCCCCAGAGGCAACCGGTGTCCAGAGACCAGATCTGGTGCGCCTCATGGTAGCCTAACGTCGACCAGTGGCCAAAAAGGATTCGGTCGTTTCGGCTTGCCCGCTTCGGCATCTCATACCAGGGCAAAAGCTTACCATGCTGGGAGTCGGGAGAACCCTTCTCCTGCAGGGCGAGCCTGCCGCCGGGGGTGCAGAAGCGCAGACGGGTGAAGCAGTTGGTGATGAAACGGAGCCGCGCCATGCCGGTCAGGTTAGTGGACCAGAGGTCTGGTTCATTGCCGTACATCTGCCGGCAGAATTTGTGGAAATTCGGGCCACGTATTACCGCTTCCAACTCCCTGGCCCGGGCCAGGGCCGTAGGGATGTCCCACTGTGGTGGCAGTCCGGCGTGGACCATGCTGAAGTCCTGTTTGCGGCTATGGTGCATCACCGGCCGGTGTCGCAGCCAGTGAAGCAGTTCATCGCGGTCGGGAGCCTGCAGGATCTTGTCGAGGGTACCGTGTTTGGAGTGACGTCGATTACCCTGGGAGAGTGCCAGCAGGTGCAGGTCGTGGTTGCCCAACACGGTGATGGCCTGTTTGCCGAGGGATTTGACGAACCGCATGACCTCCAGGGATTTTGGGCCGCGATTGACGATGTCTCCCGCCAGCCAGAGTTTGTCCTTAGATGGATCGAATTTGATGAACTCCAGCAGGCGCTGCAGTTCATCGTAACAACCCTGTATGTCGCCAATGGCGTAGACGGCCAATTAGGATGCCTCCATTACTACTGCTTGTTAACGCTAAGAAGATTTGCCATCGCCCGGTCGTGAGTCCGCTGCAACATCAGTAGCGCCATGATAGCGCCGATCAGCGCCAGAAACATATCTGTCTGGGTATCCCATGGGTCGCCCTGGGTGCCGAGAAATGCCTCCGCCGCCTCACCGCTTGCCAACGCAACCCACCATTCGATCAGTTCATAAAATGCACTGAAGGCGAGGCAGATGCTGATCACCATAAAGGCGAGCCAGCGGCCAGCTTGTAGCGGCGAGCGGCGCAGCAGGATCTCTCTGGCCAGGATGGCGGGAATAAACCCCTGCGCCAAGTGGCCGATGCGATCATAGTGGTTGCGGGAGAGATCGAGGCTATCGCGCAGCGTGTTGAAAAGCGGAACCTCTGCGTAGGTGTAGTAACCACCGATCATGAGAATAACGGCGTGCAGCGCAAGCAGGCGATAGAGCAGGGGAGTGAGGGGAAAGCGTTGCCAGGTCATCGTCAGCAGCACCAGTCCGATCATCACCGGCACCGTTTCCAGCAGCCAGGTCAGGCGGTCTGCAACTGGGTCAAGGCCACTGAGGATAAGGATCAGCAGAATGCCTGCTCCCAACACCAGGGGTTCGTTTTGAAAAGATGTTCTCATAAGGGACCGGAGCCAACAGGGGTTCTAGTGCAGACTGCCCGGTCTGGCCAGAGAAAAAGGGGGGATGGTCGCATCGAAGTGGTTGCCCTGACTATCCACCATGTCATAGCTGCCCTGCATGCTGCCTGCCGGAGTTTCGAGTATGGTGCCGCTAGTGTAGCGGAAAGACTCGCCGGGACCGAGGCGGGGCTGTTCACCCACCACCCCTTCGCCGCGCACCTCCTGCACCTTGCCGTTGGCGTCACTGATGACCCAGTGCCGGTTCAGCAGGCGTGCCGCCTCGGTGCCATTGTTACGAATGGTGATGGTGTAGGAGAAGACATAGCGGTTTGTCTTGGGGGTGGATTGGGACTCGACATACTCTGTCTCGACCTGGATGCCGATCTGGTGCGGATTCTTTTGGGTCATCAATTCTGCCGGTTTCATCTAGGGCGCAAAGGCGGAAAATTCTGCCAGTGAGCAGTGGAATCAAGTTTTTTGGCGTCTGGCCGATCACCTATTATAAATGGATTAGATGGTGTTTGTGATGCGCAAAACGACTTTTTTTGCCCTGTTCTTTCTGCTGATCTCCCCGGCTTTTGCGGCGGATCAGGCCCAGGAACTGGTGGCAGCTGCGATGAGCGGCCGGGTGGAGACGCTGCGTGACCTGCTGGCGCAGGGCGCAGATGCCGACAGCAAAAATGCGGCTGGGCGTCCAGCCCTGCTGCTGGCAGCGTTCAACGGGAACCTGCACAGCGTTCGCGCACTCGTGAGCGCGGGGGCGGATGTCGATCTCGTTGACGCAAAGGGAGCCACCGCACTGATGCAGGCGGCCTCCTTCAATCACCCCAAGGTGGTTACCCTGCTGATCCAGGCGGGATCGGATGTGAATGCCAAGGACCAGGGCGGAAATACCGCCTTGAGTCTTGCCGGTAGGGGAGGGCATGTGAGGATGGTGAAGATGCTCACTGCGGCTGGCGCCGTTGAGATAACTGAAGGGGGGGATGAAAAGAAATAGTCGGACCCCTTATGACTTCCAGGAGTGTGAACTGGAACCATAACCGACTGTTTTTACTTCACACTTTAAACAACGACTGTCGCCCTTCTTATAGTGAATGTGACCGGTTTCAAAGCGGCTGTCTACAGACTGAACCATGCTTCGGTCAAGGCAAATGGTGTTTCAGGAGTTCGTCATGCAATTACAACATCATCATCGAAAACCCGATTTCTTCTTCGTGCTGGTCATGTTGGTCCTGCTCGGGGTTACCTTAAGCGTCTCTCAACAGATGCGCTCGGCGGATACGCCGGAGATCTCGGCTACGCCGGTGGCGTCTGGGTTTAACCTGAATCGGGGATAACCCCGTTTTCTGACAAGTTTTCTCTCTGATGTGGTAGATTGCCGCCTGTTTGAAAAACAGGGTTACAGACGATGGCGGAAAAGAGGCGTGTTGGCGTAGTTGGGGTGGGTTATCTTGGGCGTTTTCATGCCCTTATCTACTCCAGAATGAGTGACGTGGAACTGGTCGGTGTGGTGGATACCGATCAGGAGACGACTGACCGGGTGGCGCAAGAGGCCGGATGTGCCGCCTATACCGACTTTCACGAGCTGCTGGACAAGGTCGATGCGGTCAGCATCGTGGTTCCCACCTCCCTGCACCTGGACGTCCCCCGTCCCTTCCTTGAAAAAGGCATCCACATGTTGCTGGAGAAGCCGATAGCTTCCACTGTCGAGGCGGGGGAGGCGATCGTGGCGTTGGCGAAGGCTTCCGGATCAGTGCTGCAGATCGGTCATCTGGAGCGTTTCAATGCAGGGGTCATGAAGCTTGCGGAGCGGATCAAGAACCCCCGTTTCATCGAGGCCCACCGCATGGGTGAGTTCGTTGCCCGCGCGACCGATGTCGATGTGGTCTCAGATCTGATGATTCACGATATCGACATCATCCTCTCGCTGGTGGAGTCGGAGATCACCTCCATTGCCGCAGTCGGCACCCCGGTACTGACATCCCATGTGGATATAGCCAACGCCCGGCTTGAGTTTGCCAACGGCACCGTCGCCAACATCATCGCCAGCAGGGTTTCGGATAAGACGACGCGCCGTATCCGGGTGTTCGAGGAGAACCGCTACGAATCTCTAGACTTCATCGCGCAGACCATTGATACCGCCTATCCACGGCCACAGCCTGGTGAGGAGTGGCCTGAGATTGTCTCCGAGCGTCTGCAGGTGGAGCCGGTGAAGCCGCTGGACACCGAGTTGCAGGCCTTTATCGATTGCATCAACAGTGGCGAGGCGCCGCTGGTGGACGGGAAAGTGGGCCAAAAGGCGCTGGAAGTGGCAATGCAGGTGAAGGCAAAGATCCTGCAGCCGGGATAATCCCTCCCTACGCCGGAATCACAAGTAATTACACCCTGCGCTTTGCCTTAAGCATCTCTGTGGTCATGGAGATGGCCGCATGCAGACTACCGATCCCCGCCTGACCGCTTCCCGCCAGATCGAGAGCGGTGCCGTGATCCACGGAGGTGCGGATGATGGGCAGACCCAGTGTGATGTTGACCGCTCTGCCGAACCCCAGGTGTTTGAGCACCGGCAGACCCTGGTCGTGATACATGGCAAGCACAGCATCAGCCTGTTGCAGATAGTTGGCAGTGAAGAGGGTGTCGGCAGGCAGTGGGCCGGTGAGGTTTATGCCCCTCTGCCGCAGCCGATCGAGGGTCGGCTCGATGATCTCTATCTCCTCCCGCCCAAGATGGCCGCCCTCCCCGGCGTGGGGATTGAGGCCGCAGACGAGTATGCGGGGATCTGTCAGACCAAAGTACCGGCGCAGGTCGCTATGCAGAATAGAAATGACCCGTTCGAGCCGTTGGGATGTGATCTGGCGGCTGACCTCGCTCAGTGGCAGGTGGGTGGTGACGAGAGCCACCCGCAGGCCTTTGGTCACAAGCATCATCACCGGGTGTGCCTGGGTGAGTTCAGCGAGAAACTCGGTATGCCCGGTGAAGGTGTGTCCGGCATCGTTGATAACGCCTTTATGCACCGGGCCGGTAACCAGCGCATCGAAGTTGCCGTTCAGGCATCCTTCGGTTGCCAGGCGCAGGGTGTCGAGGACATATTCGGCGTTGGCCGGATTGAGCCTGCCGCACTGCTCTGCGGCAGCGAGTGGAACCGGCAACACCCGGAGACAGCCGGCTTCCGCTTCCGGGGCATCATGCGGGATCAACGTCAGCGGCAGCCCCAGTCGTTTGGCGCGCCGCTCCAGCAGCCCAGGGTCGGCGATGACGACCACCGGGGCTGCCAGCGGCTCCTGGGCCAACATCACGCATAGATCCGGCCCGACCCCGGCGGGTTCGCCAGGGGTCAGGGCGATGCGTAACGCCTTCAACCCGGTTCCTGCTCCAGATGTATCTCCACGTAAGCCTCGTCGCGCAGACGGCGCAACCAGAGGTCGGTGGCCTCCTCCGCCTTCTGTTTGCGGATCGCCTTGCGTGCGCTGGTGCGTATCATCTCTTCGGTATTGTCGTGTTCGCGGCGCTCCAACACCTGCACGATGTGCCAGCCGAATTGAGTCTGAAAAGGGTGGCTGATCCCACCGGGTTCCAGGGTATCCATCTGCTTTTCAAATTGCGGCACCATGTCTCCGGAGCTGGTCCATCCCAGGTCGCCGCCCTTGATGGCGGATGCCTTGTCATCGGAATGCGAGCGTGCCAGTGTGCTGAAGTCCTCCCCATTCTCCAGGCGGGTTCGCAGGGTCTCAAGGTTATGGAGAGCCTCGGAATCTGAGACGATCTCATTGGTGTTGACCAGGATGTGGCGGGCGTGTGTCTGGGTGATCAGATGGCGCTTGGCACCTTCTGTCTCCAACAGTTTAACGATGTGGAACCCGGAGGCGTTGCGTATCGGATCACTGATGTCTCCCGGCTCCATACTATCCACCACCTGAGTGAAGATGGAGGGGATACGGGCCGCCTCGATCCATCCCAGGTCACCGCCCTCCAGCGCTTGACGGCCATCGGATTCCCGCACAGCCACCTCGCCGAAATCGGCGCCTTCCCGCAGCTGGACGACCAGATCCCCCGCCTGCTTTTTGGCCGCCTGGATATCTTCTGGTGCCGCGCCTTCCGGTGTGGCGATAAGAATATGCTGCAGATGCAGGGCGGAGCGTTGCCGGTTCCCCCCCGCTTCGCGGGCGAGAAAGTTACGCACGTCCTGGTCGGTGACCACGATGCGATTGATCACCTCCTTCTGCTTCAGCCGGCTGATGATGATGTCTCTGCGCAGTTTCTCGCGGAAAAGGGTGAAATTGATGCCGTCCGACTCAAGGGTGTCTCTGAGTTCTCCCAGGGTGATGTTGTTGCGTTTGGCGATGTTGGAGATGGTTTTCGACAGGGTGGCGTCATCCACGCTGACGCCGAGTTGCTTTGCCGCCTGCATCTGCAGGCGCTTGCTTATCATGCGCTCCAACACCTGCCGCTCCAGGATATTTCGCGCCGGCAAACCTGTGCCTTTCTCCAGCAGCTGGGTGGCGAGTTCGCGGGTGCTGCTGTCGAGTTCGCTGCGGGCGATAATGTCTTCGTTCACCACGGCCACGATTTGGTCGAGTTCCTCGACTGCGGCGTTGAGTGGCAGTGTGCTCAAAAGCAACAGCAGAGTAGCCAGCAGTTGCAGGGGTCTAAGGGATGACTGCATGAAATCTAATTTCCCGATTGATAACCGTAAATGGACTCTTCCAGGGTGTCCTGAATGTTGTCACCCAGTGCGCCCAGTCCAGTGAGTTCCAGTTGTATCATGAAACTGGTGTCCGCTTCCGCATCGGCGTCTGTGACATAACGTTGTAACAGTGCCCGCAGTTTCCAGCAACAGTGTGCGGAATACTCCATTCCCAGGATCTGGTTCATGTCCCGTTCAAACAGGATGGAATGTTTCCAGACACCCAGCAGGGTGTATTTATGGCCGATGGGCCAATAGGCCGAGATGTTGATATCTTCAATGCTCTCGCGGGTGTAGTTGTAATCAAAATTGAGCAGTTGCCCGGCAGACGTATTGTAGCGCAGTGCGAACTTGCCTTTGTCCATGCGGCCGCCTTCCAGATGCGGATCCCAACGCAGGGTGGCGGAACTGCTCCAATTTGTGGTCAGCCGGGAGGAGATTTCTGCCACCATCGACGAGGTCGAGGTTGCGGTAACGTCCGTGCCGTTGAGTTGCACCTTGCGATCTTCGAAATAGAGTATCTGACCGAGACTGGCGCGGAATCGTTCCCGGCCGCTATCGCTCTCCAATAAACGTGAGGTGAGCGCCAATGTGATCTGATTGGCATCGCCGATGCGGTCACGGCCACTGAATCGGTTGTCCCGGAACAGGCTGGAGAAGGTGAAGTCGAGCTCCGATGAGTCGAAATTTGGTGTGTCGCTCTGATCCTCGTAAGGGGCGTAGAGGTAGTGGAGACGTGGCTCCAGCGTGTGGGTGGCGGCACTGCCGAACCAGTTGCTGTCCCGTTCGAGGATCAGGCCGCTGTCCAGGCTTAGGGTCGGCACCATCCGGCTTGGGGCGGAATTATCCCCCGCGTCCGTATTACTGAGCTGATAATTGGCGTAGTTGAGACCGACTCTGGGCGTCAGATGGCCCCATGAGCGCCGTAGCGGCAGACTCAGATAGGGCGAGATGGCGACCCGGTGTCCCCGTACCTGCTCGACGTGGTCGAAATAGACATATTCGGCCTCCAGTGACAGATCGAGGCCCATTTCGTCCAGGCCGTGCTCATAACTGGCGAGCAGTTGCGGCAGCCGGCTGTAGGGGTAGTCGATGCGGGCGATATCCTTGTCGACGGTCTGAAAATCCTGCAGGCGGCCCAACAGCGACCAGTCGCCGATGGTGTAGTTGATATCGCCCCGCTGTTCGATATGTCGGCTGCTGGTGATGGCGAGCCCCTTGCCGAAGTCGGTCAGATACTCTTTGTCGCTCACATATCCTGCGTCGATGGTGGTGGTCAGTCCTGGGGCCAGCCAGCTGTTGTGGCGGATATTGAACGCGCCGCGGGTGGAGGGGCGGTCGTTGTCGGCGTCTCCATCGTTGGGCAGGATCTCACCGGTGAATATGCCTTTCTGGTTTTCGCTGAGAAAGCGGAACTCGCCCCCCAGCATCAGACCCCGTTTGCTCATCAGGCGGGGGGTGATGGTTGCGTCGTAATCCGGCGCCAGGTTCAGATAGTAGGGGATGGAGAACTCACCGCCGCCGCGGCTGGATGAACCTATGGCTGGTAGCAGGAAGCCCGATTTGCGCCGGTCGTCCACCGGGAAGCTGAAGTAGGGGGTATAGAAGACAGGGACGCCGCCGAATCGCAACTTGGCGTTGCGCGCCACGCCCCAGCCCTCGTCCATATTGATATCGAGAGTCTCGGCCTCGATATTCCAGTCGCTGGCGCCAGGGCGGCAGGTGGTGTAGGAGACATCATCGTAATGGGAGAGTGTCTTTGACGCTATATCCACCCGGCTGGCGCTGCCTCTGGCGTTGCGTTCCGGCAGGCGGAATTCCGTCTCCGTGAGCCAGCCGTTATTGTTGTCCAGATCCATCTGCCCTTCATTGCCGCTGACCCGGAGTCCCGGTTTTTCAAGATAGATGTTGCCGTCGAGTTCGATCAGCCGGGTGTCCCGCTGATAATGGACGTGATCGGCTTCAAGATAGTGGTCGTCCTGTCTGACCTGCACGCGGCCAAAAAAATGGGTGCGGTTGTTGCGCTGATCCAACTCTGCGGCATCCGCTTCGACTTGGGTGCTGCCGGGTTGACCCGCTTCCAAGGGCAGGGGCGTGGATTCGTGGGTGCTGGCAGGATCGCAGTACTCCCAGTTCAGACCCCGGTCGATACGCAGGATCTCGCCGTCATTGTCGGCTGCCAGGGTCGAGGCGGCAATCAGCAGGAGGGGAACCGGCCAGATGCGAGGGTGTCGGAGACTCAGTCGATTCATGTTGTTTTGGGGTTGTGCGGCCTTGTGGTTAGTGACTGAGCTGTCGCGCGGCATAAAATCGCATAGAATCGTCTAATCTTCAATTCCTCTGATTGCTGGAAACCATTGTGGCATCTTCTCTGCGCCGTACACTGCTGACTTTTTTGATCCTGTTGCTGACTATTTTTGTGGTGATGGCACTGTGGCGTACCCGCCCTCAGCCGGAAGTGGTTTTGAAAAAGCCCCAGGTTACACGGGTGGTGGTGGTGCAGGCGGTGGCCCGGGATATCAACCCCCTGGTGCGGCAGACCGGCCTGCTGCGCCCCTGGCGTGTGGCCTCTCTGCAATTCGAGGTGAAAGGGGATTTGGTGGAGCGGCTGGTCGAGCCGGGGCAGAAGGTTGAGCACGGCCAGTTGCTGCTGCGGCTGGACGATGCGGACTACCAGGATACGGTAACCGAGAGCGAAGCCCATCTCACCGAGACCCGTGCGGCTATCCGGCGTGACCGCTCCCTGCTGGGATTGGCCAAGGAGAACCGCAAACTGGCGGAGCAGGAGTATCAGCGCCTGGTGAAACTGGGGGAGGGTTCCCTCGCCTCCGCCTCCACCCGTGACAGCGCTCGCCAGCAACTGCTCAAATTGTCGAGTGACGAGGCACGGCTGGCCTTCAGTATCGAGAGCAGTCAGGCCCGGCTGGTATGGGAGGCGGCGGCCCTGAAACGGGCGCAACGCAATCTGCAGCGAACCCGGTTGTTCGCGCCTTTCGATGGCCTGATCAACCGGGTCGAGGCGGAGGTGGGTGACTATCTGCAGACCAGTGCCCGTGTGGTGGAGCTGATTCAAGGTGAATTCCTCGAACTCTATGTCGAGGTGAGTGGCGACGTGGCGGCGGCCCTGACGATCGGTCAGAAGTTGATCATAAAGATTGATGGTGCCGAGCAGGAGGGTGAACTGACGGCACTGCAGCCGGACCCTGATGCCAAGACCCATACTCACCCGTTGCAGATCCGTCTCCCCGCAGATGGTCTGCTGCCAGGCATGCTGGGAGAGGTGTTGCTGCCGCTGGAACCCCGAAGCGGCGCCTTGGTCGTCCCGCCGGCGGCACTGCTGCGCGAAGAGGGACGGGCCTTTGTCTTCGTGGTCGAGACGGATCGGCTGCAGCGGCGCGAGGTGGTGCCGGGCATTCGCTACAATGGTCAGCAGGTGATCCTCTCCGGTCTGGCTGAGGGGGAGCCGCTGGTGGCACGGGATGTTGAGGTGCTGAGTGACGGGATCAAGGTAACGGCTGAGGCAGTGGAGTCCGGTCGGTGATCGAGTTCTCCATCCGCAACCCACTGATCGTCAACCTGCTGCTGGCGATCATTCTGCTGGCCGGAGTGCTCTCCTGGTACGCCATGCCCCAGGAGATGTTTCCCACGGTGGAGCAGGACAAGGTAAATATCCGCACCACTTTTGAGGGGGCGTCGCCGGAAGAGATTGAACGACAGATCACCCTGCCAATCGAACAGCAACTGGATGGGTTGGCGGATATCGATGTTATCAGCTCCACCAGTAATGAAGGGTCGTCGAGTATCCTCATCGAACTCAAGAGCGGCGCAGACGTGGATGACTTTCTGCGCAAGATGGACACGGCTCTGGATCAGGTGGATGACATGCCGGATGAGGCGGAGGAGCCGGAGCTCTCCCGTCTGGAGACCCGCTTTCCGGTCATCTCGGTGAGTCTTTACGGCGATATCGCAAGGGGACGTCTCTACAGGATTGCCGAGGATCTGAAGGATGAGTTGATCAAGCTGCCGGGGGTGGCGTCGGTGGGGGTAGCCGGTGTCCGGGAGTGGGAGATCTGGGTGGTGGTCGATCCCCAGGTGCTGGCGGCGCGTAGGGTCTCGCTGAAGGAGGTGGGCCGGGCGTTACGGGAAAATCTCCGGGATCTGCCTGGCGGTACGCTGAAGTCGACAGGGGGCGATATCCGTCTACGGGGTATGGGCGTTCCCCCTGATCCGGTGCAAATGGGGTTGATCGTACTGCGCAGCAACGCTGCGGGTGGTCGCCTGCGGCTAGGTGATCTGGCGGAGGTGCAGTTGCGGCTGGAGGAGGCGCAGACCCTGGGGCGGTTCAACGGCAAGCCTTCGGTCAATCTCACCATTAATAAGACCAGTCAGGCATCGACTATCACCGTTGCAAAACAGGTGCGGGCCTATGTGGATGAGCGTCAGCTTACCCTACCGGCAGGGGTTGAGCTGGGACTCTTCAGTGACCTCTCGGTCTATGTGAAGACCCGTCTGGAGACGGTGAAGTCCTCCGGCATGGTGGGATTGGCGCTGGTGTTGCTGGCACTCTATCTGATGCTCAACTTCCGTGTCGCCTTCATCACCGCGCTGGGTATCCCGGTCTCCTTCCTGGTGGCGGTGATCATCCTCTATATGTTGGATTACAGCATCAACATGGTCTCGCTGTTTGCCTTTCTCATCGCCCTGGGTCTGATCGTGGATGATGCAATCATCGTCAATGAGAATATCTACCGTCACCTGGAGATGGGGGAGGATCCGGCAGGTGCTGCGCTTATCGGCACCAAAGAGGTCTTCTGGCCGGTGGTGGCCTCGACTGCCACCACCATTGCCGCCTTTATGCCGATGTTCGCCATCGGCGGCACCATGGGGGCGTTTATCGCGGTGATCCCGGTGGTGGTGAGCGCTTCCCTCTCCGGTTCATTACTGGAGGCATTCGGCGTACTGCCCTCCCACGCCAAAGAGATGCTGACGGTGCCGCGGCAGCGACGCCAGGGCCGTATTGACTGGGCGGCGCTAAACCGGAACTACACCCGTCTTCTGAGCTGGAGTCTCGATTACCGTTATCCGGTGGCGATGCTCTCTGTCGGCGTACTGGTCATTACCATGACTTTTGCCGCCACCCGCGTCCCCTTCCTGCTCTTCGGACATGTCGATGTGGGGCAGTTCTTTATCAATATAGAGACGCCCAGCACCTACAGTCTCGATGAGAGTGCCCGCCTGGCGAAAAAGATCGAGCAGGAGATCATCGGTTCTCTGGACGAGGAGGAACTCGATACCCTGCTGACAAACGTCGGTGTGATGTTCATCGATTTCCATCGGGTGCGTTTCGGCAGTCGCTATATTCAGTTGATCGTCGATCTCAAGAAACAGCGGCCCCAGGGATTTATCGAGCGTTGGATCTCCCCGGCTGTGAGCCTCAAATTTGCCAGGGAGGGAAGTCGTGACCGAAGTTCAGATCTGGTGATCGAGGCGCTGCGGGAACAGTTGGCGCCCATCCCCGGCATCCAGCGATTGTCGATCCTGCGTCCCCAGGGGGGGCCGGCCGGTGCGGATATCGAGATTGGTGTCATTGGTGATTCTGTCGATCAACTGCGTCGACAGGCGGAACGGGTACGGGCATTCGTGCAGCGCTTGTCGGGGACGTCGGACGTGCGTCAGGATATGGATCCCGGCAAGCTGGAGTATCGCTATGAACTCAACGAGAGGGGTCGTCAGCTCGGCCTGACCCAGATGCAACTGTCGGACGTGGTGCGCACCGGTTTCCTGGGTCTTGAGGTGGTAAATGTCAGTTGGCAGGAGAAACGTATTCCGGTGCGGCTGATCTTTCCTGACCGACTGCGTCATGATGCTGGTGCATTGGAACGCCTGCCGATCACCCTGGAGGATGGCCGGACGGTCTATCTTGGGGATGTCGCCCATGTGCAGGAGGCGCGGGGTTACAACAGCATCAATCGGCGGAATCTGCAGCGGCTCGCCACCATCACAGCGGAGGTCGATTCGGATGTCACCACACCGAATGATGTGATCGAGAAAGTAAAGCAGGCGTTTGATGATCTACCGCAGGGTTATGAGTTGCTGTTTCTCGGGGAGAAAAAGAAGACTGAGGAGTCGATTGCCGGTATGAAACGGGCGACCATAATTGCCTTGGCGATCATCTTCTTTATCCTTGCCGCCCTGTTCAAATCACTGCTCGATCCACTGGTGGTGATGTTCGCCATCCCGTTTGGTTTGATTGGTGTCGTCGTGGGACATCTACTGTTCGGCTACCATCTGCAGTTCCTCTCCCTGATCGGCTTTCTGGCACTGACCGGCATCGTAGTCAATGATTCCCTTATCCTGGTCGACTTCACCAAACGCATGCGCCGGGAAGGCATGGAACGTAAAGCGGCAATGGTGGAAGCGGGCCGTGTACGTATTCGTCCGATCCTGCTCACTAGTATCACTACCTTTTTAGGTATCTCGCCGCTGATCTTCTTCGCCACCGGGCAGACCGCCTTTCTTTCGCCGATGGCGGTCAGCCTTGGGTTCGGACTGCTCTTTGCCACCGTTCTTATCCTGTTGGCGCTACCCTGTTTCTACCTGATAGCAGATGATCTGCGTATTGGATTCGCCAGGTTGATTCACAGTGATATCAGCCGTAGATAATTCAACTCGGAAATATGAGAAATACTGATACTCAAACATAATGGATTTCCTTACCTTTAAAAGCTTTATCAGCACTACGGTCCTTATTGCGTTTTATTACATTGGCGCGGTTATAATGCCTGTTGGAATATGGTTCTTGTCAATATGGATTATAAAAAAATATAAATTTATTGATGATGCGTACAAAAAAGGAAAGGAAGAAATTTGGGGGTTGTTAAATAAAAAACAACAAGTGAAACTGGTTGCACTGGCCATGACATTCTTTTTGTTCATGGAGTTGTTTTGGCGAATGCTCTTTGAGTTCTTAATTGCCTACATGCAAATTCGTGATGCACTATTGCAGCCACAGTCTTTCTGAGTGTTTGTTGTCGAAATCGGTTAAACTTTCTGGAGAGAAGGTATGTTATTAAGTGTCGAATACATGGCAAATCCATATTTGTCATCGGCAGGCACATATTCCTGCTGATATGTTTAGGATCTGCTCAATATCAGGGTTTCCTATCTATTAAGTGATGAGTGCCAGGACGTTAAAAGGCGTCGCAGCACTATGTTTTATAACTCTCAGAGACTCCATTCCTATTTGGATCACATGAGTCCCTGTGACTATGAACAACAATTATTGGAAATGAAGAAAGCTGCTTAACTTGGGAGTCACAAAACGGTTGACCACGTCACTTTTCCGACTGGATGCAAGTTAAGAATGCTAATGTATTAAGGCATACACTAAGAGATCTGTATAAAATACGGCAAGATCATATACCCTTGGCTCCAAAACTGGAGATAATCCATGAAAAACATCATCCATTCCGTGGCGCTATTGTCCCTCCTTGCAGTGTGTATCCCTGAAGTATCAGCCAGCCCCCCACCAGCCTATGAGGGGAGAGGGCTCTATGTATCCTACTGCCAGTTGTGTCATGGGACGGGTGGCAAGGGGGATGGTCCTCTCGCAAAGGCGATGAAAATCAGTCCTGCGGATTTGACCACCACGGTACGCTCCAGGAGCGATACCATCCTCATGAAGATCATCACAGGGGAGGGTCGGCAGACCATAACGGGCCGGGACCGTCACAACCTGCTTAGTGATGCCATGCCGGAATGGAAGGATATATTCAGCGAGTCCCAGGTCAAGTCATTGATCGCATACCTTCGCTTTATGGGTAACACTAAGCATGATCTGATGGGGGATCCCATGGTGGGCCTGCAACTCTATCAGAAGTATTGTCAGGTTTGTCACGGCGTGGAGGGCGATGGTGATGGCATCATGACGAAACTCATGGGGATTATGCCGATGGATCATACCAATCCCAACGTGACTAACCCTCTCGATAATAACGAACTGGTCAGGAGCATCCTTGATGGTAAAGGGCGGTTTATGCCGGCTTGGCGCGGCATCCTCAGTCAGGGTGATGTCGAGGCGCTTGTCAGTTATATTCGACTGCTCTCTCACTGATAGCATTGCGCTCAGATCTTTCGTTTTGATTTAGGGGCTAATAGATGATCAAAGAGTAGGTGATATTGCCTGTAGGAGCCGTGCCCCACGGCGGTGCTCCTACAGGGACCAAGTCCACTCCGTTTTCGCCTGTCCTGCGTGCTTTATAGTGATCAGGGCACATTTGCCATACATTCTGCGCAGTATTTTATTGGGCGATTTATTCCCGCCATCACCAGCCTTCCTCCATTTGGGCTAAGCTTCAATTGAAAGGTAACAGCCTTGAGTGGAGGTTCTCACCATGACAACACCCATCACTTCCACGGGTGTGAAGATCCCAGGTTCACACCAGCCACAGTCGTTGAGTGTCCAGGCGCAGCGTATGGAGCTGAATGCGCAGATCGTCTCCACGTCGGCTGAGTTCCAATCGAGCGCAGTGGGACAGCCGCAGGCGCTCCTGTTTCATTCTGCTGTCGAAAAACTCAACGAACTGCTGCTTCCTGAGTTGGGGGAAAATGCGGTTCAACAGGCTGCTGACTCCGGTATCGATTTTTCGCCGGAGGCCACGGCGGAACGTATTGTCGGTTTTGCCACCGGTTTCCTCCCCCTCTTTCTCGATACTCATGCCAATGAGGATCCTCAGGCGGCACTGGATGAGTTTATACAAATCATCCGTGATGCAATCGAGCAGGGTTTTGCCGAGGCGCGGGAGATTCTTGACGGACTGAGTGTGTTGGAAGGGGATATCGCCGCCAATATCGATACCACTTTTGAGCTTGTGCTCGAAGGGCTGGAGCGTTTTGAGATCGAGATGGCACCTGAGGATCTCTGACCACTCTCCTGATCGAAGCTGAGCAGGCAGGTTCGAACCTAGTGGATCCGGGAGCTCCCGGCTTTGGAATATTCTATAATGCCTGATCCGCCACGCTTGATCGGGCCTACACCTTCTTTCCAAATCAAAATATACTCTGCGGGATTTGCGCTTTTCAGCCTGTCCCGCCACTCAACCACTGTGTCTAAAAAATGCCCCAACGAATCGAACAATTGAAAAACTGGCTCTCATCCTTGCCGGAAATCGAAAATTACACCTTCGAGCCAGCCTCTGGCGATGCCAGTTTTCGCCGCTACTTCCGTATCAAAACCAGTGACAAGAGCTATATTGCGATGGATGCCCCACCGGATAAAGAGGAGATGACACCGTTTATCCGGATGGCGGAGGCCCTTGAGTCGATTGGACTCAATGTTCCCCATATTTTTGCCCGCAATCAGGCGGAGGGTTATCTGCTGTTAAGTGATTTGGGCAAGACTCTCTATCTTGAGCGGCTTGATGAGGCGAATGTGGACCGGCTCTATGGCGATGCCCTGGGGGCGTTGATGGTGATTCAGGCCTGTGGCCCTGTCGAGGGGCTTCCGGACTATGACCGAACGCTGCTGCTGCAGGAGATGGAACTGTTTCGTGAATGGCTGTTGGAGCGGCATCACGGTCTTAGCCTCACTGACGATGAACAGTCGATGTTGGATGCCACCTTTGATTTCCTGGCCGGCAATGCCCTGGCTCAGCCGCAGGTCTGTGTGCACCGTGATTACCACTCCCGCAATCTGATGGTGACCGATCAGTCCAACCCTGGCATCATCGATTTTCAGGACGCAGTGGTAGGACCAGTGACCTACGATCTGGTTTCACTGCTGCGGGACTGTTATATCCATTGGCCCAAGACCCGCATCGAGGCTTGGGTGATGGGCTACTATGAGCTGGCGGTGCAGTCAGGTGTCTTGCACAGTGAGCATGAGGATCAATTCCTGCGCTGGTTTGACCTGATGGGGGTGCAACGTCATCTGAAGGCCAGCGGGATCTTTGCACGTCTCAACATTCGTGACGACAAACCCGGCTATCTGCAGGATATTCCGCGCACGCTCAACTATATTCTTGAAGTGGCACCTGACTATCCTGAGTTGGAGGGGTTGGCAAAGCTGATCCACAGGATTCTCTGATTACCCGGTGGTCTGTCCGTTCGGAGTGGGTTTCACGCATTCTGTGGAACTCCAGGCGGGCTACAATGAACTGACTCTGCATCGGCAGGGTTTCACCTGAGTCGATTATGGATCTGCGCTGGCTTCTATCTCTTCTGACAGCACTCTTGTGGAGTAGCGATGTACTGGGCTTTGCCTCGCTATTCGGTGGCAAACCTGTTTGTGCCGACAATGAAACCAAGGGTGTGCGGCTTGCTGCACCCTTCCCCTCTCTGCCTGAGCTGAACCGGCCCGTAGCCATGCTGATGGCGCCCGGGGACGATTCCAACTGGTATCTGGTGCAGCAGCCGGGACGGGTTGTCCGCTTTGATAACAGTTCCCAGGCCAGTCGTGTAACAGAGTTTGTCGATATCAGTGAGCGGGTGACTGGCGGCAGTATTGGCGGGGATGAACGGGGGCTGTTGAGTATGGCATTTCACCCCGATTATTCCCGTAACGGCTATCTCTACCTCTCCTATACCGGCAGCCACAAACAGAAGGGGCTGGTTTCCCGGATCTCCCGCTTTCAGTTGAAACCTGGCGCGAGGGTGGTCGATCCCGCATCTGAGCGGATTCTGCTCTCGGTTTCTCAACCCTACAGCAATCACAACGGTGGGCAGATTGCCTTTGGGCCAGAGGGTTATCTCTATTTTGGCTTGGGTGATGGTGGGGCAGGTGGCGATCCGCATGGCCATGGCCAGAATACCCGGACACTGCTGGGTGCGATGTTGCGGATCGATGTGGGTGACGGCAGTTCAGGCCAATACACCATTCCTGCGGACAACCCCCTGGCGGCTGGCGGTGGCCGGGGGGAGATCTTTGCTTGGGGTCTGCGCAACCCCTGGCGCTGGAGTTTCGACCGGGAGAGCGGTGACCTGTGGGTCGGGGATGTGGGACAGAACCGTTACGAGGAGATCAACCGGTTGGTCAAGGGCGGCAACTATGGCTGGAACAGAATGGAAGGCGGTCACTGCTTTGAACCTGCCACGGATTGCCGGGTAAAAGATCTGAAGATGCCGGTAGAGGCGTATGGTCGAAATGAGGGGATTGCCGTTACCGGGGGGTATGTCTATCGGGGCCGGAGGATCGCCGTACTATGGGGGAAGTATCTCTATGCCGACTACGGTTCCGGCAGGATCTGGCAACTCTCTGCCGACGATAAAACAGGCTATGTGAGTTCGGAGTTATTCAAGACAGATCTGAATATCAGCAGCTTTGCCGAGGCACACGACGGCGAGCTTTTTGTGCTGGGATTGGGCGGGGAGATCTGCAAGATTGTCAATGCACGGGCAAAGTGACTGCCGTTGCCCTGGATGAGCGACAATCGATACGCCCCTACCCATTCAGCCTGTACTCAATCTCGGGGAGCATGCGTTTCACACAGTTTTCACCCTCCTTGATCGCCTCTTTTCCCCGGTGAAATTCCAGCAGTTCGATATGGGACAGCCTGGGTGAGAGCATGATGTCCGGTGGGTCGCCGGCCATGCGGCTGCGGGTGATTCGATCCTGGGTGATATTGATGGAGCCGGCAATGGCGTCAAACAGGCTGGGTGCAGGATCTTTGCTGGGAAAGAGGGTGTCCGAGTAGGCGCGGATGCTGCGGGAGACACTGTCGAGCAGGCCTTTATCCTCTGGTGGCTCCACACGGGTTTTTTTTCTCTGATGCTTGCCCAGGATGTCGCCGTTCAGATTGACTGCAATCACGATATCTGCGCCGAGGGCGCGGCAGATAGAGACAGGTACAGGGTTCACCAGCCCCCCATCCACCAGCCAGCTGCCCTGATGCTGCACCGGCGGGAACAGGCCCGGCAGTGAAATCGATGCACGGACTGCATCGAGGGTGAGACCTTCAGTGAACCAGACTTCTCGCCCGGTCTTCAGATCGGTGGAGACGGAGGCGAAGGTCTTGGGCAACTGTTCGATCTGAATCGCTTCATCGCAGACGCACTCGTCGAGAAAAGAGTGAAACCGCTCGGCATTGACAAAGCCATTGAGAGAGAGATTAAGTTCAAAGAAGCGGGTGACCGTTCGCTTGGAGAGTGACCTGACCCAGGTTTCGAGGGCCTCCAGATTGTCGGCGGCGTAGGATGCCCCGACAATAGAACCGATGGAGCAGCCACAGATGATGTCAGGCTCTATGCCTGTTTTTGCCAGTTCCTTGATGATGCCGATATGTGCCCAGCCCCGTGAAGAGCCACTGCCAAGGGCCAGGCCGATGCTTTCTTTTGGCATATCCATCTGAGTGTCTGATCCAGAAATTTAACGGGATACCGGTTCGACCCCCCAGATTTTTTCGGCATACTCTCTGACTGTCCTGTCACTGGAGAAGTACCCCATCATGGCGGTATTCATTACCGCCATGCGGTTCCATATCTCCGGCTTCCGATAGCAGGCATCCGTATTGTCGCTGGTTTCGAGATAGTCTTTAAAATCGGCCAGTACCAGGAAGGGATCGCTGTTGAGCAGGGTCTCCGAGATGACTTTATAGCGGTTTGGATTGGTCGGCGAAAAGAAGCCGTTGCCGATCATATCCACCACCCGTTTCAGCTCCGGGTTGGTCTCATAGTAGTGGCGGGGATGATAGCCTTTCCGCTTTAGCTGCTCGATGCCATCGGTAGTCAGGCCAAAGATGAAGATATTCTCATCCCCGACCTTCTCGCGCATCTCCACATTGGCGCCATCCATGGTGCCGATGGTCAGCGCGCCATTCAGGGCCAGCTTCATATTGCCTGTGCCAGAGGCTTCCATGCCTGCTGTGGATATCTGCTGGGAGAGTTCCGCAGCCGGGATAATGTCGGAGGCGGTGGTGACATCGTAGTTCGGGATAAACACCACCTTCAGCCGATCATTGACCGCAGGATCGTTATCGATGACGTCAGCAACATCGTTGATCAGGCGGATGATCAGTTTCGCCATGAAATAGCCGGGCGCCGCCTTGCCGCCGAAGATGACGGTTCGCGGTACGAAGTCGGCATGCGGATTGTCCAGCAGCCGGTTATAGAGGGCGATCACCCGCATCACATTGAGCAGTTGGCGTTTGTATTCGTGGATGCGTTTCACCTGCACGTCGAACAGGGTATTGGGATCGATCTCCTGATTGAGGTAGTGTTTCACCAGTCCGGCAAGCCGCGCTTTATTGACCTGTTTGGCGGCACGAAAACGTTCCTGAAATGTCGTGTCGTCCGCCAGCGGAACGAGTTTCTCGAGTTTGTCCAGATCCCGCACCCAGTCATGGCCGATCGCTTCGCAGATCAATTTTGAGAGCGGCCGGTTGGAGAGTAGCAGCCAGCGACGGGGGGTGATGCCGTTGGTGATATTGATGAGTTTGTCGGGATAGAATTCGTGAAAGTCCTTGCAGGTCCTGCTTCGCAGCAGCTCGGAGTGCAGTGCAGAAACGCCATTGACCTTGTGGCTGCCGATAACCGCCAGGTGTGCCATGCGTATACGCCGTTCCCCCTTTTCATCGAAGATGGAGAGGCGCCGTTGGATCTCGCGGTCGTCCGGGTGCAGGTTCCCCACCATCAGCAGAAAGCGCCGGTTGATCTCATAGATGATCTGCAGATGCCGCGGCAGCAGTTGTTCAAACAGCTGTACTGACCAGGTTTCCAGGGCTTCCGGCAACAGGGTGTGGTTGGTGTAGGAGAAGACCCGGGTGGTGATGTTCCAGGCCAACTGCCACTGCAGTTTCTCCTTGTCGAGCAGGATGCGCATCAGTTCGGCGATGGCGATGGACGGGTGGGTGTCGTTGAGCTGGATAGCGACCTTATCCGGCAGCTCCTGCAGGTCGTCGTGATCGATGGAGAAGCGGCGCAGGATATCCTTCAGTGAGGCGCTGACGAAGAAGTATTGCTGTTTCAGGCGCAGTACCTGGTTTTTGGCACTGCTGTCGTCAGGATAGAGCACCTTGGAGATGTTTTCCGATTGGGTCTTCTCCTCCACCGCATGGGTGTACTCCCCCATGTTAAAACAGGTCAGGTCGAAATCTTCGTAGGCCTTGGCACTCCAAAGGCGCAGATTATTGACCGTGTCATTGTGGTAGCCGGGGATCGGGGTGTCGTAGGCTTGGGCGACAACCACATCCCCGTCGATCCAGTCGAAATGTCGGCGGCCGTCCGGGCCCTGGTACTCCATGACCCGACCGCCAAAGCGGATCTTGTAGGAGACTTCGGGACGGGGGAACTCCCAGGGATTACCGTGGGCAAGCCAGTTTTCCGGTAGCTCCACCTGACGCCCGTCCTCCAGTTTCTGCCGGAACATGCCGTACTCGAAACGGATGCCGTAACCGTAACCGGGAAGGTTGAGCGTCGCCATGGAGTCCAGAAAACAGGCGGCCAGCCGTCCCAGTCCGCCATTGCCGAGGGCGGCGTCGTGTTCCAGGCTGCGCAACTTCTCCAGCTCGACGCCGAGTTTATGCAGGGCCTTGCTGCACTCGTCATGGATATCCATGTTGAGCAGGCTGTTGACTAGGCTGCGGCCAATGAGGAACTCCATCGAGAGGTAATAGATCCGTTTGGCGTCGCTACGGTAGTAGCTGCGCTGGGTCTCCATCCAACGCTCGATGAGCCGATCCCGGACCACATGACTGAAGGCCATCATCCAGTCGTGGTCGGTGGCGGTGAAGGGATCCTTGCCGATAGTGTAGACGAGATGATTTGAGACCGAGCGTTGGATCGCCTTGGGGTCAGAACCGAGATAGTCGTATTTGAAAGCGTTTTTTTTCCCGTCGCTCATGGCGGATACCTTTAATCGTTCTCCGGCGGAAGCAGTCGCTCAGTATGCCAGCGCGGCGTCAGCAAGGGTATCTGTTTCAGCATCGGTAGGAGCAGTGGATAGCAGATCAGGCCCAGGGAGTCGGCTCCCAGATCCCAAAGGGAGAAGAGCCGATGGGGCAGGAAGTACTGAAAAACCTCAATGGCCAGGCCGTAAGCCAGCAGGAGCAGGAACTTTTTCCAGCCCCAGGCGGTGTTGGGAAAAGCGAAGTCGGTAAGAAAGGCGAGCACCAGAAAGGCGGTGAAATGTTCCCATTTGTCGTTTATGTCAGACACCACCGGGTAATCCAGCGTCGTGGTGGCCAGATGAGTGACGATCACCAGGGTGACTGCCAGGGCGAAACGAAAGAGTTGTGTCAGCGGCAGAGCGGCCGCTGACAGAGCTCTCTGTTTGTTGTCAGGCTTCTTCACGAGCCACGGCGCGATAACCGATGTCGGTGCGGTAGTAGAGCCTGTCCCAGTGGATGCGCCTGGCCAATTCGTAGGCCTTCCGCTGGGCTTGCGCGACCGTATCCCCAAGGGCGGTGGCGCAGAGCACCCGTCCGCCTGCAGTCACCACCTGGCCCGCCTTTTCGGCTGTTCCTGCATGGAAGACCTTCTCCCCTTCGGTCTCGGTCTCGGGTAGGCCGGATATGGCATCGCCGCCGGTATAACTGCCGGGATAACCACCGGCGGCCAGTACCACACCCAGTGAGACGCGGGGATCCCAAGCGGTGGTTTCGGTGTTCAGTCTGCCTTCGATGGCGGCAAGACAGTGGGCAACCAGATCCGACTGCATACGCATCATGATGGGCTGGGTTTCAGGGTCTCCGAAACGGCAATTGTACTCGATCACCTTTGGTGTGCCGTCGGCTGCGATCATCAGGCCGGCGTAGAGAAAACCGGTGTAGGGCAGACCTTCCTTTGCCATGCCAGAAACGGTGGGTAGGATTACCTCGTCCATGATGCGCTGATAGATCCGTTCGTCGACAACCGGGGCGGGAGAGTAGGCCCCCATACCGCCGGTGTTCAGACCGGTATCGCCATCCCCTGCGCGTTTATGATCCTGGCTGGTGGCCATCGGCAAGACATGTTCCCCATCCGCCATGACGATGAAACTGGCCTCTTCACCCTCCAGGAACTCTTCGATCACTACCCGATGGCCAGCCTCGCCGAAGGCGTTACCGGCGAGCATGTCAGATACGGCGGCTTTGGCCTCCGCTTCAGTCATGGCTACGATCACCCCCTTGCCGGCGGCCAGACCATCGGCCTTGACGACGATCGGCGCGCCTTTCTCTTCAACATAGGCGAGGGCCGGTTCCACCTCGGTGAAGGCCTGGTACTCCCCGGTGGGAATATTGTGACGGGCGAGGAAGTCCTTGGTGAAGGTCTTGGAACCCTCAAGTTGGGCTGCACCCCGGGTTGGGCCGAAACAGTTGAGTCCGGCAGCGGTAAAGGCATCCACCACTCCGATCACCAGCGGGGCCTCAGGACCCACGATGGTGAGCCCGATATCATGCGCTTGCGCGAATGCGATCAACTCATCGATGGCATTAACCCCAAGCGAAATATTCTCCAGTTTGGGCTCCAGCGCAGTGCCTGCGTTGCCGGGGGCGACGAAGATGCGTTCCGCCAGCGGAGATTGGGCGGCTTTCCAGGCCAGCGCGTGTTCGCGGCCGCCGGAGCCGATGATGAGAATGTTCATGCTGATATGTCTGTGATCCTGTTGGGGTGGGAGGTTATTGCTTAATAAATAGGTCGATGAACCGAATTGTAAATTTTCACCCGTAAGATGCAAGGGTGAATCTTGGGCTGTGGTTACCGTTTTAATTGTTAAATATTGTAAACCGCTATTTCCCGGACATAAGTTACGCGATCTAATTCAGAGGACAAACAGGCTCCAGGCAAGCGTTTATCTGCTCCCCTGGTCTGTTGAGTCGTTTAAATTAATTTGAAAACAAATTATCTGGAGGATGCGCCATGGTGACATCAGTAAAAGATCTACAGGGCAGTACGGCAGAAATGGTCGCCAAGCTGAAAGAGAAGGGAATCGGGGACAATGAGGCGTTGCTTGCTGCAGCCGCTGCCCCTGCGCAACGAAAAGAGTTGGCGGCCCACTGTGGCTGTGACACCAGGGATATCCTGGAGTTGGCCAATCGTGCGGATCTGGCACGCGTAAAGGGCGTATCCGGCGTCTACAGTGATCTGCTCGAAAAGGCGGGTGTTGATACTGTGAAGGAACTCGCGACTCGCCGCCCGGACAACCTGCACGCGAAGATCGTCGAGACCAATGACAAAGAGGGATTGACCAAGCAGCCGCCGGCGATGAGCAAGGTTGAAGACTGGGTCGGCCAGGCCAAGGGTCTGCCTAAGCTTCTGACCTATTGATTGAATCTCGGCGACTGTTTGTCGCAGTGAATACCGATCTCCGTCCGTTTGCGGCGGGGATCGGTGCTTTAAGTGGTATTTCTGGTTGGACACTATTTAGTGTTCGTCCGGAAATCCATATCTAACCGCGAAGAGCGCTAAGGTAAAACATTGATTAACAATAAATTACCTTCGTGTACTTCGTGCGCTTCGTGGTAAAAAACGCCGTTTCCGGACAGGCACTATTTATGCCCGGTCACACCCCGGTCGCTTTGCTCAATGAAGCGGACGAGTTTTTCCACTTCCCCTATCAATCCCTCTCCCTTCAGCTGTTCCAGTGCTTGTGAGATATTCAGGCCAGAGAGAAACAGCGTTTTGTAGGCCTGTTTGATTGCCGCCCGTGTCTTGGGATCGAAACCACTGCGCTTTAGGCCGATAGCGTTGAGGCCGACCAGTCGCGCCGGATTGCCGTCGCAGGTGGCGTAGGGCGGCACATCTTTCACCACCTTTGAACAGCCGCCGAGTATGGCGTGGTCACCGATGAAGGTGAACTGATGGATTCCCACCAGGCCGGAGACGAATACCTTGTCACCGATGCCGACATGACCTGCGATGGTGCTGTTGGGGCCGAAGATATTGTTGTTGCCGAAACGGCAGTCGTGTCCGGCATGGAATCCGCACATGAAGTAGTTGCCGTTGCCGATGAGGGTTCCCTCCTCGGTCTTCACTCCGCGGCTGATGTTCACCCCCTCCTTGATGTGATTGTTGTCACCAATGACGAGTGGCTTGCCGTTGGCGGGATCGAAGGTGAGATCCTGGGGTTCGCAGCCCAGCATGGCGCCGCTGCAGACCCGGTTGTTTCTGCCCAGCCTTGTGCCGCGAAAGATACGCACGCCGCTGTCGATGACGCAGCCCTCGCTGATTCTTACATCGGATTCGATGATGGAGAAGGGGCCGACAGTAACCGACTCATGCAGTTCTGCGCCATCCTCAATGATTGCGGTGGGGTGAATTTTGTTCATGGGATGATGGAAAAACCACAAAGGGCGCGAAGCGCGTGAAGGTTATGCCTTCGCGTTCTTTGCGCCCTTTGCGGTTAAATCGTCAAATGCCAGTCAGGAATTTAATGACGGAAGTGGCGCATGCCGGTAAAGACCATGGCCATGCCGTGTTCGTTCGCGGCAGCGATCGCCTCGTTATCGCGCATGGAGCCGCCGGGCTGGATCACTGCGACGATGCCGGCTTCTGCGGCGTTGTCGATGCCGTCCCGGAAGGGGAAGAAGGCGTCGGATGCCATCACGGAACCCTTCACTTCCAGGCCTGCGTGTTCCGCTTTGATGCCGGCGATGCGGGCGGAGTTGATGCGGCTCATCTGACCGGCGCCGACGCCGATGGTCATGCCGTCCCTGCCGTAGACGATGGCGTTGGACTTGACGAACTTGGCGACGCGCCAGGTAAAGAGCAGATCGCGCATCTCCTCATCGGTGGGCTGGCGTTCGGTGACGACCTTGATCTCGTTGGTGAGTTGCAGGTCGGCATCCTGTACCAGCAGGCCGCCGTTGACGCGCTTGAACTCGGTGCGGTGCAGTGCTTCGACATTCCACTCGCCGCACTCCAGCAGGCGCACATTCTTCTTGCTGCTGACCGCTTCGATGGCTGCGGCGGAGAGTTTGGGCGCGATGATCACCTCGACGAACTGCCGGTCGACGATGGCCTGGGCGGTCTCGCCGTCCAGTTCGCCGTTGAAGGCGATGATGCCGCCGAAGGCGGATTCCGGATCGGTGCTGTAGGCGCGATCATAGGCTTCGAGCAGATTGTCGCCGAAGGCCACGCCGCAGGGGTTGGCGTGTTTGACGATGACGCAGGCGGGGCCCTCGTCAAAGTTCTTCACGCACTCCAGGGCTGCGTCGGTGTCGCCGATGTTGTTGTAGGAGAGTTCCTTGCCCTGGATCTGTTTGGCGGTGGCGATGCACGCCTCTTCGACCTTGTGTTCAACGAAGAAGGCCGCCTTTTGATGCGGATTCTCGCCGTAGCGCATGGTCTGCACCTGCTTGAACTGCATGGAGAAGGTGCGGGGAAAGTCTGCCACCGCTGCGCCGGTACGGGCGCCCAGATAGTTGGCGATGGCTGCATCGTAGCGGGCGGTGTGTTCGAAGGTCTTTACCGCCAGGTCAAAACGGGTGGCAGCGGAGATATTACCGTCGTTGCCGTCCATCTCCCCCAGAACACGCGCATAGTCAGCGGCGTCCACCACCACGGTGACATCCTTGTGGTTCTTGGCGGCGGCGCGAATCATGGTGGGGCCACCGATGTCGATATTTTCGATGGTGGTCGGCAGATCGCAGTCGGGATTGGCCACGGTCTGCTCAAAAGGGTAGAGGTTGACCACGATCAGATCGATATTGCCGATACCGTTCTCTTTCATTACCAGATCATCGGTGCCGCGCCGGCCGAGAATGCCGCCGTGAATCTTGGGGTGCAGGGTCTTGACCCGCCCATCCATCATCTCCGGGAAGCCGGTGTATTCAGAGACCTCGATGACGGGGACATTGTTGTCGGTAAGCAGCTTGGCAGTGCCGCCGGTGGAGAGGATTTCAATGTTTTTTTCGGCCAGGCTGCGGGCGAATTCCACGATGCCGGTCTTATCGGAAACGCTGATCAGGGCGCGGGTAATCGAAGGCATGATAGGTCTATCCGTTTGTTTGGAAGGGTTAATGAAAGGGTAACTATTTATTCACCAAGGCGTCTTGGAGATAACCTGTAGGATGCGGTGAGTGAAATGAACCGCATCGATCGCGATGCGCATCTCCAGGCACAGCACGTCCTCTATAGTTGATGTTTACGGGACTCTGCCGGTGGGTTCAATCCAGGTCGTAGAGCGAGAGTTTTTTGCGTAACGTGCTGCGGCTGATACCGAGAATAGAGGCTGCGCGGGTCTGGTTGCCACCGGCATATTCCATGACGCTCTCCAACAGAGGCGCCTCGACTTCATTCATCACCATGCGATAGAGGTTGCTTGTACCGTGCCCATCAAGATGGCTGAAATAGCGTTGCATCGCATCCTGCACGCAATGGCGTAGAGGCTCGCTTTTTTTGCTGTGAGTGACTGTCAGTGTGGAATCACCATCACTGCGGAACATACCTGCTTCCATATTCATGCCGCCAAGCTCCCCGTGCTTGTCTTAACTATCGAAAAAAACCTGGATAAGCTGCAGTTGCTCGTCCGCTGATTCCGAGTCATTTATCGTTTTTCTAAACGCCGCGCCGCCTCTATGGGCTTTGCTGTACCACGCAATATGCTTGCGGGCAATGCGAACACCCTGCTGTTCCCCATAGAAATCATAGAGTGTCTGCAGATGTTCCAGCAGTAACGCCTTCACCCAAGAGGGAGAGGGCTCGGCCAGCTTTTCGCCGGTCTTCAAATAGTGATCGATCTCGCGAAAGATCCAGGGTTTTCCCTGGGCCGCCCGGCCGATCATGATTCCGTCTGCACCGGTTGCCTCCAGCACTTTATGTGCTTTCTCCGGTGTTCTAATATCCCCATTCGCAATCACCGGGATGGTGACTGACTCTTTGATGGCGCGAATAGTGTCATATTCCGCGTCACCCGAAAATTTGCAGGCTCTGGTACGGCCATGAACCGCCAGTGCCTGTATGCCCGCCGCTTCAGCGATCTGAGCAATGCGCACCCCGTTTCGGTTCTGTCGATCCCATCCGGTGCGGATCTTCAGCGTTACCGGTACCTCGACGGCAGTAACCGTTGCCGTCAGTATGTCATTGACCAGGGTCTCATCCTGCAACAGAGCCGAGCCTGCGGCCGCCCTACAGACCTTTTTTGCCGGGCAACCCATGTTGATGTCGATGATATGGGCGCCATTGGCGACGTTTGCCCGTGCCGCCTCCGCCATCGTCTGCGGATCAGATCCGAGGATTTGCACCGCAATGGGGCCGGTCTCCCCTTCGTGATCGAGTCGCCGCAGCGTTTTACGGCTGCCCCAGAGCGATGTGTCCGCTGAAACCATTTCGGAAACAGCGAGCCCTGCGCCATGCCGCCGGCAAAGCTGGCGGAAGGGTCGATCGGTCACTCCGGCCATCGGCGCCAACAGGAGATTGTTTTCCAGCCTGTAGGGTCCTATGCGCATATCGACGACGAGATCGAGTCCGAAAATCGAGGGGAAAGGCGATAGATAATAACGCCATTTTCAGGGTGAATCAAAGGTTCGCAGCCATTATTTTTGATTCTTGCAACAGTGGCAAAAATGCTACAGATAGCCTTGTAGCTCAGTCGGTTGATTGTCGAATAATAACCCATTGGATTGAAAGGGAATACTGAGTGGAGACGTCTGCCCGCAGGAGTGGTGCCTCGCCGCGAAACCCGCGGCCTAATCGCCGCAGGGTGCCGCTCTGGCTGAACATTGTTACAGAAAATCGAACTTGAAACCGGTGACTTCTTCACCGGGATCAACCAACTCCATCATGACCTCGATGAGGCGAAAGCGTGGCATGGGTGAGTTGGCGGAGATTCCGCCAGGCAGGTATTCCGATGGGTCGAAGAGACGGGTTGCAAGCAGCTTTCCAGCGTCATTGAAAAGACTGAGTTGAAGTTGGGGAAAGGGCTGCTTGAAAGAGGCATTATTTATCATGTTGAGCTGTAATGACAGTGCCTGAGGATGCTCGGGGTGGAGGCGCAGATCCCGATGTTCTATCTCTATTCGAGAGAGATCACGGCGTTGCGGTGGTGTGCAGTTGAGTGCCTGGCACATCACCGAGAGAAGTTGCCTGCCACTTTCGTAGTGAATGGCCTCGCTGCGGAACTGCCAGATCAGTTGCAACCCCAGGATCAGAAGAAGCCCGATTGCGCCTACCCCCCAGAGCATGCCTGCAAAGGGCTTGCGGGGTTCGATAAACTGCACCTCTGGGTAGGGGAGGGGCGTTTGTTGTCCTGTTGCCGTTATTTCAGTCGGATCGTTTGTAATCGATAGCTCATCGGGTTCAGAGATGAGTACGGACTCGAGCTCATCCAGTGGTTCGTCAGCGATATCCTCCAGCACGAAATCGTTTTTATGCTCAATATTGCCAGCGAGAAATGCCGCTTTATGCTCTGGGATCCGAAAGTGCTCGGACGGCAGTTCACCTTCGAGCAGATCGATCATTTGTGACTCACCGCCCGATGCATAGTAGTCGGGTTCGACCGCTAGTCCGTCGTTGTGTTCTTCGATCTCTGTTTCGCTGGGCGGTGGAGCGTGGCTGCTCTCAGCCAAAGTGGTTTCTTTGGTCTCTGTAGCGGTGTGTTCTTCAGAGGTGGAGGGCAGCTCCCGCAGATTTTCTTCCGCATTGAAGACAGATTTGCACTGGCAGCAACGGGCCATGCCGGCGGCAACGGTCAACTGTTCGGCGCTGATGCGGAACAGTGTCTGGCAATGGGGGCATTGGGTATACATGGATTACGGCAGTCAATGGACTTAGATTATGAATAACGTTAGCCCCAAGCGGCGCTTCAGGCAATAGTTTTTCTACCCCTAAGCAGCATCCACTCCTCTTTCTGTTGAGACGGCTGCATGGCTGCGAAAGGTTCGTAGGCCTGGCTCACCATTGCGGCCTGCTCCTGCAGAATGCCGGAGAGGGCAAAAGGGGTGTTTGGCTTCATCAGTGTGCCGAGTTGGGGGGCAAGTTCAATGAGTGGTCCGGCCAGGATGTTGGCGATGAGCAGATCTGCCTGTGTTTCAGGGGTATCTTCTGGCAGGTGGATCGATAATCTGTCTGCGACACCATTTTTTTGTGCGTTATCTTTTGTCGCCTGCAGTGCCTGCGGGTCGTAATCTATTGCGATGGCAGCCGCAGCCCCCAGACGAAGGGCGGCAATGGCAAGGATGCCCGAACCGCAGCCGTAGTCGATAATGGTTTTGCCCTTGAGGTTCTGTCCATCAAGCCAGGCCAGGCAGAGCGCTGTAGTGGGGTGGGTGCCGGTGCCGAAGGCAAGCCCAGGGTCCAGTTCCACCACGACAGCCTCGGGGTCGCCCGGCAGCTGTCCATCGGGGCATACCCAGAGCCTGTGACCGAATTTCATCGGCCGAAACTGATCGAGCCAGACCCGTTCCCAGGCCCTGTCCTCCAAGCGCTCCACCTGCAGGTTGCGGGTGATCTCTTCCTTCAGCGTCCGATTGATTTCAGAGCGCAGCTGATCGGTATCGTGAGTTCCCTCGAAAAGCGCAGTGACTCGGGTGTTTTCCCACAATTTTTCTTCGCCGGGTTTGGGTTCCAGCAGCGGCTGATCACCTGCGTCACCCAGGGTAACGGAGAGTGCGCCAAGCGCCTCGAAGAGAAGCTCCAGCAAAGGCGCTTTGGATGCGTCGGTTTCGATGGAGAGTTGGAGCCAGGAGGACATAAAGATAAGGTTAAAGGTTAAAGGCAAAAGGTTAAAGGAACAGACTTTCTGAGACCTTTTCCTTTTTGTCTGTAGCCTGGAGCATGTAGGCACGATCAAGCGCAGCGGATCGGGCATTCAGAATTTGGCAGAACGCTTAGGCTTGCCGGTTCCGCTGCGCTTGAACCGGCCTACCAAGCTTTCACAGCAGTAACGACAGAGTCCTGTCTATCCGCTGGCACGCCCACCTTTAACCTTTCGCCTTTAACCTTGGTTCATAACCCAAGCTTCTTTTCCAGATAGTGGATGTTGGCGCCACCGGCCTGGAACGCGACGTCCTTCATGATCTCCTGCTGCAACGGTATGTTGCACTTGATGCCGCCGATTACCATCTCGCTCAGGGCAATGCGCATGCGGGCGATAGCCGAGTCACGGGTGTCGCCGTGAGTGATCAGCTTGCCGATCATGGAGTCGTAGTGGGGCGGCACCCGGTAACCGTTATAGATGTGGCTTTCGAAACGCACGCCCATGCCGCCGGGTATATGCAACTGGGTGATGGTGCCGGGACTGGGCATGAAGTTGGTCGGATCTTCCGCGTTGAGCCGGCACTCCACGGCATGCCCCCTGATGGTGACGTCATCCTGGGTAAAGCTGAGGGGTTCACCGGCGGCGATCATGATCTGTTCCCGCAGGATGTCGATGCCGGTGATCATCTCTGTGACCGGGTGTTCAACCTGTATGCGGGTGTTCATCTCGATAAAATAGAACTCGTCGTCCTCGTAAAGAAATTCGAAGGTGCCGACCCCGCGATAACCGATCTGGCGACAGGCCTCGGCGCAGCGCTCACCCACTTCGGCGCGCTGTTCAGGGGTGATGCCGGGGGCGGGAGCCTCTTCCACTACCTTCTGATGGCGGCGTTGCATGGAACAGTCGCGCTCCCCCAGATGCACCGCATTGCCGTGAGTGTCTGCCAGTACCTGGAACTCCACATGACGTGGATTTTCCAGGAACTTCTCCATATAGAGTGTGCCGTTGCCGAAGGCCGCTTTGGCTTCCGCCTTGGTCATTGCCACCGAGTTGAGCAGGCTGGCTTCGGAGTGAACCACCCGCATGCCGCGTCCACCACCGCCACCAGAGGCTTTGATGATCACCGGGTAGCCGATCCCTTTGGCCAGTCGCTTGGTGCGGGCGGCATCGCCATCCAGCGGGCCGTCGGAACCGGGTACAGTCGGTACGCCTGCCTTCTTCATCGCCGCGATGGCGGCCACCTTGTCACCCATGGTGCGGATGGTGTCGGCGGTGGGGCCGATGAAGATGAAGCCGGAATTCTCCACCCGCTCGGCGAAGTCGGCATTCTCGGAAAGAAAACCGTAGCCGGGGTGAATCGCCATGGAGTCAGTGACCTCGGCGGCACTGATCAGCGCCGGAATGTTGAGGTAACTCTCAGCCGAGGGCGCCGGACCGATGCAGACCGACTCGTCGGCCAGCAGGACGTGTTTCAGATCCCGGTCTGGCTCTGAGTGTACGGCAACAGTCTTGATGCCCAGCTCTTTACAGGCGCGCAGGATACGCAGTGCTATCTCGCCGCGATTGGCGATAACGATCTTGTCTATCATGGCTGTGCTCAGTCGATGATGAACAGGGGTTCGTTGTATTCGACCGGTTGGCCGTTCTCAACGAGAATTTTTTTGACCGTGCCGGCCTTGTCGCACTCTATCTGATTGAGGATCTTCATCGCCTCGATGATGCAGAGAGTGTCACCAACTGCCACCTGATGGCCCTCCTCCACGAAAGATTTGCTGCCTGGTGAAGGGGCGCGATAGAAAGTGCCGACCATGGGAGACTTCACGGCGTGGCCCTGGATCTCTTCCGGCTCCTCTTCGGCTGGCGGGGCTGCTGCAGGGGCTTGCGTTGCGGCAACCCCCGGCTGTACGGCGGGCATAGGTGCAAATGCTGCGGGATAGGCGTTCTGGCGGCTGATGCGAACCGACTCCTCTCCCTCGTGAATCTCGATTTCTGCGATATCGGACTCTTCGAGTAGTTCGATCAGTTTCTTTACTTTGCGGATATCCATGGTTGTCGATCTCGTCAGTTGTCGCTGTGGTCTAGGCGGTGGATGGCGGCCTGCAGGGCGAGTTCATATCCCTGGGCGCCGAGTCCGGCGATGGTGCCGACAGCAATATCTGAAAGGTAGGAGTGGGTGCGGAACGGTTCCCTGGCGTGTACGTTCGAGAGATGTACTTCGATGAAAGGAATCCTGGTGCCCGCAAGGGCGTCCCGCAGGGCGATGCTGGTGTGTGTGAAAGCGGCCGGGTTGATAAGGATGAACCCGATTCCTTCCTGGTAGGCCTCGTGAATCCAATCCACCAGTTCATGTTCTGCATTGCTTTGGCGAAAGTTCAGCCGGTGTCCGGCGCCTTCCGCCTGCTGTTCCAGTCGAGTACGGATATCATCGAGGGTATCGCGTCCATAGTGCTCCGGCTCACGCGTACCCAGCAGGTTCAGGTTGGGGCCGTTGAGTACCAGAATGGTCGCCATGTTATTGAAAATCCGGGGCTGGAAAGCGGAGATTTAAGAACCTCGCCGAAGCTATTGCCCACCGCGCTGGCCGGGGGTTCGGGATGGTTCCGTGAATGACGAGCCGATTTTGCAAGATCCTGGGGGTTTTGTCCAGTTTCAATGCAGAATTCAACATGATCGTTACAATTTGAGGTGACAGAGTTGAGTGATCGCCTCTTCTGCGGGCGCTTTTTGCGGGGCTGTCACAAAGATTTAGAGCAGGGGCTCGATATGCTTGCGCAGGCTTGCGGCCGGAATTGCGCCAGCCTGGGCAAAGATGAGTTGGCCATCACGTCCGAAGGCAGCAGTGAATGGGAGTTCCAGTAGTCGGTTTCCCATGCGTTTGGAGAGCTTGGCCTCGCTCATGCCGCCTCTGAAGAGCGGATAACTCACCGAGTGTGAAACGCTATATGTCTTAGCGTCATCCACTTTGTCGATGGCGATGCCCAGTACCTGCAGGCCGCGATCACCCCACTCATCCTGTAGATCGGAGAGGGCCAGCATCTCAGTTTGGCAGGGCGGGCACCATGATGCCCAAAAATTGAGAATCACCACCTTATCGGACCATTGACTGGTGTGGTGGGCCTTGCCTGCCAGATCGACCAGTCTGTATGCCGGTATATGGGCAATCGGTGAGGAGGCACCGCTCCTGTCGGCATGGCGTGGCTCTGAAGTTATTATGTGACTGGCGAACCAGACACCGGCAAGCAGTGAGCCGATCAGGAGGATCTGCAGAACCCTTGTAATCACCGGACGGCTTCCCTGACGTGGGCGGCAAACACCTCAGCCTCTTGATAGCCGACGACCCGATAGGCCTTGCGTTCCTTGCCGTCACTGCCGTAGAAAAAAATAGCCGGTGGTCCCGGCAGCCCGAAATGCCCCTGCAGCAACGCTTTGTCCTGTTCGTCATTGGCGGTGACGTCAGCCTGCAGCAGGACGGTATCCCTCAGCGCCGCTATTACCTCAGGGTCGGAGAAGGTGTACTTCTCCATCTCTTTGCATGTGATGCACCAGTCGGCGTAGAAGTCGAGCATCACCGATTTGCCTGCGGTGCTGGCAACTCTGACTTCCCGTTGCAGATCGTCCAGGTTCTTGATGCGTTTGAAGGTCAGTTCGTGGGCGGACTGCCCACCACTGCCGCCAAAGCCCAGGTTGCGCAAGGGCTGCAGGGTGTCCTTGCCACCGGCGGCGGCGCCGACCAGCATCAGTGCGCCGTAGATCAGAAAGACCATGCCGAGGCCTTTCCAGAGTTTTTGCCAGCCACCCGCCTCGATCTCCAGGTGACGCAGGGCGCCCATGTAGATGGCGGAGACGACCAGCAGCATGCCCCAGAGGAACATTGCGATGTCCGCAGGAATGATGCGTTCCAACATGAGGATGGCGACCCCCAACATGGCGACACCGAAGACCGCCTTGACCGCATCCATCCAGCTCCCGGCTCTGGGCAGCAGCTTGCCCGCAGAGGTGCCGATAGCGATTAACGGCGCCCCCATACCCATGCTTAGGGCGAACAGGGCCAGGCCGCCGAGTACGGCGTCACCGGTCTGGCCGATATAGATCAACGCACCTGCCAGGGGAGGTGCAACGCAGGGGCCGACGATCAGGGCGGAGAGAAAGCCCATGATGGCGACGCCGAAAAGGGAGCCCCCCTGCTGTTTGTTGCTGATGTCGGTGAGTTTGCTCTGCAGGCTGCTGGGTAGTTGCAACTCGTAGAAACCAAACATGGAGAGGGCGAGCAGGACGAAGATCAGGGCGAAGGTGCTGAGGATCCAGGGATTCTGGAAGGCAGCCGACAGATTCTCACCGAACAGTCCGGCCAGTACCCCGGCAACCGTATAGGTGAGCGCCATGGCCAGCACGTAGACCAGCGAGAGGGTGAACGCCTTGCGGGTGGTGATGTGTTTGCCGTGTCCGGCAATGATGCCGGAGAGGATCGGGATCATGGGAAAGACGCAGGGGGTAAAGGCGAGTCCCAGCCCCAGCATGAAGAAGACCCCGATCACCACCAGTGTGCTGCTGCCTTCAAGGGTGGCGGCGATCTCGTCCAGTTCAGAAATCGGCGGGTTCTCAACGGCGGAGGGTGGGGTCGGCGTGCTTGCCGCCTGCACCGGAGTGACCACGGCGGCTGAGGCGAGAGCCGGCAGCGCAAGATCGAAGGTTTTGCGTATCGGCGGGTAACAGACTCCGATTTCGGCACAGCCCTGGTAAGCAACCTCAAGGGTGATGTTCTCGGCGGTACTGCTGCCGCGAATCAGCGGCAGAGAGAGGTCGATGACATCGTGGTAGACCGGCACATCGCCGATCTTGCCCTCCGGAGTGATGGTGTCTTTTTTGATCTCCGGTTCCGGCAGGGTGTAACTTCCCAGCACCACATTGTCGTTGTCGGTCAGTTGCAGCTTGATCTTGTCGTAATAGAGGTAGGTGCCGCCGGCGATGTTCCAGAGCAGACGCAGGTGGGTGCCGTCCTCCACCGTTACCGCCAGTTTATAGGCCTCTTCCGGTGCGAGCAGCTCTCCTTCATCGTTGGCAAAGAGTGGGGGGCTGTTGTCGATCAGACTTGAAGTGCGGTTGGCGCTGGTGGTCAGTGGGTCGCTGGCGATCAACATCGGCTCAAGCTTGAGCTGGACCTCCTGGAGATGTGGCGGGTAGCAGATACCCTGATCGGCGCAGCCCTGGGAGCGGGCCTGCAGGTTGAGTGTGTCCGGAGAACCCTGGTCGCGTTTGATGGGTAAACGAACAGTGATGGGTCCGCGATAGACATGGAGGTCGCCGAAGAACTCGTCGTGTTTGAGTTTTGCGACAGGCAGTTCCGGCTCATCGAGTTCGATGCCGATGGCGTCGGTTTCAAAGCGAATCTTGTCCCGATACAGGTAGTAACCGTCTGCGATGTTCCACTTCACCAGTAGATGGTCCGGGCCGTCGGTGGTTACCTGGATAGGGAAAACCTGATCCGGTGGCGGCGGCTCCTCATTTGCATTGGCATTGGTCAGCAGAAGCGCCAGGCTTGCAAATAAAAGAGCCAGTGAAATCAGGAATTTATTGTTGTGCATTTTTCCACCCAGTCGAGGTAACCATCGAGGCCCCGTTCTACAGGGACTGCAATGATCTCTGGAAGTTCATAGGGATGTAGTGCCCGGATTTGCGCTTCCAGTGCGTCATATTGTTGTTTTGTGGTCTTGATCAACAGCAGGTGTTCATCCGCCGATTCCAGCTTGCCCTCCCAACGGTAGACCGATGTGACAGGTGCTGTGATGTTGACGCAGGCGGCCAGACCTTGGGAAACCAGGGTTTGGGCAAGCCGGACACCAGTCTGGTGGTCGGGGACGGTGCAGTGGACCAGAAGCAGTTTCGTCGGCATTGGGGAAAGATACTCTATTGAAGGGCCAGTCTCCAGATTTGTACACAAGCAGCGTTGAATCCGACAGCCACCTAAGGGTAAGCTGCGCTGGATGAAATATAGTGCAATTCTATTTGGCGTTCTGCTGCTCGTCGTTCTCACCCTCAGCCTGATTCTGCTGGGTATTCTCTTTGGCGCCCAAATTGCGACAGGGCCGCAGATCCTTACAGCCACGTCACTCTGGATCGTGGTGGGACTGGTTACTGCCCGCAACGCAGAGGAGGCCGGAATTCTGCATGGGTTGTTGGCAGGGTTTCTGGGGGCGTTGGTGGTGGCACTCAGTCTGCCGCCTGTCGCAGCATCCTGGTCTTACCCGCTGCTTGCCCAGCTGGCTGAAAAGCCGCTTTTTTTGAGCGCCCTGTTGGGTGCTTTCTGGGGTTCGGTGGGCGGCATGATCGGGGACATCGTCCGCCTGATCAAGGCTAAACGCGCCAGGCGCAAGGCGGAGGGGCAGGCATGAATCCTCTCATTCTTTTTCTCCTGCTGTTTGTTGGTATTCCGCTGGTTGAACTCTACTTTCTGATTCAGGTGGGTTCGCAGATCGGCGCCTTTTCCACGATTTTTCTGACGGTATTTACCGCCCTGCTTGGTGGTTGGATGGTGCGTGCGCAGGGGTTCTCGACCTTAGGCAAGGTGCAGCAGGCAATGAACCACAATGAGGTGCCGGCCCTGGAGATGATGGAGGGGGCGGTGCTGCTGGTGTGTGGGATTCTGCTGCTGCTGCCGGGTTTCATCACCGATGCCGTGGGTTTCCTCTTTCTGGTGCCGCCACTCAGGCGCTGGCTGCTCACTGCAGGACTGAAAGGGGCCGGTATCATGCGCCCGGTTTCCAGTCCGGAAACCGAAAATAGAGAGCAGGCACACCGGATCATCGAGGGTGAATACCGGCGGGAGGATGATGGGCCGGGAAAGTAAGGTGCTTCAACCCGATTTCGAATAAACCGGCAGACTGTCTATGCGGACTTCGATTTTTTCCAGCATGGCGCGGTAGCGGGGATCGTCGAGACTGCCATACTCGGCTTCAAAGCGGTTGCGTGGGATCTCATCCGGCAGATCCTTTATCTCAGGAAAGAAGACCTCTTCGCTTACGGCATTGGAGAGTACTGCCTGCGCATGTCTGGCGCTGCTGTCAGATGAGATGAGCTGCTCAGTGAATTTGATGCCCACCTGATTGGCGGCCAGATCACTAAAGCTGAGGCCGCCACTGAGATTGCCGGTATCGAGAATCTCCTTAAACTCTCCCAGGGCAAAGCTCATGCCGCTGTCGGTGATCAGTTTCATGGTCGAGGTAATAAAGACGTGCTGTACCATGTCATGACGCCCACCCAACACCACGTTCGGTGGTTCATCGCGGCAGCCCTCTTTTGCGACCGAGCGGATGTCGCCGATCAGCGGTTCGAAACGGCTACTGCCGAGAAAGATGCCAATCGCCAGCAAGGCTGCCCGGGTCTCTTTGCGTGCCGACAAGCCGAGTCGGGTGCGTTTACGCACCAGTTCAAAGGTGGGGGCAATGTACTGAATGGCGGAAATCTTGAGGTCATGGCTGTAGAGCCGGTCCAGCTCACAGAGTCTGCTGTAGTAGGCCCTTACCCGCTTGGGATCGCCCAATAACTTCAGGTTATCCCGTACCTCCGCTATCCGATGCACGGCGGTTTTCAGGCGAGCCTTGATGTCGGGAATGGGTTTGAAAGTGACGGAGACCTTCTCCCCTTCTGTCTTCACGCTCTGCACTGCCTCGATAAAGCGGCTGCCCTGGGCCTCACCCAGAAACTGGTTGAGCATGCCTTCAGCGAATCCCATGGCGACCCCGCCTGGAATCTCCAGATTGCCGATGCTGATCTGCGAGAGGCGCAGGCCATATTCCGATGGGGCAACCCCTATCTGCAGATTGATATAATCCCCAAACGGATTTTCCGGCATGAAAAGTGAGAAGGTGCCTTGGGCCTCCCAAGGGGTGATGTTGACGTGACCGCGCAGGCGGCTTATACCACGGGTAGCCAGGGCGATCAGTCCGTTTATATCCTTTTGGGTAATAGTGATGCTGGCAATTTCGTCGGCTGACAGCACCTTATGCTTTATCTCCTGGGCAAGTTTCTTGACCCTGACGGCGGCATCCGTATCCAGGGGATGTGACTCAATAACCAGGGGTTGGTTCTCGCTGGCGCGATAGGCGAAGAAAAGCACTGCCAGCGGCAGGATGAGGGTGGCAAGCAACAGATACCTGCCCCAGCGAAAAGGTTTTTTCTCTCTTTTTGACACGTTGCTACCCAATTCTATGTGGGGATTCCGGCATGGATTTTTCTCCCGGAGGAATCACGCGACAGAATATTTTGCCGCATTTATGTCCTATTTTAGACACAATTAAAGAGCGCTGAGAACTGCCAAGGACGCAAACCTTTCTTAATTTGAAACAAAAAGAGATTCTCTGTGATCTTCTTGTGCCTATGCGTTCAATTGCCATTTTGGAGGGTTATACAGGACGGATTGTTCCTCCCTTGCGCCTGTCAGGTACCTGCTCCTCCCCTTGACTCTCTGTTTTTTGTCCCTATTATTAGCACTCAGTTCGGGTGAGTGCTAATAGCGCGCATCCCGAAAAATATGAAGATTAATCGTTTTGTATCCCAATTCAGGAGAATTCAGTAGATGAATATTCGTCCGCTGCACGATCGTCTGATCGTCCGTCGCATGGAAGAAGAACTCACCAGCCCCGGTGGCATCGTGCTCCCCGACTCAGCCGCCGAGAAGCCCATGCAGGGTGAGGTGCTGGCAGTCGGCAAAGGCAAGGTCGACAATAAAGGCAAGGTACATCCCCTGGAAGTCAAGGTGGGTGACAAGGTGCTGTTCGGCAAGTACTCCGGCACGGAAGTCAAGATTGGTGGTGACGAGATTCTCGTCATGCGCGAAGAAGACATCATGGGCGTGATCGAGGATTAATCCGCACCCGTTGCCGGAACCGATCGCTACATAGAAATCTATCTACTTTTAGGAACAGAGAAACATGTCTGCAAAAGAAGTTAAGTTTGGTGATGATGCTCGTACGCGCATGATGAACGGCGTCAACATCCTGGCCAATGCTGTTAAAATCACCCTGGGTCCCAAAGGCCGCAACGTGGTGCTGGAGAAGTCCTTCGGTTCCCCGACCGTCACCAAAGACGGGGTCTCCGTGGCCAAAGAGATCGAACTTTCCGACAGGTTCGAGAACATGGGCGCACAGATGGTGAAAGAGGTCGCCTCCCAGACCTCAGACGTGGCCGGCGACGGCACCACCACTGCAACCGTGCTGGCTCAGGCCATGGTGCGCGAAGGCCTGAAGGCCGTTGCTGCCGGTATGAACCCGATGGATCTGAAACGCGGTATCGACAAGTCCGTGACGGCGGCTGTTGAAGCCTTGAAAGAGATCTCACGCCCCTGTTCCGACGACAAGGAGATCGCCCAGGTCGGCGCCATCTCCGCCAACTCCGATGCCAACATCGGCGATATCATTGCCGAGGCGATGCAGAAGGTCGGCAAGGAAGGGGTTATCACCGTGGAAGAGGGCACCGCCCTGGATAACGAGCTGGACGTGGTCGAAGGTATGCAGTTTGATCGCGGTTACCTCTCCCCTTACTTCGTGAACAATCAGCAGAACATGTCCGTTGAACTCGAAGATCCCTTCATCCTGCTGCACGACAAGAAGCTCTCCAATATCCGTGATCTGCTGCCCGCACTGGAAGCGGTTGCCAAGTCCGGCAAACCTCTGCTGATCATCGCTGAAGATGTGGAAGGCGAGGCGCTGGCGACTCTGGTGGTCAACAATTTGCGTGGTATCGTCAAGGTTGCTGCAGTTAAGGCGCCTGGCTTCGGTGATCGCCGCAAGGCCATGTTGCAGGATATTGCTATCCTGACCGGCGCCACCGTGATCTCCGAAGAGGTCGGCCTCTCCCTGGAGAAGGCTGGACTGGAGGAACTGGGTTCCGCCAAGAAGATCGTTATCACCAAGGATGAGACCACCCTCATTGATGGCGCTGGCTCCGAGAGTGACATCAAGGCCCGTGTCGAGCAGGTTCGCGCCCAGATTGAAGATACCTCCTCGGATTATGATCGTGAAAAGCTGCAGGAGCGGGTTGCCAAGCTGGCAGGTGGTGTGGCCGTGATCAAGGTTGGCGCAGCCACCGAAGTCGAGATGAAAGAGAAGAAGGCCCGTGTGGAAGACGCCCTGCATGCGACTCGCGCAGCCGTGGAAGAGGGGATCGTACCCGGCGGCGGCGTCGCCCTGGTACGTGTCTTGCAGGCGCTCGGCGATCTGTCTGGGGCCAACCATGACCAGGATGTCGGCATTACCATTGGCCGCCGTTCCATGGAAGAGCCGCTGCGCCAGATCGTGGCCAATTCCGGTGGCGAGCCCTCTGTTGTGCTGAACAGGGTGCGAGAGGGTGAAGGCAACTTCGGTTTCAATGCCGGGACCGACGAGTACGGCGACGTGGTCGAGATGGGTATCCTGGATCCCACCAAGGTGACCCGTGCCGCACTGCAGAACGCCGCTTCCGTGGCCGGTCTCATGATCACCACCGAGTGCATGGTGGCCGAGGAGCCTCAGGATGCTGCAGCAGCTGGCGGTGACATGGGCGGAATGGGCGGTATGGGTGGAATGGGAGGCATGGGTGGCATGATGTAAGCTCCCCCCCCTATCCATCTGCTCAACTGAGCCAGAAAAGCCCCACGTCGTAAGGCGCGGGGCTTTTTTATGCACGAACTAAACTATTTTTCCTGGAGGTTGCTATTTAAGCATTGAGCAGTTACTTGCGGATGGCGCGGGCATGCAATCAGTTCGCCGATAAAATCGAGCAACTGGTGGGGCAGGTTTCAGGTGTTGCGGCTGATCTGTGTCATCGTGTGGTCATCTATACCTGCTATTATGTTTCTTGTATGCGGTCGGTGGCTTGGTTACAAAAAGATAAATAATGGATAACATTTCCAGGGAACCCCCTCTCACTCTGCCACACTATCTGTTCATATTCGCCACGGTCTATCTGCTCTGGCTGTTGCTGGTGGGTGAACCTTCGCCACAGGAGCTGATATTAGGCGGCTTGGTCTCTCTTGTCGTGACGCTGGTGTCTGCGCCCCATCTGCTGATCTTCGGCGGGGTGAAACTGCGCATCGATGCGCCGTTTCATCTGCTGCGCTATCTCGGATATTTTTTTGTTGCGTTGATACGTGCCAACCTGGACATGGCGCGCCGAATCCTCTCCCCCTCCCTGCCGATCAATCCCAGGATGGTGGAGGTGGAGACCGGACTGCGCTCAACCCTGGGCCGCCTGATGCTGGCCAACAGTATCACCCTGACACCCGGTACACTCTCTGTCGATGTTAAAGACAATCATATCCTGGTCCATTGGGTGGATGCTTCCCCCGGTGTCGATCTCGAGGCGGCGACACGAGAGATTGCGGCAGGATTTGAACGCCATCTGGGTGGTTTTCTGAGATGACACTCAATCCACTGGAGTTGATCGTCGTGGCAATGCTTGGTGTTGCCGTCCTGCTGGGTCTGCTGCGACTGATTCTCGGCCCCACTGCGCCCGACCGCATTGTCAGTGTCGATACGATTTCCGTAATCATCACTGCCGGACTGACTGGTATTGCAGCCTGGTTCGGCAGTGCCCTCTATCTCGATGTGGCGCTGATCTACGGCATTCTCGCCTTCGTTGGTGTGGTTGCGCTGGCAAGAACAATAGAGGGAGGCCGTCAATGAGATTGCTGGCGGATCTGTTCCTCCTGATTGGTGCGGCGTTTGCCTTGTTGGGTGCTTTGGGATTGCTGCGCATGCCGGATACCTATAACCGCATCCAGGCAGGTACCAAGGCGGTTACACTGGGCGCGCTATCATTCATTCTGGGCATAGGATTGCTCTACCCTGAATGGTGGGCCAAGTTGCTGGTCATTGCCGGTTTTATCCTTTTCACCAATCCAGTGGGTTCATCCTCAATTGCCCGTGCCATCCACCTGGCAGGGATTCAGCCCTGGCAGCGAGCCTCTTCGGATCCTCTGGCCTTGAAAGCCCCTCAAGAGGATAAGTCGGCATGATCTGGGTAGCTGCATTGATTGTCATCATGATGCTGGTCGCAGCGGTGACTGTGCTGCTGGTGCGTAATCATATTGCGGCGGTGGCTGCTGCATCCCTGGTCTCGCTGCTGCTCTCGGTGCTGTTCGTATTGTTGCGGGCGCCGGATGTGGCGATGACGGAGGCTGCAGTTGGTGCTGGTCTCAGTAGTGTGATCCTGGCACTGGCTCTGCGTCGCCTTGGGCTGGGGCGGGTGAAAGATGCGTAATCTGGCAGCCTTGGTCTTTGTTGGCGGACTGGCCTTTCTGCTGCTGGTCATCTTCAATCAGTTTGATTTTGCCCAGGCACCCATGGTCGTTGGGCAGGGTATCCTGACGGATGCGCCGGACCGGGTGGGCGCGGCCAACATCGTGACTGCGGTGGTGCTCGGCTATCGCGGCATCGATACCCTGGGGGAGATCTCGATTCTGTTTGCCGCCTCGGCTGCGGCAGGTCTGGTGCTGGGCAGGCGCCGGACCGATGCACGCCGTGATCCCCCTGGCGGCTTCATCCTGCGTAGTGGTGTCGCGTTGCTCTTCCCCCTGATGCTGGTGGTGGGTTTCTATATCATCCTGCACGGTCATCTTACCCCCGGCGGTGGTTTTCAGGGAGGCGTAATACTCGCGGCGGCATTTTTTCTGCCGTTGCTGGCGCGTCCTGAGACCCCGGCCAATCATGTCGGACTCAGCATTGTGGAGGGTGGGGCCGGAGTGGTCTTCATACTGACGGGGTTGGCAGCCCTGCTGCAGGGTGGCGAGTTTCTCCAGCCGCTGCTGGATAACGGCGTATTGGGCGAGCTGGTCTCTGCCGGAACCCTGCCGCTGCTCTATCTGGCGGTGGGTCTCAAGGTGGGGGCGGAACTGGCCGGATTGATGGCCCGTCTCGCCGATGTGGAGGTCGATGAGCCATGATGCCGATCGAGATAGGAACGGTGCTGTATGCCGGGGCCATCGGTCTGGTGGTGATCGGGATTGCCGGCATCGTGCTGTCGCACCATCTGTTTCGTATCATCCTGGCGTTGGTGATTGCCGAGGCGGGCGCCAATCTTCTGCTGGTGCTCTCCGGTTTTCGTTGGGAGGCCATCGCGCCGATTATTACCGGCGGTGGTGCTGCGCAAACCATGGTTGATCCTGTGCCCCAGGCGATGGTGCTTACCTCGATCGTGATCGGTGTCGGCGTGCAGGCACTGGCATTGAGTCTGACGCTACGCGCCTATGGGGCCTATAAAACCCTGGATATCAGGGAGCTGCAACGGCGCATGAGTGCCGATCTGGCAGGAGAGGCGGGAACGCCGCTGCCGCAGAGTCTGGAAGAGCCGGTGGGCGGGCGGCCTCTGCCTGCGGCTGAGGGCGACGGCAGATGAACACGATTGCGCTGACCGTGGTGTTGCCCCTGCTTGCAGCATTCGTTGTGCCGGTTTTGTCGCGGGTCTCTCCGTTGCTGGGGCGGTTGCTGGGGCCGCTCACCCTTGCCTATACCATCCTGCTGACACTGCAGGTTTGGCTGGGAATGGAGGGTAAGCCTTTCTCCATCGCGCTGGGTGGTTTTCAACCCCCGTTGGGGATCAATTTCTATGTGGACCGGCTGAGCCTGTTGTTCACTTTTCTGACGCTGGTGACGAGCCTGCTGTTGTGGCCCTGGCGGAATGAAACGGAACCGCGCCAATACGCCTTGACGCTGCTGCTCGCAGCATCCGCCTGCGGTCTGGCGCTCTCCGGCGACCTGTTCAATATCTATGTCTTCTATGAACTGATCTCGGTTGCCTCCTTTGGTCTGGCGGCGGCCACCCGCAGTGGTGCAGCATTTGCCGCCAGTCTGCGCTACCTGATCCTCAGTGGCCTGGGCAGCGTACTGGTGCTTTGCGGCATCGCAATTGTCTATCTTCAGACTGGCACCCTGAATCTGGCGCAACTCTCCCAGTTGGCTCCGGAGACCCTGAATACTCCCCTGGGGATGTCTGCCTTTGCCTTGATTCTGCTGGGTATTGGGGTGAAGGGTGAACTTTTTCCGGTCAACAGTTGGGTGCCGGAGGTCTACGCCGCCGCTTCGAGCCGGGTGTCAGGATTATTGGCAGGACTGGTCTCCAAGCTGGCAGTGTTGGTGATCGTGCGCCTGCTGGTGCTGCTGTTTCAACAGGAATCAGCGCTGCAACTGATGCTGATACTGGGACTGTTGGGGGCGATAAGTGGCGAACTGGCTGCCTGGCGGGCGAAGGATATGAATCGCATGCTGGCGTTCTCCTCCATCGGACAGTTGGGGGTCATCTTCATTGCCTTCTCCATTCCCGGTGAAACCGGTCTGTTTGCCGGTCTGGCGCTCTCGCTGCACCACCTGCTGGTCAAACCCGCGCTGTTCCTGCTGGCTGAGCGTTGGCGGGGCTCGCTGGCGGGTTTGCGGGGAGCCGGACTCGCCTCTCCCGTTGCCGGCGGACTGTTTGTGTTGCTGGCACTCTCTCTGGTGGGTATGCCGCCGCTCCCCGGCTTCTGGGCGAAGTTTCTCCTCTTTACGGGTCTTGCGGCGCAGCAGTCCGTGGTCTACCAGGTTGCCCTTGGAGTGGTGTTGCTGTCGATTGTGATCGAGGCCAACTATTTGTTCCGGGTGGTGATGAACCTGTTCCAACCGGCCGGGGATAGTAGTGTGGCGGTCACCACCGATCACAGCTGGTTGAATCTCGGTACGACTTTTCTGCTCTCCGCATTGCTGATTGCGGGCATGCTGTTTATGGGGCCGCTTGGAACCTGGCTTGAAGGGGTGGCGATACAGGCGGCTGATCCGGTGCTCTATTTCGACACTGTCTTTTCTGTTTCGGCCATCCACTGAGGGGTTTGCTGTGACGCCATTGGATGAACTGCTGCTCTTCTCCGGTCTGACTCTGGTGCTGCTGCTGTTATTGGGACGCTTCAGTTATGCGGGCAAGGTTGCCACCGTGTTTTACGGTGGGCAGTTGCTGTTTTTGGCGAAGATGGCGGATCGGATCGTCGATGGATCGATTGTGACTTTCTCGTTACAGGTTGAACTGTTCGGTCAGCAGATGAGTTGGCGTTTCGACGCCCTCTCCTGGTTTTTTGCAGTCATCACTCTGGGTGCGGGCCTTCTTAGCAGTTGGTACGCCAGCGGCGAGTGGGGAGAGCGCTTTCGCCGGCGAGGCGGCAATCTCTGGCTGCTGCATGTTGCCTTGGCTGCGAATGTCTTTTCCATGCTGATCCTGCTGGGTAGCGGTGATCTGCTGGCACTGTTCATCGGCTGGGAGTTGGTCAGTTGGGCCAGTTTTCTTCTGATGACCGTGGCAGGTGGCCGCGCGATTCAGGCAGCTATGCGCTACATCACCTACGCCATGAGTGGCGCAATGGCGATCCTGGCGGGAATCGTTCTGCTCTGGTCCCATGCTGGTGGCTTGCAGTACGGACAGATCATCGATGTGATACCGCAATTGTCGCAGCCACAGGTCTGGTGGCTGGTGGCGCTGTTTGGCGCAGGTTTTGCGGTCAAGATGGGACTGCTGCCGTTCCATCTATGGCAGGCGGCGGCGTATGCCGAGACCCCTGGACCCGGCGCTGCCTTCTTCGGCGCCATCTCTGCCCGCATGGGACTCTACGCCTTCATCCTGGTGCTGGTGCAGTTGATCGGTCTGGCGCGGTTAAGTGAGTTGACGATCCCCTTTACCTTTCTGGATATGCGCGACCTCTGGGCCTGGATTGCGGTGCTGACCATTATCCTGCCGACCTATATTGCGCTGCGCCAGAACGATGCCCGCTACCTGCTCGCTTGGCACGGTATCGGCCAGGGCGGCTATATGCTGCTGGGATTGGTGATGGGGGATGCCTTGGGCAGTGCGGGCGGGTTGCTGCACGTCTTCAACTATGCGACCAATCAGGCCGTGCTCTTTTTCGCGGTATTTGCCGTGATGTTTCGCACGGGGACTGCTGATCTGAACAAGCTTGGTGGATTGATTACCCGCATGCCGATCTCCTTTTTTGCCATGTTGGTGGGTATTATCGGGCTGGCCGGACTGCCGCCGATGAATGGCTTTGTCTCCAAGTGGTTCGTCTATCGCTCATTGATGATTGAAGGCGAGCCTCTGCTCTTCCTGGGGGCGGTGATCGGCACCCTGGGCACTATCCTGTCGGTCTACAAGCTGATTCATAACACGTTTCTGGGACAGTTGCGGGTGGAACATGTTGAGGTGCGCGAGGTGCCCTGGAGTATGGTGGCGCCGATGATTATTCTCATGTTGCTGATCATCGCGACCGGCGTGGCACCGGGTCTGGTTTTGGATTGGGTCGCGCTGGTGCAGTCGGCTGTCGGCTTGCCGGTGGTTGAGAACACACTTGGCGGGGTCGAGCTGGCAAGCGGTTCCCTGGACATGCTCTGGGTGGTGGGGGTGTTGTTTGCCGGTTTCGGTATTGGAGCGCTGCTCTTCTACTCCGGCGGCCGCACCCGGCAGGTCCATCAACTGGACAACTATGCGGGTGGACACTTTCTGACGGCCGAAACCCGCTACCACTACAGCGACAATTTCTATGCCGGTCTGATGCACCTGATAAAACCCTGGTACCGGGGGAGTTTCGTCTGGCTTGAGTCGACCTTGGGATCTCTGCTGGAAATCGCCGCGAGTCTTATGCAGCGGCTTTACGGCACGCTGCACCCCTCCCTCTATCTGCTGGTCACTGTCGTTGCAACCTTGACCTGGGTATTGCTGTGATGAGTATTCAAACCCTGCTGATGGAACTGGTCTTGATGCCGCTGGTGGCCTTTGTTGTCGGTCTCTTTATGGTGCTGATGCTGCGCAGGATTGGCGCCAAACTGCAGCGTCGGGTTGGCCCACCTATGATGCAGCCGCTCTATGACATCGTAAAACTCTACAGCAAAAAGACCCAGATCTCCCATGGCTGGATGCACGATATCGGTATCATCATGGCAGTGGGCGGCTATGTGGCGGCGGAGACCCTGCTGCCGGTGCCGGGCATGGACGGCATCGCGGATAAAGGCGGTCTGGTGACCCTGGTCTACATGATGATGGTCCCCTCGCTGGGTTTGGCGCTCGGTGTGGGTCAGTGCGCCAACCCCAACGGCTCCATAGGCATTGCCCGGGCGTTGACGTCGATGCTTGCCTACGACGTGCCGTTTGTCATCGTGGTTTTCGGCGTGGCCTGGTATTTCGGTACCACCAATCTGGTAGACATCATTGCGATACAACAGGCAGGTGGGGTTGCAGGATGGGGGGCGATAACGATGCCGCTGCTGGCTATAGCCGGACTTTTTGCCCTGCAGGGCATGTTAGGCAAGCAACCTTTCGAGATCTATATCGCCCCGGCGGAGATCGCCACCGGTCCGATGGTGGAGATGAGCGGCAAATACCTGGGCGGTCTTTTTGTGATGCAGTGCTTTCAGCTCTATACCGCTGGGGTGCTGTATGTGTCGCTGTTTCTCGGCGGCGGGGAGAACTGGCTCTTCTTCCTGATCAAGGTTTTTGCCGTGGTGGCCATTCCCATGACGGTGGCGTTTCTTTTTCCCCGTTATAAGACGGAGCAGATGATTCGCCTGATGTGGAAATGGCCGGTGATGATCGGTTTGCTCGGACTGGCGTTTGTGATGCACTAATTCGATGGATAGCACGTAGGTCGGGTTAGATGCACGACAGTATAAAACCTGAATTTGGCACAACGCTTTGTGTGCATCGTAACCCGACAAACCAGCGTCGGGTTACGATGCGCGTCAAGCCAGGCGAAGGGGTTCAAGCATTGATGCAATGCGCATCTAACCCGACCTACAGAAAACCGCATTAGGATCGTTGCCCGGATGAAAATATGAAAGAGATAGATATTCCAATCGAAGCATCGGTAGGCCAGAGTCGCACGAATCCCCTCGCCAGGGTGTTCGATGAACTGGTGCGCTTCTGCCGCTCCCGCTCCATGTTCATGCTGCACTACTGCACCGGATGTGGCGCCATCGAACTGCCCCCGGCCATGACATCCCGCTTCGATATGGAGCGGCTGGGCATCCAGCCGATGGTGACGCCCAGGCAGGCGGATATCCTGCTGATTACCGGTTATGTCTCCATCAAGACCCTGAAGCGGGTGATCCTGACCTACGAACAGATGGGTTCGCCAAAATATGTCATAGGTATCTGCTCCTGCACCGTCAATGGGGGCATGTACTGGCAGAGTTACGCCACCGCCAAACAGCTCGATCAGTATCTCCCGGTGGATCTCTATATAGCCGGCTGCATGCCGCGCCCGGAGGCGGTGTTGGAGGGTATGCGAAAGCTGATGGATCGAATCCGCAGCGATGAAGCGGATGGCTGGAAAGACTACTATCGGCGTTATGATTGGTATTTGGGCAATCAGCAGCACCTCTTTGGTGATGATTGGCAAACCCCTGCCGATGTGATCGGCGAGGCATCGCATTACGATCTTGCCGGACCTGGAACAGAGGGTGAACACACCCGCCTGCTACAACAATGCCAGAAACCGCTTGAGCCGCAGCAGACCTTCTTTCAGATCGGTGGTTCTTTAGAGAAGAAGGGGGAGTTCCATGAGTAAGACGGTCACCCCCTGGCTGGATAATCTGCTGCAGGAGATAGAAGGAATTGAGATTCGCCGTAAGGACTCCCGGCGGGTGCGGATCGATATAGCTGCCGATTCCCTGCCGACCCTGTTGGAACTGCTGCGGGGACGGGCCGGGTATGTACACCTCTCCGCCATTACCTGCGTCGACTGGATCGATGAGAGTCAGTTTGAACTGGTCTATCAGCTCTGGTCCTACGAATCACAGTCACTGGTCTCGGCGCATATCCGTATCGCACGGGAACCTGGCGTCTATGTGTCGGTGTTCGATCTCTACCAGCCCGCCGCCTTCTTCGAACGGGACATCCACGAAATGTTTGGCGTCTACTTCGAAGGCAGCCCGGACATGAGCAAATTTATCCTTACCGAGTGGAACGGCCCGCCGCCGATGCGCAAGGAGTTTGACTCTGAGGCCTGGGTGAACGAGACCTTCGAGTGGAAAGACTATCAGCCGGATTGGTTGAAGGAGATCACTGAACAGGGCGGTGGCATCGTCAAGACGCCGGAAGAGACAAGGCAGAAAAATCCATGAGGCCGGAAAACTATCAGGCGATAAGTCATCCACCGAGTAATGAGTATGAACTCAACTTCGGACCCAACCATCCGGGCATCGAGGGCAACTATGCCCTGAAGGTAAAACTGCACGGCGATGTGGTTGTCGCCGCCCGTGCCGATGGGGGTTATCTGCATCGCGGTTTTGAAAAGCTGATGGAGGGGCGGTTGTGGATTCAGAATATTGCCCTGGTGCCCCGCATCTGCGTCCCCGATCCCGTACCGATGGAGGTCTGTTACTCCATGGCGGTTGAGACATTGAATGACATGGAGGTGCCGGAGCGCGCACAGTGGTTGCGGGTGTTGCAGCTTGAATTGTCGCGCATCGCCGCACATCTGTTTACCTTTGGTGGCCATGCGGCGACCACCGGCATGTACACCACCATGTATTGGGGGGTGGCCGATCGGGATCTGATTCTCGATCTCTTCGAGGAGTGGACCGGCGGGCGTGTCTATCATATCTACAATATTCCCGGCGGAGTGCGCCGGGATATTCCCGAAGGCTTTCTCGACCGGGTCAGTCATACCATGGACTATATCGAGTCCCGTCTGCCCGATTACGACAACCTCTTTTTTACCAACCAGGTTTTCGTCGACCGGGCCAAGGACACCGGCCCGATGAATCAGCAGCAGGCCCTTGAGTGGGGGGTCACCGGACCGAACCTGCGCGCCACCGGGCTGGCATTCGACGTGCGCCGCGACGACCCTTATCTGGTCTACGATCAGATCGATTTTGAGATTCCCACTGAGGCGCCGGGAGATGCCTGGGCACGTACCCTGGTGAGACGGCAGGAGTTGATGCAGAGTATCCATATTGTGCGCCAGATAGTGGAAAAATTGCCTTCGGTTGGCGGCCCGGTTCGCACGCCGATTCCCAATCCACTGGCCTGGAATGTCCCTGCAGGCGAAACTTATACCCGGGTCGAGTCGTCGAAAGGCGAACTGGGTTATTACGTGGTATCCGATGGCAGCGACAAACCCTACAGGGTGCATATTCGTGGGCCGTCGTCGATGCATGCCGTGCGGGTTCTGGAGCAGCTGTCGCTGGGCGCGCGTCTGGAAGATGTGGCGCAGATCATGTTTTCACTCGATGCCTGCCCGCCGGAGGTGGATCGCTGATGAGCGACATCGACTACAAAGAGAAGGGCAGCATCCTCAATCCGCTGAAGAGCCTGCAGTTCTTCGCGCGCAAGGCGGTCACCGAACCTCTGGAACCGCGTCTTGCCTCTCTCAGTTATCGTGGTTTTCATCTCAACGACTGGGAACTCTGCATAGGTTGCAGCTCCTGTCAGAAGGTCTGCGACAACGCCGCCATCAGCATGATCGAGATCCCGGGTCTACCCTCTGATCCGCTCAAGGGGGTGCGCAACCAGCGTCCCGCCATCGACTATGGCCGCTGCTGCTGGTGCGCCCTCTGCGTCGACATCTGCCCCACTGGCTCCATCTCCCTCTCCAGAGAGTACGTGCATACCTGCACCCAGGAGGAGATCGACAGCTACTTCATTCTGCCCGACCCCAATGGAATCCATAAAAAGTTCTACGGTTATGGCTGGCGCAAGGTTGCCGACTCCGATCTGCTCAACCTTAAACGGGGAGAAATGGGGGAGCGCAGTGCGGACCAACGCAGCGATAATTTCGATGAGATCGTCGATGGATATAGCCTTGAACAGGCGGTGGCGGAGGCCTCCCGTTGCGTGCAGTGCGGCATGTGCCACGATGCCTGTCCGACGCATATGCATGCGCCTGAGTATATTCGCGCCATCTGGCAGCAGGATATGGAGGAGGCGGTGCGGCAGATCTACCGCACCAATCCCTTCTCCCACGTCTGTGGACGGATCTGTACCCACTGTTGCGAGACGGCCTGTTCGATAGGTCGGCGCGGTGACCCTGTGGCGATTCGCTGGCTCAAACGGTTTGCCATGGACTCGCTCGACCACGAAACGGTCAAGGCGATTGCGGCACAGGACAAGGTGGACTATCTGAGCGGAAAACAGATTGCCATCGTTGGTGCTGGCCCCGCCGGTCTTACCGCAGCTTTCGATCTGGTGAAACTCGGACATCAGGTAACCGTCTACGAGGCTCAGGCAGAGGCGGGCGGCATGACGCGTTATGGTATCCCCGAGTACCGGCTGCCCTTCGACATGCTCGATCAGGATGTGGATGTGATTATCTCACTGGGTGTTTCCATCGAGTACAACACCCGCATCGGTGTTGATATCGAGTTGTCACAGCTGCAACTGGATAATGATGCAGTGCTGCTGGCGCTCGGCCTGCAACTCGGCCGCTCCACCCGTATTCCCGGATCGGAGCATGCGCAGGTCACCAAGGCGGTGGATCTGTTGCGCAAGATTGCAGCGGATGAGGCTTTTGATGTGCCTCGCTCGGCGGTGGTGATCGGCGGCGGTAATGTCGCAATGGATATTGCCCGCAGTCTGGCGCGGTTGCAGCGGCAGCAGTATGGAGAGAGCAGGATGACCCTGACTGCGCTGGAGGATCTAGCCCATTTTCTCGCCGACCCGGTGGAGATAAAGGAGTCGATCGAAGAGGGGATAGAGATTCTCGACAGCCGGGGTCCCCAGGCTTGTGAAATCGATGAAAAGGGCAGGCTGATCGGTCTGCGAACCTGGAAGGTATTATCGATCTTCGATGAGCAGCACCGCTTTGCGCCATCCTATGATGAAAGTGACGAGCAGCTTCACGCAGGGGAGATGGTGATCGAGGCGATCGGCCAGATGTCGGATGTCAGCCTGCTGGGTGACGAATTGACCGAGCGGCTTGAGTGGAATCGTGGCCGGCTCCAGGTCGATGAGGCAGGCCGAACCTCGGAGGCCTGGCTCTGGGCAGCGGGTGACTGCGTGAACGGGCCGGATGTGGTGCATGCGGTGGCAGACGGCCATCGGGTGGCGGCCAGCATAGAAGCTGTTCTTGGCCAACAGGAGACAGACCATGAGTCATGAAGGGGAGGGCCATCAAATCGGTTACGAGCGTCTGCAGTCGAAAAAGAGTCTCAAAGAGATCCTTGAAGTGGCGACCGAGTTCGAACGCACCGCCAGGGATTTTTACACCGCGCTGATCCCCAATGTGAGCAAGCGCATTCGCTATCTGGTGGAGGAGCTGGCGACTGAGGAGCAGGGGCATTTTGATCTGTTCAATGAATTGGCGGCGAACCCGTCGATCGAGAATGAGATAGAGCGTGCGGTCGCCGTGCCGGTGAGTGACAGCCGCTTCTCAGATTGCATCCAACTGCCGGATCTCGGTGAAAATCCGGATGATCAGACAGTGCTGCAATATGCGTTAGGCAGAGAGCAGGCGGCGATGGAACAGTATACGGCCCTGGCGGAGAGCACCGAATCCGGCGTTATCCATGACCTGTTTGTTTTTCTGGCGCGGGAAGAGACCCTTCACAAACAGGCGCTGGAAAAGCTCTACTATGAAGTGGTTCACAGTGGTGGTGTTTAACTCCGCGCCTCACTGCAACGTCGTTATGCGAACAATAGCTTCCGGAAACAGATAGGCCAGCCTCCCGGCATGTGGGTTAAAGCGGGTAGAGTCTGAGGGCCGGTCTAGCGGCCCATCTGAGCACTATCGGCGGTTATTGCCGCGGCCATCGTTTTTATTGAGCATTAAAGATAAGACCTGTTATCTTGAAGTAATCGATGTTGCCCGCCTTGATTAAGCACAATTGATGCTAGGGCTGGGCCGTAGGAGATGCCAATGAATTGGAAAACCGCCTACCGTTCCTTCTACTACGATGGCGCGCCTGAGCCGCCGGATTTGTCTCTGCCCGCAGCCGAAACTGCATTGCTGAGTATCGATGTTCAGAATGCCTACCTGACGCCGTCGGATGACCCGAAGGAAAAGAGCCGCTGGGCGCCCTTTTACGAGCGCATGCATGAGATCGTCATTCCAACGACAGCCAATCTGCAAAACCGTTTTCGGCAACATGGCATAGACGTGCTCCATGCCCGCATCGCCTGTCTGTTGGAGGATGGGCGAGACCGTTCCCTAAGCCAGAAAAAGCCGGGCTGGAACTACCTGATGATGCCGAAGGAGAGGGACGACTCCCAGATTGTTCCCGAACTGGCACCACATGAGGGTGAGATTGTCGTCACCAAAACCACTGACAGTGCCCTTACCGGGACTAACCTGCGTCTGGTACTTCAAAACATGGGGGTCAGAAATGTAGTGCTTACCGGGATCTTTACCGATCAGTGTATCTCTTCAACAGTGCGCAGTCTGGCGGATGAGAGCTTCAACGTGATTCTGGTCGAAGATTGTTGTGCCGCTGGGACGGATGAACTCCACAGACAGGAGCTGGAGATTCTCAACATGATCTACTGCCATGTTATCACCAGCCAAGAGTTGATTGATGTCATGGGCTTGTAGCTGAAGGTGTGGACTCACCTGCGATGTGTGGCTGCGCATGAACTGGATTATCGGTGGTACGAAGATTTTTGACAGATCGAACTGAACTTCAAGATGTTACTACGATGACCGATATCTATTATCTTGTCCGCGAAAAAATATGTGATTTGGAAGAAATTATTTCATGAGATACTTTGGCAACCCGTTATAACCAGCCAAGCCAGCTACGCGACCAGGATGGCGATAAATTGAATATTTCCCGCTGGATATGGCGATCCTACCTCTACAATGCACTGGTGCCCCTGTTGCTGGTGGAGGTCTTGCTGGTGGCGGCCTATCTGTTGACCAACGACATCATCCGCGACAAGAACATCGAGGCACTGTCGGCAATCTCCCGTGAGCGGTTGCTCGCCATCTCAGATCAGCAGTCCGCATTTATCGGCGAGAAGCTGCAGCGCATCATGGAGGACACCCGCTATTACGGCGAGCACGTGGAACGGGCGCTGGAAAAGCCGTTCGACCAAAACTTGAAGGCACTAAAATCCGTTGCCTTTTCCCCGGGTGGCGACCTCTACACGAACCGTGACCAGGGGGGCTTTGCGCTCTACTACAGCGGACTCAATCCCGTCGGTGAGGTGGCGCTGGAGAAGGTGCAACGATTACTGCGTGTCGATCCGCTAATGACATGGATCAAGTCGACCCATCCGGAGGTGGCGCAGGTCTACTTCAATACCCACGACTCCCTCAACATCATCTACCCTTATTTCGATGTCATTTCCCAGTATCCTCCAAAGATAGACATCCCCACCTATAATTTCTATTACGATGCTGATGCCAGCAACAATCCGCAGCGCAAGACGGTATGGACCGGGGTATATGTCGATCCGGCCGGCAAGGGATGGATGACTTCCTGCATCGCCCCGGTCTACCGGGAGGATTTCCTCGAAGGCGTGGTGGGCATGGATGTCACGGTGGAGAGTGCGATCCATCAACTGGAAAAGCTGAAGATTCCCTGGAACGGTTATATCACACTGGTAGATGCCGACGGTACCCTGATGGTGTTGCCCCCGAAGGGGGAGAAGGATTGGGGACTACATGAGCTGACCGACTATCACTACGCTTCAGCGATTTTGCAGGATACGTTTAAACCCAAGGACTTCAACCTGCTCAAGCGTGCTGACAGCCGTGATTGGGCGGCGGAGATAATGGCCAGGGAGCGTGGTTTCAAACACATCTCCTTCGGTGGTGACCGTCTGGTGGCTTGGTCCACGATCTCGCAGACGGGCTGGAAACTGATGATTGTTCTGCCGGAGACTGAGGTCTTTGCCGGCGTCAACCAGCTCGGTGACGAGATACAGGAGACCGGCCTGCTGATGATGGCTGGATTGGCGGTCTTCTATCTCATCTTCTTCAGCTTTCTCACTTTTCGCGCACGACGCAATAGCGAGACTGTCGCCAGGCCGCTGATCCGGATTGCACACATGGCCCGGGAGATCAGTGAAGGGCGCTACATGCAGCCACCCCTGCAGACTGAGCTGTCAGAGTTTCGCTATGCCGGAGAGGCAATGGTGCAGATGGGAGCTACGCTGGGCGAGGAGATGGCAGCACGCAAGGCAGCGGAGAGCCGCCTGATGCAGTCTCAGCATGAACTGGAGGAACGGGTTGCCGAACGCGAGTTGGCGGAGGCAAAACTTGTTGAAAGTGAAACCTGTTACCGCACCCTGTTCGAAACCAGCAGTGATGCCATTATGCTGCTGGATGACAGGGGGTTTTTCAACTGCAATCCCGCCACGCTCGAACTGTTCGGCTGTCCGGATGTAAAGAGTTTCGGCACGCTGCATCCATCCGAGTTGTCTCCCCCGACTCAGCCCGATGGTCTGTCCTCCGATCAGGCCGCGCAGCAGATGATCGAACAGGCCTTCCGCAATGGCAGCAACTTCTTTGAATGGATGCATTGGCGATTTGATAACCATCACGAATTTCCTGCCGAGGTTCTACTCACTGCCATGAAACTGGGTGAGCGTGATGTCCTGCAGGCGGTGGTGCGGGACATTACCCAACGCAAGCTGGTGGAACAAGCAATCATGCAGGCAAAGGAGGCAGCGGAAGCTGCCGCAATAGCAAAATCCGACTTCCTGGCCAATATGAGCCACGAAATCCGCACCCCGCTCAATGCGATTTTGGGTCTGGCGAAGATTGGTCTTCGTGAAAGTGAAGAGGATAAATCCCAGGAGAATTTTGCTCACATCCTCGATTCCGGCGAACACCTGTTGGGGGTGATCAACGGTATTCTCGATTTTTCCAAGATAGAGGCAGGGAAGCTCGCTGTTGAGTCGCACCCGTTCCAACTCGTTACTTCCGTGGAGAATATAACGGGCACCTTGGCTGAGCGGGCCGAAGCCAAGGGTCTGGCACTGAAAGTCCACTATGACAGCAACCTGCCTGCATGGGTGGAGGGTGATCCGCTAAGACTGCGGCAGATACTGCTCAACCTGCTCTCCAATGCCATTAAATTCACCCAGCAGGGTGAAGTGTCCCTCTCCGTGACACGAGAGGGGGAGATGACTCACTTCAGGGTGAGTGATAGCGGGATCGGCATGAGTGAAGACGAGATCTCGCGGCTGTTTCATCCTTTTGAACAGGCAGACACTTCCACCACGCGAAAATTTGGCGGCACCGGTCTGGGGCTGACAATCAGCCGGAATCTGGCAAAACTTATGCGTGGCGGGATTGATGTGGAAAGTCAGCTTGATGCCGGTAGTGTCTTCACTCTGAGCCTGCCTCTTCCGGAAACACAGCCAGCTGTCAAAAAGGATCTGGTTATGCCCGGAGTGGCAGGGAAGCAGCTGAGTGGACTCCGTGTCCTGGCTGCAGAGGATGTGGAGATAAACCGCCTCATCCTCGAGGACATGCTGGAATTCGAAGGCGCCCACGTAGTGTTCGCAGAGAATGGCCGGGAGGCGTTGGACAGACTGGAAGAGCATGGCGCATCCGCTTTCGACCTGGTGTTGATGGACGTACAGATGCCGGTGATGGATGGCCACGAAGCGACCCGTCAGATCCGGAAGATGGCCCCGGAACTACCGGTCATAGGACTCACAGCCCATGCCCTGGCAGAGGAGCGGGAGAAGTGTCTGGCTGTTGGCATGGTCGATCACGTGACCAAACCAATCGATCTGGATACCTTCATAGCAACCATACGGCGTCATGTCGAACTGTCTTCGTCTCTCCCAAATGAGACGGATTCCGGTGAGTAGTGTGACTGGGAAGAACGGCATGCCGCCTATGAGACTGTCGGTCCAACCCCGCCATTCGCAACGTCGCTCTTTTGGTTGAGTCTTGCGAAACGTGCGGGGTATGATCCCATCAGAGCATTGTTTCGGGAATGGGTTTATGCAAAATCATGCGCGCCATCGTCGTTAGACACTACAAGACCCTCATCAATGAGTCAGGCCTGATCATGGGTTGGGGCGATGCACCGCGGGTCAAAGGCTGGGAAGCGGATCTGACCTATGTGGATGCGATTCTTAACGAGCACAATATTCAGTTCTCGGCTGTTTATACCAGCTATCTGGAACGGGCACGTCAGACGGGGATGTTCTACGCGCGGAAGCGGGGTATCCCCCTGGTCCGAGATACACTGGCGCTGAATGAGATCAACTACGGTACGTTGTACCGCAAAAGCAAGTCTTGGGTGGAAAAAAACTTTCCCCAGCACAAGAAGGATCCTGATTTCGTTTATCCAGACGGTGAGAGTTTCAGACAGATGCAGGCGCGCAGCGTGAATTTTTTCGAGTCACTAACAGCCAAGCACCAGGATGAGACCATCCTGGTCGTGGTCCACGCCGGCGTGATCAGAGGATTTGTCAGCCGGTTTCTCGGATTGCCCTACGCGGAGAACCTTAAACGCAAGATCACCCATCGCTATATCGGTGATTTCATGTTCGAAGGGGATCGGTGTGTCCGCTACGACGAACTCGGTAAACCTTCGGGGTTTGTGCGTGACGGCGCCATTTCGATTCCCTTGGAAAGGCTGGATCGGTCCAGACCGGGCCTTGTTTCTTTTTGACGGCAGGAGCAGGTGAGTAAACTATTCATTATCGAGAGTGCCAGCGGCGAGAGTATCCCCTTCCTGCGGGGGGTGCTGGTGGAGTCCCTTGTGCGCGCCGGTCTTTCATTTCAGGATGCCTACCTGATTGCCCAGTCTATTCGCAGCAATATTGAGAATAAGGGAAAAATCACAACCGACACACTCAGAGAGCGGGTATCGGCTGAAGTACGGAAACGCTTTGGATCGTCGCTGGCGAAATCTTACGATCTGGGGTCATCCCGGGAACGGCAGATTTTGGTTCAGACCGCTACCGATGAGGTCCCTTTTTCAGCAGGCATACTCTCACGTTCACTGCAGGCCTGCGCCATCGATCGCGCAGACGCGCTGGAGACTGCGAAACAGGTGCACGAGTCCCTGAAGAAGGGGGAAGAGACGGTTGTCGATCATGTCGTCCTCAGGAAGATTGTGTATGAGCGCCTGACGACGCATTGCTCCCAAGCGGCCGCGGACCGGTTTCTCTCCTGGCGACGGTTCAAGGATAGTGGTCTTCCTTTGATCGTCCTGGTTGGGGGCATAACGGGCACGGGAAAGAGCACACTGACAACAGAACTGGCCTATCAGTTGAATATTGTCAGGACCCAATCTACCGACATGATGCGGGAGATCGTTCGCTGTTATCTTCCGCCGGCAGAGATCCCCACCCTCTCCTATTCAAGTTTTGAGGCCTGGCGGGGACTGGCGACAGACAGCGAACAAGCGTCTGAACCTAATCACACAGAGGTGATCCGCGGTTTTCTCTCCCAGTTCAAGATAGTCAAGCATGGACTGGAAGCGACAATTTACCGGGCCGTCAAGGAGAGTCACGACCTGATCGTCGATGGCGTCTATGTGTTACCTTCGAAACTTGAACTGGACATCGCCCGGGACCAGGCCATCGTCATTCCCCTGATGCTGGTCGTTCCACGCAAAAAGACGCTTGCAAAGCGCCTTAAACACCGGGAGCGGGAGCAACCTGAGCGCGCCTCATCCCGTTACCTGAAACAACTCGATCAGATATGGACACTGCAATCCTATCTGGTTTTGGAATCGGAGAAGCATAAGACCCCGTTGGTCATCAACCGCGAAATCGAAGAGGCGATGGATGAGATCCTGATGCACATCAGCAATACAATTGCCCGCCACTTTCCGGCCAAATCCTGAGATGAAACGGCGCGTGACAGAGAGAGTCCTCGCAAGGTTGGCCAGCTGGCCGTCTCTGGAGAAGACGCAGGTTGAAAAGTCGATCTGGTGGGGCTACTTTCCTGTTGCGCTGGTTGCCATGATAGGCGTGTTGCTAACGCTTGCTGCGTTTATACAATCTTTGGGCTGGGAGAGAAGTCAGGTTGAAATCGCATTCCGCGAGGCAGCCCAGGATCGTATATTGGTCGTCCAGAGAGAGCTCAAGCACTCCCTCGGGGTAGTCCAGGATATCGCCAGCTTTTTTGAGGCGTCGGAGGTCGTGGATCGCCGGGAGTTCCGTAAATTCGTGGGCCCGCCCCTGAAACGCCAGGCAGGCATCAAGGCCCTGGAGTGGGTGCCCGTGGTGCTCGCCGAGAACCGATCCGCCTTCATCAGGGAGGCTCAGCAAAGTTTTCCTCCCTTCCGGATTACGGAGGATGACCTTTCGGGCAAGTTGATCGAGAGTCGTGATCGGCCCGTATACTATCCTGTCCTCTACATCCAGCCCTATCAGAGGAACAAAGAGGCATTGGGTTTCAACGTGGGCGCTAATCCGATCGTTTCAACCCTGTTGGGGGAAGCGGAACTCACCCGAACACTCCAGGTCTCTCCCGGCATCTCCATCATGGATGAAAGCGGTGAGAAAACAGGCGTCATGGTGGCTGTACCTGTCTTCTTCAAGACCGAAAAGCAGGAAGATGATCCGGTTCTGGAATCCCCCGAGATCAGAGTATTTGCCATCGGCTTTTTCAATATCGGCGAAATTGTCGAGCGGGCTCTGGAGAGTCTTCGCTCTGGAGGGGTCGATCTTCACTTCTACCAGGGACCCTCGACAGGGGATGGACAGCTGATCTATACCCATCTCTCCCGGTTGAGAGGGGGTCGGGCGCCAGGCACCGAAGTCGATACTTCGGAGATAACCTACAGTCAAAGGATCTCAGTCGGGACCCAACAATGGGAGGTGGTGTGCAATCCTGCCGCCGAAAAATTCCAGGCCGAAACCTGGGGCAGCTGGATCATCCTCTTTGGAGGTATTGCTTTTACTGCCCTGCTCATCACCTACGTGGTAACCCTCGTGGGGCGGGCCAGGCAGGTGCGACTGGAGGTCGAAGAGAGAACGTCACAGTTGTGGGAGGCTGTACAGGCACTGAACCGGGAAGTGGTTGATCGTAAATCCGCCGAGCAGGAACTGCAGAACCTGAACGAGACGCTGGAGCATCGTGTCGCCTACCGTACTGCCGAGGCGGAACGAAGAGCCCAGTATCTCGAACAGTTCGCCTACGTGACGTCTCACGACCTGAAGGCCCCCTTGCGTGCCGTGAGCAACCTCGCTCAGTGGATCCAGGAGGATCTTGCTGACAAACTGGATGATGCATCGAGGGAGCAGCTCGCCCTGCTCCGCGACCGCGTACGGCGGATGCATGAGCTGATCGAAGGACTGTTGGAGTATTCCCGGGTTGGAAAGACGGCTGATTCCGATAATCAGGTCGATACCCGAGAGCTGGTCGACGAGATTATCGATTCACTCTCCCCTCCCAATGGGTTCACGATTAAGATCAAGGGTGAGATGCCGACCATGTACGTTGACCGGCTCCAGCTCGGCCAGGTGTTCTCCAACCTGATCAGTAACAGTCTGAAACACCATGGCGGAGATAAGGGGAAGATCCGGGTAAAGGGTGAAAGTTATGGAGATGTCTATCAATTCTCCGTGTGCGACGACGGCAAGGGAATCGCGCCGGAATATCACAACAAAGTCTTTATGATGTTTCAGATTCTGGAGTCGAGTGACTTCGAAAGCAGCACCGGTATCGGCTTGGCGCTGGTCAAGAAGATTGTGGAAGAGCATGGCGGCACAATAAGATTGGAGTCTGCTCTCGGAGAGGGCGCGTGTTTCTACTTCACCTGGCCGAAGAACCGCTCTTCTGAGTAGTGCGGCCGGAAATGAAAACAAGGTTTCAGATCGGAACAGACTGGGAATAGCGAGTTATGTTGAACAGAGACGAGACAATATTGCTGATCGAGGACGACAGGGTCGATATCATGACTGTCCAGCGTGCCCTGAAGAAGAACAAAATCAGCAACCCTCTGCATATCGCCCGAACCGGCCTGGAAGCACTCAGTATGCTACGAGGAGAGGACGGGGTCGAAAAGATGTCGCCACCGCCGGCGCTCATCCTTCTGGATCTCAATCTTCCGAAGATGAGCGGCATCGAGTTTTTGCGGGAGTTGCGTGGCGATCCAGAACTCAATGAGCTTCACATCATCGTTCTGACATCGTCCAATGAGCCGAAAGACCGGGCCGCTGCGTTCGAATACGATGTCGACGACTACATTGTAAAACCCCACTCCTTCGACGAATTCACCCGCGCGATGGCCACGATTCTGGCGCTCTGGGACTGAAGCCGGGAGAAACGGCGCCGCTGGAGTGTTTATCATCCCGATCCAGCCAAGGTGGATCGGGTTCTGCGAAGCCAACTCTTCACAGACCTTGTCATGGGTCTGGAACGATCTCTTTCCGTACCTCGGTTGGATGAATCCTGCATAGAGCGTAAGGCGTTGCCATTGAAAATTCGCAAGGCACTGTTCTCATCGGATTGCTAGTCTTGTTTATCACTGTTTTGTATTAGGGCGTTGATTATGGATCGCGGAACCCGAAACTATGCGATAGGTCTTGGTATCTTTGTGCTGGCACTGCTGGTACTTTTTCTTTACGAGGATCCCAAGGTCTCGGATCTGAATGATCTGCTGGAGGAGGATGCGGAGATTGAAGCATTCCCCTATGCCTTCCGTGTGTTGCGCATCAGCAACGGCATTGCGGTGATGAGTTCACCAAGATCCACGGAGGTGCCGGTGGCGCGGGTGCTGGGCATCCTCTTTCCTCAGGTGGCGGGCAAAAGTCCCGCCAGTGCTGAATTTCAGAAGGTTCAGAAAAACCTGGCAAAAGTACAGACCAAGGCGCGGGATCTGGTCGTTGCAGATCCTGAGATCAAACGCGTACATTGGGAGTTGGATCGTGCCTGGCTGTCGGGGCATGGAGTTATTGTTTCGCTGTAGGCCCGATCAAGCTTGCGGATCGGGCAACTTGAGGCTGGTCTGAAGGCATGGGGTACCGGTTCCGCAAACTTGAACCGGCCTGCGAGTTGCTGTATCAAAGTGCCTTCAATATCGTCTTGGCGAAGCTATCATCGCCAGCCCAGGAGTCTACGATGGATGCGCCTTCCCCAGAACTATTACAGCAGCAGGTCGAGTCCGACTGGCAGGCTTGGCTGGAACAGGTTGGTGAGAGGGGGGCTGAGATTGCGGCGGATGCCGAGTTTCTCGCCGCGTTGAAACGGGTCTGGGAGGCGAGCCAGTATGTTTTGCAGAGTTGCTTGCGGGATGAGAGTCTGCTGCCCTCGCTCTACGCCGAAGGTGATCTGAAACGCAGTTTTGCCGAGGGCGAGATGGCCGGCAAGCTCAGTGAAGTCTTGCGGGATGTTTCTGATGAACCCACCCTGCACAAGTGTCTGCGATTGTTCCGCCGCGTTCAGATGGTACGTATTATCTGGCGCGATATCGCTGGCTGGGCGCCACTTGCAGAGACATTGGAAGACCTGTCGGCCCTCGCCGATGCCGCTATCGAACTTACCCTCTCTCTGCTCTATGAATGGACCTGCACCGAGATGGGCACGCCGCGCAACGAAGCAGGTGAGGCTCAACCGCTGGTGGTCCTCGGTATGGGCAAGCTGGGGGCGCGGGAACTCAATCTCTCATCCGATATCGACCTGATCTTCTGCTATCCCGAGATGGGGCAGACCGATGGTGGCCGCTTCCAGACCAATGAGCAGTTCTTTATCCGTCTCTGCCAGCGTCTGGTACAGGCGCTTGATACCGTCAATGCGGATGGTTTTGTCTTTCGGGTCGATACCCGGTTGCGTCCCTTCGGCAGTGCCGGTCCCCTTGCCATGAGTTTCGATGCCCTGGAGGGTTACTATGAGTCCCAGGCGCGGGAGTGGGAACGTTATGCCATGATCAAGGCGCGGGTGGTGGCGGGCGACCGTGCGGCGGGCCAGCGGTTGATGGCAGTGTTGCGCCCCTTCGTCTACCGGCGATATCTCGATTTCGGGGTCATCGAATCCCTGCGCGAGATGAAGATACTGATCAGCCGGGAACTGCATAGGAAGGGGATGGACGCCAATGTCAAGCTCGGCCAGGGAGGTATCCGGGAGATCGAATTCATCGGCCAGGCCTTCCAGTTGATCCGCGGTGGCCGGGATGTGGATCTACAGATCCGCCCCATCCTGCCGGTACTGCAACTGCTGGCAGAGCGGAACCATCTGCCCGAATATGTGGTGCGTGAATTGACGGAGGCCTATGAGTTCCTTCGCTTGGTGGAGAATCGCATCCAGGCCTGGGCTGATCGACAAAGCCATCTCCTGCCGACAGATGATGTCGGCAGATTGCGTTTGGCCCGGGCGATGAATTTTGCGGACTGGGCGGCGTTTGAGACAGAACTATCCAGCCATCGTCAGCGGGTGCAGGGCCATTTTGACATGGTATTTGCCGCCCCTCAGACCGAGGGTGACGAAGATGCACAGCTTCTGGCTGGGGTCTGGAAAGATACGCTGGATGAGGCCGATGCCGTCGCTGCGTTGGAGGAGGCCGGTTTCGGAGACGGAAGCAAGGCGTTGGAGAGGATCGCCCTGTTTCGCGGTTGTCATGGTTGCAGAAAAATGGGCGCCAAGGGGTTGGAGCGTATCGACCGCTTGATGCCGCTGCTGCTCGAAGCTGTGGGAAGTATCGATCAATCCGACGTGGCGCTGGAGCCTGTGCTCGGTCTGTTGGAATCGATCGTGCGGCGTACCGCCTACATCGCCCTGTTGGTGGAGAGTCCTATCGTGCTCTCCCAACTGGTGCACCTCAGTGGAATCAGTCCCTGGATCGCCAGGCTGTTGACCCGCCATCCCATCCTGCTGGATGAACTGCTCGATCCCCGCCGTCTCTACTCGCCCTTGAAACAGCAGGAGTTGATGACCGAACTCAACACCCTGCTAGGGGGGTTGGACGAGGATGATCTGGAACAGCAGATGGATCGTCTGCGTCAGTTTGCCCAGAGTAATAAGCTGAGGGTGGCGGCGGCGGATATCACCGGCCGTATCCCGCTGATGGTGGTCAGCGACTACCTGAGCGCCATTGCCGAGACTGTGGTGGCGAAGGTGGTCGAACTGGCCTGGCACTATACGGTGCAGCGTTATGGCCGCCCAGCGGGGCTGGCGGCGGATGAGACAGGTTTTGCCGTGGTGGGTTACGGCAAGCTGGGGGGCATCGAGTTGGGTTACGGCTCGGATCTGGATATGGTCTTTCTGCACGGCATCGATGATACGCATGCCATGACCGACGGCGAGAGTCCCATCTCGGTGGATCTTTTCTTCGCCCGCCTGGCTCAGCGCATCATTTCACTCTTCACCACCCTGACCCCGTTGGGTATCCTCTACGAGGTGGATATGCGGCTGCGGCCGAACGGTAACTCCGGCATGATGGTCAGCTCCATGAATACCTTCAAGACCTATCAGCAAGAGAGCGCCTGGATCTGGGAGCATCAGGCATTGATTCGGGCGCGGGTGGTTGCTGGAGATGCCAAGGTGGAAGCGCGTTTCGAGACGGCGCGAAGGGATATCCTCAACCAGGCGCAGGATCCGGAGGTTTTGCGCACCGAAGTGGTAAAGATGCGCGAGAAGATGCGGGATAATCTGGATAAAAGCGGCAGTGGCCGTTTCGACCTGAAGCAGGGGGTTGGCGGTATCGTCGACATCGAATTTATGGTTCAATACGCGGTCCTGCGATGGGTGCGCGACTACCCGGATCTGCTGGCCTGGACGGACAATGTCCGCCTGCTGGAGACCCTCTCCCGGCTGGGTTTGCTGGAGGGCGGTGCCGCAGACAGGCTGGCGGACGCCTACCGGGTGTTTCGTGCGAGATACCACCGCAATGCATTGATGGATCAGTCGTCACAAATCCCCGATGATGAATTGCAGGATGAACGTGCGCTGGTGAAGGAGGCCTGGTCATCTCTGATGCAGGTCTGAGTTGATTTTCGGCAAATGGATTTGATCCTGGTTTTGCCCGGCTTCATGCCACTTGAATTGAGAGACGAACAATGATGTCGACAATGGCGGATCGCGACGGAGTTATCTGGCTGGATGGCGAGATGGTGCCCTGGCGCGAAGCGAAGATCCACGTACTCACCCATACCCTCCACTACGGGATGGGGGTGTTCGAAGGGGTGCGCGCCTACCATGCCGAACAGGGTACTTCGATCTTCCGCTTGCAGGAACATACCGATCGGCTATTCAACTCCGCCCATATCCTCGGTATGCCGATGCCCTTCGATCATGACACCCTCAACGAGGCCCAGCGGGCGGTGGTGCGTGAAAACAATCTGGATTCCGCCTACCTTCGGCCCATGTGTTTTTATGGTTCCGAGGGTATGGGGCTGCGCGCCGACAACCTCAAGACGCACGTGATGGTGGCGGCCTGGGAGTGGGGCGCCTATCTGGGGGATGACGGTATCAACAAGGGCATCCGTATTCGCGTCAGCTCCTTCACCCGTCACCACGTCAACGCCACTATGTGCCGCGCCAAGGCCAACGGCAACTATATGAACTCCATGATGGCACTGCAGGAGGCACTGCATGACGGCTATGATGAGGCGTTGCTGTTGGATGTCAACGGTTTTGTCATGGAGGGAAGCGGCGAGAACATCTTCATCGTCCGTGACGGAGTGATCTACACGCCGGATCTGACCTCCGCCCTTGACGGCATCACCCGCCGTACGGTGATGAGTCTGGCGCAGGAGCTGGATATTCCGGTGGTCGAAAAGCGTATTACCCGCGATGAAGTGTATATTGCCGATGAAGCCTTCTTTACCGGCACGGCTGCCGAGGTCACTCCGATTCGGGAGGTGGACAACCGGGCCATCGGCAGCGGCAGTCGCGGTCCGATTACCGAGAAGTTGCAGACAATGTATTTCGACCAGGTGCATGGCCGCCGGGAACAGAACCCGGAGTGGCTGACGCTGGTATAATTCCGCTCAATCGAAAGTAGTCGCAGGAGATAAGCCCATGTCACAAGCAAATACCCAGTCCTTCGGACGGGAAGTGGTCAAGGTGTCGCGCAACGATCTGCCGTTGAGCTGCCCCCGCACCAGTGAGGCCGTAGCAAGCATGCATCCCAAGGTATTCCTGCCCATCGGAAAAAACGGTAGTGCGGTCTGCCCCTATTGTGGTGCGCACTATCAATTGACTGACTGATCCCGCCACGTTTCCGTTGGGTTCAGCCCACTTCCCCTCTGCCCGTTTACTTGTGGTCGGCCCATCATGGGCCGGTGACATGGTGATGGCTCAGAGCCTGTTCAGGGCGCTGAAACAGCGCTCCCCGTCTGTTGCGATCGACGTGCTTGCGCCCGCCTGGAGCCGTCCACTGCTTTCGCGCATGCCTGAAGTCGATGAGGCGATCGATATGCCTGTCGGACATGGGCGTCTGGGTTTGATGGATCGCTGGCGTCTGGGTCGTCTCTTGCGTGGGCGTTATGGACAGGCGATCCTGTTGCCCAATTCACTTAAATCCGCGCTGGTGCCGTTTTTTGCCCGTATCCCGCAACGTACCGGCTGGTTGGGAGAGATGCGCTACGGTCTGCTGAATGATTTTCGTAAACTCGACAAGCAGCATCTGACCATGACCGTGCAGCGTTTTGTTGCACTGGCCTTTCCCGCAGATGAATCCGCTCTGCCGGAGATACCTCCTCCTGCGCTGAAGGTTCGAGTGGCGGACGTGCAGCAGGCGATGTCGGATCTCGGCCTGCAGAAGGGGCCACGCCCGCTGTTGGCACTCTGCCCAGGGGCGGAGTTCGGTCCTTCAAAGCGCTGGCCCGAGGGCAACTATGGTGAACTGGCAAGGCAGCGGATCGAGTCGGGTTGGGATGTCTGGCTGTTCGGTTCTGAAAAAGACCAGCCGGTGTGTGAAACGGTCAACCGGGTGGCGCAGGGTCGCTGTGTCGACCTGAGTGGCCGCACCAGTCTTGCACAGGCGGTGGATCTGCTTTCACTGGCTGATGCGGTAGTGAGTAATGACTCCGGCCTGATGCACGTTGCCGCAGCGCTCAACCGGCGGCTGGTGGCGGTCTATGGTTCCACTGATCCTGGTTTTACCCCACCGTTGAACAGACGCTCACAGATCGTTCGCCTGGGACTCGATTGCAGCCCCTGTTTCAAGCGGGAGTGTCCCCTGGGGCATCTTGATTGTCTGCGGAAGATGCCGGTGGAGATGGTCTCCAAGGCGCTGGACGGGTTGCCCCAATGAGGGTGCTGGTAATCAAAACCTCCTCCCTTGGCGATGTGGTCCACACCCTGCCTGCTTTGACGGATGCGGCGGTGGCACTGCCGGATATCCGCTTCGATTGGGTGGTGGAGGAGGCCTTTGCCGAGATTCCTGCATGGCATCCGGCGGTGGACAAAGTGATACCCGTGGCCATGCGCCGCTGGCGTCGATCGGCGGTGAAGACCTGGCGCAACGGAGAGTGGCGGGCCTTCAAGTCGGCAGTCAGGGCGCGGCGTTACGATGCGGTGATCGATGCACAGGGTCTGCTGAAGAGCGCCTTCATTGCAGTGAAGACCCACGGCCCAAGGTTTGGCCTGGATCAGAGTTCGGCCCGGGAACCACTGGCGGCGCTGGCTTACTCCCATCCGCTCTATATCCCCAAGGGATTGCATGCGATTACCCGGGTGCGCCAGCTGTTCGCCCACGCGCTGGGTTATCCCATGCCGGGGTCTGATCCGGATTACGGTATCGACGGCGGGCGTTTTCAGTCACAGGTAGCGGATGAATCCTATCTGCTGTTTCTGCACGGGACGACCTGGCAGAGCAAACACTATCCGGAGCAGGATTGGCGGGCGCTGATCCGGCTTGCCGGTAACGCCGGGTTGAAGGTCTTTCTGCCCTGGGGAAGTGATACGGAGCGGCAACGGGCAGAGCGGCTCTCTGAAGATATGGGCAATGCAGAAGTGCTGCCAAAACTCGATCTTGCAGGACTTGCCGGTGTGATTGCCGGTGCGCGTGGTGTGGCCGCAGTGGATACCGGTCTGGCGCATCTGACTGGCGCGCTTGGTGTTCCCGCTGTCATTCTCTACGGCCCCACCCGGCCTTCTCTCACGGGTGTGGTTGGTGAACGTCAGACAAACCTCGAGGTTGATTTCGATTGTGCCCCCTGTTTAAAACGGACGTGTATCTATGCCGAAGCGGCTGGGGGGGATCCGGTCTGTTTTGATTCGTTGGCGCCCGAGACGGTCTTTGCCCGTCTTGCGCAGTTGATGTCAGAGGATGCTCAGAGGGAGACCGGCAGCAGGAGTCATCATGAAGATTAGCGGGTTTACTTTTTTGCGCAACGGGGTCCTTTTGGGATATCCGTTCGAGGAGAGCATTCGTTCGGTATTGCCGATCTGCGATGAGTTTGTCATCGCCCTGGGTGAAAGCAGCGATGGTACCCGGGAGCGTATCGAGGCTATCGGCAGCGACAAAATCCGTATCATCGATACCCGTTGGAATGAGGCCATGCAGGACCGGGGGTATGTCTACGCGCAGCAGAAGATGATCGCCCAGTTCAACTGTAGCGGCGACTGGGCCTTCTACCTGGAGGGTGACGAGGTGCTGCATGAGCAGGATTTGGAAACTATCCGCGCTACCATGGAGCGCTATTTGGACGATTCGGCGGTAGAGGCCCTGATCTTTGACTACCATCACTTCTACGGCAGCCCTGACTGGGTGGCGATCAGTCCCGGTTGGTACCGCCGGGCTCCGCGTATCATCCGCAACACGATTCGCAACTACTCCCCGGATGGTCTCTTCTTCGTGGTTATGGATAAGAACAAGCAGGGGCGTTATCCAAAGGCGGCCTTGGCTGGTGCGCCGATCTATCATTACGGCCATGTACGCAGTGCGGCGCGCATGCGGGAGAAGATCAATCAGGTGAGCCGCTATTGGGGGCATGAGCCGCCGAAGTTCGAGACCTATGCCATCGACCCTCAGGCGGTCAGACCTTTTGAGGGCAGCCATCCTGCGGTGGTTCGACCCTGGCTGGCTGCGGAGGCGGAGAAGCAATTTGCTCCTGACCCCAGTCACCAACCCACACGCAGGGAGCGTAAACACCGCCTGGCGATGAAACTGGAACGCTGGTTCAATGTGGAACTGAGCAAAAAGCACTACCGCTTGGTCAGGAAATAAACCTCGATATGACGGTAAAAATGCTGCTGCTGTTTCTCCTCTTCGGGATGTCGACGGGACGCCTGTTTGCAGGAATTGTCCCATCTGAAAAGCGAATATGGATGTGAGCAAATTGAGTGTGGTCATCATCGTGCGTGACGAGGCGGCTCGAATCCGGCCCTGCCTGGAGTCGGTGCGCTGGGCGGATGAGATCGTGGTGCTCGACTCCGGCAGTGATGATGGGACTCCTGAGATCTGCCGGGAGTATACCGACAGGGTATACGTCGATAGCGATTGGCAGGGCTTCGGTGTGCAGAAAAATCGCGTCCTGGCTTACGCCACCGGCGACTGGGTGCTCTCCCTGGATGCCGATGAACGGGTCAGCGAACCGTTGCGTACCGAGATCGAAGCGGTGATCCGTGGTGAAGGCGGAGAGAGCGTCTATGAGATGCCCCGGCTCTCTTCTTACTGTGGCCGGGAGATGCGGCACAGTGGCTGGTGGCCCGACCATGTGGCGCGACTGTTTCGCCGGGGCAGTGCGGAGTTCAGCAATGATCTGGTGCACGAACGCCTGCTGTTCAGCGGGTCGGCGGGCCGACTGAGTCATCCCCTGAAACATCAGAGTTTCGACTCCCTTGAACAGGTACTGGACAAGGTCAACCGTTACTCCAGTGCGGGGGCACAGAGACTGCTGGCACAAGGCAGGAAAGGGGGCGTTGGCCGGGCTGTGCTGCGAGGCTGTTGGGCCTTCCTCCGTACCTGGTTTTTCAAAGCCGGTTTTCTCGACGGGCGGGAGGGATTTCTGCTCGCAGTCTCCAATGCGGAGGGGGTCTACTACAAATACGTGAAGCTCCACTACCTGCAGCAGCGCCGGGCCGATGAGTCGCACGGCAGGCCGGGTGGCGAGTGATCTCTCCATGACGCCAGCGGTGAGCATCATAGTTGTCACCTACCAGTGGCCGAAGGCGCTGGAGCGGGTGCTGGCTTCCCTGGCACGACAGGAGACTCCGCCCCTGGAGGTTATCGTGGCCGACGACGGTTCGGGACCGGAGACAGCAGAGGTGGTGCGCAGCTGGCAGAGCCTGGCGCCGTTCCCTGTACACCATGTGTGGCAGGCCGATGACGGCTTCCGTGCGGCTGGCGCACGCAACCGGGCGGCGGCGCGGGCCAGCGGAAACTACCTTCTGTTCCTGGATGGGGATTGTCTGGCCTTTCCCGACTTCATCGCACGCCACAGGACGTTGGCGGAACCGGGCTGGTTCCTGGCGGGTAGCCGCATGTTGATGAATCAGGCATTGAGCGCCCGTGTACTCGACGGGAAAGCCGATCCTGTCGGTTGGGGCCTGTCCCGCTGGCTGGCCGCCCGCTTCCGGGGCGAGGTCAACCGGCTTCTCCCCCTGCTGCGCGTAGGGGATGCGAATTGGCGCAAACGCCGTGCCGGGAAGTGGCAGGGAGCCCGCTCCTGTAATCTGGGGGCCTGGAAGGATGATTTTTTGCGGGTCAACGGATTCGATGAGAGCTACCAGGGTTGGGGGCATGAGGACGCGGACCTGGTGGTGCGCCTGATGGCCAGGGGCTGTCAACGCAAGGACGGTCACTATGCTGTGCCTGTATTGCACCTGTGGCACCGGGAACACTCCAGAGACCTGGAGCCAGAAAACGTGAAACGGCTTGAAGACGCTTTGGCCGGGCGTCGTAATCCGGTGGCGGAACGAGGCGTCAGCCAGTATCTGGATGAGGGGGAGCAAATAGATGGTTGAACTGCCGTACTGCCAGCCGTTGGCCGCCGCCAAGCGCAGGATACCCCGCCGGATGTTGCTTATCGCCACCCGCCAGATCGGTGACGTGCTGCTCGCCACACCTCTGCTGCGTAGCCTGCGTCGTGCCTGGCCTGAGGCTACTATCGATGTGTTGGTCTATGCCCGCAAGGGGAACATGCTGGAAGGTAATCCGGATCTCGACGCGATGATCGAGATTGAGGAGCACCCGGATCGGGGACAGTATTGGCAACTGCTGCGGCGTATCTTCCGGCGCTACGATCTTGCCGTCTCCACCCTGGCCGGTGATCGTCCCAATATCTACGGGCTGTTGGCGGCGCCGCAACGGGTTGGCCTGGTACCGGACCTGCGGTCACAAAACCTCTGGAAACGCTGGACCAATCAGGGTTGGGTTCTGCTCGACAACGTCTACACGCATACGGTGGAACAGAACCTGATGCTGGCTCGGGTGCTCGGCATCGAACCGCTGAGGAAAGTGGTGCCGCCAAGGGCGGTGGCCGGCGAGTCCCGGCTCGGTGAGGTCCTGGGATTTGATCCGGCTCTCCAACCCTTTGCCGTTATCCACCCCTATCCCATGTGGCACTACAAACGTTGGACGAAGACAGGCTGGGAGCGTGTGGTGGACGTGCTCACACAACGTGGTCTGCGCGTCGTCATTACCGGAGGGCCGAAGGCAGAGGAACGGGCATTCTGCAGAGAGCTGGCTGCAGGCTATCCTGATGAGGTGGTGGATGTTTCGGCTCGCTTTGGTTTTGGTGAACTCTCCATGTTGCTCGCCCATGCCCGTTGCTTTATTGGTCCAGATACCGCCATGACCCATCTGGCCGCTGCCAATGGTATCCCCACCCTAGCCCTCTATGGCCCAAGTAATCCGGTGAAGTGGGGCCCCTGGCCCAAGGATTATGATTCGGAGAAACCGCCTTTCTCCATGGCCTCAAGTGAATATCAGCGGCAGGGCAACGTCCTATTGCTGCAGCCACACTATGAGCAGGATTGCGTGCCTTGTCGCGAAGAGGGGTGCGACCGGCACAAGGCGAGTTTTAGCGCCTGCCTTCAAGAGATGCCGGCGGCACGGGTGATCGACCTATTGGGCCATTTGTTGGCCTGATAAGACCGGTTGAGCCTTAGAATGTTTGGTAATGGATGTTCTCTCTTGCCGGGTGATGTGGGCGATTGAGAACGTAGAGTGCGCCCTGCGCACCACGATTGCTGAATAGTTACGTTTTTTCTTGACGAGTGACGTGGCTGATTGAGGATTTTAGTGCATGCGGATAGTTCTGTTGAGGCACGGCAAACCCGACGTTCCCGAGTTGGGTCGCTTGAGAGCGAGTGAACTCCGTCATTGGATCAAATTATACAATTCCGCCGGTTTGAAAAGGTCACAAAGACCATCCGAAAAGGCTGTTGAAATGTAAGCGCAAAATAAACCGCACCCTTACAGCCTGAACCTTTTCTCTGCATGCTGTGATTTTCAATCACACTAGAGCAACAAGGGATGAATGAAACAGAGGAGGTCAAACTGACAGACCCTCAGCGCTACTGGCTGGAGCAGATACGAGCCTGTGAAGCATCGGGCAAGACCATCGCTGAGTATGCGGCAGATCATGGCGTAAAGGTCCATGCCATGTATGCTGGCAAGAAGAAGCTGGTTGAGAAAGGCATACTGTCGTGCAGGCGTCGAGAACGGTTTCAACGGGCGCAAGTCGTTGATACTGTTGGCGGCAGCGAGTGGCGTGTTCAGTTACCCAATGGCGTATCAGTGGCGTTCGCCGGTTCAGTCGATGCCAGGACGTTAACCACCGTGTTGAGTGCCGCAGCATCAGTAGAATGATGAGGCCTTCGAACGAGTTGCCGACTGTCTATCTATGCCGGGACATTGTCGACTTCCGCAAGGGCATCAACGGGCTGGCCATCCTGGTCGAAGAAACACTGGGGCGGGATCCGTTCTCGGAGCAGTTGTTCGTGTTCTGCAATCGCAAGCGTGACAAGGTCAAGATTCTGTACTGGGAGCGCAGCGGTTTTTGCCTGTGGCAAAAACGTCTGGAGCAAGCTCGCTTCAAGTGGCCGCGCCGGGATGAACGAGAGGTAATTACATTGACGGGCCAGCAACTGAACTGGCTGCTGGATGGCTACGATGTGATACGCATGAAGCCCCATGAAGCGCTGCGCTATCGTAGTGTTTTATAGGATTTTCTTGCAGTCCCTATCGTATAATACGGGGCATGCTGATTGCCCTGAATCATCTACCGGAAGACGTTGCTGCGCTGAAGTCTCTGGTCGCTGATCAGCTGGCGATCAATGAGAAATTACAAGCCGACAAGCAAGCGGTTGATCAAAAGAACGAACCCCTGAAAGCCAGAGTTCTGACCCTCCAGGGACAACTGAACCTCGCACTGGCGCGACGCTATGCTGCCAGCAGTGAGAAGATCTCCCCAGACCAGATCCACCTCTTCAATGAAGCCGAAGTCGACACTGGGGCAGAGAGACCTTCAGAAGAGGACGAGATTACTGTTCCCGTACACAAGCGCAGGACACGAGGTCGCAAGAAACTGCCCGAAGCCTTACCCCGGGTAGAGGTTGTTCATGAGTTACCTGAAGAAGAAAGATGCTGCCCCCACGACGGAGCCACACTGGCTGAGATCGGCGAGGTGGTCTCTGAACAACTGGACATAGTACCGGCCAAAATTCAGGTGATCCGTCATATCCGCAAGCAGTATGCCTGCAGTTGTGGCCACTGCATAAAAACAGCGGCGATGGCACCGCAACCGATTCCCAAAAGCCTGGCATCGCCTGGGCTACTGGCACACATCACAGTTTCGAAGTACCAGGATGCCTTGCCTCTGTACCGGTAGGAGACCATCCTCAAGCGTATTGGTGTTGAGCCACCACGTGCCACCCTAGCGAACTGGATGATCCAGTCCGGCCATCGGGTACAACCGATCATCAATCTATTGCGCGACCGGCTGCTGGCCTATGATATCTTGCAGATGGACGAAACGCCGGTGCAAGTCCTTAATGAGCCGGGTAAGACCGCCCAATCAAAGTCCTATATCTGGCTGCAGCGGGGTGGACCACCCGATCAACCGGTCGTCCTGTATGACTATGATCCGGGCCGTGGTGCCGGAGTACCAAAGCGCTTGCTGGAAGGCTTCAAGGGCACGCTGCAAACGGATGGCTATGACGGCTACAATGCAGTCGTTGCCGTGAACGGCCTGATGCACTTGGGGTGTATGGCACACGCACGACGCAAGTTTAGCGAAGCGGTCAAGGCACAGGGCAGAAACAAGAAACGCGGCAAGGCTCATCGGGGACTGGTGCTGATCCAGAAGCTGTACCGAGTCGAGAAGCAATGCCGGAAACTGACACCAGAAGAGCGCTATGCCCGGCGCCAGAAACATGCCCGGCCGATCCTTGATGAGATACGTGCCTGGCTGGATGATGCCCTGCCGCAAGTGCCACCAACGAGTGCGGCCGGCAAGGCACTGAACTACCTGCACAATGAATGGGACAAACTGATCCGCTACATGGATGATGGTCGTCTGGAGATCGACAACAATGGTGCGGAAAATGCCATCCGTCCGTTCGTAACGGGACGAAAAAACTGGATGTTCAGTGCTTCGGTCAAGGGTGTGAAGGCCAGTGCCAACCTTTACTCCCTGATCGAGACGGCTAAGGCCAACGGGCTGGAGCCTTATGCCTATCTGCGTTATCTGTTCACAGAACTGCCGAAGGCGGAAACCGTTGAGGCTATCGAGGCACTGTTGCCTGGCAATCTCGACAAAGATCTGATCAGAATCTGTTGAGCAAGCCTGTTGTTTATTAACCGCTTACGGTTGACTTGATGAACCTCTTTGAAGATCGCATCTGTTTCGGGGATTTTCTTTAACGGAAGACACTTTCTGACCTTGCGCAGCTGGTAACCGAGGTCGTTGAGTTTGTTTCGCAGAGTACGTGTACACGGCAGTTCGGTATCTGAATAACCTCGCTGTGCGATCAGCCGTAGACGCACTTCATCGGCGCTGAGTGGTGAATAGATACGGGTGCTGCGGAAAGTTGGATCAGTTTGCCCCGACGGCTCCACTATCGAGCGTATATCATCGAGCAGATGAGGTAGACATTCTTCGATTCGCCGCCTACCCCGTGCGCTGAAACGATTTTCAAAGGTTGTTCCGCTTCGAAGCTCAGTTTGCCCTTTGCGAACAGTGACACGATTCCATCCCAGAATCTCTTCAGCAAAACATTGGCCGCCACGGCCTATCAGGTTGACTACACTCCCCATGAATTGACGCCGATCACTACCCTTGAGCAGCGATGCAGTATTTTTCCATAAAGAGACTACCTCTACATTTGATTTTTCCGTGGGTTGATCATGGGGTGAATTTTAACAACCATCGTCATGAATAAGTAGCTAATTCCGGATAGTTATTTTTTTCCGCGGCCCTTAAACCGGTCAGGTTTCAGACCCGCCATCCCCACCATCGGTATTGAAAACGAAATGTTCTAACCCCGTTATTAAACCGGTCAGGTTTCAGACAAGTCTTTTGAGGGGGGCAGTAAGATCTGTTTTTGTTCTAACCCCGTTATTAAACCGGTCAGGTTTCAGACCCAGATGGTTTGACCTACGACGTGGCCGAAGAAGTGTGTAAGCGCACGTTTAAGTTTTGGTTCTAACCCCGTTATTAAACCGGTCAGGTTTCAGACCAACCACAGCCACCGGGGAAAAAACGTAAGACTACAGTTCTAACCCCGTTATTAAACCGGTCAGGTTTCAGACTCTACATGCCCCGGCATGCAGGGGATCGCCTGCGTTCTAACCCTGTTATTAAACCGGTCAGGTTTCAGACCCCCGGCTCTGTAACCCGTTTAACCCTAAGAGAAAATAGGCTTGTTTCCGGCCCGCCTCCATCAGAGGAGTTCCTGCGCATGCCGGTAACCACTGTTTTGCTCTCTTTTCTCTTATTTTCCAACGCTTTGCCCATGCTTGTCCGGTTCCCCGCTAACGCTTTGATTTGCCAGTCTTTGTCAGTATGCCGGCGGTATATGCAGCGGGGCCGGGAAGCTCGTCCAGGTTGCTGATTGTAAAAGAACTTCACGCTGAAGATTCTAGCACAATCGGTCAGCTGATGGTGTAGCTGATATCTCCGGTGAGGGTGCCAGGGCCGTCGATTATTATGCGGGCAACGTCTTTGGCGCAGAGTCGATAGTAGCGGATCTGGTCTTCTGTCATATCCAGGTGGCCGGCGGCGCGGCGTTTCAACTCGAACAGGTCGGGGTCATCGAGCCAGCATTCAAAGACGCTGCGCTGTACACGTTGGCCGTAGTTTTCCAGCTCGTTGGCGATTCGGCGCAGGCGGCGGGGGTCGGCTACATCGAAGCAGATCATATAGAACTGGCTCATGGCAGGTAGTAGTCGCTGTTTTCTGCGGCACTGCCCTTGCCTTGCCACTCGGTACTCTTGCTGCACCACTGGCAGAGGGGGTAGCAGCGAATCTGGTCGCCGGGGTCTACCTCTTGTTGCAAGGCGGTCCGCAGTTTTTGCCGCTCTGATGTATCGAGCCAACATTCGAAAACGCTGTATTGCACGCGCTGGCCATGGTCCTTCAACAGGTTGTGAATACGCCGGCGGATGGCGTCGTCTTCAATGTCGTAGGCGATGACCCAAAGCTGTTGCAAGGGTTGGTTCATTTGCTGATCATGGGGAGGTAGTCGGGCTGGCTGCCGCGTATCACGGCGGCCAATTGGTCGATCTGGTGTTCCATGCAGCGGCGGTAGTCGAGCTTGAGGCCGTTGACAGGATGGATGATGGGGGTGTTGAGCTTCTTTTCCATCTCACGGATGAGGCGGGTACGGGCCGCTTTATCCATCCGGCAGCCTTGGCCGGGGGTGACCGGCAGGGTGAATTGACCGGGGCTGAGGCGGTGGTTCAGGACCAGATTCCAAACGATCGGGTCCACAATGAGGGCGCGGAACTCTTCCACCAGGTCGGATGCCAGTGCGGGATGACCGGCGCGTAGCGGGTGCAGGTAGCCCACATGGGGGTTGAGGCCGCGTGCCCGGATGAAGGAGTAGATGTTGTAGAAGAGCAGGGTGTAGCCGTAGGAGAGCAGGGCGTTGACCGGGTCGAGGGGGGGGTGGCGATTGCGGCTGGTAAAGTGCCACTCGGGGGCGATGAGGGTCTGCATGGCGGTAAAATAGATGTGGGCGGCGGCGCCTTCGTAACCCCGTGCCTGGTCGAGGGTGGCAGCACCCTTGAGTTGGCTGAGGAGGCGCTTGAGCTGCTGTGCGGCCTGCTCCAGTTTTGCTGCCTGGCGCTTGCGGGCCAGACGGCGCAGCAGGGTACGGCTGTTGCTGATTTTGCCGTGCAGGATGTTTTGCGCCAGGTGCAGGCAAAACAGGGGATCGTCAGATTTTTTGAACTGGGCCTTTTGTAGCAGTACCGGGTCGGTGTCGAAGGAGTCCACTACGCCGTGGTAGCGTCCGGCAGCGGAGAGCAGGTAGATGGGGATGCGTTCCTGCAGGCAGAACTGCATCGCCTGGGTGGTGATCTGGGCATTGCCGAAGATCATGATCTGGTCCACCTTGATGGCCGGTATCTCCTGTTTGACCTGGCCGCGGTAACGAATCACCAGTCGCTCTGACTCTTTGCCCAACACCTGGCCGTGTTTGAGCAGGTAGAGGGTGCGCAGGCGGGGATCAAGGTGGTGTGCCGGAGGCTTATCGAGCGGTTCTGGTGCGGGTTCCGTGGGAAAATCATTGGGGCTGACCTCTGCTGCAACGAAGGCTTGGGCCAAGGTGGTGTCCGGAGGGCGCTCCGGCGGGGCAGGCTCCACCTGCTGCGGGGGGGATGCTATGGCCTTGGGTGGCAGTTGTTCGGCGTACTCTGTTTTGAAGGCCAGGGAGCGAACGAACTGTACGCCAAGAAAACGGAATCCCTGGTTGAAATCGATAATGCGGGTTTTTCCCTCGTTGATCTTCAGCCGCAGGGCGTGCAGCACCTCTTCTGTCAGTTCCAGCGCGTCTTCCGCCGCTTCACGGTTCTTGCACAGGATGAGGAAATCATCGGCATAGCGGACCAGCTTATGGTTGTCGTCCAGCAGTGCTTCATCGAGGTGGTCGAGGTAGAGGTTGGCCAGCATGGGGGAGATGGGGGAGCCTTGCGGTACCCCTTTTTTCAGCCGGTAGCGGCGCTTCCCGTCCTGCACCTGTGCCTTCAACCAGCGGTGGATGAGGCCCTGCACCGCTTCGTCCGGGATCAGACGTTCTATCTCGGCCATCAGCAGTTTATGGTCGACCTCATCGAAGAAGCGGTGGATGTCGGCATCCACCACCCAGCGGTAACCCTGGTCGCGCAACGCCTCGACACGCTGCGCAGCCTGCTTGACCGAGCGGCCACGCCGATAGGCGAAGCTGACATCTTCGAACTCGGCCTCGAACAGCGGTGTAAGAGCGATGGCGGTGGCGCTCTGCAATACCCGGTCGCGCACTGCCGGGATCGAGAGGGGGCGCTTACCGCCGTCGCGCTTGGGGATCGTCACTCGCAGCAGCGGCAGAGGGCGATAGGTGTCGTAGAGTACCTCGTCCCGCAGGGTGGCGAGGTTGGCCAAGAGGCGGCGTTCAAATTGCGCGATGGTCTGGCCGTCCACTCCTGGTGCGCCCTGATTCTCCCGCACCCTGGCCCAGCCCGCCAGCAGGTTGGCGTCGCTGAGGATGTCGTGAAGGCTGGGGGCGGACATGGGGATCAGGCCGGTTGTTGGTTGTGAGTCAATGTCTGGTTCAGAAAGGCTTCTACGTCGGCGGAGGCATGCTTTTCGGTAGCCACGCCCCAAAAGCCTCGCTCGGGCAGTTCGCCGCCATACCAGCCGCCGGGAAAGTTCCGGTTCAGTTGGCGAACCAGGCCGCCTTCGCCTGAGAAGTTGACTTCGCCGGGGGAGATGACCAGCAGGTTGCGATAGCCCTCGCCCAGCATCAGGCGGTCGGTGACCGGGGCAATGCGAGCGTGGGGTAGATCGACCAGGGTCAGCCTGCCGCTGGCCTGTCCCCGGCGCTGTTGCAGAGCGGCCTCTGCCTGGGCCTCTTGCTCCGGGGTGATGCCCTGGGCGGCACGGTCACGGGCGCGGATATCGGCGATCTGCTCATCTGTTGCCCCCAGGCGGCGCATGGCGGGGATGTAGCCTCTGTCGTTGGCGACGATGAGGGGGAAGTCGGCGAATTCGCCTTGGCCCCAGCGGTCGGGCGGCATCTCCAGCAGGCGCCAGAGCTGTTCCAGCACCGTGGGTTTGTCGATACCCGCCTGTTCGCCGTGATGATCCAGGAGCACGGCCCGCTGGGGGAGCGGATCGAGATCGTTTTCCAGCTCGATCAGCACCGCCGTGGCGTTGTTCGGCAGGGCGGCGATCTCTGCCCGGTAGTCTGATGCCCTGGCGCCCCAGCCGAGGTGCTTATCATGGATATGATCAACGGCTACATCTCGAAGGCGCAGCAGGCGGCGGATGGCCTCCATTTCTAGGTCGTTGCCGCCGAGGAGGTAGTGGTGGGTTTGAGTATTCATTTTGCAAATGGGTTTCTTGGTAAGACAGGTAACTTTTCGATAGACTTATCCAGCGGTTCAAGATGCTTCCTCATGGGTCCATATGTATATTTAGGAACCCATTCCCCCCCTCTTTTTACCTTCTGTTTGGAATTAGCTTTCCCATCATTCACAACCCACCAGCGGTAATTTTCCTGTTCCATTTCATTTTCAGGGATCTCTTTGGGGCTATCGTTAATCTTACCGATCTGTGGATAACGCACCGGATGTGTCACCTTATCCGGATCTCCCAGCAACGCTAACGCCCGAATAGCATCAGGGGCGATATCCATCATCTTTTTGATGAACTCATCCCTAATCTTCTTCCAATCCACCTCCGCATTATCCGTCGACGGTTTGGCAAACGGCCCCGCCTCCTTGTAGCGTTTCATCCGGTCGCTGGTTACCACTTTATCGATATGAATCTTCACACTGCCCAGCCCCAGCGGTTTTCCCATACCGATCTTGTGTCGGAAACTATCCTTCGGTGAGAGGGCGTAAAGCAGCATGCCAAGTTCAAAGTTGGTCAGGTTGTCGAATTCGACCGCGAAGGTGAATTTCAGCCTCTCCCGTAACGGGGTTATGCGGCTCTTTTGCTTGAGGCGTTCCTGTTCATTTTTTGGATGGGTCCGCCAAGGTTCCTTGTCGTCTTTTTTCTTGTGTAGATAGAACTTACGGCCTTGGGGTTCGTGTTTTTCTGGATCGAGCTTGCTCTTGGCGATATAGCCGCTCTGCTCGCCTTTATTACGAAAATAGAGCGCAGGAGAGGGTGGCTTGGGGGAGTCGAGGATCTTCAGCGTTACCTCATCCATGTAGGCTGAATCAGTACCTTGGGGCAGACGCCCATCCCATTTGGCGGCAGAGAAACGCACATGGCCCGCATAGGCCGCCGCCATCTTTTCTCTCTCTTTATCCTTCCGCTTGGTATGGCCTGATGGTCGATCCTCTACAAAGCCGAAGACGCGCTCGGCGGGGGAGAGGTGTTTTCTCTCCTGATGAAACGCTAACAGCTCCTTGTCTTGAATAAAGGCCCCTAGACCTCCTCTGCTTCCGCGCCAAATGGCGGACAAGGATAGAGCGGTAATCTGATTTCCATCCTTGGAGAAGTAAACTAGATCACCCACTCCCAGCCGTATCTTGTCGCCATATTTTTGCGGCGCATCATTTCTTCTGGTACCCAACGGGTGATACGGGATAAGCTCTTCTGCACGCATACTTGGTTTGTTAGCTCGTTCACCCGCATCATCCGCCATAACATAAAATTGCTCGACGACACCTTCAGGGAGTTCGTAGATTCCATCTATTCTCTCTGGAATGGCAATGAAGAAGTCACGATGTTTACCTGCACTAGGAAAGTTCCTTGACCTAGCATCCATGACTCGAAACTTCCCCCTGATTCGGCCCTCTGCAGTGGTGCTGTAGAAAACCTCTTTTTGGGTCGCGGCCTGATAATAAAACTTCTCAAGAGCAGCACTTCCCGAGAGCGCAAGTTTTTTTAGCTGAATGTGTTGGTCATCAAGCATGATGTTCTGTGTGGTTGCAAGTTTCGTCTTCTCCTGCTCAGTGAGGTCACGAACGACCAAGGCACCATTTTTCCTCGCCAGCACCATGCCAATAGACCTATAGGCCTTCTCAGTCGGTAGACGGTAAGACATGGGCCTAGCCGCATCCAACACCCGCATGGCCGAATGGCTGGCTGCCTCAGCAATGCTGGAGATCATGCCGCGCAGGCTGGTGGCGGGGATAGCAGGTTGGCTGCCCAGTTCGTAGGGAGCGATTCGGGCCGGGTGGTCGTCGCTGGCCTCTTGATAGCGGGTAGCACCGATGAAGATGGGGGTCTCAGTGGTGAGGGTGCAGGTAATGTGGCCATGGTGGTGGCCCTTGGCATAGCGGCTGTGGCCTCCCGGGAAATAGGGGTGGCTGGCGCGATCATTATGGGGCTTGGCGTCGGTCCAGCCGGCTGCCTCTTGGCCGGTCTTGCCTCTCATGGGTACGAAGTGGTAAGGGTTGTGGAAATCACTCATGGCCGCTGGCCTCCGGTTTCGTTGCCTGTTCGTCTTCGGTATGGGGCAGATTCTCTTTCAGAGTATCGATGTGCTCTTTGATCAACTTGATCAGTTCACCCCATGCTGCCTGGGCGTCTTGGCGGAGGGCATGGTCATCCCACTTGTCGATCTCGGCTGTGCAATGGCCGTAGCCCTTGCCCGCCGCGCCCCAGCCGAAGCGCAGTTCGCCCTCCTTGAGGTCACGCAGCAGCAGGGCCAACAGACCCAGGCCCCACCCAGGGGCGCGTCTCTTATCCAGCTTCACCCTGCCTTCCAGTACCGGATCGATGATCGCCTGAGCGTTGTATTTTGCCTTGTCTTTACCGCCGCCGGTAAAGCGGTCCACCGCCAGCATCTCTTGGGTTTGTCTTTCATAATCGCCGGGTTTTAGGGTGAAATCCGTTATCGCCATGGGGCTGCGCCAGCCGGGGGCGCCAAAAAGCTGGCAGGCGAGGCAGAGTTTTTCTCCGGCTTCTTCTTTGCCTTTTAGCGGGTTGCAGGCGCGAGTTGGGATTTCAGGGCGGCAAGCGATGCGCCGTTCGACGAACTGCTGTAACTCACTATTTATCCATTGCTCATCCTCCATATCCAGCAGGGTGCGCAGGATCTTCTCGCCCTGGGAACGCAACACACCACGAAGGGATTTGGCGGGGAGGATGACCTGCCCCATTTCGTTGGTGCGGGGCCGGGCGTGGGCTGGCTTTTGGTCTTGCGGGACATCCATCTCTTCATCGGTGGACGGGTTGTTGACCAGGAAGGGGCCGTTGAAATGCAGGGTGAGCGGGAAATTCCATACTTTTTCCTCCATGCCAGTATAGACTGTGGCGCTCTCCTTCAGTGTAGCCAGCTCTTCTGTGGGGAGGGGCTGGAATGCCTGCTGGGCCATGCCACGGTTCGGGTCTTCCAGCCACTCCAGTACGCTTGTTGCATCCAGCCTCTCTACAACCGCCAGCTCCCAGTGCATGCGGCCCTTGCCGCTGATGGTGTCGGCCCCCAGCAGCACTGGGTTTTCCGGGTCATTGAAGCCTTCGAGTGCGGCCAGCAGAAGGGGGATGTCATTTTGAGGTTGGCTGAACTGGCCGGTGATCTCCAACTCGAAACCGCTGCCCGCCGCCACCGTCTCGCGATGGGCCAGGTGGTTCTCCGCCGCCACGCCTCGTTCCCGGTCGATGGAGTTGATGATCTCCACCCAGGTCTGCTTGTCCTGGTCCCAGTGCGGCAGCGGGGTGTCGCTGTTGCGTGGCAGGGTGAGGTGGGCGTCGAGAAACTCCACCTCGCCGCCGCGGCCGGAGTTGTTTTCTTTTGAATCCTCTCCAAACAGGCGTTTGATCTGCTCCTCCTCCTCTCGGCCCAACCAGGCCCGCAGGACGCCCTTGAGGCTGGTGGCGGGGAGTGCTGGCCAGTCGTTCGCGCCACGGAGGCAGTCGGCGATCTCCACCAATTCGTCATCATTTTTCAAATGGTCGCGGTGGCTGGTGTTTCCACTGCCGATGAACAGCGGTGACTCGGCGATCAGGCAGCCGCTGATGCGCCAGCGTTGGTGGAATGGCCACGGAATCCTCGGCTTCTCTTCTGTGGCATCTGTCGTTGTTTGGGTATTCATTGTCCAATCTCCTCGATGACCTGGATCTTCTCATCACCCTTTGGCCTCCATGCTTCATGGATGTCGAGGTTGACAGCAATCTCACCGTAGCCGTTGTGGGGGACATAGGGACAGTCTTGCCACTGGTCGGCGGATTCGTCTCTGATGCCGTAGGCATCGGTGATGTTGCCCGCCAACGGCAGGCCGTTTTGCAACCAGTCTTTTAGTGCAGTCGTGGCGCCATCCTGGTCATTGATGGAGAAGACGAATACCGAACCGGCGCGGGTCAATATCCAGGGGTAATATTCGTCACCCTGGTCCGGACTGCCCCAACGCCAGTACCGTCGAGCGAGAAACTCACCGCCGGCCAGGAATTGTTGGGCGTAGAAATGTTGCAGCTCCAGAGCATCGGTCAGGCGGCCCCAGGTGTTTTGGTAGGCCTCCAGCAACTTCTTCTGCCCCGAGGTCTCATCGAGATCACCGGGGTCGAGCAGCAGGGCATCGGTTTGCAGGGTAAGACAAACCAAGTCGGCCTCGCCCTGGCGGGCTTTAGTGTTGTTGATTGGGCGGTTTGGCCGAATCGACCCACCGGCCAGGGGTTCCGCCCGGGCGATGGTCTTGGCCTTGCCGAACCCCATCAGGCCGAGTGAGAGCAGGGCACGGAGCTGCTGGGCGGTCTCGTCTCGCTCCCTTTCAGGCACTTCGACCAGGTTGATGCGCGACAACCAACAGGCTCCATCGGGCCGCACCATGTCGTAGGAGAAGAGCTGTTCATCCCGGGCGCGGAGGTGTTCACTGTCGATGGCGGTGCGGACCCGCAGTTCCCGCTCCAGATCGGGCCAGCCGAATTGCGCCTTTGGCCCATCGTTCTTCCAATCTGGTTTGAAAACTGGGGCTTGGTCATCGATCAGTCGCGGCCTCCTTTCCAGCGCCAGATCCCAGTACTTTTTCCCTGACTGGGCCAGCGACAGGGGCATGGCGACCGGTCGGGTCATGCACTCGGCGCTGGGGAAGGCATGGCGGATGCGCAGGTGTTTGAGGTTGTTGGAGAGTGTTTGGTAATCACCATCAGCCATTTTCAGCATGCCGGCGAGACAACCCAGGATTACGCCGCCGGGGATGATCTCCGAGGACTTAAATAGGTTACCACTGGATGTGGCGGCATCAACGCAGAAAGGTGCTTCCGGTTTGATCACCAGATCCAGGCTCTCCACTTGGGCGGCATCGGCAACATTATTTTCCGGGTGGGTGATCTTCAGGTCGATGACCTCAGCGTCTTCCAGTCGGCCAAAACCCTGGCTGCGGAAGGCACCCAGTTGGGTCACCCACTGCAGTCCTGTTCTGACCTGTTCCTGGATGCGCTCGGCCTTTTGCTCACTCTCCACAAGAAAGCTGGCCTGGCCGGTAAAGCAGATCGCTTCGCCACTGGCAAATGGACTCTCCAGCATGAGCTGGGCATGATCCTTCACGGCGCCCCGCTCTGGGTCGATACGGATGCGATAGCGGATGCCTTCGGTTTTGTTGTTGCCGGATAGGGCAAAGTCGCTGAACAGTATCTGTTTTGGTCTGGCGGTGCGCCTGACGTCATCCGCCTCAACCCCCAGCAAATTGCGTATTTCTTCCGCATTGGGCACTTGGTCTAATGTGCTCCCTTGCTTTACTAATGCCACAGCCAGCTCTTCCCAGGCCTGGCGAAGTTTGCCGGTGATATGGGCGGCGGAGATATAGGGTGTGTTATTGGCGTTGCGGGCCAGAGTGGCGTCCAGCCCCCAGTGCCCCGGCGCAGATGATTGGGTGATGAAAGGCCCGGCCAGCGTCAGCGTGATGTCGATATCGGCGCGGATCATGACAGTCCCTCCTTTTCCAGACCCAGGTAGTTCCAGAGTTCAAGCAGGTGCAGCCAGGCTGGCAATCCTTCGCCTAAACCTTGTTCCAGTGTACTCCAGTAAGGTTGGATCTCGTCGGTTTTTAGCTGGTCGGCGATCTGCTCCGCTTTTTCGATGTCGCCAAAGGCGGTCTGGGCGATGCGGTAGAGCTGGCGTTTGGGCAGATCGGTCTGTTTTATCGCCTTCACGGCATCATCTGCCTCCAGCATGGTGTCACCTGGCAGGATCATCGCCCCCTTGTCGGTCAACGGCCAGCGTGACTCGCGGACCTTTTCCAAATCGGCACCGGTATGGTCGAAGGACTCCAGGACCTGATAGGCCACCCGGTTGGACTGGCGGTCTCCTTTGGCCATTTCACCCAGCTCCTTGACCAGGCCAATGATGGGCTGGATGGGGGCGGTGCAGTGGCAGTACACCAACCCGGCGCCGTGGGTGAGTTTTTTGTCACCGATCTCCCAATCTTTTGTGATCTGGAAAAACCGTCCCAGCATCCTCCACCCTTGCCAAGCGGGCACCACCCAAATGATCTCATCGCCGCCCCAGAGCAGGGTTTCGAGGCGAATTCGGTCACCGTTTTTCCACTCCGGGTCGTCCTTGATCTTATTGAGCAGGGTTGTCAGGGCACCGTTTTGAAATTGCCGCCGAAGTTTTTTATCAAATCGCCTCTGTCGCTCCTCCGTGGTGCAGTAATCCCGCGCCAGATTGCCGAAATGGTTACCGTCCAGGTAGATCACGGCCATCTTTTCATGCAGATTGCCGTATTCTTTACCCTGGGAAAGTTGATGGAGGTCTTCAGTAAACTTCAGGCCCGTGATGTGGGTGCGTTTTTCGTAAAAGCTCTTCCGCTGAACAACTACATCCTCTTTCTTTGGCTTCCGTTCCTTGGCATCTTCCACCCAACGTACCCGACAAGAAGCCGACACATGTTCTTCTTTGTCCTCATCACCTTCCCGTCTGAGATAGTTGATTTGGGTTGCCGGTCTCAGCTTGTCCATCGTACATGTGCCAAAAACCGTTTCACCTTTCGGGACAGAGGGAATCGCTACTGCGGGTGATTGCATCTGCTGCCAGCGGGAAAGTGTCTCCAACCGGGCGCGGGTCTTCGGATAGTCTTTCTCATCCCCCGCAGGTAGCACCGCCAAAGCCATGGTGGTGTGCTTGTAGCGCTCATCTCCATTAAACGATCGGCGCACAGAGTCCAGCATCTTGCCCGCCTGACAAGCGTTTTCCGCCTCGAAGGAGAAGAGTCCCCAGGAAGCCCCTGCGGTAATGCAGTCCAATTCCGTGATCTGCTCCTCCAGCCATCCCACGCTATTGAGCAGCATCAGGCTGCCGCCACGTATCGCCTTGATGCGGTTGGTGTCCAGTACGAAGCTGTTGAAATTGATGCCTTCCACTCGCAGATAGTATTTACTCATCGTCCTGCTTCCTGATTCCGGTTGTGTTTTTTGGTTGGGTCTTTCGGTTTTTGATGATCCTTTTGATCCAGGGTACCGCTACCATGATCGATATAAATACGATAACTAATACCAGCAACGAAACGGCTTCCCAATTGACAACGCACTGTGGGTTCTGTTTCCTGAGACAGGAAATAAAGTGGAAGTCATCGATATTCATTCCAAATACGCCAGCAGCCAGTGCTCCTGCCGCCAAGGGGATACCGAAGGAGCTGATCCGGTTCGCCGCTTCGCTAAGCTGGTTTGAGTCCTTGTTGAGCTGTGCGGCATTGACCATCTCCAGATACTCGTGGGTTTCGTGTATCTCTGCCTTGACCTCTTTGTGCAGATCATCGAGGTCAAAGTGCTCACGCGCCAGTGTGTACATCTCGATGGCCTGCTGTTGATTGGAGAGGATGGGGAACTGGTAGCGGATGGTGAAGTGAGCGAACTGTTCCCTTATTTTGCGAAAACCGTCGTCGGTCAAGCCAGCCTCCGATTCCTTTCCCAATTCGTTGCTGAAACGAAATAAGCTGACCCGCAGGTAGAGGAGCAACAGCACAATGTCGAAGTAGAAGGTGGAGAAATGGTAGATAAAATTTGGCTCCTCCTTCGGTTTCTTCATCAGGGCAGCGCCGCTGTGGTAGGTAAAACCGTACCAGGTACCCCACTCCTCCCAGCGGTGGTAGGTACGTTCCTTCGCCCATTTTTGCTCGAATTCACGCACACCACGGTGTGTCTTGATGGGGGATTTTCCTGCCATATCCACATTCAGCAGTTTTATCCAGTGGCCGTAATCGTGGGCCTGGGTAGAGGGTGTCCTTGCCAGGGCTTGCAAGCCGTCGACCCCTTTTTCCAGGGAGGCGGCGGTCCAGACATAGGCGCGGTTGTCGGCATGGATGAGGAAACCAGGGTCTGACATATCATTGCCCAGCAGGTACTGCCGCGTGGCCTCGATCCTGTCTTCTCCGATGATCCGGTAGCTTGCTCCATCTATCGTGATGGGCGACCTCAAGAGTTCAACCCAGCGATCGAAATACTTTTTTAAGAGCCTCTCCCGCAGCTTCTCCTCCGGCGGGTTAATGTTTTTTCTGTCTTTACTGTCGCTTTGTACTCTTTCTACCAGGAAATGCGCATCCGACTCTTTGAACAATTCCTGAAAACAGATCCCTTCGTCTGTCTGGTAATGACCGTCATAGGGGCAATCGATATAGCGGAAAAATTCGTTGAAGGTGAGCAGGTCGTCCAGGGTCGGTTCTCTCCCCTGCTCATGCGGCTCCAGGAAGATATCGACTAGCAGGAAACCGGAGTGGAGCAGGTCCGCGCCGCTTTCGTCCCATTCGAACAGCACCAGACGGGGAGGCTCCATGCGCGCCTGGATCGCGCCTCTATCGAGGAGTGCGATTTTCTGGCCGCTACCCCAGGGGGTGTCATCAAACCCCTCCAGCGTCAGCCACTTCGCCTTTTTGTACAGGGCCTTGCCGGTCTCTTGAGTGAAATATTTTATTTTCTCGCGGTGCGCTTGCGGGCTGGTCTCAATGTATCGATGTTTACTATCATCCCCTTTTTCTTTTTTCCACGAGAACGGCAGCACGAAGCGTGAAAAGGCTCTGCGATCCCCTTTCGTACAGAGTGCAAGCCTCTGATCCCATTGAGGTTTGCGTTTAGTGTTCATTCAATGACCTCCTCGTCAATGGCCAGGTTGTAGAGACCCAACCCAAAACTGCTTTTCCCGCCCACCCCAATCCACTGCCCGAGGCTGAGCCAGGGGAGCAGGACGGCAGGGATGTTGGTGTAGCTGATGCTCCCCATCAATCCGCCGAATTGGATCGCCTTGCCTCGTCGACTTTGTTGGCGAGGGGTGCCGTCGTCTCTGTCCCAGTCGATCCAGCGTGTCTCGTCACGGATGATGCGGGCGGTTCTGGCGAGGGTGACGAGGGCGCTCTTCTCTTCGGGCGGGAGCAGGATGCCGCCGCAGTAGATGGCGGCCAGGGTGTTGAGCCGGCCAATGAGGCGGTCGATGAAGATGGAAAGGGGGAGTTGCCCTCTCACCAGAGCGCCCTGGTTTTTCAGACGCAGAGGGGTGAAGAGTTCGAGCCTCACCGGGTCGGCGGCGGCTGGGGCGGTGGTGAAGATGGCGGCGGCGGTGACGGTTTTGGCGTCACTCTGCCATTGGTCTTCGGTGAATAACGGTAGTGGGCCGTCGGGCGTCAACTGGGTGACGCCCTGAATCTGGAAACGGCCTTTGCCGTTGGTCAGGCCATGATCCAGGCCCAGCCTTTCCAGCGCGATGAACAGGGTCATCAGGTGGCGTCTCGCTTCACCGAACAGGGTGATACCCAGCACCAGCTCATCACCCGCAGCGAAGCGGGTCTGGCCGGTCATGGGTGGGACCAGTATGTAGGGCTTGGGCGGGGTCTGTCCGGGGCTGGACCAGTCTGCTGGTGTTTCGGGTCTGAAGAAGTAGCGGCCGAAGCGTGGGCTGATCTGCTCCAGCCCTCTGCCCAGCATGCGGTGGAACACATCGCCTTTATAGCGAGGCAGGGTCACCCCGCTGGTTAATTTCAATCTGAAGAGATTACAATCTATCGAGAACTGATCTGGAGAAATCAGGCGTGTATTATTATTAGTCGATTGGATGATGACTTTTCTCCCTGTCTGCCTACCTGCGTAGCATACCGTTCCAGCCGCGAAGCCACAAAAATCCTATTTTAGTCTCTATGCGGAAACGCTAGTGGTCCTTCACTAAAAAAATTAGGGTGTGTAGGGTGCGCCATACGCACCAAAACAAGCCGGAATCATGGTATGCACGCCACTCATGGGGCGCACGGCGCACCCTACATCCTGGTGCCACCTGTCTCAGCAAGAAAAGCCTGCCTAAATCCAGGTTTTCTCCCAGCCTCTGGAAGGTTAGTATTCCCTTATACAACCAACGCTTGATTTATCCGGGGGAGACCCCCATCTAGCATTGATCAACTGAACATTCGAAGAGGTAGTCAGATGGACGTTTTGGATCGTATCCGTGAGCAAGTGGAAGGCAATCCGGTGGTGCTCTACATGAAAGGCACGCCCCAGTTTCCCATGTGTGGATTCTCCTCTCGTGCGGCTGCCGCCCTGCAGGATTGCGCAGTTCCCTTCTCCTTCGTGAATGTGTTGTCGGATCCCGAGATTTTTGAAAATCTGCCCCGCTATGCGGATTGGCCCACCTTTCCCCAGCTCTATATCGACGGAGAATTGATTGGCGGTTGCGATATCACCCTGGAACTGCACGCCAACGGCGAACTGCAGACGATGGTCAAAGAGGCGGCAGAGAAGGCTGGGGACGCTGAGTAATCAGCCCGCAGTGGGGTGTTGAAGCAGGCGCGGGTCTACTGCTCTGGTTTGCCGCCCAGTATTGCACCGTCCCAGGGGTTGGGTGAGTTGGTGGTCTGCCAGCGGTTGACGATCCTGCAGAACAGCTCAGCGGTCTGCTCAGTGTCATAGATCGCCGAGTGGGCTGCCTCGCTGTCCCACTCCATGCCAGCGCACTTGGCGGCCCGGGCCAACACGGTCTGGCCATAAGCCAGTCCCGCCAGGGATACGGTGTCGAAGGTGCTGAAGGGATGGAACGGATTGCGTTTGATCTTGTTGCGTTCCACTGCGGCGTTGAGAAACCCCAGATCGAAAAAGGCGTTGTGTCCCACCAGAATGGCGCGCTTGCAGCCGCTCTCCTTGATCGCTTTGCGGATCGGGGAGAAAATCTTCCTCAGCGCTTCAGCTTCCGGCAGGGCCAGCCGGAAAGGATGATGCGGGTCGATGCCGTTAAAGTCGAGTGCTTTTTGGTCGATATTCAACCCAGGAAAAGGTTCCACATGGCAGGCATGGGTCTCTCCTGGGTGTAACAATCCCCCGGCGTCCATCCAGACGGTAGTGGCGGCAATCTCCAGTAATGCGTCGCGTTTTGCGTCGAAACCACCGGTCTCCACGTCCACCACCACTGGCAGATAGCCCCGAAAACGATGGACGATGAGTGGATTGTAGCTTGTCTCGTTCATGCGTAAAGGATAAAGAAAAGCGGCAGGGTTTACGAATCTGACTGTTGGGTTTCGTCGTATTTCAGATCATTGGTATGTTATTGTTTCGGGATCAGGGATCCCAAGGCTTAATGGCTGTGCAAATGATGAACAGGGTTGTGATCGGGCTTCTGCTCCCGCTTATTGTGTTGGGACTATCGGCATGCGCCAGCGTGCCGGAGGGAACGGAGCATAATGCTGATCCACTGGAGGGGATGAACCGCTCCATCAATAGATTCAACACTGACTTCGACAACACCATTGCAAAACCGGTGGCCAAAGGATATCAGGCGATCACACCCGACCCGCTGGATCGGGGTTTTACCAACTTTTTTCATAATCTTGCGGATATCAATTCCGCCGCCAACAATCTGTTTCAACTCAAGCCTGGGCGGGCTATCACCGATGTAGGGCGGCTCTGCGTCAACACTACAGTCGGTCTGCTGGGTTTTATCGATGTGGCCTCTGATATCGGTATTCCAGAATACAAGGAGGATTTGGGGCAGACATTGGGATACTGGGGTTATGAGGAGAGTACCTACATTATGCTGCCGATGCTTGGCCCCAGCACGGTGAGGGATTTTATCGGTAAGACCGGGGACGTTTTCATGAACCCGATCTACTACACTTCAGAGGGAATCTACTGGACGCTGCTTGTTTTCAGATACGTTGATCTGCGGGCTGATCTATTGCGTGCGAGCAAGGTGGTGGAGGAGGCTGCAATCGATCCCTACGCCTTCGTGCGCGAGTCCTATCTGCAGAAACGCCGCTTCGATATCTATGATGGTGACCCACCGATGGAAGACGATATGTTTTTTGATGATATCTGAGGCTGCCTGTCAATCTATCTCACTATCTGCCAGTCAATCTGCTCCCCGGCGCATATGGGGATCAGCGTCTCGTTACCGAAATTGTAGCGCTTTGGCACCTCCCAGGGCCGCTTCTTCAGGGTGATCTGTTTCCGGTTCCTGGGCAGTCCATAAAAGTCCGGGCCGAAAAAGCTCGCGAATCCCTCCAGTTTGTCCAGGGCGTCAGCCTGGTCGAAGGCTTGTGTATAGAGCTCAATGGCGGCATGGGCGGTGTAACACCCCGCGCAGCCGCAAGCACACTCCTTGGCCCCAAGTGAGTGGGGAGCGCTGTCGGTGCCGAGAAAAAATCGTGGATTGCCACTGGTTGCGGCACTGATCAAAGCTGTCTGATGGGATTCCCGCTTGAGTATCGGCAGACAGTAGAAATGGGGTCGAATGCCGCCCGCCAGCATGGCATTGCGATTGAAGAGCAGGTGGTGCGCGGTAATGGTGGCTGCCACATTGTCCGCTGCAGCAGAGACGAAATCCGCCGCTTCTTTGGTAGTGATATGTTCAAAGACCAAGCGAAGTTCCGGAAATTCTTTGACCAGCGACTCCAGATGCCGGTCGATGAAGGTTTTCTCCCGATCGAAAATATCGACATGGCTGTCGGTTACCTCTGCATGCACCAGCAAAGGTAGTCCATGCTTCTGCATTGCTTCCAGTACCGGGTACATCTTTCTGATATCGGTGACGCCAGAGTCTGAGTTGGTGGTGGCGCCGGCCGGGTAGAGTTTTACTGCATGCACGATGCCGCTCTCTTTGGCACACACTATCTCCGCGGGGGAGAGATTATCCGTCATGTAGAGTGTCATGAGCGGCTGGAAGTCCGAATTGGTTTCCAGTGCATGGAGAATCCTCTCCCGGTAAGCCTTTGCCATCTCTGTGTCGGCAACCGGCGGCTTAAGGTTCGGCATGACAATGGCCCGACCAAAACGCTCTGCGCTATGGGCGACGACTGAGGCCATCGCATCGTCGTCACGCAGGTGGAGGTGCCAGTCGTCAGGTTGGGTCAGTGTGATCTGCATGGCGTGACCGTATACGAAAAACTCATGATAGATGAACGCTATAAAACGTAAAAAATAATATCTAAATTGTATTTGCTTAATTTATAAATTACTAATATTATGTCTCTCGAAAGCTACGTAGTATCTGCTTTCCACTTGCTGATAATCACATATTCTATCTTATGGAGAGTGCACAATGAACAATTTCGTTAAAGCTGCAGCCGCTGCTGCCCTGATCGCTGCTTCCGCTTCTGCTTCCGCATGGTGGGGTGGTGGCCCTGGTTATGGTAACCGTGGTTGGGGCAATGACTGGATGGGTGATGGCTGGGGTGACGGTGACTTCAGTTTTGGCATGAGCGGCAGCGCTCGCGGTTCCGGTTACGGCCGTGGTTATAACCGTTACAACAACAACTACGGCTACGGTGCTCCTTACGGCTACGGTGCTCCTTACGGCTACGGCGGTTATCCTTATGCCGCTCCAGTTGCTCCGGCTGCTCCGGCCAAGTAATTCGAGCTGACAGCAAATAGGACTTAATGCACAAGGACGTGCATGAACAAACAGATGAACAAACATAGCTTTCAATAACAAATTTTCGGGTGTGTGACATGAAAAAGGTTTCTATTATCGCTGCTGCCATCGTTCTGGCTGCAACTTCAGCTTCAGCCAGTGCCTGGTGGGGCAATAACTGGGGTGATGATTTCTTCGGCGACGGTTTTGGTGCCGGTGACTTCGATTTTAATTTCAATATGAGCGCTCGCGGTCGTGGCAATGGTAGTGGTTGGGGTCGTGGTTACGACCACTATGGTTATGGTCCTTACGGTTACGCGCCTTACTACGGTGTTCCCGTAGCTCCTGCAGCAGTTGCTGCCCCGACCGCAGAGCAGCAGGCTGCCGTTGCAGAACAGCAGAAGGCATTTGCTGAACAGCAGCGCAAGGCCTATGAACAGGCAGTTGCCGCACAGCGTCAGTATGCTGAGCAGTTCAACGCCGATCCCATGGCTTCCATGGATGCACGTATGAAGTCCATGCAGGAGAGGATGGAAGCTGATCGCAAGATGATGGAAGAGCGGATGCAGAACCGCATGCCTTCAATGCCAGCCATGCCTGAGTCCATTGCCAAGCGCGTTGAAGAGTCCAATGCCCGCCGCGACGAGATGGTCAAAGAGATGGAAGCCCGTCGTGCAGAGATGCAGCAGCAGATGGAAGAGCGCCGCAAGGTTGCCATGGAACGTGTACCCTTCGAGCGTCCTGCTTTCGCAACTCGCAAGGACATCTAAGCGTTACAGCGTTTAGTCTCTGAAAAAGGCGCGTTCGACTCTGTCGGGCGCGCCTTTTTTATGTGTTTGTAAAGCCTGATATGAAGCGGTGATTGTCATCCAATCACCTGAAAACGATAATAATTTCCGGGGATTATTCCGCTATTAAATCTGCAAAAAACCTTGCCTTGTTGTATATTGAAGATATTAATTCTAAGTATTTGTTTGTCCAATAATAGAGTGGAAAAGCTTCTGTTTGCTGTGTGCAAATAGTCGGCACGGTACCTGCTCTCTACAAAAATTGAGAAATTCGATGGCGACAAGACCCGATATCGACCCCCTGGAGACTGAAGAGTGGCTCGATGCCCTTGAAGCAGTGTTGGAAAATGAAGGGGTTGAGCGGGCCCACTTTTTGATAGAAAAGCTGGTGGATAAGGCTCGCCGTTCCGGTGCGCATCTGCCATTCAGCGCCAATACGGCCTATGTGAATACTATCCCGGTCAGCCAACAGCAACGGTTTCCCGGTGATCGGGCCATGGAGCGCCGCATCCGTTCATTCATTCGCTGGAATGCCATGGCGATGGTGGTGCAGGCGAATCGGATCTCCACCGAGTTGGGCGGACATATCTCCAGTTTTGCCTCCGCTGCCACCCTGTTTGACGTGGGTTTCAACCACTTCTTCCGCGCATCGAACAAGAATAGTGAAGGTGACCTGATTTTTTTTCAGGGACACTCCGCTCCGGGTATCTATGCGCGGGCCTATCTTGAAGGGCGCATCAGCGAGGATCAGCTCTACAGTTTCCGCCAGGAGGTCGATGGCCAAGGCCTCTCTTCCTATCCCCATCCCTGGCTGATGCCAGGTTTCTGGCAGTTCCCCACCGTCTCCATGGGACTCGGCCCACTGATGGCGATCTATCAGGCGCGTTTCATGCGTTATCTCCACGACCGGGGTATATCCAACACCGAGAACCGCAAGGTCTGGGCCTTCTGCGGCGATGGTGAGATGGACGAACCGGAGGCGTTGGGCGCCATCTCTCTCGCCGGACGCGAACGTCTCGATAACCTGGTCTTTGTGGTGAACTGCAATCTGCAACGACTCGATGGGCCTGTACGGGGCAACGGCAAGATCATCCAGGAGCTGGAAGCTGTCTATCGCGGCGCCGGCTGGAACGTGATCAAGGTGGTGTGGGGAGGTTACTGGGATCCCCTGATCGCCAAAGATAAGAGTGGCCACCTGCTGAAACGCATGGAAGAGTGCGTGGATGGTGACTATCAAGCCTATAAGGCGAAAGGTGGCGCCTATACCCGTGAGCACTTCTTCGGAAAATACCCGGAGTTGCAGGACATGGTCGCCAATATGACCGACGAAGAGATCTGGCGCCTCAACCGTGGTGGTCACGATCCTCACAAGGTCTATGCCGCCTACGCGGAGGCGACAGCTCACAAGGGGCAACCGACGGTAATCCTGGCCAAGACAGTAAAGGGTTACGGTATGGGGGTAGCCGGTGAGGGGCAGAACATCACCCACTCGCAGAAAAAGATGGGCGAGGCGGCGCTGAAGGCATTTCGTGACCGTTTTAACATCCCGATCTCCGATGACCAGATCGGTGCGGCACCGTTCTACAAGCCGTCGGCCGACGGTCCGGAGATGCAGTACATGCATGCGCGTCGTCAGTCTCTGGGCGGCTATCTGCCTCAGAGACGCACTGAGGTTGCCCAGGTGAAGGTGCCCGAACTCGACGCTTACAAGGCACTGCTGGAAGGCAGTGGCGACCGCGAACAGTCCACCACCATGGCCTTCGTACGTCTGCTCAATATGCTGATCAGGGACAAGAAACTGGGCAAGAATATAGTGCCGATAGTGCCCGATGAGGCTCGCACCTTCGGTATGGAAGGCATGTTCCGCCAGCTGGGCATCTACTCCTCGGTGGGGCAGCTCTATGAACCGGTGGATGCGGATCAGGTGATGTATTATCGGGAGGACAAGAAGGGACAGATCCTGCAGGAAGGCATCAACGAGGCGGGCGCCATGTCCTCCTGGATTGCAGCCGCCACCGCTTACAGTAATCACGGGATCACCATGATCCCGTTCTACATCTACTACTCGATGTTTGGTTTTCAGCGTATCGGTGATCTGGCCTGGGCTGCCGGCGATATGCAGGCGAAGGGTTTTCTCATCGGTGGCACCGCCGGGCGAACTACTCTGGCGGGCGAAGGGCTGCAGCATCAGGACGGCCATAGCCACCTGATGGCGGCCACCATCCCCAACTGTGTCGCCTATGATCCGGCGTTTGCTTTTGAGATGGCGGTGGTCGTGCAGGATGGCATGCGGCGGATGTATCAGGAACAGGAGAATGTTTTTTACTACATCACCGTGATGAACGAGAACTATCTGCAACCCGCCATGCCGGAGGGCGCAGAGAGCGGTATCGTGAACGGGATGTACCTGTTCCAGAAGGGCGGCAAGCGCAAAAAACGGGTCCAGCTGCTGGGCAGTGGTGCGATCCTGCGAGAAGTGCTTGCTGCGGCCGAACTGCTGGAAAAGGACTTCAGCATCTCTGCAGATGTCTGGAGTGTCACCAGCTTCAATGAGCTGCGTCGCGACGGTCTCGATGTCGAACGCTGGAACATGTTGCATCCGGATGAAACGCCTCGCAGCAGCTATGTTGAGGGCCTGCTGGCGGAAACCAAGGGTCCTGTGGTGGCGGCCACTGACTATATGCGCAGCTATGCGGATCAGATCAGGCCCTTTATAAAGACACGATACAGCGTGTTGGGTACCGATGGTTTCGGCCGCAGTGATATGCGCAGCCAGTTGCGGAAATTTTTCGAGGTGAATCGCTACTACATCGTCGTTGCCGCACTCAAGACACTTGCGGATGACGGGGAGATCGATCTCTCCAGTGTCAGCAAGGCGATCAAAAAGTACAAGATCGATCCGGAAAAGCCGAATCCAACGACGGTATAAAAACCGGACGCGGGATATCTGTCGATATCCCTGAAGAGAATTTTCCGCTATGCGGCAGAGGAAACAACGTGGGTAAAACGACCGAAATATTGTTGCCCGATATTGGCGATTTCGATGAAGTCGAGGTAATCGAGCTGCTGGTCTCTGTGGGGGACCGGGTGTCTGTTGAGGATTCGCTGCTCACTCTGGAGAGTGACAAGGCCACCATGGAGATCCCCTCACCCCATGCCGGGGTAGTGCAGGCGCTCTTCATCAAGGTCGGGGATCGTATCGGCCAGGATCAAAAGATAGTGACTCTGGAGCTTGATGATGGTGCTGCTGAGACCGCATCCGATAAGCGTGTCTCATCACCCGCACCCGCAGCCGAAGAGATTGAAGCCGTGCAGGCACCCGCACCGGCCAGTCAACGTGATGTCACCGGTGAGCGTATTCCCGGCGAGAAAGCCGCGAGTGTGCCACCGGTGCCGAACAGTCCTGCCGTCAATACTGATCGCAAGGCACACGCCAGCCCGGCTGTGCGCAGATTCGCTCGTGAACTGGGTGTGGAGCTGTCACTGGTGCGGGGTAGCGCTGCCAAAGGGCGGGTGACCAAGGATGATGTGCAGGGCTTTGTTAAAAAATCCCTCAAGGGTGGCCAGCCGACACGTGTGACAGGTTCTCCGTTTGAGATGCCTGCGGGACCGGAGGTGGACTATGCCCGGTTTGGCGAAATCGACACTCAGCCTTTGGCACGCATCAAGAAACTCAGCGGCGCTCATCTGCACCGCTGTTGGCTGACGGTGCCCCATGTCACTCAGTTCGATGAGGCGGATATCAGCGAGCTGGAGACCTTCCGCAAGGCGCAGAAGGAAGTGGCCCTGAAACAGGATATCCGGCTTACCTTCATGCCGTTCCTGCTGAAGGCGGTGGCGGCAGCATTGAAAGAGATGCCGACCCTGAATGCTGCGCTGTCAGCGGATGGAGAAAGCCTGATCTATCGGAACTATATCCACATCGGAGTGGCGGTGGACACTCCCAACGGCCTGGTGGTGCCGGTGATCCGGGATGTGGATAAAAAGGGTGTTTTTGAACTGGCGAAAGAGTTGATGGCGATGAGTGGCCGGGCGCGTGACGGCAAGCTGCTGCCTGCCGACATGCAGGGGGGGTGTTTCTCTATCTCCAGTCTGGGCGGCATCGGCGGCACCGCTTTTACACCCATCGTCAATGCGCCGGAAGTGGCGATCCTGGGTGTCTCCCGCGCGGCCATGAAGCCGGTCTGGGATGGCAATGCGTTCCAGCCGCGCCTGATGCTGCCGCTCTCACTCTCTTACGACCACCGGGTGGTCGATGGTGCCGACGGCGTGCGTTTCACCAGCCTGTTAGGCGGCCTGCTCTCCGAGATCCGGCGACTGTTGCTCTGATCATCCGATTCTCCAGGAATGACGTACAATGTGCGGAGTCTCTTTTTCAAAAGGAACCGGGTATGTTGAACGCTGAACAAAAAGCGCTCTACGACGCCTTTTATGAGTCAACCCACAATAACCGGTATCTCGACCGGAAGAGTGAGGTGCTGGTAGGGTTGGCGGCAGCGATGGCGATGAACTGCGCTCCCTGCACGGACTACTATCTGCAACAGGCAAAAGACGCACAGCTCAGCAAAGGTGAATTGTCCGAGGTATTGGCAAAGGTGATGGCCGTTGCCGCCGGGCAGAAGCGGCTGCAGGTTCAGGAAGTGTTGCAGAAGTCTAAGGTGGATCTCGATTCGATTGGGTAACACCTGTATGCAGGCATGATCAAGCGTAGCGGATCAGGCAAATATGTCGGTACTGCAAATGGTAGGTGCCTGTTCCGCAAGCTTGAACAGGCCTGCAGATCTATAACTAAGGAGAACGTTGGATAGCCGACACCCCCAAACGAGGGACGCCGAATATACATCCCTGTAGGCTTGGCGGCGGCTTCCCTGCCGCCGACACCCTCGTTTGTGTATGTTGCCTATCCTATGCACCCTTTAGTCGTAATAACCACGGCATCGTCCCGCGATGCCATTCAACCTGTTCCGAGGATTGAGCATGAGTAACATCGTTGAGGTCACGCTGCCCGATATTGGTGATTTTGACCAGGTCGATATCATCGAGGTACTGGTATCGCCCGGTGACAGCGTCGAAGCGGAAGACTCTCTGATTACCCTGGAGAGTGACAAGGCAACGATGGATATTCCCTCGCCCCATGTCGGTGTGGTGAAGGAGATCAGGGTCAAGGCCGGGGACAGGATCTCCCAAGGCGCGCCAATCCTGACCCTCGAACTGGCAGTGGGTGAAACAGAAGAGACGAAACATGAGTCGACTGCCGCACCCGTCTCAGACGCGGTCAAAGGGACGGCGGATCTCCAGACCGATGTGGTGGTGCTGGGTGCGGGTCCCGGTGGTTATACCGCCGCCTTTCGTGCCGCCGACCTGGGCAAACGGGTGGTGATGATCGAACGTTACGCTACTCTGGGTGGCGTCTGCCTGAATGTCGGCTGTATCCCCTCGAAAGCGCTGCTGCATGCGGCGGATGTCATCAATGAAGCGGCAGAGATGGAGAGTATGGGGATCAGCTTCGGAAAACCCAAGGTGGACATCGACAAGTTGCGGGCGGGCAAGGATAAGGTGGTAACCCGTCTCACCAGTGGGTTGGTGCAGCTTGCCAAGCAGCGCAAGGTTGAGCTGGTGCAGGGGATTGCACGATTTGAATCACCCAACCGGATCTCCGTGAACACTGCTGAGGGAGTAACCTCCATCGCCTTTACCGATGCGATCATCGCCTGTGGTTCCAGCGCGGTGCAGATCCCCGGTTTTCCCAACGACGATCCGCGCCTGATCGATTCCGCCGGAGCCCTGGAACTGGCGGACGTGCCAAAACGTTTACTGGTGCTCGGGGGCGGGATCATCGGCCTGGAAATGGCGACGGTCTACGGTACCCTTGGCAGCGAGATCGATGTGGTGGAACTGCAGGATAGTCTGATCCCCGGTTGTGACAAGGACCTGGTGCGCCCGCTGCAGAAACGCATCAAGAAGCGCTACAACCGCATCATGCTCGGCACCAGGGTGACCGAGATCAAGGCGCAGAAACAGGGGTTAAAGGTCAGCTTCGAAGGCAAGCAGGCGCCGGACAAACCGCAGGTCTACGACAAGGTGCTGGTGGCTGTTGGGCGCAGTCCGAACGGCAAGCAGATCAACGCCGAAGCAGCGGGTATCAAGGTGGACGAGCACGGATTCATTCCGGTGGATGAGCACATGCGCACCAACGTCCCCAATATCTACGCCATCGGTGATGTGGTTGGTCAACCGATGCTGGCACACAAGGCGACCCATGAAGCGAAGGTGGCTGCAGAGGTGATCGCCGGTCTGCCTGCCTCTTTCGACCCCATGACCATCCCCTCTGTGGCCTACACTGACCCGGAAGTCGCCTGGATGGGACTGACCGAGACAGCGGCCAAGGCTGAGGGTATCGAGTACGAAAAAGGGGTTTTCCCCTGGGCCGCAAGCGGCCGTGCCTTGGGCATCGGACGGGAAGACGGGCTGACAAAGTTGCTCTTCGATCCAAAGACCAAACGCATTCTTGGCGCCGGTATCACGGGTCCCAACGCCGGGGAACTGATCGGTGAGACCGTGTTGGCGCTGGAGATGGGCGCAGATGCAGAGGATATCGGATTGACCATCCATCCCCACCCGACCCTTAACGAGACCATCTGCTTTGCCGCCGAGATGGCCGCGGGGACGATCACCGATCTGTTGCCCCCCAAGCGGCGGAAAAAGTAATCTCTGGTCTTAGTTCCCGCTGATCGCAGCGCAGAGTTCTCTTTTGCATAAAAAGCCGGTATGCCCTATAATTTGCCTATATTATTAGGCAATATGAGAGGCGAAGGTGAGCGGGTTGACGCAAAAACTCATTGATCCCCTGGGGTTTGTAAACCCCAGGATGGTGGCTGACGAATTCCACACTACCATTAAAGAGGTGGCGCAACTCACGGGCCTGTCCGTCGATGCGGTCAGCAAGAAAGACCGGGTGCATTCGAAATCATCGCAGAAACGCCTGCGGGATCTGGTCATGATCATCAATCGGGTAACCCCATGGTGTGGTACCCCTTTCCAGGCCTTTGCCTGGTACCGTTCTGAAGGTATTCCGGGTTTCGGCGATCTCACGGCTGAAGCACTGGTCAAGCAAGGGCATGCTGATCGGGTCATGCAGTACATCGATCGTATTGCGGAAGGTGGATTTGCTTAATGATCCATTTCCAGGGATGGGTCTATCGCGCACATAATCCTTATTGGTCATTCGATTCCCTCTCAGGAGATGGCGCCAAACGTCACGGCGGCCGGTTCAACCCAAAAGGTGTGTCTGCACTCTATACTTCCCTGACTGAGACTGCGGCACTGGCTGAATACCACCAGGGATTTCCTCATCGCCCTCAACCGACCACGCTGTGTACCTATGAGGTGGATTGCCTGGACGTCACGGATCTCACTAATCCAGAAGAGAGAGGCGCACTGGGGATTGATTTAGACGATCTCTCATCTCCTTGGGAAATGCTGGCTGGAGCGGGCCGGGTGCCACCGAGTTGGGCGCTGTCAAAGCGGCTCATCGAAGACGGGGTTGCTGGCATTATTGTCCCGTCCTATGCAAAAAATGCCCCTGAGAATGGGAAGAATCTTGTCTTTTGGGTGTGGGACAGTGTGGTGCCTCACAAGGTAATCGTAATTGATGATTTTCACCGGCTGCCAAAAAACAAGGATTCATGGCGAGAGTAAAAGCTGTGCTGATTTTGGGCCAAGTCCTGACTACGGATCTTGAGGCGTTGATCATCGATGCCTGTTGAACTCCACTATCGCGAAGCGGGTGATCCGGTCTTGCCGGCGCTGATCCTGTTGCACGGCCTGTTCGGTTCTTCGGCCAACTGGATGGGCATAGTCAAACGGCTGGAGAAGCAGTTTCATCTGATCGTTCCAGACAGCAGAAATCACGGCCGCTCTCCGCACACTGTTGAGATGGACTATCCGTCTATGGCTGACGACCTGCTGGCGCTGATGGATCGTCTGCATCTCGATACTGCATATCTGCTGGGTCACAGCATGGGTGGCAAGGTTGCCATGTGGCTGGCATTGAATAGGTCGGAACGGGTGGAGAAACTGGTGGTGGCGGATATTGCACCGGTGACCTACCCAGACCACTTTCAGCCGCTTCTGCAGGCAATGAGCGGATTGGATATGGAGAGGCTCGCGGGCAGGGGAGCAGCGGATACCCTTTTATCGGAATCGGTGCCGTCGCTGGAGGTACGCCAATATCTGCTGCAGAATCTTGTGAAGGTCGGGAATCACTGGCAGTGGCGTTTGAACCTATCCGGGTTGCAATGCGCGATGCCGGAGTTGTTGGGATTTCCCGATGTGGCCGCCGCCCGGTTTCCGGGAACGGCGCTGTTTATCCATGGCGGAAATTCAGACTATGTGTCGCCGGACTCTCGTCCTGTTATCAAAACACTGTTTCCCTATGCTCGGATGCGACAATTGACCGGGGCCGGGCACTGGCTCTATGCGGAACAGCCCGATACCTTTTCCCGCCAGGTAAGGCTGTTTCTTTCAAACCGTTGATTGATGCGGTATTGCCTCGGACTCATCCTGTTCTGACTGCCGGTCACCGTAGGCGATCCGGGAAAAGGTCTGAAAAAATGCAGTGGCGTGTCGCCTGCGGTATTCAGCCATCCTGGATGTCCTGTTTTTGTCCTGCTGCATCCGCTGTTCTCGATCCTGATACATCACTCCTCTCTCCGTTGGTTTGTCGTCTAGTCAGATTATGGGTTTTACCTGAACGGTTCTTGTTACAACCCGCCATCCCCCTGTCCTGATGCGACATCTGGAAATAATAGGAGTTCGAGGGAAGCGAGGCTATGAGGCTCGCCCTGTTTTGTGATCCGGGTCAAAGCCCCCAGACCAGCGATGCGTTGTATTTGAAGTCGTTCTCTTTGGTGTCGCCAATCGCCTCGGAGTCGTACTCGTTGGAGAGACCGATCTTGATGCCCAGTGCAGCATCCATAGAGATCTTCCAGTCGAGGGTTGAGATGTTGCGGAACTCGCCGCTGTCTCTCAAGTTGGGATAGAAGGTGGTGCCCATCGACAGGGATTCATTGTCGGAGATCTTCCAATCCGCATCCAGGCCCAGAATCGCTTCCGGGCTGAACTTTTCGTCGTTGCCGCCGAAGGTCTGGTTACCGCCGAGACCTGCCTTGCCTTTTACCAGCCATGTATCGCTTTTGAGGAACTGGTAACCCACACCGCCGGAACCGGATATCCGGTGATCCCAATCCTTGAACTCATCCCAGTCATAGCGGCCCTGTGCATAGGTAAATCAGCGGGAGCCGGGGCGCAGCCAATCTTTTTGCAGATCGGCAAAAAACTGGTTTTGAGCGGTCTCGTTGTCGCTTTGCGCAGAGTCGTAAGCGGTGCGGAACTTCCAGACATCCTTCTCATCCGAATAGTCGGCGCCGAAACCGGCGTGCAGGTTGAATTTCTGGCTGTTGCCCTCGGCACCGCTGAGGCCGATGTCGAGCTCGCGGCTCCAGTCTTTCATGAAACCGCTGGCGAGCAGCCCCTGATCTTCGGGTTTCGCCGGTTCTTCGCTTTTGAGCGTGTCAGCTTGCGGTGCACCTGCTCTCTTCTCTGCGAGAATCTCGGAGATCTGTGAGCGGTTGATGGTGACCGGGCCGAGGGAGTCGTGCAGCAGGGTTACGCTCTCATCCGTCTCGGCAATGATCGGTGCGTTCAGGGTATCGCCGTTTTTCAGGTGGATAGTGGCGGCGGACACAAAGGAGGCACAGAGTGAAAGAGAGATCAGGATAAAGAGTGAGGTTGTCAGGCGCATGACGATCAGGTTCCTTTGCACAGGGGTGAAAAATTGGGCGGAAGATTAGCATGTATTACACCAATATCCTGCAAGGGAATTGTAAAATGAACAGAGCATCCGACGGAACATGAAGTATCACAGGACAGGGGTTAAATGACCAAATCAGTATAAAAGAATATATTGGTTGACGCAGATCAGCCTTACACTTGTTCAGGTCTTGTGTTCACGGGAAAACCGTCTAGATTATCAATTGAAGGTAAAAATACCGATAAAAGCCAACCCCTGTTGCTACGGGGGACGGAAAGCAAACGGGACTCGATGTCCCCGCCCGCATACTGAGGTTCAGGCGTTGAACGCCGACAGTCTTGGATGGCGGTGGGGGGAGTCTGAGACAAGCCGGGCTGCCGGGAGTGACCTCCGTAAGGGTCACGTTCAGGCAGTCCGGCTTTTATTTTTTTACGGATTGCCGGTGGGGAGCCGGAAGGACACATCCTTTGGATGTGGCGAAATCCGCAAGCTCCCCATTTGACGGGCGATCGTTTGGGGAGGGCACCAGTGTCACACTGGACTCAGACTCTATGGTTTCGGTTTCTCGCGCGTCTCCTTTCTGTCTTCCTGGTGTTCCAGGGTGCACCACCACTCCGGTTATCCCTTCCCGAAATAGATCCGTTCTTCCTGCTGGGCATCAGCACGGTCCAGGCCCAGGGGGTGCCGGAATGGCTTGTCTCCACGGTGGATGCCAATCACGAGGACCGCTTCATCCAGGAAAAGATCGCCCAACTCGGCCCCGGTGCAGGGGCCGCCTTCGCCTTCGTGCGGGACGAGATCGGCTACGAGGCCTATACCGGTTCCCTGCGCGGGGCGCGTGGTACCCTCTGGTCCGATGCCGGCAACAGCCTGGACCAGGCCAGCCTGTTGATTGCTCTGCTGCGGGGGCAGGGGATCGAGGCGCGGTATGTCCAGGGCACCCTGTCCGATGCGGACGCCAAGGTGCTGGTTCTTTCCATGTTCGATCCGGAGATCCTGGCCAATGCCGTGGGCAATATCCCGGAGCGTTACCCCAAGGCGGACCCTGGGAGCGACTTCGGCCTGATCGCCAAGGCCAAAGACCACTGGTGGGTGGAACTGGAGGATGGCACCCAGCTCGATCCGGTCTTTGCTGACGGCCTGGCGCGGGGCACGCCGACATCGACCTATTTCGAGGTGCCCGACGCCCAGCGCCACAAGGTGGTCATCCGGCTGCGGGCCGAGTTCCACAACGTCCTCTCCAACTTCACCTACCAGACCCCGCTGGAACACAGCTTCTCCACGCCGGAGCTGTACGGCAAGGCTGTGACCCTGGGCCACTTCGTCAACAGCCACCAGCCACCGGCCCTGATCGGCGGGTTCAAGACCTACACCTACTCGCCCTGGCTGATGGTGGACGACAACGATACCGACCGCAACAACAACCACCTCATCCGCGGGGATAACTATCAGGAGTTCTTCGCCAATCTGCCGCCGGTGCTGGCCAACTCCACGCTGACGCGGCTGACCCTGGAAATGGAGACCCAGGATCCTGGCAAGGAGCAGGAACTGCGCACCCGCGACCTCCTGGATCGTCTGGGTTTCGCCGCCCGTCACGGAATGGGGCCGTCCCAGGCGGTGGACAGCGAGAACCCGGCCCTCACTGAGCTGGATCTGGTGACCCTGCTGATCACGCCGGGTTTCGTCGTCCCGGAACTGGTGCCGTCCCACCAGCAGGCGGTGCTCGATCTGACCGATGAGGGTTCGGCCCTGGGACCCGAGATCGAGGTTCTGATCAACAAGGATCCGGCCCAGATCACGGCACAGGACAAGGAACTGGTGAAGGACTACAACGACCTCAACCGGGCGATGCTGATCGCCGAGGGCGGTTTTCTGACCACCGCCTTTCAACTGGAGTCCGACTTCGCCATCCGCAAGATGCGCGACAGCCACCTGACCCTGGCCTACTACGACAGCCCGCGCATCACCCTGTTCCGCAGCCGCACCATCCAGGACGGTGTCGACTCCCGCCTGCAGATGGAGCTGGATCTGCGGCGCAACCATATCAAGGCGCTCCCCTACCCGGGGCAGAACGCATTCAACCGCTTCACCTTCAACATGAGCAAGGGCAGTTGGGACAGCAAACTGGAACACGCCATCGTCGAGCGCTTACTGGCCGCCCAGAATCCCGACGTGCGTATCGCCGCCTCGCCCATCGCGGTGTTCCGGGCCGCCAAGGCCCAGGGCATCCCCCTGGCGGTGCTGACCGGCCCGGCCGACATCACTGCCAGGCTGGAGGGGTTGGAAATCTCGAATGAGGCCAAGGCCCGCATCGCGTCCGCCCTGCGGGAGGGACGCCAGGTCAATGTGCCGGAGACCATGGTGGATCTGGACGGAACCCCCGCTATCGGCTGGTGGGAGATCGATATGAAGTCCGGCGAGATCATCGCCGTGAGCGAAGACGGGGGATATCAGAGCATGGTGGAATTCGTGCTTATTCTTGCGCTGGTTGGTTTTGGCAGCTTGTTTGCAATAATGGCATTTAGCCAAAGACTCACTGAGTTTTTTGAGGGAAACCAAAATAATACTGGGAACTTCGATTCCTCTGATTTTAATAAAAACAGTAACATTGATCCTGTCTGGCAACAGGAAATCCAGGGGGATCAGCCGATAGGCGCACGGATCATCACGATCAATGTCAATGGTCAGGATCTTATTCTGGATTCCAGTGTCTTTGATAACATGAACGTGGTGCTTGAGGCCGTAGGGAGCGAAGGCAGCATCCTCGATTTTACCGGCACCAACGTGGAGGTGATCTCCCTCTACGCGCCGGGTCCCTCGGCCTTGAGCGGCCAGATTACCACCGGCGCCGGCATCACCCTGGAGACCGTCCCCGAGCGGGCCTTCGAGGTCAAGGCCCAACAAGCCTGCCGCGTGGCCTCCGCCTTCCGCGCCCGCCTCAGCAACACCGGCACCGACGACACCTTCACCCTGACCGGCGCCCCCCCCGCCGGCTGGAACCTGCTCATCGCCCGCGATGAGAGCGCCATCCCCGCCGGCGCCATGGGGGAGGTAAGCTTCTTTCTCCAGCCCCATTTGGACACACCCCTGCCGGCGCCGGGCACCTCGATACCCTTCTCCGTGACCGCCGCCCGCAGCGACGACCCCGGCGGAGCCCTGACCCAGAACCTGGATTTCGTCATGCCCGCCGCCTACTGTCTGGTGGCCCGGGTCGATCCGGACAGCCTCTACACCACCCCCAGCGGCGATGCACAGACTGACCTGATCCTGACCAACACCGGCAATATAGCCCAGACCCTGGGACTTGGCCTGACCGCGCCGAATGGATTTGCCGTGACCGGCCCCGGTGCCGATCCGACCCTGAATCCGGGGGGGTCCGTCTCCCGCGCCATCACCTTCACCGCTCAGGGGCTGCCCCTGGATTCGAACCATTATGCCCGTGCCACCGCCAACTATGGCGCCGGGGGTGAGTTTCTGACAGAGATGACGATCCGGCTTCACATCGCCGCTCCTGGCTCCCTTCAGGCCCTGCACGCGGCCACCGACGCCGATGCCCTCGGTCGCCCCGAACTGGCAGGCACCCTGGAAACCCTGGGCCAGGATCTGAGCAGCCTCTATCAGGATCTCGGCAGCGAACCCCACAAGAGCCGCTTACTGGCCAGTCTGGATAGCCTGTCGAACCAGCTCGACGACCCCTTGCTGGCGCCCTTCGCCCCGGACATCGACACCGCCCGCCAGGCCATAGCCGACAGCACCCCCGCCACCCTGGAGACGGCCCTGGACGATCTGGACACCGCCCTCACGGCCTTCGGCGAGCAGTTGGCGGCCCTGGCCGACCACGATTTCGAGGTGGCCCTGAGGCCCAACAGCGCCGAGGCCCTGCCCCAGTCACCGACGGTATTCAGGCTCTATCTCAAGAACAGGGGCACCGAGACCACCACCTACCATCTGAGCCTGGCCGGGGTCCCACCTGGGATCGACGCCAGCCTCAGCCAGGCCAGCCTGACCCTGCGGTCGGGATTCGCCATAGAGCCCGGCGTATCGGGCACCCACCACCTGCCGATCGCTATCGACGTCACCCTCACCCAACCAGCGGATGAGTTGACCGCCTTCGAATTTGAACTGGTGGTGACCGCCGACGGCGCGCCACAGGTGCAGCGTTCGACCTATGGCAGCTTCACCGCCAGGGATGAGTTGGTGAGCGTACTCTCAGTGACCAGCACCCCGGCCTTTACCGACCCCGGCGGCAGTGTGGATGTGACCACGCGGCTGCTCAATGCGCTGAACCGGGAGCGGGATCTGCTGGTGAGCTATCGGGTGAAAAACGCAGGTGGCGCGGAGTTCTTCAGTTCCGCACCACAGGCCGTGCAGATGAGTGTGCTCTCATCGGTGGCCACGGTCGCCCTGGGTGCGTTTGATACCAGCGGTCTGCCGCTTGGGAGTTATACACTTGAGGTGAGTGTCACCGAGTCCGATGGCACGCCGCTTGCGGGTGGCTCCGGCAGCGGAACCCTGCTGGTCGGCTCGCCTTTGAACGCAGCCTTGTCGGTCGATCCGGACAGCCTCCCGGCAGGGGATGGTCAGGCAATGGTCACTCTGCAGATCGACAGTCTGGTGAATTATGACGCCAATGGCATCGGCCTGATCGGTCTGACCGATACCCTCGGCGGTGGGCGTTCTGTGGCGGTTCGGGGGGATTATGCCTATCTGGGCGGCACAGAGGGCGTCACTGTGTTGAATATCAGCACGCCCCAGGACCCGCTGATTGTCCATACCTTCGGTTCGGCCGGCAACAATCGCACCTGGATCAAGGGTGACTACCTGCTGGTGGCCAATGAACTCGATCTGACTGTCTATGGTCTGACCGATCCGGAACAGCCCGAGCTGTTGGCCTCGGCCGCCAGTGGCGTCACCGGAACCCATGCATCGGGTCTCTATGTGCAGGGTGATCTGGCCTTCGTCAATACAATAATCTTTATCTGGGGCAACAGCATTGTAGGAATTCGCGGCGACACCATCATTTATGATCTGAGTGATCCACTGAATCCACAGAGCCTGGGGTTGTTTTACAACACACCCCAGGGTTCGTATCCACAGTGGCCAGGCAGTCACTATTTCATCGGCGAGAGCGCGGTCGGGAAGGGCGGCGTTGTCTATCTGATGAGCAGCTCGGCAGAGAACGATGCCGCCGGGGGCACAGGACGGCTGCGGATGCTCAATGTCAGTGATCCGCAGAATGTCACCGAAGCCGGCGTTTTCGATCTTCCCGGATCGGTGCTGCTGGGCGGCATGGCTATTCAGGGGAACAGGGCCCTGGTGGTGGGTACGGATGGTCCGTTTGTCCTCAGTGGTGGTTCCCCTTCGCTGAGCGGCCAAATGACGCTGCATCTGCTGGATGTGACCGATCCCCTGAATCCGACGATACTGGGGTCAGAACTGTTGGCTGGCGGGGGGCTGTACAGACTTTTACTGTTTACCGTGCGCAGTGTGACTGATGACCTCTTCGTCATAGAAGATATAGATTTGAATGGCCAGGCAAAACTGCGCCTGGTGGATACCAGCGATCCTGCGAATCTCAGGGTTATCGATATCGACACAGCGAGCGTGGTTGGAGGAGCCCTGTTCAACAGTGGGTTGCTCTACACCGCCAGCAACTCCGGTCTGGGTGTCTATGATCTGGGTGGTCTGACCGGTATTCCTGTGACTGCACAGGTGCAGGTGCCGAATGACGGCAGCGCCGTGATCCTGCCGGGTTCGTTCAACCGGGTGCCGGACAGCACCACGCCGGGGGCCGGTTTCGATACCCTGCAGTGGAATCTGTCGCTGCAGACAGGTCAGCTCAGCCATGCCCTCAACTGGCAGGTCCAGTTGGATGGCCTGCAGCCGGGCGAGGCCAGGAATGCAGCCCTCGGGGCGGTAGTGGACTTTACCGCCTGGGGCAGTGCGGGTTCCATAGAGCTGCCCGCCGCTTTAGTGGCGGTGGAACAGGTCGTGGCCCTGACGCCGGAGAGTCGCACGATGCGGCCGGGTGAGGAGAGTCTCTACACCGTTACACTGATGAATCCGGCAGCCACAGCCGTGACTTACGCTCTGGGACTGCAGGGGCTTCCACCGGAGTGGGTGACACTGCAGGCCTCCGTGGAGGTGCCGGCGGCTGGGTCGATCGATATTTCCCTGACGGTGCGTGCAGATGCCCTTGCCAGTTTGGGCGAGCATGGGTTTGCGGTAACAGCGGCTACGGCCGGTGGCGCAAGAGGCTTGGCTTATAGCAGACTGGTACTGGAAGGCACTGCTGTGATCCAGGCCGAAATCCACGGCGTGGTGATTACCTTGACCCCACTTCAGGATACCGCTGGGCAGGGAACCGGTGCGACCTATCGGGTGCGCATCATCAACACCGGCAATGTCACCGAGACCTACGAGCTGACCGGCCAGTTGCCGGTGGGTATCCAGGGTGTCTTCGGCGAGGCGAGCGTGACGGTGGCGCCCGGTCTCGACAACTATCGTGAAGTGCTGTTGACTCTGACCGCACCCTCAGGGACCGCGGCCGGTGGCCAGAACTTCGACGTAACCGCCACCTCCACCGGCACGTCCGGGGTGACAGACCAAGCCGGGGGCACGCTGAACGTTTCCGGCTTCGGGGTCGATGTGGCCCTGACCGCCCTGGCCGCAAGGCCGGACAGTACCTTCCTCATGCGGGTGACCAACACCGGCCAGAGCCAGGATACCTTCGGCCTGAGTCTGGGCGGGGTCCTGGCCCCGGCCGCCACCCTGGAAATTACCGCAGTCACCCTGGCGGCAGGCGCTTCCCGGGACCTGACGGTAACCGTCATCGGTATCGACTTCGCCTATCCCGGTTCGCTGGATCTGGTGGTCATCGCCACCTCCCGTGGCGATGGCAACGTACAGGATCGGGCCTCAGCCGCGATCGACATACCCCAGAGTCAGGGACTGACCCTGACCCTGGACCCGGTGGAGGTTGAACTGCCGGGCGTGGGCGATGGTGCCTTCCTGGTGCTGGTGCAAAACAGCGGCAACAGTGAGGATGTCTACTCGGCTGCCATCACCGGCACCGGCGGCGCCATCAGTGCCGCCAGCCTGGACGGGCTGGACGGCCAGCCGACCCAGTCCATCCCCAGCTTCCGGTTGCCCGGACTCGCCACCGGCGCTATCCTGCTCAACGTCAGCTTGAGCAGTTTTGGGGAGGGGACCGTGGACGTGACTATCCATTCGCAGAGCAACGCGCTAATTAGTGGGACGGTAACCGCCCGGCTGAGGACCGCAAATCAGAACCCGGTGGCCGATCCCGGAGCTGATCGTTCTGTCCACTTGGGCGACTTGGTCCAGTTGGACGGCAGCAACAGCACCGACCCGGATCTGGGACCCTCGCCCCTGGCCTATGCCTGGAGCTTCATCGCCGTGCCGCCCGGCAGCGCCCTGGACGATCAGGCCATCGTCGGTGCGAACACCGTCTCGGCCTCTTTTACACCGGACCTGACCGGCCAGTATCGGGTGCAGCTTGTCGTATCCGATGGACTGCTGTCGGATGCCCGTGAGGTGGCCTTCCAGGTGGAGAATCAGGTGCCGGTGGCCGATGCCGGACCCGACCTCTCTGTTCTGATCGGTGAAGCCCTGATCCTCAACGGCAGCGGCTCTCACGACCCGGACCAGGATCTGATCCGCTACCGGTGGACCCTGGCTCAGACACCGGCAGGCAGCGTCCTGGTGCAGGACGATATCGGCAACGCGACTACCCCGGAACCCTCTTTCACCCCCGACCTGGCTGGCCTCTACGAACTGGCGCTGGTGGTGACGGACGGCGACCTGGAGAGCAATCCGGACCCGATCCGGATCAGTGCCTACGATGCGGACCTGCCACCACAGGCGGATGCCGGATCGGACCGGAATGCCCTGGTGGGGGAGCAGGCCATTTTGGACGGCAGCGGGAGCTACGACCCGGATGCGGCGCCTCAACCGCTGACGTACCGCTGGACCTTCGCCAGCCTGCCGCCCGGCAGTGCCCTGGACGATGCGGCGATCTCCAACGCGACCTCCGCACTAGCCTCCTTCCTGCCTGATGTGGCCGGAACCTATAGCCTGGATCTGGAGATCTCGGACGGACTGGTCCAGCACAGCGACCGGGTAAGCGTCCATGGCTACCTGGTTGAAACACCCCCCAACGCCGATGCGGGAGACGACACCCTGGCCGGAAAGGGGATCCCGGTCAGCCTGGACGCCGGTGCAAGCTCCGACCCCGACACACCGGCACAAGGCCTGAGCTACGCCTGGATCTTCGTCTCCATACCGCAAGGCAGCGCTCTGGACAACGCTGATATCAGCAATGCCAATACCGCTACCCCTGGTTTCACGCCAGACGTGGAAGGCCGTTACGTACTGCGCCTGACCCTGTCCGACGGGACGGGCGAGGACTCGGACAACGTCATGGTCAGCGCCAAGGCGGGAACCGGAGGAGATGTGGTGGGTGCGGGTGGCGGTGGATTCGGTTGGCTGGAACTGTGGCTGTTATTGGCCTGGCTCGGGATTGCCGGAGCCTTGCGCGGGCGTCGAAGATTCGGCCAATTGCCCGTGGCATTGATGCTTGCCTTTCTGGTAACGGGTGGAGGGTTGTCTCCCCGTCCCGCCCAGGCTGATGATGGACCCTGGTACATGGGAGTCTCGGTCGGGGCATCAAAATCCGCTGCCGACGCTGCCGAGCTGGATGCGAACTTGGCTGCGCTGGGCTATTCCACCACTTCCACTCTGGACGATACCGACATCGGTTGGAAACTCTTCGGTGGATATCAGTGGAATCCCAACCTGGCGGTGGAAGCGGCCCTGGTTGATCTCGGCCAGGTGACATCCCGCATCAGCGGCAACTTTGGTGACCTGGATGCATTCGTGGCCGATGTGGCCAGGGTGCATCCGTACTCCGCCAGGGGTATCAGTGCATCAATAGTGGGTGAGCTGCCGGTGGCCCAGCGGTTCCGTCTATTCGGCAAGGTGGGGCTGTTTTTTTGGGACGCAGATATCGATGCGCGGTTCGAGGTGGGCGGTCAGCCCATCAGCTTCGACAGCAAGCAGGGAGTGGATCCGGTATTTGGAGCAGGGGTGAAGTTCCATATCAACAAAAAAACAGCGCTGAGGGTGGAGTGGGAGCGCTATGAAATTGACAGAGACTCGGTGCAACTCCTCTCGGCAGGCGTCGAATATCGTTTTCCCTGACCCATTATTGGCATACGATCCTCGGCAGCCCAAGCACATAGAACTCAACTGTCGGGCAAGCTGTCGGGAAGCGTAAATGCCTGGGTAAAAGCCAATCGGCAGTCTTAATCCTGTATCGGCCCCGGTCGCAGTGCCGCAGTTCCCGGATCTGGAATCTTTGGGCTTTATTAGTGCAACAGATGGCGTTAGTCTCCTGACCACCCTTGACTGTAAAAATCCGCCGAAGGACGGCGGGTAAAAACTGGAGGATGCGTATGAGATTTCTGTTGCTTGCTTTGATGTTGTCGGTTGTCGGTATGACTTTCGCTGGGGGAGCCGCCTCTGATCCGGTTGTGATTTACAAGGCGGATGAGGCTTATGAGGATGTGATCGACAATATCAAGATGGCGGTCGAGGAGCGGGGAATGCTGGTCAGCGGCATCCTGCACGTCAGTGATATGCTCAATCGCACAGGCCCCGATCTTGGTTACAAGCAGGTCTTCAAAAAGGCCGAGTCGGTAGAGTTCTGCAGTGCCGTGATCTCCCATAAGATGACCCAGGTTAGTCCGGAGAACCTGGTGGTCTGTCCCTTTACCATCGCGGTCTATATCAGGGCGGACGAGCCGGAGCAGGTCTACGTCGCCTATCGCGGCCAGTCGTTGGCAGGTCAGGCGGACAAGGTGACAGCAGAGATCCTTGAACTGCTGGATGGTATCGTCAGAGATTCAATCGAGTAAACCCGCAGACTCGGCACAACAAGTGAGTATTTGCCGGTTCCGCAAGCTTGAACCTGACCTGCGAACCCGGCAGGTTATTGATTTAACCTGCTTGGCTCTGCGAGGATCAGGCGGTAAATTCAGCAACCCACATATCGTGTTTGTTGCAGAAGCTGGTGGCATAGAGTTTTTGGCCGCGATACTCTGCCGGGATAGTGTGGCTGGAGCGGGCCTCCTCATCCTCCGGTGAGAAGGTCTTGCTGCCGAGTACCTTGCCGTTGTGTGCGACGATGGTGTGGCGCACGATGAAGTGCTTCTCAGACATACCGTGCTTGGTGAAGATGCCTACCTTATCTCCATCCACTGAAACCCTGGGCAGATGACCTCCCACTTTTTTACCCCACATGCCAGGGTTTGCTTCCGTATAGATAAGGCCCTGAGGCAGGCCATCCATACTGCCGGCGGTTGCGCTGCTCAATGGGGCCAGGGCCAGGCCTGCGGATGCCAACAGGCTGTTCTTCAGAAATTGACGGCGGTCGTTCATAACGCTCTCCAAGAATTGTTGGGATGTTTGAGTAGGTTTCTTCTGCCTGTCGCAATCATAGGTGAAACACAGCGCCATGATTTTATGTATTAATTGTGGTTTCCTGTGCTAGATTTTCCTGATATAGGACGATCGGATAGAGGGGGAGTTGTGTTGCGTCAAGGGGGCTGTCTGTGAGTGTTGCGCCTGAACGGAAAGAGATGCCTTCGTCTTCTGAGCCTGGTTTGCGACTTCCAGGCTTGAATCTGAGTAGTGCGCGGCAGCGGGCGTTATCGGTTCTCCTGCTGCTGGCCGCCTTCATCACTGTCTCCTGGCTGGCCCTGATCCAGAAGCCCTATCACGATGTTTTTCACGAACCCTCCGGCATCGATTTCCTGCTTTACCCCATTGAGCGGAACGCCTTCAAACGTCTGCCGGTCATTGCGCAAAGCCTCAACGACCTGCATGTGCTGCCGGATGGCACACATCTTTGGGTGGTGGGCAGTGAGGGATTGATCCTTCACAGTCGCGATGGCGGCAACTGCTGGGCGCCCCAGACCTTTCCCGGCGGGCCGGAGATACCAGAGGAGGCAATAGACCGCTGTGATCTGCAATGGCAGCCGGAATTGCCGTCCCTGATCTCAAGCGCCAATGCAGCGGTGGACAAGCGCCCACCTCTGACGAAGAAGATTCCGCCTAAAAAAGTACCGGAACCGACTGAGCTGGATGTCAGGCAGGAGCCGCCTGTGCAAGAGGTTCAACCTGCAGGCAAGGTGGAGCCTGTAGAGCCGTCACCGGTTCAGTCTGTTATCGAACCGGTTGTTGAAGTTGAAAAGAAAATCCCCGATCTGTTCTCGGTCCATTTTGTCGACGCGGCAAATGGCTGGGTGGTGGGTAAGAGGGGGGTGATTCTGGTCACCCGGAACGGCGGGGAAAACTGGGCAGTCCAGACGAGTGGGGTTGATGGATCGCTCCGTAAGGTACAGTTTGCCGATGTGGAACATGGCTGGGTGCTGGAAGGGAAAGGAGTTGTTTCCGGTCGTGATCTGCTCTCGACCCGGGATGGCGGAACGACTTGGGGCCGCACGGCATCGGATATTATCGCCTTCTTCTTTCTCGATGAAAAACGCGGCTGGGCGGTAACAGATAGCGGTCAGCTTCTCGCCACCGGCAATGGCGGACAGGACTGGCGGAACATGGAAGTCAAGGGGCGACTATCGTCTGTGCAGGCCATCCAGTTCATCGACGCCGATCGTGGCTGGATGATGGGATATGAAGGGAGCGTCAGGGCAACCGGCGATGGAGGAAAAAGCTGGACGACACTGAAACGTGGAACCCGTGTTCGACTCACATCGTTCCACTTCATCGATGCCCTGAACGGCTGGGTGATTGGTGCTGACGGCATCCTGTTTTCTACCGAGGACGGCGGTGCCGGTTGGAAACAAAATCGATTGGGCGTACCCGTATCCGACTTCGTGAAGGTTGTGTTTTCTGACAGAAGAGAGGGGTGGGTGATTGGTAATGGCGGTGAGATCTTGGCGACCAGAGATGGAGGTGAAAATTGGTTCCCCCAAGCTTCGGCTGACCCTGTCTTGTCGTTAGATCAGAACAGCGGCCGGCAGTCTGTGGAATATCGCCGCTACCTGGCCCCCTGGTATGGTCTGGTCGTCTCCCTGCTCGTCTTCCTCACCTTCCTTGCGGTGCGTCCCCTGCCGGAGAAGACTCGCAGCACCACGGTAGCGGACATGCTGGCCACCGATCGTCCACTGCAGCCGGGGGAGAAGAGCCGGGATGTGCTTGATCTCAACCGGGTGGCGGATGATCTCTTCACCTTTCTCAACAACCGTAATACCGACGCCCCCTTCACCCTGGCGGTGACCGGCGAGTGGGGCAGTGGCAAGAGTTCGCTGATGGAACTGTTGCGCGGGCGATTGCGGACGGCGGGGTTCCGCCCGGTCTGGTTCAACGCCTGGCACCATCAACAGGGCGAACAGCTGCTCGCCTCCCTTTTTGCCCACATCCGGGAGCAGGCGATTCCCGGCTGGTTGCAGCGCGGCGGCCTGCAGTTTCGCCTGCGCCTGGCTGCCCGTCGCGGCTTGCGGCACTGGTTCTTCTACGCCATCGCCCTGGTCGTCTTCTGGGCGACGGTGGCCTACTACCGGCAGCATCTGCAGGATATCGCCAACGGTCTGGCCCATCTGTTGCGGCATCCGGAGAGCTGGTGGAAGGCATATGGCGATTGGTTGGGTGATCTGATCGCCCAGCCCATCAAGTCGGTGGTCGAAACCAAGACAGAGACCTGGGTGGCGCTCTTCGGTCTGGGGGCACCGCTGTTGGCAATGCTCAGAAGCGTCAAGGGGTTCGCCATCAATCCTGCCCGGCTGCTGACGATCAACCCGGACAAGCGGGGCCGGAAGGGGCTCGATCCCGGCGCACGGGGGCGCTTTGCCAACGAGTTTCGCGACGTCACCCAGTGTCTGCCGCGCAAGATGGTGATCTTCATCGACGATCTGGATCGCTGCAGCAAAGAGAACCTGATCGATATCCTGGAGAACGTGAACTTTCTCGCCACTTCCGGCGAATGTTTTCTGGTGTTGGGCATGTCCCAGCGCTGGGTGATCTCCTGCGTGGCGCTGAAGTACAAGGAGTTGGCGGAAGAGATGGCGCGAGAGACGCCGGAGGATGGGAACGACCTTGAGATGCGCCGCGAATTCGCCCGTAACTACCTGGAGAAGATGATCAATATCGAGGTGCCGATGCCGGAGATGGAGGCGTCCGCTGCCTCGGCCCTGATGCATTTGGCGGAACCGGCTGTCGAAGCCGTCCCTCCTTGGGACTGGAGAGGGTATCTGCGGCTTATTGTGACCCGTGCCAGGCGTTTTGCACCCCAGATCAGACGTCTTGTGCCCTACGCGGTTCTGGCGCTGGCAGTCGGTTACGGCAGTTGGTTCGGAATGAGCATTCCCGATAAAACGCCGCCGGTAGTGAAGTCTTGGCCGCTGGGCACAGTGACGCTCGATGAAATCAAAACGGGAAAAACGACGCTACGGCTGATCGAGGAGAAGGCGAGGCTAAAACCAGGCTTTAAACTGGAGTTGGAAGGTCAGCCAAAGGTTCTGGAAAAGGGTGTCGAACTGACAAGTTATGGGGTCGAAGGCGCCAAGGTCAGCCTGCTGCTCAAACAGGTACACGATGAGGATAAGTCCGGGACAGGGCGGACGAGCGGGCCGCAAGCGTCTCAATCCGTGCTGGAGGACCCTCAGGGTCGGCGGCTTCGCGGCGCCAGTGGCGGCCCCGCCTTTAGCGCACCGGATCGACTCTCCGAGCTCAGCACCCCCTGGTTGGTCTGGCTGCTGGCACTCCTGGGCATAGGTGCCCTGATCTATGCCGGTCGGCTGGAGGAGAACGAAACGCGCGAGGATTCGACCGAATTCACCAAGGCGTTGGAGATCTGGCTGCCCTGGATCATGGGCCGGCAGACGACGCCGAGGGCGGTGAAACGCTATCTCAACCTGGTGCGTTTTTTCGGCATCCGCCTGCGCCGGCAGGTGAAAGAGCCCACGATGGTGGCCCTCTCAGCCATCCACTATTTCAATGAGCGCTGGTTGAGTGACGCTGATAAGTTTGCCATGGTGCTGGACGGGAAACTCGATGGACTCTTCGACGAGTTGATGGAGGGAGAGAGCCTCTCTCCCCAGGCCGAGGCGCTCAAGCAGGAGATGACGAAAGCGGTGGAGGGGTTTCAGGCCTGGGTCGACGAGCTGGGTGAACAGTCCCCCGACAACCCACGGGGCATCTGGCCACCATCGGAATCAGATCGAAATGCGGTAATGGCGATCCTGCCGAAACGGGAAACCGAATGAGTCGCCATTTGGTGAATCATTGTCTTAAAATATGGATTCTACGGAATCATCCCAAAATCATGGAGTGGATAGAGTGAGCGAAGTGTTCAAAGTCGTATTTTTCGGACAGCTACAGCCTGGTGCTGAGGCAGAACAGGTTGTTGTGGCCTTCAGTGAGCGCTTTAAGGTCGATAAAGAGACGGTGCAGAATCTATTGAAGAGCGACCGTGAAGTGGATCTTAAGAAAAACCTGGCACGGGAACAGGCTGAACAGTATCAGGCGGCGCTGGAGCGGACGGGTCTGGTTGTTCGTATAGATCCGATGGCGGATCAGCTGTCGCTTGAACCCATGGATGCGGGGGAGGCTGAAGAGAAGGAAAAACAGTCTGAGCCTCCCTGCCCAAAATGTGGTGCTGACAGAGTGGAGGACGGCACCTGTCTCGAGTGTGGGGTGGTAGTGTCCAAATATCTGGCGATTCAGACCAAAGCCGATGATGCAGATCCGTATGCCGCGCCCCAGGCGGATCTTGTGGATCACGAACAGGGTGAGATAACGGGGCCAAACAGCGTACCGGCAGGTCACGGCTGGGCCTGGATTGTCAAGGGTTGGTGGCACTTCAAGCAGAGCCCGCTCGCCTGGATACTCGCGTTGGTAGTCTGGTTTGTGATGGTGATACTGGTCAATCTGGTTCCGATACTGGGGGGCATCCTGACCAATCTTTTCGCGCCGGTGGTTATGGGAGGATTCATGTTGGGTGCGCGAGCTCAGGATGAAGGTGACAAATTCGAGATCGGCCACCTGTTCGCAGGATTCTCCAACAACATGGGACAACTGGTGCTTGTGGGTGTGATCTACATGGGGGGCTTTCTGTTGCTCGGGATGATCGTTGCGCTATTCGCCGGTGGCATGTTCGCGACTATGGGTGATTTGGAGATGATGCAGAATCCCGAGGCGATGGCGGCGATGATGTTGTCTCCAGCCATACTGTTGCTGTTCCTTCTGGTCATGGCCATTGCCATACCTCTGATGATGGCGTATTGGTTCGCACCTGCATTGGTCGTGCTGGATGGTCTGAAGGCGATGGATGCGATGAAGCTGAGTATCAGGGGCTGCCTGAAAAATGTCCTGCCGTTTCTGGTCTACGGTATCGTGGGAATGGTGCTTTTTATTCTGGGCGCCATTCCTTTCGGATTGGGTCTGCTGGTGGTGTTACCGATGATGGTGGCCTCAATCTATGTGAGTTATCGGGATATCTATTTCGACAAATCGCGATAGGATATTGCGGTGGCAATGATAGAGGAAGTGGACACTACCCGGCAGTATGAGATCCCGGAAGGTGTATTGTTGGAATTCCGCCTGGCGGGACCGCTTGTCCGGGCCGGCGCCTGGGCCATTGATGCGGCGATCCGCGCGGTACTCTATATCGTTATCGGTTTGTCTTTTTCCTACTTTGGCGGGGTCGGCATTGCGATCATCCTGATCTCCCTCTTTCTCATCGAGTGGTTCTATCCTGTGCTGTTCGAGGTTAAGAACGGTGCAACCCCTGGAAAAAAGGCGATGGGTATTTGGGTGATCCACGATAACGGTACGCCGGTCACCGTATCCGCTTCGGTCATACGTAACCTGCTGCGTGCGGTTGACTTCATGCCGGTGATGTATGGTTTTGGCCTGTTGAGTATGCTGTTCAACCGGGAGTTCAAACGGTTGGGCGATCTGGCGGCGGGAACGCTGGTAGTCTATCGGGACAATTATGAAAAACGACCTGAACTGCCCTCCAGGACTGCAGTGAGGCCAGGGGTGGAACTGACCGAGTCGGAGCAACAGACCGTATTGGCGTTTGCCGAGCGCGCATCGGGTCTATCCTCCGAGCGCCGCGTCGAATTGGCAGAGATCCTGAGCGAAATCTCCGGACGCAAGGGTGAACAGGCTGTTGATGGGATATATGGATATGCCAACTGGTTGATGAAGGGACCCTAATGCGTCAGAAACAGTTTGAACAGGCCTACAGGTCCCTGTGGGATGAGCTTGGGGCACTACTCGATGAGATGGAACTGTCCCGAAGCAAACGCAATCCCGATAAAGCCCGTGCCGCCACTTTTCCCACCCTCTATCGTCAGGTCTGCAATCACTATGCTCTGGCACGCAGTCGGCGGTTCAGCCCCGCGCTGCTGGAACAACTTCATCATCTTGTGCTGCGGGGGCACCGCCATCTCTATCGGCAGCGCGGTGCCTGGTTGTGGCGTACACTCGATTTTATCGGCGGTGGATTCCCCCGGGCGTTACGGCGCCATCGCGGCTATTTTCTGCTGGCTTTGGCATCGTTTCTCTTACCTGCCTTGCTGTTGGGCCTCGCCTGTTATGTTGACCCCGATATGATCTACTCGCTGCTGGATGAGCAGCAGGTAGCTGAGATGGAGTCGATGTACGACCCGGCCGGCAGCCGTCCGGGACGCTCCGAGGCTCGCAGTTCCGAGACCGACTTCATGATGTTCGGTTTCTATATCTTCAACAATATCGGCATTGGCTTCCGCACCTTTGCCGGCGGTATGTTGCTGGGTGTTGGATCGCTCTTCATGCTGCTCTTCAACGGCTTGGTATTGGGTGGGGTTGCCGGTCATCTCACCCGGTTGGGTTATAACGATACCTTCTGGTCTTTCGTCTCCGGTCATGGTGCCTTTGAACTGACCGCCATCGTGATCTGCGGTGCAGCGGGTCTGATGCTGGGCCACGCCTTGCTGGCCCCCGGTCAGCGAAGACGTATTCCTGCACTGAAGGCGGCGGCAGCCGAAGCGCTGAAACTGGTGTTGGGGGCGGCGTTGATGCTGTTGCTGGCAGCCTTTGTCGAAGCATTCTGGTCCTCCAGTACACTGGATGCTGCTATCAAATATGGCGTAGCGGTACTGCTCTGGGCGCTGGTGGTTTTCTATCTGGTTTTTGTGGGCAGGTCACGGCATGGATCTCTCTAGGATCACCATCAACCTGCGTCCGCGTACGCCATGGGAAGGTGCCGATCTGGGATTTGCGCTTGCGCGCAGCGAATTTCTGCGCCTCTGGTTGTTATGGCTGGCCTCGGCGCTCCCCTTCTATCTTGTAGTGGCGCTGTTGCTTGCCAGTGAACCGATGCTGATAGCTTTGCTGGCATGGTGGTTCAAACCGCTCTATGAGCCTCCACTGCTGTTTTGGTTGAGCCGCCGCGTCTTCGGCGAACGGCTCGGGTTCAGCGAGATGAGGCAGCATTGGTGGCGCATCGTTCGTCCCCAGCTGTTCGCCAACCTGACTTGGCGGCGATTCAGCACCGCACGCTCCTTCAACATGCCGGTGGCCCTGCTGGAAGGGCTGAAAGGCAGTGAGCGGCGCACACGTATCACTGTCCTGGGACGAGGGCAGCATGTGACCGGTTGGCTGACCTTTTTCGGCATTAATTTCGAAATCCTGTTGGAACTCTCTTTTCTGGTACTGCTGCTGCTGTTGATCCCGACTGAGCTGAACTGGCTGCAGATGAATAGCCTGATCATGTCAGAGAGTGGTGTTGAAGTCTGGCTGCAGCATATCGGCAATCTGTTGGCGATGTCGCTGATCGCTCCGTTTTATGTCGCGGGTGGTTTTGGTATCTATCTGACCCGCCGCAGTGATCTGGAGGGGTGGGATATAGAGCTTGGTTTCAAACGTCTGGCCGAGCGGGTGAAAGGCAAGCGTCCCTTCTCCTCGGCAGCGGCCGGTCTGCTGTTGTTGGCGGTGGGTTTTGTGTTGCCCGGTGAGCCGCCGGTAGCTGCGGGATTGCCGGATCGCGAAGCGGTTCGGCACTCTATCCAGGAGGTGTTGAAGGATGATGCCTTCGGCAAACGCGAGATGCGCGATTATTGGGAGTATGTTGGGGATACGGATGAGTCCGGTGAAGATGTGCCTTGGCTGCTGCAGTGGTTGATCGATGTTTTCGAAGGTTATACCCAGGGCATGGCGATGGTGGGTGAGTTTCTGCTGTGGCTGGGTGCGGGATTGATTATCGCCTTTCTGCTCTACCGTGTATCACGGATGCGTGACTGGCCCAACCTGAACACTCTACCCGGTTTGCGGCGTCGGCAACCCCTGCCTGTGACTTTGTCGGGACTTGATATTCGTCCGGAATCCCTACCAGAGGATCTGGTGCGCCAAGCTGAGGTTCTGTTGCTTGCCGGTGAGGGAAGGGCGGCATTGAGTCTGCTTTATCGTGGTGCACTCTCGGTGTTGGTGTTTCGTTTTCATCTGCAAATTACTATTGGTGCCACCGAGGGTGAGTGTCTGTGTCAGGTGGAGTCGAGTCAGAATTTTTCCGCTGCGGTCTTTTTTCGGCGACTTACGGCAGCCTGGCAGGGCATGGCATACGGACACCGTCTGCCGTCCGCCGGAGAACTGGAGGCACTTTGCCAGGATTGGGATCGTGTTTTCGGGGCGTTGCATGAAGAGTAGGCTGCTGATCCTTTTTGCCCTGTTGCTGCTCCTGGCTGTTGTCGCTGGAGTGGCTGCCTGGTTCCTTGAAAACTTTGAGCGCAGGAGTACGGAGGTGCGCCTGGGGATGTCAGCGGAGGCCAGGCGGAACCCGTTGCTGGCGGCGGAGATCTTTCTCCAGCGTCAGGGTCTGGATGTCAAAAGTCTCTCGGGCCGGGAATACCTCGCCAAACCGGATGCGAATACCGGGGTGCTGCTGGTCAAGGATCTGGGTCCATCCCTGGCTCCGGAACGTGAGAGGGCGCTGCTGGAGTGGATAGAAGCGGGTGGGCATCTGATTGTTTCACCCGGCAGGGCTCCGGGTGAGGATGAACCTGGCAACCATCTGCTGGAGTCTTTCGGGGTCAGTCTGGTGGAGTATGTGGAGAGCGATGAGGAAGAATCGCAAGCTGACAGTTCGGTGAGTATGGAGTACACCGGGTATGACGAGCCTTTGCAGGTGGAATTCGATGTTCGTCGGGAGTTGATGGTGGAGAGGGATGACATCGACTGGCTGGTACCGGGCTTGAACGGTTACCACCTGGTAGGTTTTCAGCTGGGTCGTGGTTATCTGACCATCCTCAGCGATAATCGGTTCCTCACCAACAGCCGGATCGTGGAGCGAGACCACGCCCTGCTGTTGGCACTGCTGACGGAGGATCAGGGTGCGGTACGTCTGCTCTATAGTGCCAACATGCCCTCCCTGCTGACCCTGATCTGGAAAAACGCGGCCTATGCCGTTTTGAGCGCCCTACTGCTGTTGCTCTTGTTGATATGGCGTTTGACCTATCGCAGTGGGCCGATACTGGATACGGGCGAGCTTGCCAGACGTAATCTGCTGGAGCACCTCCAGGCTGGGGGTGAGTATCTCTGGAAACTGGATCGTGCGGTCGCACTGCGGGAACGCTCTGCCGGCATCGTGGAGAGGCGTTGGCTGCAGCGCCATCCCCAATTGGCACGGCTTGATCAACAACAGCGCTGCTTGTGGATCGGGCAGCAGTCGGGACTTTCTGCGCAGGCGGTCTATGAGACACTCTATGTTGTGCCGGTGGAGGAGCAGAAGATGATCCAGGCCAGCGCGAACCTGCAGAAATTGCTCGCCGCACTACACCCGGATAGTCATAGAAGGTCGGGTTAGCGCAGTGTAACCCAACAAAATTAAAAGCTCGTCGGGTTACGCTATCGCTAACTCGACCTACCCACTTATGGAAACTGGATTTATGGTGGATACACAAACGACTGAAGGAAATGATTTGTCTGCGGAATTGTTGAGCCGTGCCAGAGGACTGGAAGCAGAGATCAGACGGGCGGTGATTGGGCAGGATCGGGTGATTCACGAGGTGGTGATTGCCCTGTTTGCTGCGGGTCATGTACTGGTGGAGGGGGTGCCGGGTCTCGGTAAGACGCTACTGGTGCGCAGTTTGGCTGCTGCGGTCGGCGGCCTGTTCAACCGGGTGCAGTTCACCCCCGACCTGATGCCCAGCGACATCTCCGGCCACATCATGTTCGATATGAAATCGGCAGAGTTTCGGGTTCGCCGTGGACCGGTATTCTGCAACTTCCTGTTGGCGGACGAGATCAACCGGGCGCCGGCCAAGACCCAGTCGGCGCTGCTGGAGGCAATGCAGGAGCAGCAGGTGACTATTGAGGGAAGGACCTTTAATCTAACCCGCCCCTTTCTGGTGCTTGCCACCCAGAACCCCATCGAACAGGAGGGGACCTATCCGCTGCCACAGGCCCAACTCGACCGTTTCCTGCTCAAGGTCTTCATCGACTATCCAGGAGAAGAGGAGGAGCAGCAGATGGTGCAGCAGGTAACCGTCGGCTCTGTGGGTGATCGACTCGACACCTCGGCGGTGCGCCAACGGTTAAAGGCAGAAGAGATTCTGCCACTGCAAGAGCATGTGGCAGCACTGAAGATGGATGAGCAGATTCTCAACTATGCGGTGCGTATCGTGCGCACCGCCCGTGAATGGAGTGGCATTGAAGCAGGGCCAGGGCCACGAGGCAGCATCTCCTTGCTGCGCGCGGCGAGGGCCGAGGCATTTCTACAATCCCGTGCCTTTGTTACCCCAGACGATGTCAAGGCTGCAGCAACCGCTGTGTTGCGGCACCGGATCAGGCTGACCACCGACCTGGAGATCGAAGGCTATTCGCCCGATGATGTGCTCGCTGATCTACTCGATAGTGTGGCCGCCCCCCGCACATGATACCGGATCGCAACCCTCTCTATCTGGTTCGGGCGCTTGCCATCAATAGAGGCGACGTCCTCCCCAAGTGGAACTGCGAGATCAGACTCAACTGAAAACAGAGAGTTATTTTTTTGCCGATCCAAAGACGTATCAGTTGACTGTTACAACTCCACTAAAGGGCTTTTTCAACAGGCGTCAGAACTAATTATCCAACCTATATATTCCAACTTCTTCAAACTCATTTTTGCCCATGGGATTCAGTACGAGAAAGTATCCTTCCTCTAAAGTTTGAAAAGATATGGCATTGATATTTAATTCGTGCGTTAGCAAAACAAGATTCCCCTTACCTGAATATGACCCTATTCGACGCTCTAATTGTTCAGTGTACGAATCTGCCTGTTGTTCGGAAATCGTTTTCATTGAAGATAGAAATTTCACTGATTCAACTTGACCAAATGCAGTTTTGGCAGTTTCTTTAGCGAGGCAATCAGGGCTTGCCAACACACTCTCTATTGGCACGCCTCTGGATTTAAACTGCGCTCCTATACTGACCGCATTCTTTTTGCCTTTTTCTGATAGATTCTCCTTGCTTTCACACGATGGGTCACGAAGCAGGGAGTCGCCGTTTTCTTCGTTTATTTCCCCAGTGGGAGGTCTCATCAAAATAACCAATCCTCCATCCTCTAATTGTCCCCATATTTGGTAAAGCAGCCGTATGTAACTGACCAGCCCATTGACCTCGCTTTGGGTGAGAACGCCGCGAAAAGCGGGCATAAACTTCCCTCTTCCATCCAGAATGCTTGATGCGAGTTCATTATTGTCAAGCTTGTCAGTCTTGTGTGGATTGGTGTGATCAATCGGTTTGATTCGCAAGAGTTCCGTCATGACACCCTTTCCATCGCCTTCAACACCGTGACAGATTGCGCAATATTTCTGGTAGAGCTGCAGGCCAATCTCAGGGTCCCCTATCAGATCGTGTTTGGAACTACTGAGAAAGCGTAAATATGCAACCAGTGCTTTGATCTGATGCCCACTGAATACGTCTTCCCACTTTGGCATGCTGGCGCTGATGCGATGGGTGGATGCATGTCGACCCTTGCCGGTGATGATGTTTATGAGGTTGTTGTCGCTTCCAGAGCGTACTATGGTAGTGAGATCTTCCGCATCGATCTGCATCGCTTTTGCAAGAGGACCCTCTCCCTTTCCATCGACAGCATGACATAGCTGACAGTGAGAGACATATAACTTTCTCCCCTCAAAGGCGGGTGGGAGATCGGCTAATACTGCAGGAGTTATTATTATAAGTAGAGACAGTACTACCAATATATGGATGAGATTTTTCATAGATTGTCTCCCGTAATGGAGTTGTTGATGGTAGCCTTTTAAATCACTTATATAAAGTAAGTAGTTAGCCGCTAATAGAAAGTAAGTAGTTGGGTTGGGAATTGAGTTTATTACATCGCAGTGATTCCGCAGGTCATCGATTATGCGTCTAACACTGGGTAGGTCTTAAAGAATCAACGAGACATATGAATTACCCTGTTTTATAGGGTTTCTGCTAATAGAATAGCTATTATCCCTGCGGTTAAATGTTGTATAGAGTTTGACGAGCTATACTCGTTGAGCAAAAAAGATTTAAGAGTGTAGATGGTCTTTCTGCCTCTATATATTCAACAGACTGGTTGCGAATCAATAGATATGGTCCTGTGCTCCACTTGTCACAACCCAATGGGTAACTAACAGATTTTGCTAAGAGTTGATAATAACCGTTCTGCGCTGTGCCTTTCCTGTTATAACTTTTAAGCTTTCACAAAACAGGTTGTGATAAGACGATAGCGTCTATTTGATTTTTAGGAATACTTGACTGCTGGTATATGTGCAGCTATTTTTTATAAAGCGTCGTGTCCAACAATGCATGCTTGGTGACTTATGTGGGCAATCAGAATAAAACCGGGCTGACACGATAGCTTATCTATTATCCTAGAGGAGGATGTGTAATATGTTGATCAAGAAATTGATTGTTACCACTATGTTCGTTTCTATATTTTCGGTTGCCAGCGTCCAGGCTGCTGGTGACGTTGCTAATGGCAAGAAGCTGGCGGAAGAAGATTGTGAGGACTGCCACGGTGACGATGGCTTGGGTGATGAAGATAATCCGCCGATTGCCGGGATGGACCCAAAGGAACATATCCAGGAGCTCATGGACTACAAATCGGGTAAACGGGTCGATGAAAATGAGGACATGGAAGCTGAGGATATGAGTGAACAGGATATGGCTGACGTTGCCGCCTACTATGCTACGCTGCCAGGCCCGCCCCCGAAGAAGTGATACGACCAAACTGGATTTGATCTAACCGACTTCTGAATATTAATAACACAATCAGCGCTCCAATCTTATAGATCCTCGTTAGATTGTTCTGTGCCCAAGAAATCACTTGCGTGTTGTGCATTTGTGGCAGCAACAGAAGCTAACAGTCAAGGATTTAGTAAAAGTTTGGGGGGCTGATATGTGTGGACTACCGTGCCGGTAGTTGGCGAGAAAGATGTTGTATTTTTCAGGTCGATTTTTTCTGTTCTATCAATCGCTGATCAAAATCATCAGGACTCATAGAATCCAGGCATGATGCAGTCGATTGTTGTTATAAAATACGGCAATATATGCAGTATGCCCTGCTGAACCTCGTGTTTGGCAGTTCCACCACTGCACGAGTTCCTGCTTTAGACTGTCAAAGAAAATTCCCCCTAGCGAAAATCATTGACCCAACGCTGGGCATCTGCATAGTGTTAGCAGGCCCTAACCACGTTAGGGAGGGTATGACCAGCCATCATGTGTTTTTCCATGGCAGACCAAATAGCAAGCGCCACTGTACTGGCCATTGTCTACCCAGGTTGGTTCAGTAAAGGCACCGGTTCCTGTGATTTCCATGGGTCCTGTGACATTGGCAAAGGTCAGAAAATTGAGCAGATGGGGAAACTTCGTTGAGCCATGGGGATCGTGGCAGTTGATGCAGGTAGTGTTCGCACCCACGTGTTTGCTGTGTATGAAAGAGACCTCTAGGCTGGCGGCATTGTGGCATTTGTAGCAGAGGTTGTTTGCGGAAGTGGCGGTTTGTGGATCAAAATCATAAGGCAGTGCCAGAATTCCTTCGAACGTGGATCCATGGGAACCTGCTGTCCCCACTCCGCCAGCGGCGGGTGAAACATTGCTGCTATGGCAATCGCTGCAGTAGATTAGGCTGCTGCTCGTATCCAGGGGAATGTCAGTGCGCAGACTGGGGACCTCTCCGTTATTGAAAGGGTCGTTGGCTGTGATAGGGTGGTAAGAAACCAGTGCCGGATTACCGGGATCCACCTTGTCGCGTAAGTTGTAAACACCGTCCTGACGGGTCATGCTGTAACCAGTGGCAGTCGAACAGCGCTGGTTGTCGCATGCACTCTTTCCGGGTACACCGTGGCACTTGAAACAAACCTCGTATTCGTAATCCACCTCGGGCTTCACAGCTCCACCGCTGTCAATTCCTGTCACCCCCACCATGCTGCCGTTGACGAATGGCGCAGTCGTGTGGTTTGTATCCGCTGGGTTGGCGGGATTGAAGGAGATCATTGGTGGAGAACTATAACTGCCATGTGGGTTGTGGCAATCTTCGCACTCGACGTGGAATGACATGGTAAGAGGGTTCTCCGCTCGAACGGAATCGTGATCCAGGTTGGGCGTCATCTCTACCGGATGGTGAGAAAATTTCAGTTCTTCTGAGAGAATATCCTGTGCCACGGTGCCATCGTGGCACAGGTAACAGGTTTGTTCCTCCTGATCCTTGATGAGTCTCACCGGTGTCGCCGCATTGTGCGGCGTATGGCAATTCATACAGGCGTTCTCACGTACATTTTGGCCCACCCAAGCCGGTTTGCGTTCGGCCCAGGGATCGGTCCCCATGGGCGGTGAGGCGAGGGATGTGGCATGGGAGCTGGTTGTCCAATCCCAAGTTGGACCCGTTGGTATGTGACAGGTGATGCATAGTTCACCGTTCAGCGTCGGCTTGTGAAGAAAGGGAGGATGTATGTTCTTGTGTGGATCGTGGCACGAAGAGCAGTGAAGCTCACCATTTTTTAGTGGAAGATCCACGACGGCGGGGGAGAGCAGATCCGGGTCGGTGGCCAGTAAATTTGGGTCGTAGATGATTGCGACAGGGTGGTCGTTGGATAGGTCGGAGCCAATAAGAGCCCGGCCGGTCAGAAATGTGGTACTCAGGTCGTTGGTAACCCCAGCCCCGGGGTTGACCAGGTCACCCAAGGCTATGGTGCCGTCATGGCAGGAGAGGCACAAATCTGAAGAAGAACTCATATTTCCTGCAGCTGCGTCCGTGGTGCTGCTTTGATAAGGGGTATAAGCTCCGGTGGAGAGCCTGTTCCATAAAGGCGTTTCGGGTGTGGCCGCGTGGGGTGTATGGCAGAAAATACAGATCCGATCTTCAGTCAGGCTCTTAAACGCCCCTGTCCCTGGTCCCGAGGACGACAGGTTATGCACGGTATTTGCCACGTCCCCCACAGTGGCAGCCGAGACAATCAGAAGACACATACACAATACAGATACTCTTCGCATATCAGTCACTCGCCTTCAGGTATCGGAAAATCTGGATCCGCTGATTATAGGAATCGGCTACATAAATTTTATCATTCCATGTCGCCAGCCCGGACGGCATGTGAAAAGCGCCGGGGGCGTCACCGCCACTGCCAAATTCCAGCAGGAATGAACCGTTCTGATCGAAGATCTGCACCCGATTTGCCAGGGCGTCGGCAATATAGACATGACCATCGGAATCAGCCACCACGCCCTTCGATTGTGTGAAATAGCCGGATGCGTCTCCGTGTTTTCCGAAGGTCTTCAGATGGTTGCCATCGGGATCGAAAACCTGGATGCGGAAATTCATCGTGTCGTTGACGAACAAGCGGTCATTGGCGAATGCCAAGTGGCTGGGATAATTAAATTGCCTGTCTTGTTCGCCGCGCTCGCCGATCTTGAACAGGAGTCTGCCATCTTGATCAAAGACATGCACCTCGTGTGCCAGGGTGTCGCTCACGTAGAGGCGCTGACGTACCGGGTCGAACGCAAGGCTGGTCGGGCGTTGGAAATCTTCCAGAACCTGTAGCGTCTCAAAGTCTGAGTCCAGGACAAACACCTTGTTCAGGTTGGAATCGGCTACGAACAGTTTGTCACCGCCGAGAGCCACCCCGATTGGCGATGCGAAAAGCTGCTCTCCTGCACGATCAAGTTGCTGGTAGGTTTTTTGCTGTATCTCGAACAGGTGCACTGTCGCCGTATCAGGATCGGCAACGGCGACCTTTTCGCTATTGACGGCGACTGCGTAGGGACGGGACAGGCGGCGATCATCGTTGCCGGCAAAGAAATCCAGTATCCTGCGAAAGAAGGATTTGCGCAGGCCGAGATCTTCCGCACTGCTGAACGATGCAATTAATTCGATTCGCGCCGGTTCCGGTGCTGCCGGCCAGACCATACGTGGTACCTCGCCGGGTTTGGGAAGCGTATCCGGGCCGGTTGTCGCACAGGCGCCAAGTAACAACGCCAACAGGAAGCTCCATCGTCTGGTCATCTGAATCTTCGCCTCAGGGTGAACATCAGCCTGTCCTCGACGGACTGGGTCGTACTGCCGGCTGGCTGTGCATAGGTTGAGGTTGTTCGGCGGTCGTGGTGATAATTGAAGCTTAGATCAAGTTCGCGGTACCGCCAGCTGCCTCTGACGCCGGCCGTGATGAATTCGTCATCCCGGCGGCCACCGCTGCCAGCCATGGAGAGCGAAGCGAAGGCTGGTAGTCCCCGGTAGCCGCGAGGCCGCACTGCTTACCCGGCGTGCCTTGCGCCAGAGGGGAAGCAAAGTAGGCATCCGAGCGCGGCGTCCAGTCATCGGGAGCTGGCAACGGAGCGGCAACGAGCTTGCGAGGTTGTCGCGTAGTGCCAGTGACCGGGACGGCCGGGGCACAAACAGGTTGTCGAAGGCCGAGTCGATTTTGGGGACTGGGATGTCCCAAAATCTATCACGAGGTCGAAGACTCACTTGCGTTTATGGCATCCCCTGTGTCGTACCGTTTCCAGGCACCCAGTATGGGGTGGATTGACAGTTTCGCAAAGGGTTGCCAATGGGCCGATAGCTCTATGCGGTACAGGTTTGTATCCAGAGATTCCTGCTCGGTGAAAGACTGAGTGGCGTTCAGGTTCCACTGAATCCCCCTGGAACTTGTGTTACTGGATGTCGTCCAGGATAGCACTTGGCGGGCGGTGTAAGTCGTGGATTCGAATCCACCGGCCAGAGTGAAGCGTCGCGCGGCCCCCACGACGGTGTCGATGGTTGCCAGTTCCGCACGAAATTCGATGTCGGTAATGGTATTGCGGGTATCGTTGAGGAAGCTCTCATCGGCACCGGACATGAGTGTGTCATCCGATATGCTATCGGAGTGGGAAAAGCGCATCCAGCCCAGGTCGATGCCCAGGTTGTAGTTGGTGCGGATAGTGGAAAACGTCTGTGATGGTAGCGGCTGCGCATTGTAACTCACCAGGAGGGTGTCGCCGGTGTCGATTCGTCCGCCGGGAATGGTCTGCAGCTGGGTCAGGTCCCCCGCAAGAGGGATCACCGTGTAATCGGAACCCTCCGTGTACACCAGTATGCCGCTTTCGTCAGTGACAATGATGGTGCTCGTCAGAATGAAGCGTTGGTTAAGGATTACCGAGCCAGTCAGGGGCACAATGTGGCTCTCATCGATGACCTCCACCACTCCCTGATTGGAAACCCGGTCGGTCTCCTGGTATGAACCACCCAGGCCCGCACTGACATTGGCGCCGAACAGATCCTGCTTATTGTATTGACTATCCAGTCCGATTAGCCATTTGTCTTCGTCTATGTTGTCTGAGTTGCGGGAAGTTATATTTGTATGGGCCTTCGTATTCAGGTTTTTGTATAGCTGATGATTCAACTCGAAGATGCCACGGTGTTCTACATTTTTGATGTTCTGCTTGATTGAATGATAATGATAGGAAGTGCGGCTATACAGATTTGGCATATGCTGTATACGCGCGAACTCATCAAATGTCAGGCGTTTGTTGGCGTTAAAGCCGGTGCGGTCGTAATAGTCGAAACGTGATCGAAGGTGACTGTTGTTTCCCCAAGGCAGGTGGTGGGAGATGTTACCCTCATCGATTTCGTAATCTTGATCACGGGTGGTTTTGTCGTCCAGGGACTTGTGCTCCAGACGCAAGTTAAGCTTACTGCTTCGCCCTTTGATGGTCCACATCTTCAGGGTTTCATCACGCTCAGACACGGCACTGCTCAGACGGGATCGAAATTCCTCTTGGAGTGACCTTTCCTCATAGGTGAGATTTGTGGGAAATGCCGGATTTTTCCAGTTAACAGTCGCGCGCTTGGTGTCGATCACATTATCGTTTCGGCTACCCAGGGAACCTGTGTTGAAATTCGTGCTCCGCTGTGCATACAAGCCGAAGCCCACCGGCCCCGGTGTCCCTTGGAGCAGATCCAGCTGGAGTAGGTAATTGAGGAGTTCGCCACTGTTTTCTCGACTCGTGTCGCTGGATTCGAATTCGCCCCAGGTGTACATGGGTTCGATGTCCAGATGGAACAATGCGATCCCGGGATCCAGAGCATAGCCATTCTGTTCGATACGCACACCGGCTCTCCACTCGATCTCCCGTGAACTGCCGCTTTTGCGTCTGTTGGTGCCGTCGAAATCGACAAGTGCCTCGAATTTAGTGGGATAGAAGGTCAGTTCGTCCCAGGACAGGGCCTTGCTGTTCGTGGTCCACAGCGCGATCATTGCGAAGATTAACCCGGAGTAACCCGAACACTTCATGATTCTTGGCATGGTCACGCCCAGAACCATGTTGATCATTTCCCGTCATTGATATGACAGCGGTTACAGTTCTCGAAACCATCATCAAAGGCCTGTTTGCCGTTATGGCAGACGGCACAAACTTTTCCTTCCTTCATCAGGTCCTTGTTGATGGGGGTGGTGCCGGTTTTCATCTCGAACAGCTTGTTATGGCATGCGTCACAACGGTAATTGATCCGGTGTATCCAGTGCGGAAAGATGGATGGTGGAAATGTCTTCAGCTCTTCGGCATCCCCCCCCTTGCGGTCATATTGAATATCTCCGGGAGCTGCTCCCAACGTTGAGCTGATTGCCAGCAGGAACAGGCAGACTGAAATAAGATTATATGTACGCATACACCTACCTTTACAACATGTATCGGCATGCCGCCAGAACAAACGGCAAAAGCATTACTTTTTCTTCTTCTTCCTGTTTAGATGGCAGCGCTTGCACGCCTTCAGGGAGAAAGCCACTTTCTTCTTGCCATGACAGGCACCGCAGGATGCACCTTTCTTCATCTCCTTCATCGTAGCTGGGTTTCTTTTATAGGGATAGAGAGAGGTGTTGTGACAGTTCTTGCAACCCAGCCACTCGGTATGGGCCGAGTGCGGGAAATATGCATGGTTCTTAGGCTTTTTAGCCTTGATGATAAAGTCCCACTGGAAAGCGGAGGCCCACTCTGCCCGGGGATCCGCTCCGGTGCGCGGCCGTATCAGGCCCTGTTCCAGCGCGGCGGACCAGTCGATGCCTTTCTTGTAATCCCTTGGCAGCATCTTCTGTGCCTTTTTCCAATCCATGACTGACTCGATTTCCGGTCGCGGCAGATTATCATCAGATCTACCGAAAGGCATTCCCTCAGTGCCTGTCAGCTGGTTTTTCTGTTTATTCCGGGCCTGCAATGCAGCCAGTGCAGCTTCCTCTTTTTGCTTTTTCTCAGCCAGCTCCTCGGACGTGGGTGGCTGGATATCAAAAAACAACTGCCGGGTTTGAGTGCTGCAAGAAGATATGATCAGCACACTAGTAAGAACCAGGGCAATTTGCATTGCCCTGGTTCCATATTTCAACTTATCCGCCCTAGTATGCATGCGGTGAGGTTGGCTTGAGCAGTTATTTAATGTGGCAGGCCGTGCACATAGCACTGGCGGTATTGCTTATGCGCAGGAATTTACTGATTGCCGGATCATGCACATTGTGGCAGGTTCCGCATTCGACCTGATCCCCAGCAGCGCCAAACAATGGCAGCCCGGCAGCAACTACGGCACCAGCAGGCTCGAAAGCCGGATCCAAAGTAACGTTGTAACCAAAGGAGATTGGATGATCATTTCTCAAGTCGGTTCCGAGTCCGCCCACAGTGCCTGCATTGGCGACAAAATCGGCAGGTATATTGAGTAATTGATCCACGGAGAGGCTTCCATCATGACAGCTTAGACATGCCAGTGAGACGCCGGCCGGCTGGGCGCCCCCGCCAGGACTCATATCGAACGTGGGACTGTCGTACATTTGGAAAGTTGATGTCGTGTCAACACGGTTCCACAATGGAGTTGTTAAATTCGTAGTGCTTGCGTTGTGAGGCGTGTGGCAGAACACACAAACCGATGCTGAAACACCTGTACCCGTCAGGTCATGACTTGAACCGACAATGCTGGCCGCAACTGCCGTGCCTGACAGGACCATGGAGAAAAGTAGAAAACTTAAGATCGCAAACGTTTTTTTCATGAAAATACTCCCTACAAGGATTGAAAATGGAGCACCTATGCTTTTTTATTTACCGCAAGCTTACTGCTAGCTGCTTTGTGACTGTTGCTTTTTTCAAAGCGTTTTCTGACGCCGTCCGGCCGCGTCTTTATACTTGATTGGGAATATAGTCCCACCGGCGCAATGGGAATATTATGATAGTCAATGACAATCATCAATGGGGGTATTACCCCATCTTTTATGGATTATTAGAAATTGTCGATAATGGTGGTGGCGGTGTGTCTGATTCTCCGAGGTATTCGAACATCTGTATCCGCATGTTGAACTGATCGGCGATAAAAATCCGGTTGTTCTGATCCACGTGGGCGCCCGCCGGTAGATAAAACCCCCCCGGGCCGGTACCTGCCTGGCCAACGACCAACAGCAGCTGCCCCTCCCGGTCAAATACCTGAAAATTATTAAATGCGGCATCGACCGCGTAAATGTGTCCTTGGCTGTCCACCCCGATCCCCTTCAGGCGGCTAAAATTACCTCTACCGTCGCCAACCTTGCCAAAAGTGCTGATATGGGTACCGTCCGCTGTAAATATTTGAACGCGGAAGTTCAACGTGTCGGCTACATAAAGGCGGCCCTCCTCATCCATCGCGATGTTGGTCGGGGAGTTTAAGTTGCCGGTTTCGCCACCGTGCTCGCCGATGGTGAAATCCACATTTCCTTCACGGTCGAATACGATGATCTGATGTTTCTTGGCGTCCACCACGTAAAGGCGCTGGGTTCTGTCATTGAAAACCATACCTACCGGCGTAATCAGGGTGTCTTGCCCGCCAAATGCATTGAGGTAGTTGCCTTCGTAGTCGAAAACCACCACTCGATGGTCAATGACATCACTGACGTACACATTACCCTGTGCGTCGGTTGTCACACCTAACGGTTTTCGCAGCGCTCCCGGTCCACTGACACCCCAGATGGACAGGTCTTTCTTCTCGAGGTCAAACACCACCAGGCCAGCGATGCCGGAATCGGCGACGAAGACCCGTCCTTTCGAATCACTGTGTACACCGTAAGGTTTAACCAGGGCGCGGTGCTCCTCCTCCTTACTGCCGAGCAGTTTGTCACGCAGGCTTTTCTGTGGTTTGCCGGCCACGTCTTCGAGGGATTTCAGACTGCCGAGATAGCGGACGCGGGGTTGTTGCGGGGGCGCGGGCCACACAAATTGCTCAGGTAATGTTACCTTGGCTTCCGGGGTTGGCGTGTGAGTGGCACACCCGGAAACCAGCAGCATACCACTAACAGCAGCTGCCAATAGAAAACCAGACTGCAACGTGGGTTTCAAAGAACGTTTTGTCAACTCAAAATTCACTTTTCTACTCCCAAGGTAGAGCATCACTCGGTACTAATGTATTTGGAATGCTTATCAGGTACGCTTAAATGTATGTTAGCCTAACACGTATGTATCCGGTGCCTAGGACTAAGGTTTATCCTGCTTGCCGGTAGATGGTATATTTTAGTGAGAAGAATAAGTATTTCTGGATGCGGGTTGAACCTCTAGCTGCTGGTGCGGCGAGGTTGCTTGCTTGTTAGTCAAGAATAGACCCCGTCCAAATTTATCAAGCAGCTATGCTGTGACTTTCCTTGTAGCAGGCACCAAGAGGCTTTCCCATGAAATTCATATTATCGATATTAATGATTTGTCTCCTGACGCTTTCAACAGCAATCGCAGCGGAAAAAACGGACTCGGGAACAGGTACCGTGACCGAAGCCATCGACGTGGGGAGCTATACCTACTTGCGGCTCAAAGAACAGGGCATATGGATTGCAGCCAGTCGCTTGCCGGTAGTTGTGGGAGACAAGGTCAAGTTCAGTGGCGGCATGGAGATGAGGGATTTTTACAGCAGAACTCTGGACAGGACGTTTGAGTCGGTCTTCTTTGTACAGATGGCCCACCGAGTGGGACAGGATGTCGACAACATTCACCGTGCAGCGAAAGAAGCGGAAGGCCATGGAGCTGAAAATAGGGTATTTCAAAAATCCGTTTCAGTTCAGGTGCCCGCACCAGGGGAGATCCCCCCGCTGGCTGACGGCAAGACGATTGCTGATATCCTTGAAGGGTCGGCCCAGCTGAAAGACCAGTCGGTAAGCCTGCGCGCAAGAGTCATTAAGGTTAATCAGAGCATCATGGGCAAGAACTGGATTACCTTGCAGGATGGTACCGGCACAAAACCAAACAACAAGTTGATTGCAACCTCTTTGGAGCTGGTTTCACCTGGTGATCTGGTAATTGCCAGCGGTGTGCTAAGGAATGACATAGATCTCGGTTCGGGCTACACGTACAAGGTCATGCTCGAAAACACAACGTTCTCTCAAAGTAAAGTGGCCCCCTGATTTAGAATGTGGTGACGATTGGGCCTTAGCCCGTCAGGGCGTGTAACTGTTTTAGATCCAAGCCAATGCAATCAAACACCATTTGTCGGTCACGATGCTGAGTTCCCATGCGGACTTATGTTGTCCAGCTTCGCCAGCTCCATGGCTTGGCCAATCAGTAGAATCTCAATAAAGAAGTCTTCCAACTTCCTTTTGGAGTCGGTAAATCCGGCAGTCTCCTGGACGTCTATACAGATAGACTGAACTTACTTGAACACCCCCCTCGCATCCCTTCTCTAGTCCATACCTTCCCAAAAATCAGAAGTACCTTCCCTTCGTCGTCAGAAATCGATCAATAGAAACTCAATCAAGGCATGGAAAACTGAATCCATTTCCCTGCCTGCACGGTTTTATTTCCTGTAACACGAAGGCGTAAGTCCGTTTTTTGGCCCATTTCCGGGAAAAAGCGTGAACTTGATCTCACTTCTTCGGGGGGTAAAAAAATGTGTGCGCCAATGCCGGGAGAAGTGTGAACTGGCGACTGAAGAAGTCCTGTTATGGCACCGATATTCTGGATAACGGAAATATAATCAGCAGGTGCAGCAATGAAAGTCCTACATAACAACTTCGCAACGCTAGTCAGGAAGAATGCCAGATACGCTGCAACACTGAAATATGCGGATTTCATACTCAACAGGTACAAAATCGCACATTTTGTTGTTAGCCTGTTTGTGGTGACACCCGTTGCTGCGGTAGAGCCTTATGTTCTTGCATCAGCAAATAGTTATACCCATTCCGTGACCACTCAGTGGGGGCAAACAATTCAAACGCATGATACAAAGCGTTTGCTGGATGAGGTCGAATTACTGGCTAGTCAAACCGTGATTCTCGAATCGAATCCTGACTTCATCGATTCACTTTCACCGGCTCTCCTGCTCAGACTGGCAAAACGCATAGATGTTCTGGATCCATCAATCAGACCCTTGGTTCAGAAAGAGGCAATCAGCATATTGGAAAATGATGTGGACAGAATGCAGGCCAGTGAAAGTCCACATCTCAATGCAAGCATTGCAGAACTTCAATCCACACTGCAATATGCACATCAGCATTATGATATTACAATCGATCCTCCTCTCAATAGTCAGCCGCAGACATTTATCGACTCCGTGGATGAAAACGAAACTGTTAGCGATAATGGAGAGATTTCATTGGACGATGTGGCCGCACAACTCGAAAAACAGGGGATAGATCCCTATACTAAGGAGGCAAGACCTTACTACTGTGCGATGGGAATTGAGGGGCTCAGCACTATGGGTGTCTATTATGTTTCCTTCTGCTCGAAACTGGCATCTCGATAGGGAAATGAAATAAGCGGAAACGCTGAAATAGGGGACTCACCACGTTTTTAGTCAACTATCCCGGTTTTTCCGCGGTCTCCCCGGCTTACCCGGAACCACACGCCTTGCCGGCATATTTTCTGCGCCATTCTTAAAACACTCGTTCCCTAACGCATAATTCCCATTTGTTGCCTTTTGGATTTCACCTGCCATGCAGTCTGTTTTTTCGGCATATTTCCGCAACCATTGAAGGTAAAATCGGTAATTATCTTCTGCGAAGAAACATGGTTGGCGATTCTTTCCCTTTGAATTAAATGATGGGGTACGCTGGGTAATGACAGTCCTCCATGACCAATTTTTTCATATATAGTATTTCACCTTACCAAACAACAACTGATATGAGGAAAACGTGGTGCGTCCCCTATTTTCCACGATCCCGGATCGTAACTTACTCTATCTTGTTCTGGTGTTGCTGGTTCTGGCACTGATTACCGCTTTTCAGCCGACACTTGGGTTGGTTTGGAAGGGCGCAGCAGCACTATTGGTTGCTGCGATGATGCTCGATTTTTTTCAGGCGCTGCGTATCGTTCCACCAAAGTTGACCCGCCGGGTGCGCGGCAGTATTCCGGTGGGGGTATGGTCGCCGGTGGAACTGCAGCTGGAGAATCGCAGTGGCCATGGTCTCAGTTTGGTGGTACATGATTTTCATCCCCCTGATTATGGTGTGGAAGGGCTGCCTCGTGAATTTAAGCTTCCGGCAGGCCGCTCGGCGACACTGGCTTACCGCATCCTCCCTGAGCGACGGGGAGATGGTCACTTCAACGGCAGTGATATCGTTCTTCGTTCACCACTGCGCCTCTGGCGCCGCAAGATACATCTGCCGCTGCAGGAGACTGTGCGGGTCTTTCCCAACTTCCGCGAGATTGCCCATTTCGCCCTGCTCGCCACCGACAATAAGTTGAGCCAGCTGGGTGTGCGCCACCGGCGACGGCGGGGAGAGGGGAGCGATTTTCATCAACTGCGGGAGTATCGCGCGGGCGACTCCATGCGGCAGATCGACTGGAAGGCGAGTTCCCGCTACCGCCGCCTGATCTCCAAAGAGTATCAGGACGAACGGGATCAACAGCTTGTCTTTTTGCTGGATTGCGGACGTCATATGCGTCACATGGATGGAGGCGGTGCCCATCTCGATCATGCACTCAATGCCATGCTGTTGCTTGCCTATGTTGCGGCAAGGCAGGGGGATGCGGTGGGGTTTCTCGCCTTCGGTGGGGTGAAGCGGTGGCAACCACCAGCCAAGGGGGGGGATCTGATCCGCCGTTTATTGGATCGCACCTATGATCTCGACTCGACCCTGGAGGCGGCGGATTATATGGCGGCTGCCCGTGAACTGACCTCCCTGCAGCGTCGGCGGGCGATGGTGATTCTGATTACCAACAGCCGGGATGATGATCGTGCTGAACTCTCCCGTGCCCTGGCCTTGCTCACAAGACAGCATCTGGTGGTGGTGGCGGACCTGCGGGAGACTTCGCTGGATGAGACTCTGTCACAGCCGGTGCAGGGCTTTGAGAGTGCGCTGGTTTTTCAATCGGTGGTCGACTATCTCTCAAACCGCTCCCTGACCCATGATAGTCTACGTCATCAGGGGGCGCTGTTGCTCGATACCGTGCCCGACAAACTCCCGGTGGAACTGGTCAATACCTACCTGGATGTAAAGGCGACAGGGGTGTTGTGATCCCCCTGTTCAACTTATACTGAGTCCTGACTCCCCAAGAGATTGTGAGAACCATGGAATCATCTTCGGATAAAGGCAAAAAACGCAGACGCGGTATCTATCTGCTGCCGAACCTGTTTACCACAGCGACACTGTTTTCCGGGTTTTACGCCATTCTTGCGGCTATGAATAATCGCTTTGAACCGGCAGCAGTGGCAATCTTCGTGGCGATGCTGATGGATGGCCTCGATGGACGTGTGGCACGCATGACCAATACCCAGACGGAGTTTGGTGCCGAATACGACAGCCTGGCGGATATGGTGGCCTTTGGGCTTGCGCCGGCACTGGTGATGTATCTTTGGGCACTTACAGGCTTGGGTAAATTTGGCTGGATTGCCGCTTTTGTCTATACCGCCAGTACTGCGTTGCGCCTGGCGCGTTTTAATACCCAGATAGGTGTTGCCGACAAGCGCTATTTTCAGGGGCTGCCCAGCCCTTCCGCAGCAGCTATTATCGCGGGTGCGGTCTGGCTCGGCGTGGATTATGGGATGAGCGCTGAAAGTCTGAGCTGGACTGCGGCGATATTGACACTGTTGACCGGTCTGCTGATGGTCAGTAACTTTCGTTACAACAGCTTCAAAGAGATCGACTTTCACGGCAAGGTCCCTTTCATTGTGATTGTCGCGGTGACCCTGAGTTTTGCCATCGTGCTCACCCATCCGCCTTCAGTGCTTTTTGCGCTATTCCTGATCTATGCCATCTCCGGTCCCGTGTTGACACTGGTCCAACTGCGAAGCAGACGGGCGGAACGATCCAACCTGTCGGATGAGAAGTAGAAAAACCTGCGGGGTCGAACTTCATGGCTTGGCATACCCCAGAGCATGCGCTATATTCGGTCTATCTTCATTGGAAACTGATAGATGATCTCTTTCGCGCGCCAACAGCAGATTACCGCATCCCTTCCTGGGGCGGGTGACGCGCGCCTGCCTGGTTTCCTTTCTAGCCTGCTGCTGCGACTGCTGCCCTGAGGGGCATACATGAGAGCGCCCCGGCGGGGGCCGAAATAGCACGCAACAGCAGAGCATTCCAAACAGATTAGATTCAAATCCCGATTCAGCCTTAATTCGGCGATCGTGGTTGGAGCAGAGCCATGAATAACCCAGACAGATTGATCGTTTTCGATACCACCCTGCGTGATGGTGAGCAGAGTCCCGGCGCCTCGATGACCAAGGACGAGAAGGTCCGCATCGCCAAAGCACTGGAGAAGATGCGGGTGGATGTCATCGAAGCGGGCTTCCCCATCGCCAGTGCCGGGGATTTTGACGCAGTAAAAGCTGTGGCTGAGATGGTGCAGGATTCCACCATCTGTGGTTTGGCCCGCGCCCTGGACAAGGATATCGACCGCGCTGGTGAGGCGTTGAAACCCGCCAATTCGGCACGTATCCACACCTTCATCGCCACCTCGCCGATCCACATGGAGCAGAAGCTGCGCATGCAGCCCGATCAGGTGGTCGAGCAGGCGATACGCGCGGTGAAGAGAGCCCGTCACTACACCGACGACGTGGAGTTCTCCGCAGAGGATGCCGGTCGTTCCGAGATCGACTTTCTCTGCCGTATCTTCGAAGCGGTGATCGATGCGGGTGCCACAACCCTCAATGTGCCAGATACCGTGGGTTATGCCGTTCCGCACCAGTTCGGCGAAATGATCCGGATCCTGCGTGAGCGTATCCCCAACTCCGATAAGGCGATTTTCTCTGTGCACTGTCACAACGATCTCGGACTTGCGGTGGCCAACTCGCTGGCGGCAGTGGCCAACGGGGCGCGGCAGGTGGAGTGCACCATCAACGGCCTTGGCGAACGGGCAGGCAATGCCTCCCTGGAAGAGATTGTGATGGCGGTGCGTACCCGCGCCGACGTCTTCCCCTGCAGCACCAACATCGATGCCACCCAGATCGTCAGCAGTTCCAAGCTGGTCTCCAATATCACCGGCTTCCCGGTACAGCCCAACAAGGCGATCGTTGGTGCCAACGCCTTTGCCCATGAGGCGGGCATCCATCAGGACGGCGTGCTCAAATCACGCGAGACTTACGAAATTATGCGCGCTGAAGATGTAGGCTGGAGCCATAACCGCATGGTTCTCGGCAAGCACTCCGGCCGCAATGCGTTCCGTGTCCGTCTGGAAGAACTCGGCATCAGCTTCGAGACGGAGGAGGACCTTAACTCGGCCTTCACCCGTTTCAAGGATATTGCCGACAAAAAGCATGAGATCTTCGATGAAGACCTGCAGGCACTGGTTACCGATGCAAGATCCAAGGCGGAGAACGAGCGGGTGAAGCTGGTCTCCCTCAAAGTCTGCTCGGAAACCGGTGAGACCCCTCACGCCAACATCGTGATATGTGTCGATGGTGAAGAGCTGGCCGACAGTGCTGCCGGAGGTGGTCCCGTAGATGCGGCATTCAAGGCGATCGAGGCGCTGGTGGAGAGTGGCACCGAACTGCAGCTCTATTCTGTCAACAACATCACCAGCGGCACAGACGCTCAGGGTGAAGTGACCGTGCGACTGGAAAAGGACGGTCACATCGTCAATGGCCAGGGGGCGGATACCGATATCGTCATCGCCTCCGCCAAGGCCTATATCAATGCGGTCAACAAGATCCTGGAACCCATGGAGAAGGCACATCCCCAGTCCGGGGATGTGTAACAGCCGGAATCCATGGAAGAGACCCGGCGCAAAGCCTATCTGACAGCGATGGGGGTCACGGTGTGGCAGCGCCGTGATCCTCCGGCTGCGGCTGTCCCGGAAGTGATTGTATCTGAGACAGAGTCTCTGCCGGCCCCTGAGCGGACTGCCGGTGAGAGTGCCGCTGTGGAAACGGCCGCAACAGCACCGATGGCTGAGTCCGCTACGGATGATCAGTGGAGCGATCTACGGGCGCGTGTAAGCGCCTGCTCCGCCTGTAGTCTACGGGCCGGGTGCACCCAGGCCGTATTTGGCGTTGGCAATGCCCAGGCTGACCTGCTGATCATCGGGGAGGCTCCCGGTGCGGATGAGGATCGGCAGGGTGAACCCTTCGTCGGCCCGGCCGGGCAGCTGTTGAATGCGATGCTGCTGGCGATGGGGTTTCGGCGGGAAGAGGTGTTCATCGCTAATATCCTCAAGTGCCGTCCGCCCAACAACCGTGATCCCAAACCGGATGAGGCGCTGCAGTGCGAGCCTTTTCTGCGGCAGCAGATCGCCCTCATCCAACCCAAGGTGATCCTCTCCGTGGGACGCATCTCTGCCCATAATCTGCTCAAGACCGATATTCCTGTCGGTCGTTTGCGGGGCCGGATCCACAATTTTGGCGAGTCTGCCACTCCGCTGGTGGTGACCTATCATCCCGCCTACCTGCTGCGTTCGCCGGAGCAGAAGGCAAAATCCTGGCAGGATCTGCAATTGGCGCTATCCTTGCTACGCGAACAGTGAGCGCGCAACTTGATGAACCCTTGCTCAACATCCGGCCCATGGCCCAGTCGGATCTCGATGAGGTATTGGCACTCGAGGAGCTGGTCTACGAGCATCCCTGGAGCATGGGTATCTTCAGGGACTGCCTGAGATCAGGCTACTCTTGTTGGGCGCTCAGTCTCAATGCGAAGATTATTGGCTACGGTGTCATGTCGGTTGTACTGGATGAGTGTCATCTGCTCAATATCTGTGTCCATCCCGAACATCATGGCTTGGGGTTTGGACGAAAGATTGCCGACCGGCTGTTGAAACTGGCCAAACAGCGTGGGGCCGACACGGCCTTTCTCGAAGTGCGAATCAGTAATCGAAGCGCACTGAAACTCTATGAGCGTATCGGCTTCTGCGAGGTGGGTTTGCGCCGCGGCTACTATCCTGCCGCGAAGGGGCGGGAAGATGCGATGGTGATGGCATTGCCGCTTTGAGGTGGGGTCTCAAGACCTGATGAATAGCCTCATTGTCATCTCGACCGTAGGGAGAGATCTCTGACAGGAGGGGGTAGAGTTGGTTTCCACAGGTGAATCAGGCACTCATGTCGATCAACACGGGATCGGGCTGATCAGCGGACTGCACAGTTAACAGTTGATTGATTCCGTTAGCCGCCGAACGCGTCTGTTGACTCTCTTCCGGTGTCCCGGCTTGTGCCTGCTCCCTGGCAATCTCCACCCGTGCCTGGGCTGCCATTGCGGTTGCCTGCATGGCCACCCGGCGGTCCTGGCTGGAGGGGTCGGCGGGGGCCAGCGCCGCCTGGCGTATGGTCTCCGCCTTCTCCAGGGTTTTTTGTGGATCACTCTCCCTAGAGGAGTCGATACTCACCTCGCCGCCGACGGCGTAGCGATTGCCATCCGGGCCGACTTTGTAGTCGAACTGGGCGCCACCACGGGCGTATTGCCCCGCCGCAGCAAGGTGTGCAAGTTCATGGGCTCTGACGGCCTGATCCCGGCTTTTCAGCTCCTGTACCAACCGTAGTTCAGCTGTGCCTAACTCATCGGTGGTCTGAGTCGGCTTTGGCTCATTGGTGGAAAAGGTTTTTTCGTCACTCCGGGAGGGTTGCTGGGGGAAGTCCGAAGCCTGTTGTGTCCCTTCGGCAGGCGCTCCACTTTCCGCCTGTTGGCGCTGAATCTGCGGCGTCAATGTAGCGTTAATGGAAGCGGCGGCGGCCGTTGGTTCGATCATAGCGAAAATGGAGTCTGGAGAAGATCTACCCCGAGTATAGAGAAATCTGCGGGATCCATCTCTTGATGACTGCTCATTTGCGAATGATATTCGCCCTGCCGTTTCTTTTCCTTCCATATGACAAAGATTAACCTAGAATAAAAACTCAGCACTGGAAATAGCGTGGGGGGACATAAGAGATGGGCGCCGGCGTCATCCCCTTTGCTGTAACCGACTGCAAAGTCTACTTTTTGTTCCAAACTACCTTTGCCGGCAGAAAGACAGGCTATCTTATTGATTTCGGGGGCGGTCTGGGAGTGGATGAAGGCTATCGGGAGACCGCAATACGGGAGTTTATCGAAGAAACCGAAACGATGTATTTCTCCGATGATCTACAGCAGGCAAGTCGCACTGCTGAAAGGGTCATGAATCAGACTCCAATAGTTGAGGCCCTGTTTGATGAGACGCTCTCGGTTCATCCAGACTGGTGGTGTAGGCGGGCGCCTGGAAATCCTCTCGATCCCAAACAGTGGAAAACGTTCTTTATCGAATTTCCGTACCGGGATATCGAAGCGCTGAACCGGGAGTGGAAGGCCGACATGGTAGGTCGGTTTAAGAAACGGCGTGAGTTGGTTTGGGTGGCCGCGGGCAAGCTACTCACAATTTATGAAAATGCCCCAACCATGTTATGGAAACGCGTGCGACAATTGGAAAATGCAGCAGAGACTGTTCGCGCTATCCTACAGAGCAAATCGTCTTGATTCACCCCACCTGACCCCCTTGTTTTCGATCAATATTCGTTGTCTGAGATGACGAAAAGCATCTTCCCACCAGCCATTCTTCCACAGACAGATGCAAATAAGACGTTTCTATGTAATTCACCCTAAAGTCCCGGGGAAATAAGCCGATAGCAGTTCTGTTAGACCTGATTGCCGCAGGGGCGTGATCAACAGTGAGCAACGTCCTCTGCGATCCACCACTCTGGAGAATTTGCAGATGTTAGCTCTCAAGCACCTCACACGATCAAACCGAATCGGTTTTCTTATAGTTCTACTCACCACTATCACCAGTTTTCCCCTCAACCTGCAGGCGGCAGGCCCCACATCTGCCGAGTATGGCGTGGTGCTCAACCTGTCGGGGAAACAGCGCATGCTGACCCAGAAAATGAGCAAAGAGGTCATGCTCGTCGCCCTCAATGAAGCAAAAGAACAAAACATCGCCAACCTGAAAAAAACCTCGGGACTCTTTGATAAAACCCTCAAGGGACTGCGCAATGGCAGTGACGAATTACGTCTGCCTCCAACCAACAGCGGTCGCATCCTGCGCCAACTCGATAAAATCGATACCCTCTGGGCTGAGTTCTACCCGACAGTCAAGGAGATCATTGCCAGTAAAGCGGTCACCAAGGCGCAGGTTGATTTCGTTGCGAGTAAAAACATACCCCTGCTCAAACAGATGAATAAAGCGGTAGGGCTCTATGAAAAGGACGCAAAAAAAGGCGGACTGAAAAGCGCCCCCGGCCTGGCTGCCACCCTCAACCTGTCGGGCAAGCAGCGCATGTTGACCCAGAAGATGAGCAAGGAATTTCTATTTGTTGCCTATGGTTATCAACAGGATGACAGCAAGCTGGCTCTGCTTGAGACCAGTACACTGTTCGAGCGCACCCTCAAGGGCCTGCTCGATGGCGATGAGACCCTGGGCCTGCCCGGCACCAAGCCACAGCATATTCGCGATCAACTGGGTGTGGTGAACGGTTTGTGGGCCAAGTTCAAACCCATCATTGATTATGGTGCCAACCACAAAACCACCCAAATCCCTAATGAGAAAATCAAAGTATTGGCCGAAACCAATCTGCCATTGCTCAAGCAGATGAATAAGGCTGTCGGCATGTACGAGAAAGAAGCCGCGAAGTGACATGGGCGCCAGACGATGGGGCAGATGTGGCCCCATTGCCTGCTTGTTTCATCATCTTCAATCATTCTGGATGAGGTAAAAGGTGACCATTAAATTAAAATTGCTGGGAGGAGGCATAACAATCAGCTTTCTGCTCCTTGCGGTACTGATACTGACCTTCTTTTCTTTTGGCAGTCTGAGTGGCGGCTTCAGCGATGTGGTGACGAAATCAGCCACCGGTGTTGATAATTCACGTACCACTGAAGAGAACATCACCTTAGCAGACAACAATCTCGCCCAGATATCAGCGGGTATGCTCGCGGTCGTCGATGATATCAGCCGCACCAACATGCACGTCAAAGTGCTTGAGCGAAAACTCAAAGACATCTCTTCTACCATGAACGGACTGGTAGAAGAGGTAAGCGAAATAGCGGAGGAACTACCTGAAGGTGATGCTCGTTATGCCCTGGAGGATGTCACCGATGGAGTAGGCGATATCGAGGAGACCATGCGCCGTGAGGCCCTGATCAGCGTCTCGCGCACCGTCGGCAAGATGGCTGAGTTCACGCAAAGCATCGACACTCAGGTTGCCAGCATCAAGGCCCTGGCCAGTGAACTGAAAAAGGTCAAAGAGCTGAGCAGCGGCGTGGTTTCAGCCAACCAGGATATCCGTAGTCTCGCCGAAGCATTCAGCGGTGAGATCAGTGTTTCGCGTAATGCCATCGCCGGTGTTCTGCTCATCACTGCGATAATCTCTCTGGTGGGAGCAGTACTGCTGACCCGCGCCATCACTCAACCATTGAATCGCGCCAACGAGATCGCCAAGGGCATCGCCAATGGTGACCTCAACCAGACAGTCGATATCACAAGTAAGGATGAGATCGGTCAGTTGGGCAGTTCCATGAAGGTGATGATCAAAAACCTCAAACGAAATATCGACGAGACCCAGCAACGCGCCGATGAGGCATCCCGTATCCGCATGGCGCTGGACAATGTATCAAGTAGCGTCATGATGGCCGACAATGAACGCAACATCATCTATCTGAATTTTGCCGCTGACAAACTCTTCAGCGAAGCTGAAACCGACTTTCGCAAGGAGTTGCCCGATTTCCACTCCGACCAACTGTTGGGCAGCAGCATAGATACATTGCACCGTCATGCTGATCATCAGGCCAGCCTGCTTGAGAACCTCGAAAAGCCTTATGAATCAGAGTTCCTGATTGGCGGCAGAACCATGCGCACCGTCGCCAACCCGGTCATCAATCCACAGGGGGAGCGACTGGGTACCGCTGTGGAGTGGACAGAAAGAACCGCTGAAGTTGCTGTCGAGGCTGAAATCGAATCAATCGTAGCTGCGGCCCGTGAAGGTGACCTTTCACGCCGCATCGAAATCCACAACAAACAAGGCTTCTTCAAAGAGCTGGGAGGGGGCATCAACTCCCTCATCGAACAGGTCGAGCTGATCTTTCAGGATCTGTCAGAGGTCATGTCCATGATGGCTCAAGGCAACCTGACCTATCCCGTCCGTGGTCAATATCACGGCTCCTTTGAAGTTATGAAAGGCAACGTCAATAGCACCCTCGACAACCTGAGAGGCACCCTCGGCGAACTGCGGGAATCGATGGATGAGATGCGTACCACCGCTGACGAGATCTCTGCCGGCAACAATAGCCTCAGCGCCCGAACCGAACAACAGGCCTCCAGCCTTGAAGAGACGGCCTCCTCAATGGAAGAACTGACCAGCACGGTACGTAACAATGCCGACAATGCCCAGCAGGCCAATCAACTTGCTGCCAATGCCCGTAACAAAGCTGAAGAAGGCGGCACAGTGGTCGGCCAGGCTGTACAGGCGATGGATGCCATCAATACCTCCAGCACCAAGATCGCCGAGATCATCGGTGTTATCGACGAGATCGCCTTCCAGACCAACCTGTTGGCACTGAATGCCTCTGTCGAGGCGGCACGTGCCGGCGAACAGGGCAGAGGTTTTGCCGTAGTCGCCACAGAGGTCAGAAACCTGGCAGGACGCAGCGCTACCGCTGCCAAAGAGATCAAAGCGCTGATCAAGGAGTCCGGTGAAAAGGTTCAACTGGGCGCAGAATTGGTGGACAAATCCGGTAGCACCCTTGAAGAGATCGTCGAAGCGGTGAAAAAGGTCAGCGATATCATCGCCGAGATTGCTGCTGCCAGCTCACAACAGTCCGCCGGCATCGACCAGGTCAACAGAGCCGTTACGTCGATGGATGAGATGACCCAACAGAATGCAGCTCTGGCCGAGCAGACATCAGCCGCCTCCGCATCCATGTCGGATAAGACGGCAGAGGTGAATGACATGGTTGCGCGGTTTGAGGTATAGGGCTGACACCTGCTCTCGGACCCCTACCGTCTACCCTAATGAATGTCCGGAAACACGATAGTTCCCTCACTCCAACAGGGCAGGGTTAGAGTGGGGGGGGGGTAGAAGAGCAGAGGAGGAGGGCGCGCGCGCCCGGACAGACTTTGACCCCTTCCCCTGCCGATAGGGTATAGTCCCTCCCCTTTTTCCGATTGCTGATCCCCTCATGTCAGACGAACTGCTCGAACAACTCAGACGGTGGTGCACCTTCGCCATTATCTCGCAACCCGAGTTCCCCTCAAAGTTACCCTCTGACAAGAAGGGTCAACAAACTCAAAAAAGCCCTATATACATTGCATTTTAGCCCTTTTTTCGAGACAACGAAGGACATCTAAAGACAAGCTGAGCCTTCATAATTGGTACATATATGTGTACATGATCGCTATATTGCGGTTCTCCAAAAATATGTACACAACCTAATATAGGGGGTGATCCAATGGCTCTTTCAGATAGCTGGCTCCAGGTTAACAACGGAAAGAAGTGTGATGACGTTTAAGAAATAAAAGACCGTGATGGTTTGAGCGTTCACGTATCGCCTCTTGGGAAGGTCACTATCCAGAGTTGTTATCGTTATGACCGGAAATTCAGCGTCTTGATATTGACTTGGTCAACCTTGGCCGTTTGGCTATTAAGCGTACGCCAGTTGATCTCTTCTCGTTTAGTAAATCGTACATGACATCTTTGCTGGCCTTTGAAAATATTCCTAAGGCTTTCCCGGAAAACATGGCTATTGATGACATGTTGAGCCATTTCCAAAGCAGTAATACAAATACTGCCTCCGTGATTTCGATTCCACTCCTCTTGGTGAAGTCTGCTCCCCTGATCAGAGAATTCAATCTCAGATTCTTCCATGTGTCCGCAAAAAGGTTGTCAATGTCGTGCTTTGAATCAGTAATTACAATGCTGATCAAGGGTGGCAGGCTGATAGTGGTTGTGCCATTCTTCAATTGGGCCTTCGGGTGGTTTGTTGTTTGTCTTTGAACACAAAAATTTTACCATGCGCGAGGCATACTTATTTTTACATTCAATGGGTTAGGCGAGTTTTATTGATGAATTTTAACTCCGAAACTTAAGCTATAATATAATCACGGGTGTAAGCTGCAGTAGCGTGGCAGTCCCAGAAAAAGTCTATATTCAGAATATTTGACTTATTAAGGAACAGACGTTATGCAGAAATTCACCATATCGCTTTTCTCGATTCTCTTGTTTTCTGGTCTGTTTGGCAATGGGCCACCAGAAGTATTTGCTCAAAATAATTACTATCAACAGCAGCAAGCCGCGCAACAGGCGCGGGCGGCGCAACAGGCTGCGCAGCAGGCCGCTCAACGTCGCCAGCAGCAAGCCGCACAACAGCGTCGTCAGCAGGAACTTCAGCGACAACGCCAGCGCCAAAAACAATTGGTGCAGCAACAGGAAAGGCAACGCCAGAAACAACAGCAGCTTCAACGGCAGAATCAACAACGACAACAAGCTGCGCAGCAACAAAGAAGCCAGACCCAGGTTTCGGTCCAACGTCAACAGCAGCAGCGCATGCGACAGCAATCCATGCAGCGCCAACAACAACAAAAACTTCTCCAACAACAACGCCTTTCAAAGCAGCAGCAGCAGGTTGCTCATAATAAAATAAACCGGCTGAATAAGCTTAAAGAGCGACAGCGGCGTGACAGACAGGCAAAGCAGAAATTAGATCAGCAGTCTAAAAGGAGTCAGATATTTGCTCTACAGAGCGCGAGGAAACTCAGCAACAAATCCATTGAATCTGATAAAGGGAATATGAAAGCGGGTGGAGAACCACCCAGCAATTCTAGAATATATCTAGAGAAACATCAGAAAAGTAAAAAAATATCTAATGATAATTCTCCAAATAGAAATATTTATCACGCGACATCTTCCGCAAAAAACATTGATTACGTCCTTAAGAAAATTGATATTTCAAAATCTCATCCAGAGAAAAATAGATTTGGTAGTGGATTTTATTTGGCAGGAAGTGCTAAGACCTCATTTAAAGAGGTAGGTTCATCATCAAAGTATACTATTCGATACAATTTGGATGTATCAAAAGCAAAGATTCTTGATTTAACGAATAAAAATATTGCAAAAAAATGGAATTATAAAAGTGATTATGATTCATCGCAAAGGATTGCTAAACAAGCTAAGAAACAAGGTTATGAAGTTATCCAATATAGAAGTGAAAAAGCTAGTACGGATACAAACTATGTGATATTAAAAAATCCTGATAAATTTATAAAAGCAGAAGGGGTTGCCCCGTCCTTATGAGGATATATCAAGGTATGTGGTGGCGTTGCAAAAAATGTGGTGCCTCGTTTGATTTTATTAATGACCCAGAATATTTTATTGGTGTTCTATAAATGGTGAGAAAAACAATAAACTAATCAAAGAGTGGCTAGCTAAATCCGGTAAAAGCTTTCTGGCTGAGTGGGGGGAGCCGATAAAAATCGTATAAATGGCATTTTAAATCTTAGCGTGGCACGTTTTACCAGCTCTTTTTGAGTGAGATTTTTCAAGATTTGTTAAAGTGGTGAAATTTATGAAAGTACATGTTGTATTTACAATTGTAGTGATGCTCTACATGTATACCTCTAATTCATATTCCTCAGATAAGGCCACAAAATGCGATGAGTTTGCCGCGCATCCTGATGATCCTGGCAAATGGGCTGCCGGTGTTGAAGACTCTAAGCTAGTGCTGGGACCCGCAGTAATCTATTGCCAGCAGGCTCTAAATGAATATCCAGATACGCCTCGTTTCCAGTTTCAGTTAGGAAGAGTTTTTTATCTTCAGGGTAAGGCTTCTGAAGCGGTAGATTCGTTAGTATTAGCTGCAGAAAATAACTACCTACCAGCATACTATTACCTTGCAAGTATTCTTGAAACTGGAGTTCTTGGTGAGGTCGATATGGAAACCGCAGAAACCTATTACAGTAATGCAATTGAAGGTGGCTTTGAGATTGCACGGCAGGCTAAGGAAGATATGTTGAATGGTGAGGCGGTTATGGAAGAGGTCGTGCCATTAGCTGATAGTAATCAGCAATATGTTTCTCAGCAGACAAGCTTGGGTTCTAGCCCTGAAAAACGTCAAAAATCATTTAGTCCATCAGGTTTTGAATATGGGAGGTTATTACAATCTCTCTATGAAGGTGATTTTGAGATTATTGATGCGATTGCCAAAGAGCGCAGCATATTTATTTATTTGGAGAAGATTGTAGATATTTATTCCCAGTCTTTTGTGAATAATGACCCCAATGGTGATTGTGAATATTATGCGTCTGTTGAGTTGGGCGACAGGGTCCGTTACAAGGCACAGGGCTTGAGTTCGCTAGGGCGCATTCAGCTTGACCAGCTAGCTCAAGCAGGAAATATAGTGGCTTCAAGAATACAGGCAATGCTCAATGGCCGGATGATCGATGTTTTTTCCGATATTGCTCAGTCTGAACAGCGAAGAGAAAGATATGTAAAATATGCAGAGCGTGATGCAAGTATGCTTGCTAAATTATATGGCTGCAAAAGCCCTGTGTTTATTCATTTGTTTGATAATTTGGAAGCCTATGTATATGGAAGAGCTCCAGATCATGTGAGTGGTCTAACTGCTATTCGCCATCATTGTAAGGCCAGTGCTATGTCTAAAGGTGGGAGTGAGGTAGAGTCATTTTTGGTCTGTGGTTGTTTTGCTGCTGAATTTGACAAGGTTGGAGTGGCTCGGGACGAGATTAACTGGTTAGGCAAGAATTACGATCAGGGGAAAAACTTCATGAAGCTAACGCAAAAATATAAAGGTCTTCATGAGAAAATATCTGAGTGCCTGTTTTAATGCTCTTTAGAATCAAGTGAGCTCAAGGTCTAATAATATAAACTGATACATGGTTGATGGATCGTTTGATGAAACCACAACATATTAATAATCCGTTCAAAACTAAAATATTTCTCCAAACTATTTTGTCAGCTTTCTGCCTGCTTATTACTGCACCAGGTTTTTCTGCCGATAAAGAAATAGTTGTTCGTCAGCAGTATTCGGTGACTATTGATAGCGAGGCTGATTGTACGTCTCCTATGTCAGTAAAAATTAAGGCTGAGCGAGGAAAGATTTTTAAGCGCAAAAAGAAGAAGTTACAGGCGGTCATAGTACGTTTTATTGTTCCTGCACTTAAGCAAAAATGTCCGGAATTATCGGCTACAAATATTTTTGGCTACGTTAATGGCCAACTAGTATATCAAGGTGAGATAGCCGTAGATGATGGATGGAAATTAAAGACGGTTGATTTTTTGGAGTCTAAAGCTCCAAACCCAACGACTCACAGCATAACTCCAGAGCAGGGAACTGATGTCGCCAATACCCCTGTGAATGATGCTCGACCCCTAACGAAAAAACAAAAGCGAAAAGCTGATCGAAAAACTAAAAAAGATAGAAAGGCAGAAAAAAAGGCTAAAAAGAAAGAAAAGGCTGATGAAAAAGCACGCGCATACGCATTGAATCTTGAAAATCGGTACAAGAAGCAGGTTGAGGCGGCTAACTATTCTCCTGCTCTTGAATTTAAGGGCGATCCTTGGCGCTTTCAGATGAAATGTGGCCGCGAAACATATTTTGGTTTTCTCTTCCTTGATTTGAACGGAGAAAACTCAGCAAGCGTTATGAAAGGATATGCTAGATCGTCATATAATAAATATGGCTCTTTGCGTATGACTCATACATATGAGAGTTCTTCACGAAACCTTGAGCTTAAATCTCAAGATTATATTGGAGACAAATTTAGTAGAAATCTACCGCTAACTGATATTCGTGCGACTTTGAGTCTTGATGGTGAATATATGTCAGGTTCAGCAAATAGCGCCAGTAATTGCACTGAATTTCAGGCATGGAAAACAAAATTTGAAACGCGGGTAGTTGATGATGGGCTTATACCCAACTTTTTAGGGCGCTCTCAGCCGGATATGGAGCAATGTGAAATATTTTATGAATGGTACAATGCCAGTGAAGTTTTGATAACCCCAGCAGGTAGAGTCAGTTCGTCTGCTGTTGATTATCAATTGGCAATAGACAAGTTGGGTATTGCATATGATGGTTTTACGGTAGAAAATTCCAATGCTTTTAGAAACCTATATCAGAAATGTGGCAGAATATTGGGTAATTCCGCCAATACAAAGCACGCTGAGCTACTGAAGGCTATGAGCCTGATGGGTAGTATGTCCGCAGATGATGCCCCTTATATCTTTCAGAATACGATTAAGAATATCAAATGGTATCGCAATATGTATTTTGCAACCTCTATTCGCGATGCGCGAAAACTCTTGCCGAAAATGGCTGAAGAGTTGAATGCATTACCTGTGAACCTGGAAAGCTTGAAAAAAATCCAGGCAGATATAGGTGAGACTGATGCTAAAGGCGGGCTGTTTACGACTTTACCAGAAAGTGACAGGCAGAAATATCTATCAGAGCTAGCCAAGCTACAAAAGGTTGTTGCATATGGGGTGACAGACGAAAGTTTGGCGACTGTTAATTGGGATAGTTTTTCGGCATCCAGGGAGGGTATTTTGAAGCTGAAAACGACCAACGAGAATATAAAGTTATCGTATGGAGGCATTATGCCTTCGTTTGGTCTATCTCGTATTGATCGTGAATTTGATAAAGTGAGTTTGAAACTGTCTCGTGAGTTGACTGATAAATTGATAGCTAAATATCAAACGGTCGATCACTCTCTTAATGGTTTGCGTGAATATCAAGTTGCGATCAGACGTGTTAATAAAGAATATAGTGCTGTACTTACGCCAAAGCACCATAAGGAGCTGTTAAACCAACATATGAACCCGCTGTTACAAAAAGCAAGGACTGCTTCTGTCAGCAAGATGGCAGGATGGCTTGATCAACAAATTACCTCTAATCGTGCAGGTCTTGCAGAGCTTGATAAGATAGCTATGGATTTTTATGGGCGAGATATTGATGGATTGAAAAACCCTTTTGAAGCCGCAAAGGTTTCAACTGGTGCATTTGCTCCTTTTTTGATTGTCAAGTCACGGCAGATCAAGCGTAGCGAATGTATTCTTCCATCGGGTTTTGAAGATATGGCTAAAGCTTTTTGCCTGTGAGCGCATAATGCCTGCCAACCATATCGAGTTCATCCGCCCATAGGTTGTTTTCTTTGTCTAAATCTCAATTTCACCTGACATCAGATCCTGTTCAGGGCTAGAATAACGGGTTTTTTAGTGTCATATGTCTGGGCATGAGTAGATTTAGAGCTAATCAGGAAAGGAAAAGCGGATAGTGCTGGATTGAAGACCTGAGCCCTTGTTTTTTCTTATTTTTCTAATAAACAGAAACCGACCCGAAGCCATCATTTCGGAATGAGAATATAGACCTCTTTATGAAGCAGAGATCACTCATGCACTCCCGTTGTTTTGTGCGGGAGGGTAAATGAAAAAACCGCCCCACCTTCCGGGTTGTTGGCTGCCTGAATCTGTCCATCATGACCTTCGATGATCTCTATACAGATCGCCAGACCCAATCCCGTGCCACCAGAACCTGCCCGAGTCTTGCTGGATTGAATGAACTTATCAAATATCGTATCCAGTTCATCCTCTGGAATCCCCATTCCTTGATCGCTGATACTGACGGAGATAGAGGGTAGTGTGTCGATATCGGTGTGACGTTTCCCTGCCGGTAGACTGGACTCACCGAAAGAAACGCTGATGCTCTTGCCCTCCGGTGTGAACTTGATGGCGTTGGAGAGCAGGTTGCGCACCACCTGCCCGATCTTTTCCCCATCACACCAGGCCATGGTCTCGCGTTCGTGCCCCGCCATCTCCAGGGTCAACCCTTTGTTTCTGAGCAGGGGTTCGTATTCTGCGGTCGCACTCTCAACAATGATCCTCAGGTCCTGTTCCTTCATCTCGTAGTGCATGTGACCCGACTCCAGTTTAGAGAGATCAAGCAGGTCGTTGAGCAGACTCAGCAGCCGCTCACCGCTCTGGTGAATGTTGGAGTAGTAATGAAAGAGCTTCCCTTTGGGCGCCGTTTCGATTTTTTTCATTCCGAAACTGGAAAAACTCAGAATGGCATGCATGGGAGTGCGTAGCTCATGTGACATGTTGGACAGGAACTCGCTCTTGGCCTGGTTGGCCTTCTCTGCAGTTTCCTTGGCTGACATCAGGTCAGCGGTTTGTTCTGCTACGAGTTCCTGTAGGTGATCCCGGTGCCGGAGCAGCTCTTCTTCAGTGCGCCTGCGTTCATTGATCTCTTCGGAAAGAGCGTGTACCTCAGGTATCCACTTAACCAGACCAAATGCCAATAACAAAAAGCCACCGAGGAATCCGACAAATTTTTCCAGAAACGCTTCCATCTCAGTATCACCGACTATCAACAGCCAGTTAAGACTTTCGAAATTGTCGGAAATATCGAGGAGACTGCCAAGCAGCAGTAGGCAGAATCCTGTAAGGATGAAGTTCCAGCCTTTGCGGGTATAGAGATTTTTCTTTGTCCCCTGTAACCATAGCCACCATACAAGGCTCAGCAGAATCAGGGCGCGTACAATTTCCAGTGTAATATCAAGCATCGGCAGGATTTTTGCTAATCGTCGCAACCACCTGATTGCCGTTGCCCAGGTACTCCAGATGGTCGAAGCTCACCATCTTGGCCATGGCGATGCCACGGCCATGGGTGTCGAAGACCCGATCCGGACTCATTTCCAGGTACTCCTGCCAGTCGAAGCCATCTCCCTGATCCTGGATCAGGAAATTTACCTCACTTCCGGCGCGTTCGAATGACAGGCTGACTGTCTTGGTGACGTTTTCCGGCAGGGCCAGACGCCTTTCCACTTCTGCCTCCCAGGTGCCCTCTTCATTCAACCTGGACTTTTCGTCGTAGGTAATGCCCAGGTTGCCGTGCTCTACTGCATTGATCACCAGTTCTGATAGCCCCATCACCACCTTGGCGGCTTCCGGATGGGCATTGGACAATAGGGTGACCAGGTCACGCCCCTCCTTCAGTGTGCGGAAAGTGAACTGTCCTTTGTCCATCAAAGTGAGAGCGTGCGATGTATGGCGTGTTTCCTGTTGCAACACGCGGTAATGCTGGTAGTCGCCAATAGCCGTTTTCAAGATGGCGAGCAGCTGGTCATTATTGAACGGTTTGGTGAGGTAATAGTAGGCTCCGGCCTGAAGACCTTCCAGCACGTTTTTCTTGGCAGCCTTGGCTGTCTGCAGGATCACAGGGAGTGCACTCAGGGTGGGATGGGCCTTGATCTGGGCAAGCACCTCCATGCCGTCCATTTCCGGCATCATGCGGTCTAGGAGTACGGCATCAAAACGCTCAGGCGTTTCCTTCAGAAGGTTCCAGGCCTGCCGGCCGTTCTCCGCACCTACCGGTGCATAGCCCGCATCTTCCAGGTGTTCGCTGAGGATCTCTAAATTAAAGACCTCATCGTCCACCACCAATATTGTTGGTATTGGTTCTCCCATGGCCATTTCCTCCATTTCCCCCAGTGCCCTGTAGCCTTATCGGCAGTTAACATAGTGGACTTTAGAAAAGATTGTAACGGTCCCAAAATGTTTGGCGGTTGGTATTGAATGAGTAGGGGGGTCGACTTCGACCCCTTCCTATGCCGATGGGGTATAATCCTTCCCATTTTTCCGATTGCCGATCCCTTCATGTCAGACGAACTGCTCGAACAACTCAGCCGGCGGCGCACCTTTGCCATTATCTCGCATCCCGATGCCGGTAAGACCACATTGACCGAAAAACTGCTGCTCTACGGCGGTGCTATCCAGATGGCTGGCACGGTCAAGGGGCGTAAGGCGGCGCGTCATGCCACTTCCGACTGGATGGATATGGAGAAGGAGCGAGGCATCTCGGTGACCTCGTCGGTGATGCAGTTCCCCTATCGGGATGAGATCGTCAACCTGCTCGATACTCCCGGCCATGAGGATTTTTCTGAGGATACCTACCGCACGCTCACTGCAGTGGACTCCGCCCTGATGGTGATCGATGTGGCCAAGGGTGTCGAGGCGCGGACCATCAAGTTGATGGAGGTCTGCCGCATGCGCGATACGCCGATCCTCACCTTCGTCAACAAACTCGACCGTGAAGGGCGCGATCCCATCGAGATCATGGATGAGATCGAAAAGGTGCTGAAAATAGAGTGCGCCCCGGTCACTTGGCCTATTGGCATGGGCAAGCGTCTGAAGGGGGTCTTTGATCTGCGCACCGATACCACCCATCTCTTCAGCGCCACCCACGAGGGGAAGATCCAGATGGGTGAGATGATCGAGGGGCTGGACAACCCTCATCTTGACGAGGTGTTGGGGGATATGGCCCAGGAGTTGCGTGATGAGGTCGAACTGGTGCGTGGCGCCAGCAACGAACTCGATCTGGAGGCCTATGCGCGCGGTGAGCAGACGCCTGTCTTTTTTGGCTCGGCGATCAACAACTTCGGCGTCAGGGAGTTGTTGGACGCCTTTGTCGAGTACAGTCCGGCGCCCCTCTCCCGTCAGACCCAGCAGCGTCTGGTGGAGCCGTCGGAGAAGAAGTTCACCGGTTTCGTCTTCAAGATCCAGGCCAATATGGACCGGCAGCATCGGGATCGCATCGCCTTTTTGCGGGTCTGTTCCGGCAGCTATCGCAAGGGGATGAAGATGAAACATGTCCGCATCGGCAAAACGGTGCAGATAAGCAATGCCATCACCTTCCAGGCGGATGTGCGCAGGCATGTGGAGGAGGCCTGGCCCGGCGATATTATCGGCCTGCACAATCACGGCACCATCCAGATCGGCGATACCTTTACCGAGGGGGAGGAGCTGAAATATGAGGGCATTCCCTACTTTGCCCCGGAACTCTTTCGCCGGGTGGTACTGAAAGATCCGCTGAAACAAAAGGCGCTGTTGAAGGGGATTCTGCAGCTCAGTGAAGAGGGGGCGACCCAGGTCTTCCGGCCGCAGAAAAACAACGACCTGATCCTTGGGGCGGTGGGTGTGCTTCAGTTCGAAGTCGCCGTCGAACGTCTGAAGAGCGAATACAAGGTGGAGGCCATCGTCGAGGCGGCCAGCGTCGCCACCGCCCGCTGGGTGGAGTGCGACGATGAAAAGATGTTGCAGCGATTCAAGGATAAAAACCTCGCTAATCTGGCGTTGGATGGGGATGACCAGCTGGTCTATCTTGCACCTACCCGGGTCAATCTGAGTCTGGCCGAGGAGCGTTGGCCTGAAGTGCGCTTCCTGGCGACGCGAGAACTGTAACAGGCCGGTTCAAGCTCAGCGGAACCGGCAATTTCATCTATTCTTTCAACTCAAGAATGCCCGATTCGCTGTGCTTGATCGGGCCCACGACTGGTTTAAAGAACAGGGGGTTTCAATGGAAAACGAAAAAGTAGAAGCACTGATTTGTGCCGGTTTGCCCGGCGCGGAAGTCACAGTGACTGGCGACGGCCGCCATTTTGAGGCGCTGGTCATCAGCGAGGACTTTGTCGGTAAGTCGCTGATCCAGAAGCACCGGATGGTGATGGCGACCGTAACGGAGCAGATAACCAGCGACGAACTGCATGCGCTCTCCATCAAGGCATTCTCTCCTGAAGATTGGGCGGCAAAGCAGGGCTGATCGCGACTGAAAAACTGTAGTTTCTCCATTTGTAATTCTCCCCCGGCGTCCCATAATTAAGGTAGAAAGCGGTGGACATTAAATGGAGGTACCCCATGTTTGTGATGCAGAAAAATACGAAAAAGATGGTTGAAGTCCTGAGTCTGGCCGATCTCTTTGATCCTTTGCATGGCGAAGTGGTCGGACGGTTTCACGCTGGCGAAGAGATGCAGGATCCGGAAAAGTTCACCAAGGGCGATCTACAGTTTCCTTCGGGTGAGGCTCTTCCCAGATGCTGGCTCGATTCGCACTATCGCGAAGGCTGAGTCACTTCATTTTTGAGGCGTTGTCTATCTGGAAGCCCATGTATAACCATAAAGAGGACGAAGAGCACCAAGGTTAAGAGATTGACTAACCATAAATTTTCTTCGTGCTCTTCGTGGTGGAAAACTGTGTTTTCCGGATGGCTTGGGCTTTTGCCTCAACGGAAATCTGTTTTACAGCGGGAAATGCCTGCTTGATCCCTTCGTCCAGTTGCCCAGTGTGCAGCGAATATGACTTTTTTGGATGATCCGGCCATAGTCGTTTATCCTTTTGCAGTCAGGGTCAAAGATTGGAACAGAGACAGGCCTTATAGTTTTTTCTGTTCTTCTTGCAGTAGGGTTTTTTGTCTGTCATCGGGTAGAAGGTGCGCAGGGCGCGCTGTTTGATCACCAGGGTGCTGAAATGGCGTTTTTTGCCGGCTGGACGGGTATAGAACAGACAGGCATCTTTGGTGTTTTTACCCACCCGTCTATTGGCTTGCTTAAAGGCCCTTGTACCGGCGATCAGAATGTCTTCGGCGTTCATCTCATGGTTGTAACCGCTGAGACACTTAATATTGTTCCTCGGTTCATACGGGTTTTTGAACTGGAGGCTGATGGTGTAGATCGGTGGTTTGATCGACTCCTTCAGATAGAACGCCCGACACTTTTCGACTGGGCGTTTTCTGTAGTTTGATTTCAGTTTTCTGTATCCGGCCCAGTTGTTGTCCTGTGCCTGCCAGTAGCGGGCAGCGTAGTGCAGGCCGCCGAGGTCCCGACCGGATCCAGGTTCACCACAGAAGACATGTTTAAAACCCTTCTGCTCAAACCAGACACGGCGCAGCTCATGGGCAAACTGTCTGTTGTCCCTGGCCTTGCTGAAGATACGCCCTCCGACGGCCTTGCGAATGCGTTGCAAAACCGCTGTATTGGATTTATTCAGCATCATCTGTTCGAAATCGACTGCCTCGACCTCATCGCCCCAGTTGCCGCATAACGCCAGCACCTCAAGATCAAAGTCGGTCAGGCCGGGGTCTTCGGGGGCGTGACGGGTTTTGGGATCATTATCGAAAAAGGGCTGAAAGGCGAGCACCGGCAGCGACAGGATCAATAGAAAAAATAACAGGGCTGTTTTTTTCATGACGGTTTGACTCAGTGATTATCTGCTTTGGTTTCTTGGGGTTCCAGGTTCCAGGTTTTAGGGGCGTCCCGGATAGACACTATAGAGTCTACTCAACCCAATATGTCTTTGACCAGTTGTCGGGTTACCTGACGTCCCAGTTCGCCGATGGCGGTGGTGAGGGGGATCTCCTTGGGACAGACCTGCACACAGTTTTGCGCATTGCCGCAGTCGCTCAGGCCTCCGTCACCCATGATGGCGTGCAGCCTTGCCTCCCGGTCGTAGGTGCCCGTCGGGTGGCCGTTCATCAGCCGCACCTGAGCCAAGACTGCAGGCCCCAGGAAGTCGCTGTCCGGCCCGAACTGGGGGCAGGCCTCCATGCAGCAGCCACAGCTCATGCAGCGGCTGAAGAGATGGTTTTCGCTCCACACCTGGGGCGATATGCGGGGGGCACCCTGATGGATGTCCCAGGCGCCATCGATCTCGACCCAAGCCTTGACCTGTTTGAGTCCCTCGAATATCCGTGAGCGGTTCACCAGCAGATCCCGCACCACCGGGAATTTGCCGAGGGGTTCCAGCACGATGGGCTGCGCCAGCTCATCCACCAGCGCAGAGCAGGCCTGCTGCGGCCTGCCGTTGATGATCATGGAGCAGGCGCCGCAGACCTCCTCCATGCAGTTGAACTCCCAGACGACCGGTTCGACCTGTTCTCCGTCCGAGGTCACCGGCTCGTTGCGAATCATCATCAGGGCGGAGACAATGTTGTGCCCCTGTTTATGGGGGATGCGGAATGTCTGCCAATAGGGCTGGGTTTCTGGCCGGTCCTGTCGACGTATGCGCAGCTCTATCGAATCGTTCATCAGCGATAGTCCCTCGGTTGCTCTGGCGGTATGATCGAGGTGTCCACCGCTTCGTAGGATATCCGTGGTCCATCCCCGTCATGTTCTGCCAGTGTGGTCTTCAGCCACTTGTCGTTTTTACGTTTCCACGCTTCACGATAGGTCTCAAACTCCGGATCGCCGGGAAACTTGCCCTCTGGAATCGTCAGCTTGAATTCAGGTTTGTAGTGGGCGCCCCGGCACTCATCCCTGGCACGGGCGCAGCGGGTGATGACTGCGCTGAGGCGAATCATCTCCTGCAACTGCCGGGTTTCGGCGAGGCTCTGGTTACTCCAGCCACTGCGGTCTCCGAGACCGACGTTGCGGGAACGCTGCTCCAATGCAAGTAACTCGTCATAGGCGAGATCGAGGGTTGGGTTGTCTCTCACCACGCCCACCTTCCCCGTCATCAGCGCCCCCAGCTCATCGTGCAGCTTGTAGGGGTTTTCATGTCCGTTGGATTTGAGCAGAGCCTCGTTGATTGCCTGCTCCCGGGCGATTCCCTCTGCGAAAAAACGGGACGGGGTCTCATCGCTACTCTGTTCCAGTCCCTGCAGGTAGGTGGCTACCGACTCACCCGTCACCCGGCCGCTGAAGGAGGCAGAGAGCAGCGAGTTGGCCCCGTGGTAGCCGCTGTCGCACTCGCCACAGGCGTAGAGACCGGGAATATTGGTGGCGTGGTTGCGTGGGCTGCCGTACTTGAGGCCGCCGCTCTGTTCATCCTTTTCGTAGTCGATCCAGAGTCCCCCCATGGCGTAGTGGGCGGAGGGGAAGATCTCCATGGGAGACTCCAGTGGATCGCTGCCGTGAAACTTGCGGTAGATGTCGAGGATGGCGCCCAGCCGGGCGGTGACGAACTTTTTGTCCAGATGGGTGAGATCTAGATAGACCTTGTCCGCGCCGCCGACCCCCTGTCCCTGTTCCCGCACGATCTTCCAGATAGCCCGTGAGGCCACATCCCGCGGCACAGTATTGCCATAGCTCGGATACCACTCCTCAAGGAAATAGAAGCGTTCGTTCTCCGGGATGGAGAGGGGGTTCCGGTTGTCCCCCGGCCGTTTCGGTACCCAGAGGCGTCCTCCTTCGCCCCGTGCCGCTTCGCTCATGAGACGTGTCTTGTCGTCCCCCAGCATGGCGGTGGGGTGGAACTGGAAGAACTCCGCATTGGCGAACCGGGCGCCCTGCAGGTAACAACGAAAGGCCGCAGCTCCGGTGGAGTTGGTCGAGTTGGTGGTGCGGTGCCCATAGACCTTGCCCATGCCGCCAGTGGCCATCACCACCGCGTCGGCGCGAAAGGCGCGCACCTCCAGTGAGTGCAGATTGAAGGCAATGATGCCTTTGCAGTGGCCGTTGTTGTCGAGCACCAGGGAGAGAAACTCCCACCACTCCCACTTGTGGACACTGCCCTGGGCTTCGTGGCGCCGCACCTGTTCATCCACCCCATACATCAACTGCTGGCCGGTGCTGGCACCGGCAAAACAGGTGCGTTTGTTCTTCACGCCGCCGAACAGGCGCAGATCCATCAATCCCTCCGGGGTGCGGGAGAAGGTGACGCCCATGCGCTCGAAGGTGCGGATCAGTCCCGGCGCCTCTTCGCACATCGACTGGATCGGCGGCTGGTTGGCGAGATAGGAACCGCCCTTGACGGTATCGATGAGATGCTGCCTTACTGAATCCCGTTGACCTTTGGTGTCGAGTACCGCATTGATCCCCCCCTGGGCACAGACAGAGTGGGATCGTTTCACCTCGAACAGTGAGAACAGCTCGACACTGAAACCGGCCTCGACGATACGCAGGGTGGTCCAGAGTCCCCCCAAACCGCCGCCGATGACGATGACTCGTGGTCTCTTTTTCATGAGATAAACCCCCAGAGTCCCTGCAGACCCACTGCAAAGAGCAGGAGGGTAAATCCCATACAGATCAGGAAGCTGAGTTGTTGCGCGCGCGGCGTAACCGTGACGCCCCAGCTGATCCCCATGGTCCAGAGGCCGTTGCCCAGATGGAGTAGTGACAGCAGTAGTCCCAGCAGATAGAGCAGGAAGATCAGTGGATGTGAGAGCAGTTGCTGCATATGGCCAAACAGATCGGCCTTAACGGCGGGTTCCCAGATCCCCCAGAAGCGGGTCATGCCGACATGGGCGAGCAGAAAAAGCAGAATGGCGACCCCGGAGAGCCGTTGTAGCCAGTAGAAGCGATTGTGCAGCCAGGGGTAGCGGTGTAGTTCAGCCCTGCCGGAGCCTAGGATCACCAGGCCGTATCCAGCATGAAACAGGATCGGCAGGGCGATGGCGAAGATCTCCAGCAGCGGCAGGTAGTTCATGCGCTGCAAGGCGGCCACCACCTGTTCATTGTAGTGTGCCATGCCGAAACGTGACTGGGAGTTCTCCCAGAGATGGAAGATCAGAAAAGCACCCACCGGCAGCAGCCCGAACAGTGAGTGCAGGCGGCGCAGCAGAAAGTGGGGATTTTGTATGGATGCCTTCATGCAAGTAAACGTCACCGGGTCATCTTATTTAATAACTTACCGTGTGATCGTGTTACCTGAACTGATCTGTCTCAGGAAAAAGTCATCTTCCAGCTTTTCAGAATATCGTCGTCTAATCTGTGATTGAACCGGGGGAGGGGAGGCGACTGTTTTCCGGGCAGCGTTTTTCAGTCGTTCCCTCCTCCCTCGTGTTTCGAGGACTTACTCATAGATCGGGGTTGTCCTTTTCGAAACCATGGTAGATAAAATGGTTGGAAGCGCTGCCACGCAGGCCCGTTCCAAGGCCGATGCCTGGCGCATTCGCTGTCCTCAGTGAGGGTGCCATATCGCTGGACAGATCAGGATTGCCACTGACGAACCCGCCGTAGATATCGAAATCGGTCACTGGGGAGTGGCTTTTTGTTCCCGCTGAACTGCCTATTCCGGGTTGAACGGCGGTTGCCTCCGATTTATAGGTGCTGCCCGTGGATAGATCAGGGTTGCCGGGGGCAAATCCGCGATAGATCTCCCAATCGGAAGCTGCGCCCGCAGTCCCGGCAAAAAGGACTGCACTGATTGCGATGATTGATCTCTTCATGATTGAATCCTCAAACGTTGTATGGGGTGTCGGCATCGGGGTTTGTTGCCGCTTTCTAATATCCATACGTTTAACCCTGTCGCTATGGATTCAATAAAAGATCCAGCACCTGCTCAACCTGCTTCCTTCCACTCGATACCGTTGTCGATGCCGTGGTGTATCGTAGCATCGGGCTCTGGCTCTTTCAGGGTCACCAGCTCCTCGGCGCTGACGGGGTGGATGGCGATGGTGCTGTCGAAGTCCGCCTTGGTTGCCCCCATCTTTACCGCCACGGCAAATCCCTGCAGCATCTCATCCACGTTGTCGCCGATGAGATGGATGCCCACCACCCGTTGTTCCAGGCCTGCACAGACCAGTTTCATCGCCGTGGTGACGCCGTGGCTGGAGAGTGCATGGCGCATGGGTGTGAAATCGGTCTTGTAGATCGTGATCTTTTCATGCCGCTTACGGGCTTCGGGTTCGGTCAGGCCGACAGTCGCCACCGGCGGATGGGCGAAGACCACGCTTGGAATGTTGTCGTAGTCCACCCGCCGTTCCGGCATGTTGTTGAAAAGCCTTTCAGCCAGGCGTCGGCCTGCAGCTATGGCTACCGGGGTTAGCGGCGTTCGGCCGGTAATATCGCCGATGGCGTAGATGCCGGGGATGTTGGTGTTCTGGTATTCGTCGGTGGGGATGATGCCGTCACTGCGTGTTTCGACGCCTGCGGCCTCCAGATTGAGTTCCCGGGTATTGGGTGTGCGGCCTACCGCCCAGATCACGCAGTCGAAGCCGTCGAGACGTTCGCCGTTTATGGAGTCAAGGGCGATACCAGATTCACTCCTGGCCAGCCCTGCGGCCTGAAAGCCCATCTTCAGATCGATCGACTGCTTCTTCATCTCTGCCATCAGAACATCGCTGATCATCGGGTCGAAAGCCTCAAGCAGGCGCTCCTCCAAAGCGGCTATGGTGACCTCTGAACCCAGTGCCCGCAGTACGCCCGCAAGTTCCACGCCGATGTATCCGCCGCCGATCACCGCCACTCGCTTTGGCTGTTCGGTGAGTTGGAAGAAACCGTCGGAGGTGATGCCCAATTTGGCGCCAGGCACCGGTGGCACGATGGGACGGCCGCCAGTGGCAATAACGATGTGGTCGGCAGTGTAGGTCTCGCCATCCACTTCGATGTGGTTGCTGTCGATGAAGCGTGCGTGACCCTGGATGTGGGTAATGCCGCTGTCTGCCACGTGGCTGTCCCAGTAGCGGTTGATGTTGTGGATATAGTCCTCCCGCCCTGCAACCAGTTTGCCCCAGTCAGTTGCACCACGCTGGACGGGGATGCCGAAGCTGCCGGCAGCGTCCACCGCGTGGGCCAGGTTGGCGGCGTACCACATGACCTTTTTGGGTACGCAGCCGTTGTTAACGCAGGTGCCACCCATTTTGTAGGCCTCCACGACCGCCACCCGTTTACCGTACTGGGCGGCCTTTTCCGCCACTGCAAGACCGCCGCTGCCACCGCCGATCGCAATTAAATCGTATGCTCTGCTCATCTCTCTTATTCCTGCATGTGATGCTGTTGGTTTCCCTGGGGACCGGAGTCAGATTTGACTCCGATCCCTTTGCTGTGATCAGGCTGCCGCTCTGCCCAGTCCGGCGAGGTATTGTTCCAGTTCGTCGGATCCGCCGATGCGCTCGCCGCTGATGAAGATCTGGGGCACCATGGAGATCCCAGCCACCGCACGCAGACTTGCCTCGCTGTAGTCACGGTTCAATACCAGCTCTTCGAATTGGATGCCTGCGTCATGCAGCATCCCCTTGGCGCGGGCACAGAAAGGGCAGCCGTTACGGGTGAAGAGGGTGATATCCAACGGTTTTGCCGCATCCGGCGCGATATGGGCCAGCATGGTATCGGCATCGGAGACCTCGAAGGGGTCACCGGGAACGTCCGGCTCGATGAACATCTTCTCGATCACTCCGTTCTTCACCAACATGGAGTAGCGCCATGAGCGATCACCGAAACCGAGATCCTGCTGCGATACCAGCATGCCCATGCCACGGCTGAAGTCGCCGTTGCCGTCGGGCAGGAAGGTGATGTTGTCGGCCTTCTGCCCGGCTCGCCACTCGTTCATGACAAAGATGTCGTTGACCGAGATGCAGACGATCTCATCCACGCCCTGGCGCTTGAACTCAGGCGCCAATTGATTGTAGCGGGGCACATGGGTGGAAGAGCAGGTCGGGGTGAATGCGCCGGGAAGGGCGAACACCACTACGGTTTTGTCTTTGAACACTTTGTCGGTGGTGATATCCACCCACTCGTGGTTGCGACGGGTGTGGAAGGTAACCTGTGGCACTTGCTGGTTTGCACGATTTTCAAACATGATTCTCTCCAGTGATTTGTTGATTTCGGGCCTGTTGGCACGCTTGGTCTCGTTGGTGTGGAGAGATTATCGGAGAGTTGAACAGATTCGTGAAATCGTTTGAATTGTTTAAATAAATAGGTATTGCCGATAAGTATGGATCGTGTAGGGTTACGCTGCGCTAATCCGACCTACTTTGAGATTTTACTCAGGAGAGGCGAAAAACTGTGTCTGGCAGATTATCGAGTACGACTTCAATGAATGCATCGAGTGCCTGAAGACGTGGGAAACTGTGCCTGAAGGCGAGAGATACCCGGCGGTAGGCATCCTCCTGTTGTAACCGGCGGGTAACGATATCCTTGTCACTCATCCTGATGCCCCTCACCGCGAGATCCGGGATCAGGGTACAGCCGAATCCCACCCCCACCAGCTGCAGCAGTGTCTCCAGGCTGGCGGCATGCAGGTCGGCCATGTCTCCCTGTTCAGCCCGTGCTTTCATGTGACACACCTCCATCGCCTGATCTGCGAGACAGTGGCCTTCCGAGAGCAGCAGGAGTTCGGTGTTGTCGAGGTCCTTTTGGGTGATGGTCTTTTTTTCCTGAAAAGGGTGGTGGCGGGGATATGCCAGCCAGAAGGGTTCATCAAACAGGGGGATGGTGGAAAATTCACTTGCGTCCACCGGCGTTGCGATAAGGGCGGCGTCGATCTCATGTTTGCGCAGACGTTCGAGCAGTGTCTCGGTCATCTCCTCTGAGATCACGAGTCGCATCTGTGGCAGTCTGTCCCGCAGCGGTTTCAGGATCAGTGGCATGAGGTAGGGGCTCAGGGTCATGATGGCGCCAATGCGGAGTGGGCCGATCAGCGGATCCTGATGGGATTGGGCGAGTTGCCGGATCGTCTCGGCCTGTTCCAATATCTCTCTGGCGTGTGCCACGATGGTTTCGCCGATAGGGGTTATCGCCACTGAGCGTTTGGTGCGTTCGAAAAGGGTGATGCCCAGCTCATCCTCCAGCTTTTTTATCTGGCCGCTCAGAGTGGGTTGGCTGACATAGCAGCGTTCGGCCGCATGGCCGAAGTGGCTGCTGTCCGCCACGGCAACGACATATTCGAGATCGCGCAGGTTCATGGATGATCCGATATAGGGAAAACCGATAATTCTATTTTAGCTGAAAGGTAAATGTTATCGAACAGGAAAAGGCTCGTGATGGTTTGACTCAGGCCCCTGAGCGTTCATAATCTGGCCCTTCTCAATCTTGCCCGGAATGACTCCATGATTGCCATCGGAACTCCGCTCACCCCATCCGCCACCCGTGTGCTCTTCTGTGGCGGCGGTGAACTGGGAAAAGAGGTGGTTATCGAACTGCAACGTCTCGGGGTCGAGGTGATCGTGGTGGATCGTTATGACAACTCCCCGGCAATGCAGGTTGCCCACCGCAGTCACACCCTCTCCATGTTGGATGGCGATGCCCTGCGGGCGGTGATCGAGCTTGAGAAACCGGACTTCATCGTGCCTGAGATCGAGGCGATCGCTACCGATACTTTGGTCGAGCTGGAGAGCGAGGGTTATACGGTGATTCCCACCGCACGGGCAGCCCGGTTGACGATGAACCGGGAGGGGATTCGACGTCTCGCCGCTGAAGAGCTTGGTATTCCAACCTCCCCCTACCGTTTCGCCACCACCCGCACAGAGTTCGATGATGCGGTTGCAGAGATCGGTCTGCCCTGTGTCATCAAGCCGATCATGAGCTCTTCCGGCAAGGGGCAGAGTACGATCCGCACAGCGTCCGATATCGACAGCGCCTGGGACTATGCTCAGGAGGGTGGCCGCACCGGCGCGGGCAAGGTGATCGTTGAGGGTTTTGTGGATTTCGATTATGAGATCACCCAATTGACGGTTCGCCATAGCGGTGGCACCCGTTTCTGCCCGCCTATCGGCCATGTGCAGGTGGATGGCGACTACCGTCAGTCGTGGCAGCCCCAGCCGATGAGTGATTTTGCCATCGAGAAGGCGAGGGAGATCGCGGGCAGGGTTACCGAGGCGTTGGGTGGGCGTGGCATCTTTGGGGTTGAGCTGTTCATCAAGGGGAATGAGGTGATCTTCAGCGAGGTTTCGCCCCGTCCACACGATACCGGCATGGTCACTATGATCTCCCAGGATCTCTCCCAGTTTGCGCTGCATGCGCGGGCGATTCTGGGGCTGCCGATCCCCAATATCCACTTTCACGGACCCTCCGCATCCAGCGTGATTCTGGTGGAAGGGTCTTCGCAGCAGGTAGGTTTCGGCAACCTGGAGTCGGTGCTGGCGGAGCCGGATACCCAACTGCGCCTGTTCGGAAAACCGGAAGTGGAGGGGCATCGCCGCATGGGGGTGGTATTGGCGCGGGGAGCAACGGTTGACGAGTCCCTGCGCAAGGCGAAGGCTGCCTCCAGTGCCGCCCTGATCACGCTTTGAACCTGTCCAGCTCACATTGAAGAAGTAACCATATGGAATCCCCTTTTGAGTGTCATATCGATGTAACGGCGTATCAGAGAGCGCCGGTGGATCTGCTCTGTAGCGAAACGGGATTCACCCGCACCCGGATCAAACAGGTTATGCAGAAGGGAGCCGTCTGGCTGACCCACGGCAAGCATACCCAGCGCCTGCGCCGTGCTTCCAAGGTGCTGAGCCCTGGGGATCAGCTGCACCTCTACTACGATGAAAAGGTAATGAACCAGGAACCGCTGGTGGCAGAGCTGGTTGCGGATGAACAGGGTTACTCCGTCTGGAACAAGCCTGCCGGGATGCTGTCGCATGGATCCAAGTGGGGTGACCACTGTTCGATCACCCGCTGGGCAGAACAGCATCTGCAGCCTGAACGTACCGCCTTTCTGGTTCACCGTCTCGATCGCGCCGCTGCCGGACTGATTTTGGTTGCGCATACGAAAAAAATGGCGGCCGCACTGGCCGAACTGTTCCACGAAAGGGTGGTGGAGAAGCGTTACCAGGTGTTGGTGGAAGGAAAGTTTCCCACCAAGCCCAAGCCTTATCTGATCGACCAGGAGTTGGACGGCCGCGCGGCCATCAGCCGGGTCAACCGACTGGAATTCGACCCCGAGACAGGTCGGTCGTTGTTGGATGTCGCTATCGAAACCGGCCGTAAGCACCAGATTCGCCGCCATCTTGCAGCGATTGGATTTCCGGTGGTTGGTGACCGGCTGTATGGTAAGGCGCAGCCGGAAGAGGATCTATGGTTGAAGGCGAGCTACCTGAGTTTCATCTCTCCGGCCAGCGGAGAAAAAAAGGTCTATTCATCTCATAACGCTTGATTGCCCACCGCAGGCCGGTCCAAGTGTAGCGGAACCGGCGCCGTGGAACAGATTGACCGCAAGACTGCCCACCCCGCCGGTTGCCCCTGTGACCAGGATGGGTCCCATCCCCGGTTGCTGCCCGTTGCTCTCCATGCGGTGCAGGGCCAGTGCGGCGGTAAATCCGGCGGTGCCGATGGCCATGGCCTGATAGGGGCCAAGATTATCCGGCAACGGCACTGCCCAGTCGGCGGGAACCCGGAGGTATTCGGCGTATCCACCGTCGTGAGTAAAAGAGAGACCGTAGCCGGTGACAATGACCTGATCACCCTCTTTGAATCGGGCGTCATGGGACTGAACCACGTCGCCGCAACTGTCGATGCCTCCGGTGAGGGGGAAATCACGCAGGATCTTTCCATTTCCCGTTCCCGCCAATGCGTCCTTGTAGTTGACGCTGGAGAAACGGGTGCGGATGAGGATCTCGCCTTCCGCTGGATCGGTCAGTTCCCGCTGTTCCATCGCAGCGGAGTGCTCTCCGGTCTCGCTGCGATGGATGCGGAAGGCTCTATAGCTCATATACAGATGTTGGGTACGAAGGTCTGGTCGGACAGCGGTGGCCGGATATATCCCCGGCTGTCAACGCGTTCCGGCAACACGATCAGCTCTGGGGTCAGATCCTCATAGGGGATCATGCTCAACAGGTGGGAGATGCAGTTGAGCCGGGCATGCTTCTTGATGTCTGAGTTGACCACATACCAAGGTGCCTGTTTGATATCGGTATGGGCGAACATGGTGTCCTTCGCCTTTGAGTATTCAACCCAGCGTTTGCGTGACTCCAGATCCATCGGACTCAGTTTCCAGCGCTTGTGAGGCTCTTCCAGACGGCTCTGGAAACGGCGCTCCTGCTCTTCATCGGCTACCGAGAACCAGTATTTGAGTACGATGATGCCGGAGCGCACCAGCATGCGTTCGAACTCCGGGCAGGAGCGGAGGAATTCGTGATACTCCTCCTCGCTGCAGAATCCCATGACCCGCTCAACGCCGGCGCGGTTGTACCAGCTGCGGTCGAACAGCACCATCTCTCCCGCCGCCGGCAAGTGTGGCACATAGCGTTGGAAATACCACTGTGTGGTTTCGCGCTCGGTGGGTGCCGGTAGGGCAACGACACGGCTGATGCGGGGGTTCAGGTGTTGGTTAATGCGCTTGATGACGCCCCCTTTGCCTGCAGCGTCGCGGCCCTCAAAGATTACCACGACCTTGAGTCCGGAGAATTTGATCCACTCCTGCAGCTTGACCAGTTCAAGTTGAAGTCTGAAAAGCTCTTTTTCGTAGACGTCGTTTCTTATCTTTTTCGGTTTGGTGGGTTTTGCTTTTTTTTCTGTTGCCACGGCGAAATCCTCCATAAAGGTGTAAAGTTATTTTTAGCGCTGAACCCGCCATTCTAACGCTTGGGCAAATGTTGTTTGATGATATGGCTCAAACGAATGACTAAATAGTTCATAGGATAGGCGACATACACAAATGAGGGTGCCGGCGGCATAGACGCCGCCGTCAAGCCTACAGGGATGTATATTCGGCGTCCCTCATTTGGGGATGTCGACTACCCAACGTTCTCCTTAGTATATGACACCTGTCATTCGATAATAACAGGGATATCAGCGATTCGGCTGCGCCACTCGGCCGGGCCGGTCTCGTGTACTGAGTTGCCCAGGCTATCTACGGCGACGGTAACCGGAAAGTCGACAACCTCGAACTCTCGGATTGCCTCCATACCCAGCTCTTCAAAGGCAATGATGCGGGAGGCGCGTATTGCCTTGGAGACGAGATAGGCCGCTCCACCAACGGCCATCAGATAGACCGCCTTGTGGCGTTTGATCGCCTCGATACCACTGGGGCCACGCTCAGACTTGCCAACCATGCCGATAAGGCCCATTTGGCTCAGCATCATCTCGCTGAACTTGTCCATGCGGCTGGCGGTGGTGGGACCCGCTGGTCCGACCACTTCGTCACGCACAGGGTCCACTGGGCCGACGTAGTAGATGAAACGGTTGTGAAAGTCGACGCCTTCGGGCATGGGTTCGCCTTTTTGCAGCAGATTGGCAATGCGTTTATGCGCGGCGTCCCGGCCGGTCAACAACTTACCCGACAGAAGAATGCGATCTCCGGGTTGCCAGGCTGCAATATCCTCTTTGGTGAGGCTGTTCAGGTCGACGCGCCGGGCGTCGTCCGAGGCCTCCCAGGTGACGTCGGGCCAATCGTCCGGTTGAGGCGGAGTGAGAACGGCGGGGCCGGAGCCATCCAGGGTAAACTCCGCATGACGTGTGGCGGCGCAGTTGGGGATGATCGCCACGGGCAGGGAAGTGGCGTGGGTGGGAAAGTCGCTGATCTTGACGTCGAGCACAGTGGTCAGCCCACCCAGTCCCTGAGCGCCGATACCCAATGCATTGATCTTTTCGTAAAGCTCCAGTCGCAGGGATTCGACGGTGTTTGTTGCGCCGCGGGCCTTGAGTTCGTGGATGTCGATCGGTCCCATCAACGACTCTTTCGCCATCAGCATGGCCTTTTCGGCGGAGCCCCCGATACCTATACCCAGCATGCCGGGAGGGCACCAGCCAGCGCCCATTTGCGGGATCTGTTCCAATACCCACTCCACCAGTGAAGCCGATGGGTTGAGGATGGCGAAACGGGTCTTGTTTTCAGAGCCGCCGCCCTTGGAGGCAATCTTGACCTCGACGCCGTCACCGGGAACCAGTTCGGTATGCACGATGGCGGGGGTGTTGTCTTTGGTGTTGAGGCGTGCCCCGGCGGGGTCGGTTACCATTGAGGCCCGCAATATGTTGTCGGGATGAGAGTAGGCGCGGCGAACGCCCTCATCAACCATTTCAGTGATGGACATGCTGCTATCCCAGCGAACATCCATTCCCACTTTAAGAAACACCACCACCATGCCGGTATCCTGGCAGATGGGACGCTTTCCTTCGGCGCACATGCGGGAGTTGACCAGGATCTGCGCCATCGCGTCCTTGGCGGCGGGAGACTGTTCCCGTTCCCAGGCTTTACCCATTGCCTTGAGGAAGTCTGCCGGGTGGTAGTAGGAGATGAACTGCAGGGCATCAGCGATGCTGTCGATAAAGTCATCCTGGCGGATCAGCGTCATGGATAGAGCCCCATTTTGATTGATTGGGATAGTTGCTTGTCAGAGTAAGGTACATCAGAGCGCCTGTACTTGCATCCCTGTTCGGCTGGGAGATCATCTACACCTGCAACATCAGCCGCGCCGGCTCCTCCAGATTCTCTTTGATATTGAGCAAAAACTGCACGGCATCCTTACCGTCGATGATTCTGTGGTCGTAGGAGAGCGCGAGATACATCATGGGGCGGATGACGATTTCGCCGTTTTCCACAACCGGCCTATCCTGAATGGCATGCATTCCCAGGATTGCGCTTTGGGGGGGATTGATGATTGGTGTGGAGAGCATGGAGCCGAAAACGCCGCCGTTGGTGATGGAGAATGTTCCGCCGGTGAGTGCTTCGTAACTCAGGGTTCCGTCCATCGCTTGCTCACCAAAGTGGCGGATCTGTTGCTCTATTTCGGCAAAACTGAGTTGATCGGCGTCCCGCAGTATCGGCACCACCAGGCCGCGGGGTGAAGAGACCGCAATGCCGATGTCGAAGTAGCCGTGGTAGATGATGTCGTTTTCATCCACTGAAGCGTTGACTACCGGAAAACGTTTGAGTGCCTCGACAGATGCCTTGACGAAGAAGGACATATAGCCGAGCCGCACATCGTACTGTGCTTCAAAGGTTTCGCGGTATTGACTGCGCAGCAGTTTTATCTCGTGCAGATCGACTTCGTTGAAGGTGGTGAGGATGGCTGCACTCTGCTGAGCCTGCAGCAGGCGTTCCGCCACCCTTTTCCGCAGACGGGTCATGGGCGCCCGCTGTTCCGGGCGCTCTCCGCTGAGAATGGAGAGAAGTGGCGCAGAGGGTTGCGGCAGTGGTTTTTTATTTTCCGTCGCCGGTGGGGGAGTCAGCTCCCGAATATATGCCTCCACATCGACCTTGAGGATACGGCCGTTCTTGCCGCTGCCTTTGATAAGGCTTGGGTCGATCCCGTTCTCCTTGACCAGGCGGCGTACCGCGGGTGTCAGCACCGGCATCGGTTCTGCTTTCGATTCGGTCTCGTCTTTCCCGACAGGGGGGGCTGCACCAGCTTCCACGATACCCAGCACATCATCCGTCTGTACGGTGTCGCCGGCATTGAAGCGGATCTCTTTCAATATGCCATCTTGTGGTGCCGGCACTTCGAGCACCACCTTGTCGGTCTCCAGGTCGAGCAGGGTTTCGTCTCTGCTGACGCGGTCACCGGCTTTTTTGTGCCAGGTCAGGATAGTGGCATCCGCCACTGACTCCGGGAGTTCGGGTACGCGAAGTTCTATGCTCATCGGTTGTCTGTTTCCGTCGTTGTCATGGGGCGAGAAAACTTGCGGCAATTGCAGGTCCGCAGCTCAACCCAGGTTAGACAGGCTCCTCTGGTTCATGTCTGGATTGATCCTGCCGCTGAGTGCCTCATCAATCAGGGTCTCCTGCTGTTTTATATGCAGGGGACGATAGCCGACGGCTGGTGCCGCTGCTGTTTCACGGCCTACGTAATAGAGTCTCTTTCCCGCCTGAAGATGGGTGCGGAAACGGTGTTTTATCTGGTCCCATGCGCCTTGGTTCTGCGGCTCTTCCTGACACCAGATGAGGTCCCTGGCTTGGGGGAAGGGGGCGATAGCCTTGTTGAAATACTCAAGCGGAAACGGATAGAGCTGTTCGATACGAACGATGGCCACGTCTCCCAATGAACGGGTGCGGCGTGCCTCCAGCAGCTCATAGTAGACCTTGCCGCTGCACATCACGATGCGGACCACCTCATCGGGTTTCAACTTGTCGGCCTCACCGATGACCGGTTCGAAACGGCCCTCGGTGAAGGCCTGAATGGGAGAGGTTGCCAGACGGTGACGCAACAGGCTCTTGGGCGTCAAAACGATCAGTGGCCGGCGCAGAGGGCGCAGGATCTGCCGCCGCAGCATATGGAAGACCTGGGCGGGAGTGGTGGGTACACAGACCTGGATGTTGTGGTTGGCGCAGAGTTGCAGATAGCGTTCGAGCCGGGCGGAAGAGTGTTCCGCCCCCTGGCCTTCATAGCCGTGTGGCAGCAGCATCACCAGTCCGCACATCAGTCCCCATTTTTCACCGGCGGATGAGATGAACTGGTCTATGACGACTTGGGCGCCGTTGGCAAAGTCGCCGAATTGCGCTTCCCAGAGGGTGAGTGCATTGGGTTCGGCGCTGGCGTAACCGTATTCGTACCCCAGCACGGCCTCTTCGGAGAGCAGGGAGTCGATGACGAGAAAGTTGGCCTGATTCTCCTGCAGGTTTTGCAAGGGGATATAGGGTTTGCCGTTGACCTGATTGTGCAGCGCGGCATGACGGTGGAAGAAGGTGCCGCGCCCTGCATCCTGCCCTGAGAGACGGACTGGGCAGCCCTCGGTGAGCAGTGAGGCGTAGGCGAGGGTTTCGCCAAAGCCCCAATCGACGAGCTGATCGCCACTGGCCATACGTCGCCGTTCCCCCCAGATCTTCTCCAGTCTGGGGTGCAATTCAAAATCTCCAGGGATCTGCAGCAGTTGCTCGGAGAGGTTTCTAAAACACTCAGGCGAAATGCGTGTCTTGGTGGGGTGGTCCCAATCGGTTTTGCCAAATGGGCGCCAGTCCACATGAAAGATATTTTTCAGGGCGCAGATTACTGGCCGTGAGACCACACGGCCCTGTTCCAGAGAGCTGCGGTAGTTCTCCACCATGGCTAGTGCCTGTTCCGGTGTTATGACGGAGTCGGCGATCAGGTGTTCCGCATAGCGGGCCCGCACGGCGGGATGGCGGCGGATTTTTTTGTACATCTCCGGTTGGGTCACCGAGGGTTCGTCCGCCTCGTTATGGCCGTGGCGGCGGTAGCAGACCATGTCGATCAGGACGTCCTTGCTGAAACGGAAACGGAAATCGAGGGCGAGGCGTGTGACAAACAGCACTGCCTCCGGATCGTCGCCATTGACGTGAAAGATAGGTGCCTGAACCATCTTCGCCACATCGGTACAGTAGGTGGTTGAGCGGGTATCCAGTGGATTGCTGGTGGTAAAGCCGATCTGATTGTTGATGATGATATGGACCGTGCCGCCGGTGGTGAAACCTCGGGTCTGGGAGAGATTGAGGGTCTCCATCACCACCCCCTGGCCGGCAAAAGCGGAATCGCCGTGGATCAGCACCGGCAGTACCTGTTCGCCGGTATGGTCGCTGCGCCGCCGCTGACGGGCGCGAACCGAACCCTCGATGACCGGGTTGATGATCTCCAGATGGGAGGGGTTGAAACCGAGAGCGACGTGCACGATACCGCCAGGCGTGTCGATATCGGTGGAGAATCCCATGTGGTATTTGACGTCGCCGGAGCGGTGCCGCAGGTCGGCCTCGACCCGGCCCTCGAACTCGGCAAAGATCTCCTGGGGCGGTTTGCCGAGGATGTTGGTCAGAACGTTGAGGCGGCCACGGTGGGCCATGCCGATAACCATCTCCCCAACACCATTTTTTCCGGCGTGCTGGATCAGCTCGTCCAGCAGTGGGATCAAACTCTCGCCACCCTCCAGGGAGAATCTTTTCTGTCCGACGTAGCGGGAGTGCAGATACTTTTCGATCCCTTCAGCCGCAGTCAGCAGCGTCAAAAGCCAAAGTTTGTCATCGATCTGTATGGATGACTGATGGTTGAGGTTTTCGATGCGCTCCTGAATCCACCGCTTCTGTAGCGTATCGGTCATGTGCATATATTCAGCGCCGATGCTGCCGCAGTAAACCCGCTGCAGCAGGTCGATGATTTTACGGAAAGGCAAACGTTCAGGGGCGGCGAGGGAACCTGTGTTGAAGACGATTTCGTCTCCGATGTTGTCGAGTTGGAGGAAGGCAGGATCCAGGTCTGGCACATACACCGGATCCCGCAGTTGCAGAGGATCCAGATTGGCATTCTGATGGCCGCGCACGCGGTAACCGTTGATCAGACGCAGCACCGCGGCCTGTTGTTCAGCGGCGGCGGGGGAGAGACATGTCTGAGAGGATCTTCCTGCCAGGGGCCGCTCCCTGGCCAGTCTCAGAAAATGCGCCTGGATGGGCCGGTGTGCCACCTCACCTGAGGATGACTGTTTCAACAGATCAAAGTGGTGCCGCCAATCCTCCGGCACACTGTTCGGATCCTGCAGAAAACGTTCGTAGAGTTCTTCAATAAATGCGGCATTGCCGCCGTAGTAGGCGGAGGAGGATTTTAAAAGATCCAGCAGCGCAGGCATGCTTATACCGAAAGAGTGTTAGAAATTTTCACAAAGTCGTGTTGGTTTTCTTCTGTATTGTTATAGGATGTTAGCACAGGGATCAGATTCGACAGGGTTGGTCGACGGCGACGGCTGAATGAAGAGATATGGCGAAAAAGAAGTCTAAAAAGAGATCATCCTGGATCGACCTGAATCCGGTCTCCCTGGAAGCTGATGTCGCCTATTTTGAGGCGAGGCTGGAGTTGGTGGGAACACCGGCGACACACTATCAGGCCGCCCAGCTGAAAGCTTACAAAGCCCTTGAAGTCGCGCTGTCCGAGACCCTTGGGCGGCTTAGAGGAAGTGAGAAATAAGTTTAGTTCCCCGCAGCTTGCTGCGAAGCGCCACTCCTACGCTAAAATTCAGTGCTGCCAGAGTCCCAGACGCCGTTGTCTGGCCTGTTGCTCTGCAGTCCGGTAGCGGTCGAGCATCTCGCGATCCAGTCCCCTCTCACTCTTTGCGCGCGCCAACCCCGACTGAATCAAACGCAGGTTCATGTCCGCCCCACCGCGATAAACAGTTCCAATGATCACGCCGCGCGGGGTCAGGGTTCGGTACTCGATGGTCACGACCTGACCTGCAAGCAGTGAGTGCAGCTGTCGTTTGGCGTTTCTGCCTGCGCTGGAGCCTGTATCAGGCACAGCGACACCCATGAGAATGACGTTCCGGAATTTACCGCTCTCCATGGAGATGGTGATCTGGTTGCCACTCTGAACGGCAAAGACCCGCCCATCAAGCGTGGCGGATTGGACCGGGTGGGAGAGCATCAGCAGCAGGACTGACAGGATGAGGGCTTTGATGCGTTTTTTTGTCATCGAAAATCGCCTTATGGAATTTTCAGAAATGGCGTCCCAGAGAGGAAGGGTGTAAAACCCTGTAACTCGTTGAATTATAAAGCCGATACGCCGGTTAAGTGATCCTTAGTGTACCCATGTTTTGTACCCAAAGGAAGCCACTGTTCGTGGTTCTAAGGGGGCAACAAAGGGGATGCTCAATGAGCTTGGGAAAAGAGTGTTTATGCTGCCTATACTTGTATCTTGAGGGATGATCGTGTGGTTTAGGCTGAATGAGGGTCGTTCGCGACGAGAGGGAGAGCGAAACGCCAAGAATGGCAATCTACCTTGGGGGCCATGGCGGGATCAAACTCGATGGTGGGGTTGCGAAAGTCCCACCGTGATGCACCCTCAGCTTCTACGGCGCAAACCTGAAGACCTTGCGTCTAAGCTTCGCACTGGATTTCTTGATCAGGGGTGGAAAGCCGAACGAGATCATGGGCGGTGAGCCAGACGAGGTTTACCCTCAGTATCGGACGGTGGTGGACCTGGCCCTGATTCCGTTCAAAGAAATGGAGTCGATGGAAAAGGCGCGCTCGATGTCTGCCTGGAATACCGGGAGGTTGTTGAGTGGAAACCAATACAGCAGGCTAATTCTGCCGGCAAAGGTTGTGCCATTGTCTGGGATCATGGAGTATTACGACCAGAAGAAGAGGTCCCCTGGCATCGAAGGCTACGATTTTCACTGGTTGGCCTGCAGGGCGTTTTTCTCGTCAAACCGCCAAGCGGCTGACCTTCGATTGGAACGAGGAACTGCGAGATCTTTTTACTGACGATGAACTCAATGAGATTATCCTCCTTAGCGATCCGTCACTAATCAAGCGGTGAGCGACTCTTAGCGGAAAACGTGGTGCGTCCCCCATTGTTCCCCACATTGTTCCCTTAGCGGAAAACGTGGTGCGTCCCCCATTGTTCCCCAACATACGAACAGGAAAAAACTATGACAATCAAGAACCTCATTGGCATGTATATACCAATTGCTGTGATTAGCATCTTAATAGGCGGTGCAGCGTGGGCAGCCGGAGGTGGCGACGCGAAAACTGACCCTGGTGCTATGCGGGGCAAGCATTTTGATGCCAAAGGCAAGCTGCCCTCGAAGTTCACCATTGAGTTGCAGAACGGGCTGCGTAAAAGTATGCCCTTTGAAGATAAGCGTGATTTCGAAGAAGCCAAAAAAGGCTTCATCGCAGCGCCCACCTATAAGCAAATCATGGCTGAGGCAGGTCATGTGGCTTGGGATATCGGCAGCTATGACTATCTGCTACAGGGTAAGGACTTTGACAGCATTCACCCCTCGCTACAGCGACAGGCGATTCTGAACATGGCCTACGGGCTGTATGAGGTTTTGCCCGGCAAAATCTACCAGGTACGTGGCTATGATCTAGCCAATATCAGTTTTATTAAAAGTGACACCGGCTGGATCGTATTTGATCCGCTGACTGCTAAAGAAACCGCAGCCGCAGCGTTAAAATTCATCAACGAGCAACTCGGTCAAGGGCCAGTGGTGGCCGTGGTCTATTCGCACTCCCATGCTGATCACTTCGGTGGTGTGCGCGGCGTGGTGGATGAGGCAGATGTGAAGAGCGGCAAGGTCAAAATTATAGCCCCGGTCGGCTTCATGGATCACGCAGTGTCTGAGAATATCTATGCGGGCAACGCCATGAATCGACGTATGTTCTATCAGTATGGCGTGTTGTTGCCAAGAAGTCCTTTCGGTCACGTCGATCAATCCATTGGTAAAAACACAGCAGCTGGTAATCTCGGTCTTATCGCACCCAATGTCATCATTGAAAAGGATATCGAAGAGCTGACAATCGACGGAGTGAAAATGGTATTCCAGAACACCCCGGGTACCGAAGCACCGGCAGAGATGAATACCTGGTTCCCTGAGATGAAGGCTTTTTGGGCAGCGGAAAATATTACCGGTACCATACACAATATTTACACCCTGCGCGGTGCATTGGTGCGAGATGCGCTGGAATGGTCCAAGCAGATCAACAAGGCACTTTACCTGTTCGGTGACAAAGCTGAGCTGATGTTCGCTTCACACAGCTGGCCGCGCTGGGGCAATGATCGCGTTCAAGAAGTAATGCGTACGCAGCGAGATACCTACGCTAACCTTAACAATGGCGTATTACACTTGGCCAACCAGGGTGTAACTGTTAACCAGATCCACAATGTTTATAAAGTACCAACTAGCCTGCAAAATCAGTGGTCAGCACGTAGTTACCATGGCTCGGTTGAACACAACAGCCGTGCGGTAGTGAATCGTTATCTCGGCTACTGGGACGGTAACCCCAGTACACTGATTCCGTTATCACCTGAAGATTCAGCTCCACTTTATGTGGAAATGATGGGTGGCTCGAAGAAAATAATGACCAAGGGAGAGGAACTCTTCAACCAGGGCAAGTATCGCCATGCACAGGAAATACTCAACAAGCTGGTTTATGCCGAGCCAAAAAATCAGCCGGCGAAAGATCTGCTGGCAGATGTGTTTGAGCAGATCGGTTATCAACAGGAAAGTCCTAGTGTGCGTAACAGCTTCCTCGCGGCAGCCTACGAACTGCGTAACGGTATTCCTTCAGGCGCTTCGCCAAAAACCTCTGGTCCAGATATGATTCGCGCGATGAGCACTGAACTATGGCTGGATTTTCTCGGTGTGCGCCTCGACAGCGAGAAGGCTGACGGAAAGTACTTCAAGATCAATCTGCTGACACCGGATAACAACGAGAAATTTGTGCTGGAGTTGAGCAACGGTACACTGACTAATATTGTCGGATATCAGGCAAACGATGCCGACCTTAGCATCACCATCAACCGTACCGATCTTGAAAAAACTATGATGGGTGCCGTTTCATTCGATGCACAGATCAAGTCAGGTAAAGCCAAATTGAAAGGCAATCGAGAAGTCTTCGATCAGTTGAAGACCATGCTGGTGCATTTTGATCTTGGTTTCGAGATGATGCCTGGCACAGGTGCAAAAGACCTGACACCGGAGCTAAAAACGTTCGAACAGGAAGCGCCAGCGGACACTTCTGGAGGTTGAACTTCACACTAGGGGACGACCACTAAAAACGTGGTGCGTCCCCTATTCTTGAATACCCACTGATCAGTGGTACACCAGCATTGGTGACAACACCCTGGCCGATGCCATTCTGGATCGGCTGATGCACAACGCACACTGCCTTCAGCTCAAGGGAGGAATCCATGCGAAAAATCCTGGGGCAGTTGACTGAAGGCGAACACTTAAGCTAAAAAACCAACTACGTGATGCGTTGAGAAATCAGGTGTTCACGTTCGGCCGGAATCGGTGTTCATCTTCGCCGGAATACGCAGTATAGGGCAGTCATGCTCCGTTAATGCCTACTTTATAGCTTTTATCTTTTATCCAGTCCTTCCAATCCACAATTTCTTTTTCTAATACAACGAGCTGAATATCAGTGTCAGACAACTGATTAGGAAATATCACTAAGTGTTCACAGTCCCATCTTGCCGAGGGAACCATAAGTCCATCGAAGCCAAGAAATTCGACTGCTTCTCCGATGCTCTGAGTTCGTTCGTAGTTTGTTGTATGGTAAAGAGACTCTTCTACATCAAGCTGTTCGAGGTCAGCATATATGAGACGAAGCGTTCGTTCAGTCTCAACTCCCAGTCTGTGCAGTGTCACTGGCTTTGAAGGTGGAGGGGTAAACTGTGACCAATGAAACGCAACTTCAGCGAGCGCGCCATCGCGTTCAAGACTCGTGTACAGCACCCGGCAACTATTCGTGCTTGCCCATCGCCCCCCGTTATACGAAGGGGCAAGTGGATCGACACTTCTCGGCGTCGCCCGGAATACGTCTCCACTAAATGTTTGTGTAGGAAGCTCGCTGAGGAGGTCCGTTAACTGCGGATCATAGGACAAACAGGACTCCTCTCTGAGTTAGAGATACACACCATCGCGCAACTGATTTATAACAGCTAATACTTGATCAGTATCTCCCATGTGGATCAGATCTGACGGTCTTTGTCCGTCCAGCAGCTTTTGACGAGAAAAAAGCCACAAACGTGCCTCGCCAGGTTCATAAAAATCAGACAGAAGATCAACGACATACTCTAACTCAAGCAGAATATGCTCTTTATCTCGCTGCGGGTACGCCTTACCTTGATTCCAGCGAGAAACGGTTTCCGGGCGCACGCCAATAATGGACGCAATATCGGCTGAAAGCATCGCTCCCTTCTCCTGAATGATTCCCAATTTTCGTGAAACAGCGTTTTCAGTCATGGTTTCTCTTCATTAGATATTTAGCCGTAATATTTTACGAACGAGCTTATCGCGTAGCGCGAATTTGCGGGTGAGGTGAATATGAGCGCATGCGGTGTTTCTGTTCGTGCTCGCCTAATGCTACGCGTAGTGTATCAATGCGTACGCGCTGTTTTTGAAGCTTCATATTAAATGCTTCATCCCCCCAATCTGTCTTTGTCGCTTTCAGGATTTGATCTGTCGAGGGCCGAAGATCGCGTTCAAGAAAATGTGGGGCTCGTAATTGCTCTGGAATCTGGTTTAATCCCGCTACTTTCTGTGTTCGCTGATAGAGAAAATGATGCGCGGGCTTGTCTACCATATCGGTTGTTCCGCGCTGGCAACATTTCTTATCTTGACAGCCAAACAGGCTGCGCGCCTTTGGGAATGATTCGAAGAGTTTTTCTGCCTGTTGCCGAGGGATCATGAGATCTAGCTGAGGAACATAGATACGGCGCTGTGGCGCTCTTCCCCGATTGTCACTTGGCTTGTGCCAATCTGATGCAGAAAACCGCTCTCGGTTTGTAATACCATGCGCGATGCCGCCAACCGCTCCAAAAGCAAGAAGCGCGAGTGCTGGGAAACCGCCTATGTAATCAGCAACAATTGGAATTCCTAACTCGTGGAAATCTGCTGCGCATGAGATGTAGTTGATCGTCTTCGGTGCTGTTGCGTCTGCGCCAAGGTGGTCAATTTTCAGCCACAACATATCCATAGGAACAGTTTTGAGCTGATTTACGAGCATGCGCCGTTGCTTATGATCTCGCAGGGTTTTGTAAGGGATAGTGAGAGAGTAGATAAGATCAACCTTGTCTCCTCCACTTTTGTCTAGGCGATTCCACAATCTTCTCGTTAGATCAAGATCGATCTGGAGCCACTCGTCTTCCACGTCTTTGAGATAGTGCGTCGGCGCGAGTATCTGAGTAAACCCTTTCTCCAGACAGTAGTCCGTCAGAGAGGCAACGAGTCTGTGCTTGGTGGCAATATGTGAGAAATCGTTTGGGGTGTGTGGTCGGTTTGCACCCCACGGAAGCGCTCCGAGTTTTTCAGTATAGCGACCTATCGCCCCCATCTCCTGGGTCTTTGGGTCAAGTATTGCGTCGATTTTTCTATCTAAAACATGCTCAAGAAGCTCATTCTGGCTTTCAACGTGAACTGCGTTAAAAACAACGCCATTGAACCCAACTTTTTGTGTATGCAGGAAATCCAACAGCGCTCTCTGATCATTGTATTCAGAACGAATAAAAAGCCCGAGCGGATCAGGAGTGGATCGTACAAGACGAGGAAATTGATTAGTTTTTGCCATGCGAACAGCTCCAGAATCTTCTTCGTGGTATTGCGCCTTCAATTGAGCTTAGCATTGACATAATGGATGCGCAAGTCTATACATATACCCTGACATCTTCTGACGTAGCAGCGAAATGGAAAATAGCCACAAGCGCGTAGGAATCTGAATTCGGGTCTCCACCGAGGACCAGGCCCAGGGTGCTAGCCCCGAGCACCATGAAAAACGTGCTCGGTACTATGCAGAAGCAAAGGAGTGGTGCGTCCTCTATAGAAAAACCTCACTGTGCCAGGAGTGTGCCAATGAGGAATTCTTTGGAGGGGTGTTCAAGCTAAGAATGCTTGATAAATATGGCGTCCCAGAGAGGATTCGAACCCCTGACTTCCTCCTTAGGAGGGAGGCGCTCTATCCTACTGAGCTACTGGGACTGGGCGGTGAATTATACAGTCGCCAGAAGGTTATGACCATTCGGCTTTGTCCCGGCTTGGGTGGTGGATCCGCTGCGCCTGATCCCCGCTACATCTATAAAGGGTGTGTTCGCAGCTTGGTTTTATTAAATGCAGTGGATCAGGTGACGGCGGCGGAGTCTGGGCGACTCCGCCTCGTGAAGGTTGGTCATTTTTGCGTCACCCAGCGCAAGGTGTTTTCCGGCAGAGTGTCTCAAGCCATTGGGCCTTGAATTGTTCCTTGAGTCTGCAGGGTAAACACTGGTTGAATTCACCGAGAGCGGTGACACTTGCCCCCGTTGCGATCAAGGTCCAGAAGACGATTTCCACCCAAGGGTAGTAGATAATGTTCTCCACGCCATAGGTCATTACGGCGAAAAGCCCGAAGATGGTGGCGGCTATCAGGCCAAATAAGATAGGTAACATGACATAATCCTCATAATTGTTGCTCATGGGTTAGTATATTAGCATTTACTAAAACACTTTCAAGTATTCTGATTCGTTAGTGTGATATAGGTTCCCGCTTTATTGTGATGGAGTGCGGGTTTTGTCGGCATTTTCTACAGGATCCTGTCATTTTTGACGTGATCAATATGCCTAAAACATCGTTTATAATCTGATCCCCTCACCCCAACCCTCTCCCGAGGGGAGAGGGGAGACTGACGCATATGCAGATTGAATCCACGAGTCGTTGAAATGCGTACATATGAAAGGGTTGCTGTATCATTGCTGCCCTGATGCAATTCCACCTCCACCAGCCGATTAAACGACGAACCGATGCTCGATACCGCCCATCTTCTTAAGCCCACCAGTTTTCCCTCGCTGCAGCGAGGCCGTCTGGAGACCCTGCAGGTCAATCTTGGCCTGCGCTGCAACCTCTCCTGCGTCCACTGCCATGTGAATGCGGGCCCCAATCGTACGGAAGAGATGTCCCGCGAGACGGTTGAAGATGTTCTGGCCTTCCTGCGGAAGCACCGGATGAAGGCGCTGGACCTGACCGGCGGCGCCCCTGAGCTGAACCCCAACTTCCGTTATCTGGTGGAAGCGGCGACGGAGATGGGTGTGCATGTGATCGACCGTTGTAATCTGACGATTCTGGAAGAGGAGGGACAAGAGTGGCTGGCAGAGTTTCTTGCTTACCATCGGGTCGAAGTGGTTGCCTCACTGCCCTGCTACCTGCAGGAGAATGTCGATGCCCAGCGCGGCAAGGGTTCCTATGACGCCAGCATTCGTGCATTGCAGCGGCTGAATGGGCTTGGTTACGGCATGACCGGCAATAGCCTGCCGCTCAATCTGGTCTACAACCCGCAGGGAGCCTCGTTGCCCCCCCCTCAAGGCCCCCTGGAGACTGACTACAAGCGACAGTTGGTCGAGCGTTTCAATATTATTTTCAATCAGTTGCTCACCATCACCAACATGCCGATCAACCGTTTCGGCAGTCTGTTGCAATCGAAGGGAGAGTTTCAGAGCTACCTGCAACTGCTTCGGGACGCCCACCAGCCTGCCAATATTGAGTCGGTCATGTGCCGTCATCTGATCAGTGTCGACTGGCAGGGCCGTGTCTACGACTGCGACTTTAACCAGATGCTCGACATGCAGCTGGAGAGCGGCGAGGTGAAACGTCCCAGGTTGCGTGACCTGATCAACCACGATATCGATGGTTGGCCGATTCAGGTGGCCGAGCACTGTTACGGCTGTACCGCCGGACAGGGCAGTAGTTGTGGTGGCGCCCTGGATTAAATGGTGCCGGAGTACCTGCACCCCGATGGGGGGATTCTGTTGTTTGCCAAGGCGCCCCGGCCTGGAGAGGTTAAGACCCGTCTGATTCCAGCCTTGGGGGAGGAGGGCGCCACGGCTCTCTATCTGCGTCTGTTGGAGCGTTTGGTCAATAATTTATCTGAGGATCAGGTCGCCCCAATCGAACTCTGGTGCGCCCCTGATACCGGGCATCCTCGACTGCAGCGATTCCACAGTGAATTCGATATCCCTCTCCATCAACAGCAGGGTGAGGATCTTGGCGCACGGATGGCCTGTGCCGCTGCTCAGGCGTTACAGCAGCGTGAGTATGTAGTGTTGATTGGCGTCGATTGTCCGGCCTTGACCTCCGGGATAATGGACCAGGCACTGCAGTCGCTCAGACGTGGTTCAGATGCGGTGCTGATTCCGGCAGAGGATGGGGGCTACGTTCTGTTGGGACTGCGACGCACCGCTGAATGCCTGTTCCAGGGCATATCCTGGGGTAGTGAGACAGTAGCAGAAGCGACCCGGCAGTGTCTGGATGAGCTTGGCTGGCAGTGGGAAGAACTACCCGTGCTTTGGGATCTTGACCGTCCTGAAGACCTGCCCCGGCTGCGGGAGTTGGATATAGAAATTGAGTAGAAGCGGCGCCTCTCCTGCGAATAATAGAGTCCGATCAGATCAGGCTTTGCCAAAAGAGTTTGAGTGGTTGTCCGAGCGTGACTCCCCTGATGGACCGTAGGTCTTCTGGCCCGTGGTGACACCGCGCAGGATATCGATGGCCTGGCTGACCTGCCGTTGGTTGAGGCTGAGGATATCGCCGTTGATCTCATTCTGTTTCTGGCAGGTTTCAATCAATTGTTCAAACTCCTGCCACAGCTGACGAGCCGAATCAGCTTCGGGAAGTTGTTGCAATAACTGTTCACTCCCCTCCCGGTTGGGCTGCAGATCAAGATGCAGCAACAATCGATTATGTTTTACTACGGCAGTTTCCAGCACTGCCATCTGCTGCTGTTTCTCGGCAGTGAGTTGTTCAAGGGGGGCGGAGGTTGCCCCCTGCAACAGCTTGTGCTCCCGCAGCAATATATCCAGCAGACGCCGACTCTCATCGATCTCCGACTGCAGGAGTGCAGTAAAATCCTCCTGGAGGCTGGTGGGATTGTTCACCTTGATTTCACCCCCGGGTTACGGAAGTGCGCGCTCCATGAATAGCAGATTCTCGGCCGAATTTTCAGGATCGATAATAAAGCTGCCGGTTGCCATAGCGCGCTGGACACTCTCCACTCGTTGAGCATCGACCACCGGCATCTGAGAAATTTCATGCTCCAGTGACTGTAGCTGGGTTGCCGACCGGGTCAGACTGACGCTATCGCCCTGGGCGGTGGCTGCACCCCGGGTAGCGCTTGCTGTGGAGGGCGATGTCTGGTTGGCAGAAGTACTCTTGACTGCGCTTTGCAGTGCGCCTCTGGATAGACTGTTGATCTCGATTGCCATGATTCACCTTTGGTTAGACCATTACTGGAGAAATGCCGAGCAGATGTTGGTGTGACACCACTGTGTTATCACCAGTCTCCGTTCGGTGTTTCCCTAGAAACCTCAGCGGCAGGTTTCCTGAATACTTTAGCAATGATTTGTTGTTTAATCCCGTTGGGCGGGAATTAAAGTCATCAGGTGTCAATCGGCCTTAACGAGTCCGGCGGAGAGGATACGAACCTCCAGCTTTTTTTTCGAAGCAAGATTCTGCACCTTGATCAGGTCACCGGGATTGCCATTGGACAGCGCTCTTCCTTTTACCCGCACCTGGATGGATCCGCTTCCGGCCAGGATTGTGACCTCCTCACCCCGTCTTACCGTCTTTTTTACAACCAGCAGATTGGGTGTGACAACCCGGTCGCGGCGAATGGCGCGTTTGAGTGTTCTGCCTACCACCTGATCCAGAGAATCGAAGTGTCCGCGCAGCTGGTGGTTGAGATCTCTCTCCACCAGCACCACGTCGTCGAGGGTGATGGCCTGGCCCCGGGCCATATCCCTTTTTGCCGCCACTATTCTGCCGGTGACACCAATGTTGGCTGAGACGTAGAGCGTCCAGGGGTTTGGTTTGGCGCAGCGTACTCCAACCGTGGTTTTACCCCGTTTTTTTGCACTTGGTGGATTGAAGGTTTCCAGGTCTTCAGCGCAGAGGGAAAGCCTTAAACGGTGGTCCAGCCTTGCCACTTCGATGGTGATCTTTTGCGGTAGGTCTGTAGTCTGATGCAGTAAAAAAGTGCGCACGGCTTCCTGAATGGATGCATGTGATTGCTGCTTTGGATCCATGGACGCAAGGCTTGCCTGGCTGATGCTCCAGAGCAGGATGGTCAGTAGCGTCAACGTGCTCCATCTAAAGATATTGTCGCTGGGTATTGTTTTCATCTTAAGTCCGGGTTGTTTGCTGTTCCAAATAAAAATTCAGCAACAACCGTGCCGGAATTAACAAAGGGGGATATAGGCCTCTTCAAGCCTATGAAACCAACCTGTTACTGGTTTGACCTGCCAAACTAAAGATATTGTTGCCGCAGCCGCCACTCTAGATAGACAGATAATCACGAAATTCCCGAGAGTTTGATTCAGGAGGTAACATGACGGGTGTACTGGATGGTGTCGACCTCAGAACCCAGATGGCGGGGCAGAATCGGCTGGAAATGTTGATGTTTCGCCTGCGTGGGCGTCAACGTTTTGGCATCAACGTCTTCAAGATTAAAGAAGTTGTGCATTGCCCGCCGCTGACTGAAGTGCCTGGCGCGAATCCTGTCATTCGAGGGGTGGCAAACCTGCGGGGTGCGAATATCCCAGTGATGGATCTCGCGCATGCTATCGGCGGCCCGATGATGGGCGATCCGAAAGAGTATTATGTGATCATGACGGAATATAATCGCCGTCAGCTCGGTTTTCTGGTCGGTTCCGTTGATCGGATTGTGAATATGAACTGGGAGGATATCCTGCCTCCGCCAGTGGGTCTTGGCAGGGGAAGCTACATGACCGCCGTCACCCGGGTGGATGATGAATTGGTTGAAATCATCGATGTGGAAAAAGTACTGAGTGAGGTTCTCCAGATTGAGGAGGAGGCCAGTGGTAAGGTGGAAAACTCCGGATTTGATCTGCAGAAGCAGATCCTGGTAGTGGATGATTCGGTGGTGGCGCGCAAGCAGATCAAGCGGGTATTGGATCAGATCGGCATCGAGTGTGTGTTCAAGAATGATGGCAGAGAGGCACTGCAGCAGTTGCAGATTTGGTCAGGGGAAGCGGGAGAGATTACCGACCGTCTGGCGATGGTTATCTCAGATATCGAGATGCCGAAGATGGACGGATATGCGCTGGTGACGGCAATCAGGCAGGATCCGAAGCTGGCCGCGCTTCATGTTGTGCTGCACTCCTCTCTGAGTGGGGTATTCAACGAGTCGATGGTGCAACGTGTCGGTGCAGACCATTTTCTGGCTAAATTTGTACCTGATGAGTTGATGGCGATGGTTGGTGAACGTCTCCAGGCTTTAAAAGAAGCAAAAACGGATTGAAGGATGCGGGATATCGCATTGAAAGCGTCTATCGACTCTCGTGACTATCTGGCCTTTCTGCAAGAGGCCTGCGGTATTTTGCTGGGTGACGGCAAAGAGTATCTGGTTGCCAGCCGCCTGAATGGCTTGATGGCGGAGTTTGAGGTGGACTCCCTGGGCGGGCTGCTCAAACAGCTCAAGGTGCCTGGCCAGAGAGGACTGAGAGTTCGGGTGATCGATGCGATGACCACCAACGAGACCTTCTGGTTTCGTGATCAGGGGCATTTCAGCATGCTGCGCGAAAAAATATTACCTGAACTCGATCAAAAGGGCGGCAGTCCGGTCAAAATCTGGTCCGCTGCCTGTTCCAGTGGACAGGAACCCTATACTCTCAGCATGGCGGTGGAGGACTACTGGAAACAGTCTCCTGGCCGCCGTAATAGGGGGGTCGAGATCCTGGCGACAGACATCTCCAGCAGAGTGCTCGAAGAGGCACGGCAGGGCATCTACTGCGGTTTGTCCATCAACCGGGGACTGGATGCTCAGCAGCAACAACGCTATTTTATACCCAGAGAAAACAACAGTTGTCTGGAGGTCAAGCCGGAGATTCGTCAACGTGTCAGGTTCAGGGAGTTCAATCTCAACGGCAATTATGCGTCACTGGGACGATTCGACACTATTTTTTGCCGCAATGTGCTGATCTATTTCTCCTCAGACCTCAAGAAAAAGATTGTGGAGCGCATGTCGCAGTCCCTCAATCCCGGTGGCTATCTCTTTCTGGGCTCTACTGAATCCCTTGCACAGATTACCGATCGTTTTGAGATGCAGATGGTTGGTGGCGCTATTGCCTACCGCTTGAAATCGAACTGAACCATTCCGGCAACCCTTGCCGCCCGGCGGCGGATGTTTGCCGCTTTTCCTATTTTCAACGTAATCCTGCTTATGGTTTCGTAGGAGCGGCGCCTCGCCGCTCCTACGTTGAGCAATTGTGCGACCAAGAAGAAACTTGGCACGATCCCTGCATTTTTCGTAGTGAACAGTTTTCTACGGAGCCGCTCATGAATTTCGACGACGCATTGGGGATCCATCCACAGGCCCTGCAGTTGCGTGCCCGCCGTGCCGAGGTGATCGCCAGCAATCTGGCGAATGCCGACACCCCCGGTTTTAAAGCGCGGGATTTCGATTTCCACAAGGTGCTGGCAGGTGAGATGCAGGGGCCGGTGCGTATGCAGACCACCAACGCCAGGCACATTCAGACAGATAACGGTCTGATTCCGCCGACGCAGATGCTCTATCGTTCCCCCACTCAGCCTTCTCTGGATGGCAATACAGTGGACACGGAGCAGGAGCATGCCGCGTTTGCTACAAATTCAGTGGAGTACCAGGCGAGTCTGCGTTTTCTCAACGGCAAGGTGAGTGGCCTGCGGTCAGCCATTAGAGGTGAATAGTCATGTCCATGTTCAAGGTTTTTGATACCGCCGCATCAGGCATGAGTGCACAGAGTCTGCGGCTGAATCTGGTGGCCAGCAACATGGCCAATGCCGATAGCGTCAGCAGCAGTATCGGTGAAACCTATAAGGCCCGTCAGCCGGTTTTCAAAGCGGTATTTGATGAGATGGGTGGTGAAAACCCGGCGGTTGGCGTGAGGATGGCCGGGGTGGTCGAGAGTAAGGCGCCCTTGATAAAGGAGTATGCGCCGAACCACTCCATGGCCGATGAGGAGGGTTATATCTACCGTCCCAACGTCAATATGGTGGAGGAGATGGCGAATATGATCTCCGCTTCCCGTTCCTACCAGAGCAATGTCGAGGTGGCCAGCGCCGCCAAGCAGATGCTCATCGCCACAATCCGCATGGGCCAGTAAGGAGTTTACGATGACTACGATCTCAACCAACAATGATATCTACTCTGGTCTGGGATTGACAACCCAGGAGTCGGCCAACAACAGCAATGAGCTGGGGATGGACGATTTTCTCAACCTGATGATTACCGAGCTCAATCATCAGGATCCCACCAAACCGATGGATAACTCGCAGCTGGCAACGCAGATATCGCAGTTCTCTACTGTCTCCGGCATCAAGGATCTGAACAGCGCCTTCACGGGGCTGAGTGCAGATCTGACTTCAGGTCAGGCATTGCAGGCGGCCAACCTGGTGGGGCATGAGGTACTCGTCGCCACCAACAGCGGCTGGCTCTCCAATGGCGGCAGCGTCAAGGGTGTCACTGAGCTACCCTCTTCAGCCGCTGATCTTACGGTACGGGTGACCGATGCCTCCGGCGCACTTGTGCGGGAGATTGAGCTTGGATCTCAGTCGGCGGGGCAGATCAACTTCAGCTGGGATGGCTATGACGATAGAGGAAACTACATGCCGGAAGGCGTCTACGAGATTACCGCCCATGCCACGGTGGATGATGCAGAGCTCTCCCCCTATGTCTACCTCAACGCCAGGGTCGATAGTGTCAATCTTGGGGGCGCCGACGGTCTTGGCCTGAATATCCAGGGTCTTGGGCAGATATCCATGAACAATGTCGCCCAGATCTTCTGAGCAGTTACAAAAAATTTTTTATATAAAGGAGAAACACCATGGCATTTCGAATTGCATTGAGTGGACTGGATGCCGCCTCCACTGACCTGGAGGTGACCGGCAACAATATCGCCAACGCCAGTACGATAGGTTTCAAGGAGTCGCGTGCCGAGTTTGCCGATATCTACGCCAACTCTCTCACTGACGTCAGCAGCACTGTGTCCGGTAGCGGTGTGCGTGTGTCAGGTGTGGCCCAGCAGTTTGGGCAGGGCAGTATCGATTTCACCGCTAATAATCTGGACCTCGCCCTTAACGGTGAAGGTTTCTTTGTCACGCAGAGTGAAAACGGTGACCGGAGTTTCACCCGGGCGGGCTCATTCAGCGTGGATCGCGACGGCTATGTGGTGAACCATACGCAAGCCAGGCTGCAGGTTTTTCCCCCGGTGGATCCTGCCGGGACGCTGTTCAATACCGGCACCACCACTGATCTGAATCTGCCGGTGGTTTCCGGTGATCCGGGAGCTACCAGCGCCGTGATCTCCACGGTTAACCTGGATGCTGCGGAGCCGGTTCCGGGTACGCCCTTCAATGCGGCAGTCTTTCCGCCGCTCGCAGGTAGTTACAACCACTCCACTGCAACCACCATCTACGACTCCCTGGGTGCATCCCATACGATGTCCATGTATTACGTAAGGGAGGCGGCAAACCCCAACCAGTGGAGTGCCTATACCTTCGTAGACAATGTCAATGTTCCGGCATTGGATGGCAGTCCTGAGGCGGATCTCCGTTTTGATACCAGTGGCCTGCTGATATCCGGTGCCGGGGATGTAGGCGCCACCGGGCAGGTGACCATGAGTACATTCACCCCAGCGGTGGGTGCGGCGCCGATTGCCGGTATGACCTTCGATTACAGTAACGCCACCCAGTTTGGTGCCGGCTTTGCAGTGAACGAACTGACCCAGAACGGCTTCACCTCGGGCACCCTGAGTGGGGTGGATGTAGACGCCAATGGCGTGGTTTTTGCCCGCTTTACCAACGGCCGCTCAGAGGCTTTGGGCAAGGTGGCGCTGGCCCACTTCAATAACGAGCAGGGACTGCGGCAGGTTGGTGATACCAGTTGGGTGGAATCCTTTGCCTCAGGCGATGCGCAGTTGGGTGAGGCTGGCTCTGCCGGTATCGGTGTTATCCAGTCCGGTGCATTGGAGAACTCGAATGTGGATATTGCCCAGCAGTTGGTCAACCTGATTACCGCGCAACGTAATTTCCAGGCCAACGCGCAGGTGATCACCACGGCGGATGCGATCACCCAGACAGTGATCAATATCCGATAACAGGAGTAGATCATGGACCGTATGTTGTTTGTCGCCATGAGTGGGGCCAAGGAGACCCTGCTGGCTCAAGCCAGCAACTCCCACAATCTGGCCAACGTCAATACGCCGGGATTCATGGCGGATCTGAATCAGTTCCGCAGTATGCCGGTGTTTGGTCCCGGTCATCCAACCCGTGTCTACGCCATGGATGAGCGATCTGCTATCGACTTTACCAGAGGCAGCATCCAGTCTACCGGCAACGACATGGATGTGGCGATAAAGGGTGAAGGCTATATCGCAGTGCAGGCGCCGGATGGCACTGAAGCCTATACCCGGCGTGGTGATCTGAAGGTTGATGCCAACGGCATTCTCACAAACGGCGAAGATTTGCCGGTGATCGGCAATGGCGGGCCGATTGCCTTGCCGCCCCACGAAAAGATCGAGATCGGCAACGACGGTACTATTACCATCCTGCCGGAAGGTTCGACTCCCGAGGCCCTGGCGATCGTGGACCGAATCAAGCTGGTGAGTTCGCCATCCGAAGATCTGATAAAGGGTGAAGATGGCTTGTTGCATCTGCGGGAACCGACGGAATTGCCGCCTGACGCAAACATTGAGCTGGTCTCCGGTGGTATCGAAAGCGGCAACGTCAACGTGGCCGACGCGCTGGTAAACATGATCGAACTGGGGCGTAAGTTCGAGATGCAGGTCAAGATGATGAAGACAGCCGAGGAGATGGACAGCGCCAGTTCTGCGTTACTGCGCATGAGTTGATCCCACTACAATAATCTGAGGCGCCACGGTATTAGATGTCATACCGCCGCGCCTTTTTTGTTTTGATAAGGAGACGTAGGCCGGTTCAAGCGTAGGGGAACCGGCACGGCTTCTCCTGCGAACATTGTCTTTTCTTCCTGATACGACGAAGTTGGCGAGGAAATTGCATATTTCAGATTGAAACTGAATTTACGGGAAGCGAGGAACCAACCATGTATCCCTCACTCTGGATAGCAAAAACCGGCCTGGATGCACAGCAGACGAATATGTCTGTGATCTCCCACAATCTGGCCAACGTCAATACCACCGGCTACAAGCGGGATCGAGCGGTCTTCAATGACCTGATCTACCAAAATATTCGCCAGGTGGGCGCCCAGTCATCCGAGACCACCGAACTGCCTTCCGGCCTGATGGTCGGCACCGGCGTCAGAGTTGTGGCGACCCAGAAACAGCACAGCCAGGGTAATATCGTGCAGACCGGCAATTCGCTGGATATGGCTGTTCAGGGCAAGGGTTATTTCCAGGTTCTGCATCCCGACGGCAGCATCGTCTACAGCAGGGACGGTACCTTCAGCCTCACTGCGGATGGTGTGGTGGTGACCACGAACGGTTATGAACTGCAGCCGGCGATGACTGTGCCGACTGATGCCACCAGCATTACGGTGGGCTCCGACGGCGTGGTTTCCGCACTTCAGTCAGGCAATACCACCCCGACCCAGATCGGGCAGATTGAACTGGCCTACTTCGCCAATCCTCAGGGTCTGGCGCCCATCGGTGACAACCTGTTCCGTGAATCGAACGCCAGTGGCGGCGTCAATACTGCTGTACCCGGCACCGACAGTACCGGCACCCTCATTCAGGGTGCGCTGGAGAGTTCCAATGTCAATGTGGTGGAGGAGCTGGTGAACATGATCGAGACCCAGCGGGCCTACGAGATGAACTCCAAGGCGATCTCCACGACTGATGAAATGCTGGCCTATGTGAGCAACCAGCTTTAAGGGTGAGTGAGACGATGAAAGTGCTTCTCTTTCGATTGATGCCACTGTTGCTGGGTCTGTTACTGCTTTCCGGTTGCCAGACCCAAGGGCCGGTGCGGGATATCAACTATGCGCCGGTGCGACCGGTGGCGCCGCCGCCTGTGTCCCAGGGTAACGGCTCCATCTTTCAAAATGGCCATGAGGTTTCATGGTTTGAGGATTTGCGCGCGCGCCGGGTCGGTGATCTCTTGACGGTGACGCTGTCAGAAACCACCTCCGCCAATAAATCGGCCAAGACCAACGCCAAGAAGAGTACGAAGAATGAGATAGGCAATCCCACGATCCTCGGCTCCACAGTGCAGTTCAGCGCGCCGGGCATCATCCCGTTGGCCAGCAATGATAACAATTCATTGGCTTTCGGTACCTCTTCCGCCAACGACTTCAAGGGAGAGGGCAGTTCATCCCAAAGTAATGCGTTGACCGGCAATATCACAGTGACCGTGGTCGAGGTGTTGCCCAATCGCAACCTGATGATCCGGGGCGAAAAACGCATTGGCATCAATCAGGGAAACGAATATATCCGCCTCTCCGGCATCGTGCGCCCGATGGATATCACGCCGGAGAATACTGTCGAGTCGACCCGCATAGCCGACCCGACCATTATCTACGTGGGTGACGGCGCCCTCGCGGATACCAGTTCCATGGGCTGGCTGGCGCGTTTCTTCAATAGCGCACTAATGCCCTTCTAATCGATGTGGTGAGTAAAATGACCCTGCAAAGCACTTTATTTCGCAATGGAGCCCTGTTGTTGATAGCAGCGGCATGGTTGCTTGCCACTCCAGTGGCTGCCGAACGAATCAAGGATCTCACCTCCATCTCGGGAGTACGCCTCAATCAGCTGATTGGCTACGGCCTGGTGGTGGGATTGAATGGTACTGGTGACAAGGATACCGATTCGCCCTATACCCTCAACAGTCTGCGCAATATGTTGAGCCAGTTCGGGGTGCAGATCCCGCCGGGGGTCAAGATCAAACCCAAGAATGTGGCGGCAGTTATCGTGCACGGCAATCTGCCTCCTTTCAGCAAGATCGGTCAGGAGATCGACATCACGGTCTCATCCCTGGGTAATGCCCAGAGTCTGCGTGGCGGTACCCTGTTGATGACGCCGCTGAAAGGTGCGGATGGCCGCAACTATGCATTGGCACAGGGCAACCTGGTGGTGGGGGGACTGACCGCTTCCGGACAGGATGGCTCGAAAGTCACGGTGAATATTCCCAGTGCCGGGCGTATCCCCAATGGCGCCACGGTGGAGCGCGAGGTGGTGAACCATTTCGGTAAGGGACGCAGCATCACCCTCAATCTCAATGACGGTGATTTCACCACCGCGATGCGGGTGGCGCAATCGATCAATCTGGCTATAGGTCCCGGTACCGCAAAACCTTTGGATGCCACCTCGATCCGGGTCAATGCCCCTATGGATCCCGGACAGAAGGTGAGTTTTATCGCCATGCTGGAGGAGTTGCAGGTGAGACCGGGCAGTGCACCGGCAAAGGTCATCATCAACTCCCGCACAGGCACCGTGGTGATCAACAGTCAGGTACGGGTCTATCCCGCAGCCGTCTCCCACGGCAACCTGGTGGTCAGTATCAGCGAGAATGCCGAGGTCTCCCAACCCGGTGCCTTCTCTGGGGGACAGACTGCGGTAGTCCCCCAAAGTGATGTGGGGGTGACGGAAGAGGCCAATCATATGTTTCTCTTCGATCCCGGCGTCTCTCTGGATGAGGTGGTGCGCGCGGTCAATGAAGTGGGGGCGGCCCCCAGTGATCTGGTGGCCATCCTTGAAGCGCTGAAAGAGGCTGGGGCCTTGCGCGCAGAACTGATCGTGATCTGATCATGCAGGTGAACCCCAGCATCTACACCGATTTTCAGGGATTGGCTGATCTGAAACATCAGGCCCGGCAGGACCAGGCTGGCTCTCTGGACAAAGTGGCGAGTCAGTTTGAATCCCTGTTTGTGCAGATGATGGTGAAGCAGATGCGGCAGGCCAGCTTTGGCGATGGGCTGTTCGACAGTGAGCGCACTAAATTTTATCAGGAGATGTATGACCAGCAACTCTCGGTGCATATGGCAGAGAGTGGTGGGCTGGGGATCGGTAAAATGCTCAAGCGGCAGTTAGGCGCCCCGGCGCAGGCGCAGGGAGAGGCCGCTTTCGGCCTCGATCTCTATCGCAACAGGACGACCGTGGCTGCAGTACCTTTGCAGCAGCTGAAGTCCCTTGCCCCGTCGCCGGTTGAGTTGCAGCAGACCCCAGCAACCCCGGAAATTGCCAGCGATATCGATTCTCCAGAAACCTTCGTGCAGGGTTTGTGGCAACCGGCGGCGGATGCAGCGGCCTCACTGGGGCTGGCGCCGCAGGCCCTGCTGGCCCAGGCGGCATTGGAGTCGGGCTGGGGAGGTCATGTGATGCAGGCTGGCGATGGCCGCAGCAGCCACAATCTTTTTGGTATCAAGGCGGATCAGCGCTGGGACGGTGACCGGGTCAGGGTCGAGACCCTGGAGTATGTCGATGGCGTAGCGGTAAAACGCCGCGAGTCATTTCGTGCCTATGACTCCTTTGATGAGAGTTTTCAGGATTATGTGGCCTTTCTGCGGGAAAGCCCCCGTTATGCGGAGGCGTTGGGGAATACCCACGATAGCCAAGCCTATTTCGGTGCGCTGCAGCAGGCGGGTTATGCCACAGATCCGGCTTATGCCGAGAAGATCATGCGGGTGATGCAGGGTAGCGAGATGAAGCAGGCGGTGGCGGGACTCAAGGAGTCAGTTCACAAGCCGATATAAGGTTTCGAGTGTTTCCGTGCGGAATTCCGGCGGATGAGAGGTTAATGAGATGAGCGGTATTCTGTCGATTGGTGTTTCTGCCCTGCTGAGTAATCAGCAGGCGTTGAATACCGTTGGCCACAACATCGCCAACGTCAACACTGAGGGCTACAGCCGTCAGCAGGTGGACTTTGCGACCCGTAATACCGGCTATAACACAACCGGGTGGAACGGTTCAGGTGTCCAGCTGGCCGGTATCGACCGTCAGTACGACAACTTTCTCTCCACTTCGGTCAGGCGCAGTCAGTCCGCCACTGAAGAACTCGATGTCTACTACAACTCCGCCCTGCGACTGGACAATCTGGTGGCCGATTCGGCACTCGGTATGGGACCGGCCATGCAGGACTTTTTTAATGCCGTCCAGGGGCTGGCTGATGATCCTTCAGCAGTCCCGGCACGCCAACTGGTATTGGCGGAAGCTGAATCACTGGTGGATCGGTTTCACTATATCGATGGCGAGATCGAAGCGGTGCGCAGCCGCCTGAACGATCAACTCGATTTTGCGGTCGATGAGGTCAATCGCCTGGCTACATCCATCGCAGAACTCAATGTGCAGGTGGCAAACGCCTCCAACAGTGGACTCTCAGCGCTGCCGAATGATCTGCTGGATCAGCGTGATCAGATGCTCGATGAGTTATCTAAACTGGTCGACATACAGGTACTCGAACAGCGTAACGGTTCCATGAATGTCTTTATCGGCAAGGGACAGGCGCTGGTGATGGATACTCAGGCGGCGACGCTGTCAACCCAGAACAACAATGGTGACCCGGACCAGCGGGATCTGGCGTTTACCACTGTTTACGGTACCCAAGTGGTTACCGACCATATTACCGGCGGTCAACTGGGTGGTCTGCTCGGTTTTCGCGACGACATTCTTGACCCGGCCCAGAATCATCTGGGGCTTGTTGCACTGGGTATCGCAGACGAATTGAACAGCCAGCACGCGCTGGGGCTTGATCTGGATGGATTGGCCGGTGCCGACATATTTTCCCTGGGCAGCGTCGATATTCTGCCCAACGCCAACAATGCGGGTGGTGCGGTGACCGCCACCTATACCAATGTGGGAGATCTGACTGCCAGCGATTACACGCTGCAATACACGGCGCTGAATACCTACACTCTGACGCGCCAATCCGATAATCAGACGTTCAGCATCAACACCGGAGGCGCTTCGCCCTTTACCTATGCACAGGATGGATTCTCGTTGAGCATTGATTCGGCAGGTGTTGCGGTAGGTGACAGTTTTCAGATACGTCCCACCCGCGACGGCGCGGACGGTTTTGATCTGTTGCTTCACGATACGGATAAACTGGCAGCCGCCAGCCGCCTGTCGAGCCGGCCGCTTACCGATGCCAACGGCAACCCTGCCAACAGTGGTGATGCGGTGATGAGCCAGCCGGTGGTTTCGAATACGAATGGACTGCCTTACGGTGCAGCGATGCAGTTTACTTTTGTCGCTGATGCGGATGGTGCGGGCAATCCAGGTTTTACCGTTGCCAACGGGCCAGTGGGCGCACCCAATGATTACATCCTCTATGACCCGGCCACCGAAAGTACCGGCAAGTCTTTTCCGGTGACGGCCAAGGTTGGCCAATTCGATGCCTTTGGCGGCATCTCCTTTTCCATCTCCGGTACGCCGGTAGTGGGGGATCAGTTCACTGTAGGCAACAACACCAACGGTAAGAGTGACAATCGCAATGCATTGACGATGGCGGGTCTTCAGGGGATGGATACCCTGTTTGGCGGCACCGCAACCTTCGGGGAGGCCTATTCCCAGATGGTCTCCGACCTGGGGGCAAAAACACACCACGCTGAGATGAATCTGGCTGCCCAGGAGGGATTGCTGGAGCGAAGCAAGGCGGCGCTGGATGAAATGTCCGGGGTCAATCTCGATGAAGAGGCGGCCAAGCTGGTGCAGTTCCAGCAGGCCTATCAGGCATCGGCTCAGGTGATATCTGTGGCCTCCAGCCTTTTCGATACCCTGCTCAGCGCAGTCAGGAGGTAATTGATATGTTACGCATCTCCACCAACATGCTGTTTGAAAAAGGCATCAGCAGCATGCTGGAGCAGCAGACTAAACTGAGTCATACCCAGGATCAGATCTCATCCGGAAAACGTATCCTCAGTCCCAAAGACGATCCTGCCGGCTCTGCGTATCTGCTAGATCTGAAGAGCTCTATCAGCCGGGTTGATCAATACCAGGACAATGCAGACCGTGCCCGTGCCCGTCTTGAGTTGGAAGAGACGGCGTTGGCAAGCGTGGGGAATATCCTGCACCGGGTTCACGAACTGGCGATCCAGGGCCAGACCGACACACTTACCGGCGATCAGCGCCGGGATATCGCCGCAGAGGTCCGTCAACTCAACGAGGGACTGCTCTCTCTGGCCAACACCAAGGACAGCAACGGCGAGTATATCTTTGCAGGTTACGCTGCAGATCAGCCCCCTTTCAGCAATCCGGTCGATGGGACTTTTGTTTACAGTGGTGATATGGGATCGCGCCAGTTGCAGATAGCCGCCGATCGCCGGATTCAGGACAGGGACAACGGTTTCGATGTTTTCATGAACCTCGATACGAGCACCGCACCCCCTCTCCCGGTCAAGCGCAATCTGTTCGAGACAGTGCACCAGATCGCCGCCGGGCTGGAGGCGGATGCGCCCAATACTGCATTGTTGGACGATGTTCAGGTCGGGTTGGTGCACACCACAAATTTTCGCGCATCAGCCGGTACGCGACTGAACGCGATAGCTGAGCAGTCCACGGTCAATGAGGATTTCCTGTTAACCATGAAGACTGCGCAGTCTGAGGTGGAGGATCTGGATATGGCCGAAGCCCTGAGCCGCTATCAGCAACAGTTGCTGGTATTGCAGGCGGCCCAGCAATCCTTCGTCAAGCTCCAGGGATTGTCTCTGTTCAACTACCTATAGCGTTTGGTGCGCTATGCGCACCAACATAAACAACTTCGCCTGTTTGTAGCGGGGTAGCTTGTTTGTAAAGAAATTCTGCACTCAGCCGATAGAACAAGGTGATTGATGCCCTGAGCAATCAGTTACGCCTGTTCAGGCCTGCTGGAAAAGAACTCCGCAATGAGTGTTTTGAAAATGTCGATGTTTTGTGGCGAACGCCAACTGCTCCTGTCCACTCTTTTATCATCCGTTCTGCTATCCGGTGCGATCTCAGCTGAAGAATCGCTGGAGTCCTATTTGGAACTGGATCTGGAAGATCTGCTGTCCATGGAGGTCACCTCGGTCTCCAAGAAAAGACAGCGACTCAACGAGGTGGCCGCAGCGGTTTTTGTCATTTCAAAAGAGGATATCCGCCGCTCCGGCGTCACCAGTATTCCCGAGGCGCTAAGACTGGCGCCGGGTATCCAGGTGGGCCGGATCGACGCCAATAAATGGGCCATCAGCAGTCGTGGGTTCACCGGTCAATTCGCCAACAAACTGTTGGTGATGATCGATGGCCGATCGGTTTACTCGCCAACTTTTTCCGGGGTTTACTGGGATGCCCAGGACACCCTGCTGGAAGATATCGATCGCATTGAGGTGATTCGTGGTCCCGGTGCGGCGGTGTGGGGCGCCAATGCGGTCAATGGTGTGATCAATATCATTACCAGGCATGCGGGAGAGACCCATGGCGGCTTGCTGGTGGCCGGTGCGGGAAATGAGGAGAAGTCTTTCGCCAGCCTGCGTTATGGCGCTGAAGTGGCGTCGGATACCCATGCCCGTTTCTACCTCAAATACAATGATCGGGACCAATCCTATGCTTCCGATCTGTACGGTGACGCCGGGGATGACTGGAAAAGCCTGCGGGGTGGTTTTCGCGTTGATGGCCAGCTCACTGAGATCGACAGCTGGAGCCTTCAGGGGGATCTCTACGATGCCGATGAGAATCAGAAGGTTAATTTCTGGATGGACCCCAGCGACCCTGCCAATGCCGTGTTCGCCCCCACCTTTCTGGCGGCGAACAGACCGGACAAGGTCGACTCTTCCGGCTGGAACCTGATGGGTAAATGGAACCACCAACTCTCCGAACAGGCCAGCACCGCACTACAGCTCTATTACGACCATACCGAACGCTCAGAGGGGTTTATCAAACAGAGCCACGATACCCTCGACCTGGACTTCCAGCATCAGTTCAGGGCATTTGAGAGCCACGATATCATCTGGGGTCTGGGCTATCGCCATATCGAAGAGGCGTTCGACAACACCTACATGGTCGCTATCTATCCCAACAGTTTGAATCTCTACAGTGCCTTTGTGCAGGATGAGATCGAACTGCTGCCGCAAACCCTGCGCCTGACTCTGGGGTCCAAGTTTGAACATAACGATTTCACCGGCTATGAAGTACAGCCCAACGCCCGCATGGCCTGGCTGCCTGATGATCGCACTACCCTGTGGGGGTCGGTCTCCCGAGCGGTAAGAACCCCCTCCAGTGTTGAATATGGCTCAATGAACATTGCCTTCATTGTGCCGCTTCCGCCCCCATTCCCCCCTGCTGAGATCCACACGATAGGCAACGAGGCCTTCGAATCGGAAGTGCTCCTGGCTTATGAGACCGGCTATCGAATCCAGCCCAGGGAGAATCTCTCCTTCGATCTGGCGCTGTTTTACAACGACTACGACAACATCCAGAACTTCCAAAGCTTAGATCCGTTGAATCCTCTCGCCGATCTCCAGTATGACAACAACATCTCGGCCCACAGCTATGGCATGGAGTTGGTCGTGGACTGGCGAGCGCTGGAATGGTGGCGATTGCAGTCCAACTACAGTTTTATCGAAGTCTCCGACTTTGCCGGCGGCATCTTAGGTAGCGGTGGCAGCCCAAAACACCAGTTCTCGCTGCGTTCCATGATGGATCTGAGCAACAACGTGTCGTTGGATCTCTGGGCCTACTATGTGGACGAGCTCAAAAGCCCCGCTTCTACAGTGGATATCCCAGTCGAGGAATACACCAGCCTGAATGCCCGGCTCGCATGGCGTCCACAGAAAAACCTGGAACTCTCACTGGTCGGGCAAAATCTGCTGGACAACCATCACCCGGAGTTCACTGGAGAATATCTCCTGATTCAAACCGAGGTGGAACGCTCGGCCTACGGGCTGGTTCGCGTGAATTTCTGAATGCGCTCAACGCTGGAAAAAGTGTAATGAAAACGACGATGATTTATTGCAAATCCCCATTGTGCCTAATCGCCCTTATCTCAGCGGCGCTGCTCTCCACGCCGGTTTTAGCTGAAGAATCGGTGGATGATTACCTGGATCTGGGACTGGAGGATCTGCTGTCAATGGAGGTGACCTCTGTTTCCAAAAAGAAACAGCGGCTCAATGAGGTAGCCGCTGCGGCATACGTGATTACCCAGGATGACATCCGTCGATCCGGCGTTACCAGTATTCCCGAGGCATTGCGTCTGGCGCCGGGTATCCAGGTGACGAAGATGGACAGCAACAAATGGGCAATCTCCAGTCGTGGATTCAATGCCCAGTTCGCCAACAAGCTGCTGGTATTGATTGACGGACGCAGTGTCTATGCCCCTTCCTACTCCGGCGTCTACTGGGAGGTTCAGGACACTGTGTTGGAAGATATCGACCGTATCGAGGTGATTCGTGGCCCAGGCGCCACGGTCTGGGGCGCCAACGCGGTCAATGGCGTGATCAATATCATCACCAAACAGGCCTCTGAGACCCAGGGTGGACTTGTGGTGGCGGGCGCCGGCAACGAGGAGAAAGCCTTTACCAGTCTGCGTTACGGCGCGGAGTTGGGCGAGCAGACCTTCGGCAGGATTTATCTTAAATACAATGATCGGGACAGCAGCTTCGCTCCATCGCTGGATGAACAGGCCGGAGATGACTGGAACTCCTTGCGTGCCGGTTTCCGGGTGGATGGTGTTTTGAATGCATCAAACCAATGGACCCTGCAGGGGGATATCTACGAGACGGATGAGAATCAGATTCTTCAGGGCGTCACCCAGGATCCCTCAGACCCAGCCAACAGTCCTCCCTACAGCGATTCGAATGTGGCGGATAACATTGAGGCTTCCGGCTGGAATCTGCTGGGGCGGTGGGAACAGCGTTTATCTGAATACTCATCTACCACGCTGCAGGTCTATTACGACCACAATGAGCGCAAAGAGGCGATTCTGGGACAGCGTCACGATACCCTGGATATTGATTTTCAGCACCAGTTCAATCCTCTGGAAGGGCATGACATCGTATGGGGGCTGGGTTTCCGTCGCATCAAGGATAAGTTCGACAACACCTTTCCAATTTCGCTGTTGCCGGATGAACAGACCTCCGATCTTTTTAGCACTTTCGTGCAGGATGAGATTGAACTGGCGCCAGATACCCTGCGCCTGACCCTGGGTTCCAAGTTTGAGCATAACGACTATACCGGCTTGGAGATTCAACCCAGCGCCCGCCTGCTCTGGTTACCCAAGGAGGGCCACACCCTTTGGACTTCTGTTTCACGCGCAGTGCGCACGCCTTCCCGGGTGGAGGATAGCTCAAGCATCGTGCCCCGAATTATCCCGATAGGACCTCCGCCGATTCCGCCATTAATCCTTACGATCCATGGAAATGAGGATTTTGAGGCAGAAGAGCTGACTGCGATCGAGCTGGGCTATCGGGTGCAACCGGCTGAACGCCTCTCCTTGGATCTTGCGCTTTTTTACAACCAATACAACAACCTTGGAACTTTTGAATCTGTGGCTCTCACAGAGAGAGTTTTCGATAACAAGCAGGAGGCAACAAGCCGTGGTCTTGAGCTGGCGATGGACTGGCATCTGCTCGAATGGTGGCGCTTACAGGCAAACTACAGTTACATCGAGGTGGAGCAAGAGACGGCCAGTGATAGCACCGACATCGTCACTGGCCCTGTCGTGGAGGGATCCAGTCCCAAACATCAGCTCTCGGTTCGCTCCGCCATGGATTTGTCCAATGAGTGGTCGTTGGATCTCTGGGCTTACTACGTGGATGAGCTTGCGGCAAGCAGTTTTTCCTCTGCACAAATACCGATACTGATACCGAGTTACACCAGCCTGAATACCCGCTTGGCCTGGCGGCCCTGGGAGGATCTGGAACTCTCTCTGGTTGGACAGAACCTGCTGCAGAATCATCATGCGGAATTTGTGGGAGAGACTTTTGCCACACAGACCGAAGTTGAACGCTCAGTCTACGGTATGATTCGTTTCGATTTCTGAATAGCGCCGGATTGGAAGCCGAATAGTTCTAAAGCATGATGCTTGAATTACCCTCACAAGTTGCACCCCAATGGCTGCCAAGGCTCAGACTGTGCTGTCTGTGGTTGTTGATGGTGCTGTTGCCGCTGCAGCTTATCGCCGCCTCCCCCGACGCGGAATACAAGCTCAAGGCCGCGCTGGTCTACAAGCTGAGTAAATTCGTTGAATGGCCCGCCTCCTCGGGCGCTGACAAGTCCGGGCGTTTTGGTATCTGTGTACTGGGTGAGGACGTCTTCGGCTCGGCTCTTGATGCCCTGGAGCAGCGTAAGGCTGCCGGTCGGACAGTGCGGATTCGCCGTTTTACCCAGTCCGAGTCCATTGGTGACAGCTGTCAGGTGGTTTTTATCAGCAAATCCAAGCGGCCCTTTATGGGTGCCATCCTTCAGAAATTGAAAGGCCGGCCGATATTGACCTTGGGTGACACAGAAGGTTTTGCAGAACAGGGCGGCATCATCGAGTTCACCCGTGGCAAAAAACGCATTGGTTTCCTGATCAACCTTGAGAGCGCCAGAAGGTCAGGCCTGAAGATTGCAGCCCCTCTTTTGGATTTGGCTACGGTTTTGGATTCACCGGAAAATTAAGCAGAACAATGGATTTTCTCAGTAACATCAACATCGCACAAAAGATAAGACGGATGATCCTGTTGATCAGCGGCGTCGCGCTGTTGATTGTCTCTGTCAGCCATATTGTCCTGGAGGTTGTCTCCTATCGTGAGGCTTTGGTTGAGCGTGTTTCGGTACTGGCGGACTTCATCAGTACCAACTCCACTGCCGCACTCACTTTCGATGATCCGAAGACAGCGCAAAAGCTTCTGTTATCACTGAAAAACCAAGCGGATGTTAATGGCGCGATTCTCTATCAGGATAACTGGCAAATGTTTGCCGCTTATCCGCAAGATTCCGGGGTACAAGCCCGTATCGAAAATGAAGACAAGGCCTGGTTTAGCGAGTTGGGTCAGTCGAAAAGAATTGAGTACCGTTTTGCCGGGGACGATCTGGATCTGCTGAAACCCGTCACCCTGGATGGCGAGGTGATTGGCCATCTGTTCATCGAGGCGAGTCTGGACCCCCTATATGACCAGATCATCGATTATCTGCTGATTTCAGGGCTGTTGTTGGTCGGCATTATGCTGGGGGTATATCTTCTCTCGTACTCCATGCAGCGCCGCATCTCGGGTCCTATCAATAATCTAGTCAACGGCATGCAGGATGTCGCAGATCAGAAGAATTTCAGTCTGCGTCTGCAGCCTGGCGACAATGATGAGATTGGCACACTCATCGAACGCTTCAACACTATGTTGGGGCAGATTGAAGGACGTGATAAAAAGCTATCCTCCTACCGGGAGGGGCTGGAGCAGAAGGTCTCTGAGCGCACGGCAAGTCTGCAGGAGGCCAAGGAGGGCGCGGAAGCTGCCAGTCGGGCCAAGAGCGAATTTCTTGCCACCATGAGTCATGAAATTCGCACCCCCATGAACGGCGTGCTGGGCATGACGGAACTGTTGCTGGATACCGGTTTGGACGTGCGTGCTCACCGTCTGGCGGATTCCGCTCATCGTTCTGCAGAGTCTCTGCTGGGGGTTATCAATGACATCCTCGATTTCTCCAAGATCGAGGCAGATAAACTTCAACTCAATAAAGAGGATTTCGATCTTCGAACGCTGTTGGAAGACACCCTGGAGCTGGTGGCCAACCAGGCCCATCGCAAGGGGCTCGAACTGATTCCCAATCTGCCGCCTGATTTGCCCCGATGGGTTCGGGGCGATGCCGTGCGATTACGGCAGATTCTGGTTAACCTGCTGGGAAATGCCGTGAAGTTCACCAAACGGGGTGAGGTGCGTCTTTGGGTAAGAACCAGCGAACGGCATGTCAACAGCATGCAGATAGCCTTCGAAGTCTCTGATACCGGCCCCGGTATCCCCATTTCGCAGCAGGGTGATGTCTTCAATGCCTTCAGCCAGGCTGACAGCTCCACAACTCGGCGGTTTGGTGGTACGGGCCTGGGTCTGGCTATCGCCAGTCGTCTGGTCAAGCTCATGGGTGGCGCGATCGAACTTGAGAGTATTCCGGGGGAGGGTGCACATTTCAGTTTCAAAATAGAACTTGAGGCCGCAATAGAGGAACGGCCTCAAGCGCCGAACCACGATATCCTGGAAGGTGTCCGTGTCCTTATCGTTGACGACCATGTTACCAACCGGGAGATTCTCCACAACCAGGTCATCGCCTGGGGCATGAGGAACGGCAGTGTTGATTCCGGGAGACAGGCGCTTGAACGGTTGCGTCAGGCCGCCGATGGAGGTGACCCCTACCAGATTGTGCTGCTCGACTGGCACATGCCGGAGATGGATGGCCTTGAACTGGCGCGCTCCATCCGCAATGACTCGTCCATACCTGCGCCACATCTGGTGATGCTCAGCTCGACTGAATTCGATGCGGAATCGTCGATTGCCCAGGCGTGTGGTATTGCCCGCCATCTACAGAAACCTGTACGCCAACAGCAATTGCTGCTGTGCCTGCGGGAGGTTATGGGTGAACAAGTCGCTGCCGTTGCCGACGCAGGTCAGGCGACTGAAAAACTGAAAGGGAAGATTCTCCTGGCTGAGGATAATCTGGTGAACCAGGAGGTGGCCATCAGCATGTTGATGGCACTGGGCTGTGAGATGGATCTTGCCGGGAATGGTCTTGAAGCTGTCGAAGCTGCTACCCAAAACACCTATGATCTGATCCTGATGGACTGCCACATGCCGGAGATGGATGGCTTCAGCGCCACCAGTCAGATTCGTCTCATCGAACAGGAGAAAGGGCAAAAGCCGGTTACGATTGTGGCACTCACTGCGGATGTACAGAAAGGCATACAGGAACAGTGTGAAACTGCCGGTATGAATGACTATCTGAGCAAACCTTTCAGTCAGAAACGTTTGTCGGAGTTGTTGAAAAAATGGCTTAAGGTTGAAGTTACGGAGCAAGCGGAAACCGGCGAGACATCTCTGTCCGGGAAAGTCTCTGACTCTCCTATTCTCGATCCCGCCCCCTTGGCGCAGCTGCGCCAGTTGGGCGAGATGAGCGGAAGGGATGTGTTGGGGAAATCGGTCAATCACTTTCTAAAACAGGCTCCTGACGATGTTGCCAAGCTTCGCCAGGCACTTGATGATAATGATGCGGAGAGCCTCAGGGGGATTGTCCACAGCCTGAAATCGAGTAGTGCCAATTTGGGGGCAATGGTTTTTTCCCGGCACTGCCAACAACTCGAGACCTCGGCAGCCGAAAAGGATTTGTCACCTGCGCCCAATTTGGTGGATAACATTGAAGCCTTGTTGCCCACTATTCTCGACGCACTGCGCACTGAAATTGAGTCATCCAAAAAAACCCTCGCCATTGATATCCCGGTCCGCCAGAGCGGAGAGCGTATTTTACTGGTGGATGATGATTCAAATTTCCGCATTACCACCCGTGAGGCATTGAGTGCAGTCGGTTTTGAGGTTGATGAGGCGGAGAGCGGAAAAGAGTGTCTTGAGCGGGCAGCAAAAAAAATACCGGATATCATCCTGCTCGATGCCCTTATGGAAGGCATGGATGGCTTTGAAGTCTGTCGGCGCCTGAGGAAAAGGCGGGAATTTAGAACTATCCCCATCCTCATGGTCACTGGGCTGGAGGATATGGAAACCGTCAATCAGGCCTTCCAGTCCGGTGCGGACGGTTTTATCACCAAGCCGGTCAACTACAATGTTTTGAGTCACCGGATACGCTTTCAACTCAGGGCTGCTCAAGACTCCAAGGCCCTGCATGAAAGCCAGGAGCAACTGGCCAGTGCACAACGTATGGCCGCCCTGGGGTATTGGCGGTGGGATGCAAAGCGGGATGAGCTGGTGATTTCAAAGCAGCTGGCCAAAATGCTGGGGGCTTCCCAGGTTGCTTGCTGTAAAAAGCTGGGCGGCTATCTGGATCGAATACATCCGGATGACCGAGCTTTTATCCGCGATAACATCACATCCGTGGTGGATGGTGCGCCACTGCATCCTTCGGATTACCGATTGCTCACCGAAAGCAACAAGTCAGTAATCGTACATCAGGAACTGGATCTTGCACCGGATGCGGACGGTGTGGTGCTGGGAACGGTTCAGGACATCACCCAACAGAGAGTATCTGAAAGGCGTATCCGTCAGCTGGCTTATTCCGACGAACTGACCGGTTTGGCAAGCCGGGCCTATTTCTACAAACATCTGGAAGACGTTATCAAGGCAGCGCATCGGCGCAAGGAACGCTTTGCCCTGTTGTATCTGGATCTTGATGGCTTTAAGGATGTGAATGACAGTCTGGGTCATGATGTGGGCGATCAGCTGCTCAAGGTCATTGCCCAGCGTCTGCAAAAAGTTTTGCGGGGTGCTGATTTCGTGGCCCGCCTGAGTGGCGATGAATTCTGCATCCTGGTGGACCATGTCAATGATGAGTATGACGCCGCAGACGTTGCCAGTCGCTGTTTGCAGGAGACCAACAAGCCGGTGGATCTGGGTTTGCAGCAGATCCGGCCAAGATGCAGTATCGGTATTGCCCACTTCCCGCAGGATGGTGAAAATCTGCAGGCCCTGCTAAAGGCTGCTGACAGCGCCATGTATGCTGCCAAGGAGGAGGGCAAACATCGCTACACATTCTACCAGCCCGAGTTGACCACTCAGGCCGAGCACCGTTTGCAGATTGAGCAGGATCTGCGTCTGGCGCTTGAACGGAGTGAACTGGAGCTCTATTACCAACCCCAGATCAATGTGCAAAGTGGCCGTTTGGTTGGGGTCGAAGCACTGGCACGGTGGCAACATCCCACCAAGGGTATGATCTCTCCAGCGGAATTTATCAACGTTGCGGAACGCATCGGTTTGATCAAGACGTTGGGAGAGTGGGCGCTGAGCACTGCCTGCAAGCAGGCTACAGCCTGGCAGGATATGGGGCTGCCTCTATTTCAGATGTCGGTGAATATCTCTCCGACCCATATCCAGGATCCGGGTATTGTGACTACCGTTGAACAGATTCTGCTGGAGACGGGTTGGCAGGCCGAGAATCTTGAACTGGAGGTCACCGAAAGCGTGGTGCAGACCACGGGCGAGAACCTGTCTGTGTTCAAAAACATACGGGAGATGGGTCTGAAAATCGCCATTGATGACTTTGGCACGGGTTACTCCTCCCTGGCCTCGCTTAAATATCTACCGATCACCTGTCTCAAGATAGATCGTCTGTTCATTACCGACATGCTGAAGGATCCTGAGTCCTCTATCCTGCTGGGCACCATCGTTGGGGTGGCCCGCGCGCTTGGTCACAGTGTCATCGCGGAAGGCGTCGAGACGGAAGAGCAGGTGAAGGTGCTGAGTGGAATCGGCTGCGATACCATTCAGGGTTATTTTTTCAGCCGGCCTGTCCCTCCGGAAGAGATTCCGGCACTGGCACAAAAGCACTTCCTGCCGGAAGAGAGAGACGAAGCGGTGGCTGCTCTTCCATTTCCCATAGCGAATCAATAACAATGGCGATAGAGAGCGCTGAAATCTCCATCTTCGATAGGTTGAGTCGCAGGCAAGTCCCTGTTTTGCCGCCTGGCGCGTCTTATTTGTTGAAAGCGTTGACCGACGAAAATATCGGGTTCTCTGAACTTGCGCAGATCATTGAACGCTTTCCCACTATTGCAGGACGTCTTATCGCGCTGGCCAACTCGGCCTGGTCTTCCCCGGTGAACACCATTACTGCGTTGGATAAGGCCTGTTCCAGGCTGGGTTTTGCTGTGGTCAGAAGTACCAGTATCGCCTTGGCCGTCGCCTCTCCTTTCGATCCGAGCCGTTGCCCCGGATTCAATACAGAATCTTTTTGGACCCGCGCGCTCATGACCGCTGACGCTGCATCCTGGTTGGCGCCGGTGGCTTCATCGGTGGATGATGTTGAATCTTCTGCAGCCCGTACCGCTGGTCTGCTGCACAGTCTGGGACTGCTTTGGTTGACGGATCAACTGCCGGATGAGGTGGATCAGGCCTATACGATTGTCGAGGAGAGCGATTCCGTCTCACTAAGTCAGGCCCTCTCCGGGTTGATTGGTTTCGACGATGTTTATGCCGGCGGATATTTGGGGGGTAGCTGGCGTCTTCCTGAGCAACTTGTAACGGCGATGGCCCACTATCCTGAGTCAGACCTCCAAGGTGGCTACTGGGAAACCGCCACTCTGGTAGGAGTGGCAGTTTCTCTGGTGACCGCTGTGCAACAGGAGACGCCCTGGTCTGCCACGGATAGCCGTCTGGAGAGGTTGGGGATCACGGTTCCGGCTGCTGAAAAGGTTGTCCTGCAGATCGATCGGCAGTTTGAGAGAACTCAGGAGCTGGCAAAGACGCTTTTCAACGGCTGACCGGGTGCAGCGGACTCACTCATGTGAGAAGGATATTCTCACGCTGACGGCTGGATTGGTTGTTCAGTAGGTGCGTGATTACAAATCTATTCGTTAAAAAACAATAAGTTATATCTATTTTTCTGGCATCTTAAAGTAGCTGGATTATTTTTAAGAAATCCCTCAAGTTCCCTTTTCCGCTGCCGTTACAGAAACCGGAAGCGGTAAATACAGTCGGTTCGACAGTATATCCGCTAAATATCAACCTAACGCCCAGGCTCGATGCAAGACATCGCCGGGCGGAAAGGAGAAGCAATCATGGCAATGGTCATCAATACAAATGTCAGTTCACTGAATGCACAGCGCAACCTGACTAGCACCCAGAACTCTCTCTCAACCTCTATGGAACGGCTCTCGTCCGGTCTGCGCATCAACAGCGCGAAAGACGACGCGGCAGGCCTCGGCATTACCGATCGTATGACCACCCAGATCCGTGGTCTGAATCAGGCAATGCGAAATGCAAATGATGCAATCTCTATCTCGCAGACCGCTGAAGGCGCAATGCAGGAGTCCACAAACATCCTGCAGCGGATGCGTGAATTGGCCGTACAGTCTGCCAATGACTCCAACAGTGCGTCTGACCGGTCCAATATGCAAAAGGAAGTGGCTCAGCTGGCACAAGAGCTGAATCGTATTTCCAGCACCACGACCTTTAATGGAAAGAACATCCTGGATGGTACTTTTACCGCAGCCAAGTTCCACGTAGGTGCAAATGCTGACCAGACTATTTCTGTCACTATCGGTAATACCTCTGCCACTACCATGGGTGCCTATAAGGCTGATGGTACTGCCACAGAAGATCACATCGGTGGCGCACTGACAGCAACGGCGGACGGAACCGGCGGTAACAATGTTGCTGCGGATGGTGCATTTGCAGTGACCGGTAGCTTGGGTACTTCAACACTCTCCACTGCCCTGGATACCACGGCGGCCAAGATCGCTTCTCAAATCAATGGTGTGCAGGATTCAACGGGTGTGAAGGCAACCGCCAGTAACACCGTTGAGTTGAAGGCAACGTCAACCGGCACAATCTCTTTCACCCTTTCTTCCCAGGATGAGAGTCAGGCAGCTGTAGGGTCAGCCGTTAGTATTAGTGCATTGGTAACGGCCAGTACTGACCTGGCTGCCCTGCGGGATGCTATCAACGCTGAAAACGCCTCCACCGGCATCAGTGCAACCCTGAATGCTGCTGGTGATGGTATCTCTTTAACCAATACCACTGGTCACGACATTGTTGTTGCCGATGCTACAAATAATGATGGAGCGGATACTGCCAGCGCTGTCACAGTCGGAGGTGTCGCGCTTGCTGACTCTGATTCAACCGGTGCGGGTGGCGTGACTGACTCCATTGTTGTGGGTGGTAAGGTTGAGTTGAGCTCATCCAAGTCATTCCAGGTGTCGACGACGGGTACCGATATCATGGTGGCCGCTGCAACATCCGGTACTTTGAGTAGTATTGCAGATATCGATATTGGTTCCCAGACTGGCGCCAATAGTGCACTGGATGTTATCGATCAGGCCCTGAGCTTCATTTCTGACCAGCGTGCCGATCTTGGTGCCATTCAGAATCGTCTGAGCTCCACCATCTCCAATCTCTCCAATATCAGCGAAAATGTATCCGCCGCCCGTTCACGGGTTCAGGACGCCGATTTTGCTGCGGAGACCGCTAACATGACCCGCACGCAGATCCTGCAGCAGGCCGGTGTGGCAATGCTGTCCCAGGCTAACTCCCAGCCGCAGATGGTTCTGTCTCTCCTGCAGTAACGGTAACAAGCTCCAGTCGGCGCACGATTTTGATACCGGGCGCCGGCTGAACTAAAAGGTTTAAATGTGAGGTGAAGGCCATGGCTACGGACATGACAATCACAGTAGGAGCTTTATCGACTAAGGATTCTGCTAAAGATGTACGTCGTACTACGGAAAGTGTTACTCCCCAACCTTTGAAGGTCGTTGGCTCAATCTCCGGAAACGAACCGGTGACCGCTCTGCAACAAAAAACAGTTGATGAGCGGTCTGCTGATGTTCCGGCAGAAGTCCTTAAAGGTGCTGTCAGCCAGATGCAGGATTTTGCCCAAGTGTTGCAGCGTGAGTTGCAGTTCGACCTGGACGAAGACAGTGGCAGAACAGTGGTTCGGGTAATCGATAGAAAATCCGGTGATCTGATTCGCCAGATACCCTCGGAAGAGGTATTGGCATTGGCCGAACACATGCAGGAAGCAATCGATGTCGCCAATGCCAAAGTTGATGGAAAGGCAGGTCGTGAGCAATCGGTAGGACTACTGATGGAAACAAGTGCATGATGTCCATGTTCTGAAGATTCAGGCATGGAGATTGCATGTTTCTCATAGAGTGTCGAAAACCGGACAGACAGGAGTGATCCTCCAGTGAGTTTGGTTCTCGGCTGAGTGTTCACTGAAGTTTGTGCTGGCTTCTGCTTGATGTTGCGCTTGAGCCAGCCAAGCTGACGGGAGGCAAACGTGCCAACCATTTCCGCACCAGGCATAGGTTCCGGACTCGACGTCAACTCCATCGTTGATCAGTTGATGGCTCTGGAGCAGATTCCTATACAGAATCTTCAGTCAAAAGAGGCGGGTTTTCTGACCCAGATCAGCGCCTACGGCGCGCTGCGTGGCTCTCTGGCTTCGTTTCAGAGTACCGTGGACAAACTCAACGGTTTTTCAGGCATAGGTCTCTTCAGCGCGAGCAGCGCGGATGAGGCGGTCTTTACTGTCAATGCCGACAATGATGCCGCCGCCGGCAGTTACGACATCATCGTTCAAGCCTTGGCTGAGTCCCACAAGATGGGCTCTGCGTCGTTTGCAGATAGTGATACCACGACGATCGGTAATGCCGGTGACACCATGACATTGGCTGTCGGCACCCAGTCGTTTAACGTGGATATCGGTGGTAAGACCCTGAGCCAGATCGAGCAGGCGATCAATGAGGCCACCGACAATACCGGTATCAGCGCAGGAATCATCCAGGAAAATAGTGGCAGTTTCTATCTCACTCTGACCAGTGATGAAACCGGTGTGGAGAATGCCATGTCGGTCTCCTTTGCCGATAGTGGTAACAACCCCATTGCCGATCCACTGAGCATGGTGCAGACGCGGGCTGCTGCAGATGCACAACTGCTGGTGGATAACTCCTATACCATTACTCGCAGCAGCAACAGCATCTCCGATGCAATTCAGGGGGTGACCCTGGAACTGTTGGCTACCAGTGTTGATGCAGTGGCGCTGAATGTCGATAAGGACTTGGGTGCTGTGCAGACGACAGTGCAGAGTTTCGTTGACGCATACAATAGCCTGCGGGATACGCTTTCCACCCTTGGCAGCGGTGAACTCTCCGGCGACGGAACCCTGCGCATGATGGAGCAGCAGATATCCTCAGTGCTGGGTTCAAAGTCGGATGTCGAGGGAGCGTTCAAGTATGCTTCCAGTATCGGTATCTCATTTCAGAGAGATGGCAGCCTTCAGCTGGATACCGCTGTCTTGACTGAGGCTCTGGAAAGCGATTTTTCTTCGGTCACCAAACTCTTTTCTGACGATGATCAGGGGCTGGCGTTCCGACTCGATGCCCTGGTTGAGAATTTGCTCGATCCCGACGGGCTGATCGATGCCCGCGAGGACGGTCTGGATGCCAGGGTGAAGAGTGTGCAGGATCAGCGGGAGTCTCTGGAGTTTCGTCTGGCCAAGACTGAGGCACGTTTTCGGGCGCAGTTTGCAGGGCTGGATACACTGATGGTAAGGCTGTCTGCGACCAGCGACTTCCTGACACAGCAGCTGCAGGGGTTGCAGGACCTGGCCTCGTATCGAAATAACAATTAGTGATTTTTTATTGGATGAATGGCGGAAACAGATCAAGAATCCATGCATCCTACCGATAAATATACTGTTCAAAAGCAAAAAACAGTTCGAGGATTTTATAATGAGCTTGAATCACAGGCGCGGGGCACAGCAGTACGGTAGCGTGGCGACAGGGTCCGAAGTGGATTACGCAACGCCTCACCGTTTGGTGCAGATGTTGATGGAAGGCGCGCTGGATAAGATAGCCATCGCCAAGGGTCATATGGATCGTGGCGAACCCGAACCCAAAGGCAGGCACATCACTTGGGCGATATCCATCATCAACGGACTGCGAGGCAGTCTGGATCTAAAGGCGGGTGGTGAGATAGCCGCCAACCTCGATAACCTGTATGAATATATGGTGCGCCGTCTGACAGAATCCAACCTAATCAATGATCAGGCGATCCTTGATGAGGTCAGTGGGTTGTTGCTGGAGATCAAGTCCGCCTGGGATGTGATCCCGGAAGATGTGAAAAGGATGCCCCAATTCTCTGATAAAGCAGATTCCGCTGCCTAGCATTCTACCGATGACAGGTAACCCTGAACAGAAACTCAAGGCAGCGCTGGTGCTGAGCCGGGGTCTGCTTGAGTCTGCCCGTGCCGGTGAGTGGGAGGAAGCCCGGAATCTGGAAGCCGGGCGTGCTGAACTGCTCAGAGAGAGTCTTGGTACCCTCTCACCTCAGGGCGCGGAAAATCAGATATCGTTGATCAAAGAGATCCAGGAAATCGACCAGCAGATAACGCAGTTGGCCAATCAGGAACGTCCCCGTTTAGTGGAGCAGTTGGCAAAGTTCAAAAAAGGCCGGGTTGCCAGCAGGGCCTATCGGCAAGGTTGATTGCATCCTGTTGCGGATGATTTGATCGCCGTCCGGATGTTCAAGCCGCAAGAATCAGCTCGATCACCACCTTGCTGCCGAAATAGGCCAGCATCAATACCACGAACCCGCTCAGCGTCCAGATGATTGCCTTCTGACCGCGCCAGCCAAATCGAAAACGTCCCCAGATCAACGTGCCGAAGACGATCCAGGCCACAATGGATAGGATCGATTTATGCACCAGATGCTGGGCGAACATATCCTCCAGGAATATAAAACCCGAGATCAGGGCCAGCGTCAGCAGGACAAAACCTACGCTGATCATCTCGAACAACAGACTCTCCATCGTCTGCAGGGGAGGCAGGGCGCGAATGAAACCGCCGGGATGGCGATGGTGCAGGTGGTGATCCTGAATAGCCAGCAGCAGCGCCTGCACGCTGGCCAGAGTGAACAGGCTGTAGGCAAGGATAGAGACCAAAACATGGAGCGTAAGGCCTTGGGAGGCTGTTTCGCTCAATAACCGTACCGAACTAAAACGGGATTCCAACAGGATTGACAGCGCTGCCAGCGGCAGCAGCAGGATGCCAAGGTTTTCCACCGGCTTACTCAAGCTGGAGATTAGCAATAGCAGGACAATGGTCCAGGCGATCAGTGAGGTGGCGCTGAAGACACCCAGGTTGATGCCGGTGTCGGTTGCGATGCTCTGGTAGAGGAGTGCGCCGTGCAGTGTAGTGCCGATGAATCCCAGCAGCAGGCCGAGCGGCCGCGGCAAATGTTTGCCGGTTTCGCCGCGAAACAGCCGCAGCGCAAAACAGAGGCCGGCTCCCAGATAGGCGGCAATGGCTAACAACTCAAACAAGATTCCAACCCTGCACTTTAATCTCTTTGGGTTTAATACCTCACCGGCATGCGGCGGGGTTGTTTATTGAAACAGCAGCGATAATCGCATACTTGCCACGGCTTTTGAATTGATTTTGGCTCATGGCGCAGGGCAAATTCAATGCATCGGCGCAACAAAGTGTTGGCTGATATATAATGATCAATTCGATTCAATCAATCTGGAGCGGGCGATCCGCCGAAAAGCATGTTTGATAACCTGACAGAACGCCTTGGCCGTGTACTGACCAATCTGCGGGGGCAGGGGCGGCTCACCGAAGAGAACATCAAGGACACCATGCGCGAAGTGCGCATGGCGCTGCTTGAGGCCGATGTTGCACTGCCGGTGGTGCGGGCTTTTGTCGAGCAGGTGAAGGCGAAGGCGACCGGTGAGGCGGTGATGAAGAGTCTCACCCCCGGTCAGGCGCTGATCAAGATCGTCAACGAAGAACTGGTCCAGGTGATGGGCGAGGCCAACGAGAGCCTCGATCTGTCAGCACAGCCGCCCGCTGTCATCCTGATGGCGGGCCTGCAGGGCTCGGGTAAGACCACCAGCGTCGCCAAGCTTTCGCGCTGGTTGCAGTTGAATGGCAAGAAGAAGGTCATGGTGGTGAGTTGCGACGTCTATCGTCCGGCCGCTATCGAGCAGTTGCAGACCCTCTCCCGAGAGGTTGAGGCGGAGTTTATTCCCAGTTCTCCAGAGCAGAAGCCGGTCGACATAGCGAAGGATGCGCTGACACGGGCCAGGCAGGCCTTTGCCGATGTGCTGATCGTCGATACTGCGGGCCGATTGCATGTCGATGAGATGATGATGGGGGAGATCAAGGCGCTCCACGCGACCCTGAGCCCTGTCGAGACCCTGTTTGTGGTCGACAGCATGACCGGTCAGGACGCCGCCAATACAGCGAAGGCCTTCAACGAGGCTCTGCCGCTGACCGGTGTGATCCTGACCAAGGCGGATGGTGACGCCAGAGGTGGCGCCGCACTCTCCATTCGCCAGATCACCGGCAAGCCGATCAAGTTTATCGGTATGGGAGAGAAGACCGACGCCCTGGAGCCATTTCATCCCGACCGCATCGCCTCCCGCATCCTCGGTATGGGGGATGTGCTCAGTCTGGTGGAGGAGGTTACCCGTAAGATCGACCAGGACAAGGCCGCCAAGTTGGCCGCCAAGCTGAAGAAAGGCAAAGGTTTCGATCTTGAGGACTTCAAGGAGCAGATGAACCAGATGAACCAGATGGGCGGCATGAGCGGCCTGCTGGACAAGCTGCCGGGAGTGGGCCAGCTACCGGATCATGTGAAAAATCAGGTGAACGACAAAGAAATCGGCCGCCTCATTGCCATCATCAATTCAATGACACCCCATGAGCGGCGTTTTCCGGCGATCCTCAAGGGATCCCGCAAGCGGCGAATTGCTGCCGGTTCCGGTACCCAGGTGCAGGAAGTGAACAAGCTGCTGAAGCAGTTTGCCCAGATGCAGAAGATGATGAAAAAAATGAAGGGTGGCGGCATGAAGAAAATGCTGCGGAGCCTCGGCGGCAAGTTTCCCGGAATGCCAGGGGGCGGGATGCCGGGCGGTGGCGGAGGCGGGTTTCCTTTTTAGGTAACAGGTTCCAGGTGACAGGTATCAGGATCGTTTTGATTTCCCTCCCAGCAGGGGAGGAGTGAAAAATATGATAATTTCTACTTGGCCCTAATTATGCTCCCGCAATAATCCTGCTGTCACCTGTCACCTGTCACCTGTCACCTGTCACCTGTCACCTGTCACCTGATTCATTCCCTTGCAGGCATGGGAATGCGATAAACCACAAAGATGTAATTGGATATTATTGGTCGGACGTCGTTGATCCCGGTCTATAGTTATTCATACAACGGCAGTAGGTTATTCGCCGACTATTTGCGGGGGTGCCTCGGACGCTAGCCATCGCGGTGCCTCTGGAGGAGGAGAGATGGCTGATTCAATATCGAATCGGTGCCGGGAACTCGCACCATCTGTTGTCAATATTTCTGAATTTCACCCTGCTCCGCAGTTAATTCACCTTACCAGGGAGCAGTGGCGGTCGGTTCGTAAGGAAATTCCAAAGGGCCGGAAACTACCGAAGAAGGGGGGGTTTCTGGCAGTGCACCGACTGGAAAAGGGTGGAGTGATGCTCGAACCCACGGTGGCAGGCAAACGGCGTCGCAAAGCAAATGCTGAGTTTAGCTATATGTGGACCGAAAGCGGTATTGAGATCTGGGTCCGGTTTGACCGTCGTGGTTCCCCCTGCCGTTTGTTTATGACGGGCGGAGGGCGCTGGACGCCAAAGTTTTTCTGTATCCGGGGACGCTGTCCGGGCCGCTGCTCGGTTCGCATGGTGCGCCGGCGGGGGCGAAGATATATCTATTGCCAGTGCAGGTGATTGAAAAATAGGTCAAAGGTCAAAGGTGGCCGTGCCACCGGATAGGTCAAACCTCGTCGTTGCTATGATGGGAAATTTGTAGGCCGGTTCAAGCGCAGCGGAACCGGCAACCCTTTATGTTCTCTAGAACCCTGTATGCCTGATCCGCTGCGTTTGATCAGGCCTGCATCTATTTAAGGTGACAACGGAGCCCCCAAATGTGTCGGCATGGGCGGATTTCGGATGAAATTCCGGACTTTTTATTCCTTTAACCTTTAACCTTTAACCTTTAACCTCAATCCAAGCTTCACTTTCTGAATTATTCAGTTATAATTGCGCGTTTCCCGCCGGTGGGTTTGCCGGTGCTTAAAGAATTTTCAAGGGTACAAGCATGGTAACCATTCGTCTTTCCAGAACCGGCGCCAAGAAACGGCCTTTTTACCACATCGTGGTGACTGACAGCCGTAATGCCCGTGACGGTCGCTACATTGAGCGTCTCGGCTTCTTCAATCCCGGTGCCACCGGCGGCGAAGAGCGTCTGCGTGTTGAGCGTGATCGCATCGATCACTGGGTCTCCAAAGGCGCCCAGACTAGCGACCGTGTCGTCTCTCTGCTGAAGGAAGCCGCCAAGCAGGCAGCCTGATCCCGGCTGACTGTCCGCTAATCACCACGGACTGAGATTCCAAATGTCCGAAGAGATGGTGACTATGGGCAGGATCTCCGGGTTTTTCGGGGTTAGGGGCTGGTTCAAAGTCTACTCTCACACCATGCCACGGGAAGGGATACTCAAGTACTCCCCCTGGTATCTGCAGCGTAAAACCGGCTGGGAAGAGAGAAAGGTCCTGGAAGGACATCGGCAGGGCAAAGGTGTCGTAGCGTCTATAGAGGGTTGCGACGACCGTGATCAGGCAGCGGAGTTGATGGAGTGCGATATCGCTATCCGCCGCGATCAGTTGCCGAAGCTGGCAAAAAATGAGTTTTACTGGTCCGATCTGCAGGGTTTGCGGGTTGAGACCGTCGAAGGCGTTGGACTGGGCAAGGTGTCTCACCTGTTCGAGACCGGTGCCAATGATGTAGTAGTGGTCAAGGGTGACCGTGAACGCCTGATTCCCTATACCTGGGGTGAGGCGATCCGCAGTGTGGATCTGGAAGACGGCCTGATGGTCGTGGACTGGGACCCGGATTTCTAGGCTGGACCGGATGCGTTTCGACGTTATCAGTCTGATGCCGCCGATGTTCGATGCCCTGAAAGCGCAGGGGGTTGTAGGACGGGCCCTGGAACGGGGGCTGGCTGAGCTGAAGCTCTGGAATCCACGGGACTACACCACGGATGTACACCGCACGGTGGACGACCGGCCCTACGGCGGTGGTCCCGGCATGGTGATGAAATACGCACCGCTGCAGGCGGCTGTCGAAGATGCCCGGAAGGCGTCGCCTGGGGCAAAGGTGATCTACCTGAGTCCCCAGGGCAAAAGATTTGACCAGGATGCGGCACGCAGCCTGGCGACTAGCGGCCAACGGCTTATCCTCATCGCCGGCCGTTACGAAGGTATCGATGAGCGGGTGATTGATCGCTACGTGGATGAGGAGTGGTCCATCGGAGACTATGTGCTGAGCGGCGGTGAGCTGGCGGCGATGGTTTTGATGGACGCGGTGATCCGCCTGCTGCCTGGGGTACTGGGCGCTGCGGACTCGGCAGAACAGGATTCTTTTATGGATGGGTTGCTGGATTGTCCACACTATACCCGTCCTGAGCAGATAGACGGCGTGGGTGTCCCCCCGGTTTTACAGGGCGGCAACCATGAGGCGATTCGCCACTGGCGGCTTGAACAGGCGCTGAAGCGAACCCGGGAACGCCGTCCCGATCTGCTGAAAGGCCGTCAGATGACGGCAGAAGAACAGACAATTTTAGATGAAATAGGTCTCGCGTCGGGAGATGCCGAGCAAGAACAGGAGCAATAGACCATGAGTAATATCATCGCGGAACTCAACGCTGAGCAGATGGGTCGTGAGATACCGGATTTTGGCCCCGGAGATACCGTGGTCGTGCAGGTGAAGATCAAAGAGGGCGAACGTGAGCGTCTGCAGGCCTTCGAAGGCGTGGTGATCGCCAAGCGTAATCGCGGTCTCGACTCCGCCTTTACCGTACGCAAGATCTCCCATGGCGAAGGTGTGGAACGAGTATTCCAGACCTACAGCCCGCTGGTTGCCGAGATCAAGGTTACCCGTCGTGGTGACGTGCGGCGGGCCAAACTCTACTATCTGCGTGGTCTTACCGGTAGGGCTGCCCGTATCAAGGAAAAGATCTAGATCTGACCTCTATCTTTTTCCGTGCGTTGAAAAACCACCCCGCTGTCAGCCGGGGTGGTTTTTTTATGATCGACCGTATTTCAGCGGGTCATTGTTTCCAGTCAGGAGGCTGTCGGGATTAACCGTTTTAAGCGGATGTTACGTGGAAAATTTGGCTGCCATTTTCTTTAAATTAGCCGCCAGGCCAGCTTGCTCCATACTGGCTGTAGCCGTGAGTTTTGCCCCATCTGCTGTTTGAGAAGCGAGTGCATTGATGGAGACCACGTTCTGGTTGATCTCTTCCACGACAGCACCCTGTTGTTCCACGGCAGTGGCAATCTGGACGTTCATCTCTTTGATCTGTCCCACCGCCTGGATAATTTCACCCAGTGTTTCTCCTGCTTTTTCAACTTTTTCCACACTATTAGTAGCCTTTTCCCTGCCTTTCTCCATGGCATCGACAGCCGCTTTAGCGCCTTGTTGGACCCGTTCAATGATTTGCTGAATCTCTTGGGTTGAGTCCTGTGTTCGTCCTGCCAAGGTGCGCACCTCATCAGCAACAACGGCAAATCCACGTCCCTGTTCGCCTGCTCGAGCCGCTTCAATAGCGGCATTTAGCGCCAATAGATTAGTCTGTTCCGCGATGCTGCGAATGACATCCAACACAGTACTGATTGAGTCACTCTCATCTTCCAGTTTATGGATGGCAGTTGATACATTTTGCACCTCACTCGCGAGGTCGTTTGTAGCGCTGACGGCCTCGCTGACAACGACATGCCCTTTGACTGCCTCAGCATTGGCCTGTTGAGCCGCCTGTTCTGCATGGTTGGCATTTTTCGCCATTTCCTGTGCTGTTGCTGCCATCTCATTCATGGCAGTGGCCACCTGTGTGGTTTCACTCTGCTGCCTCTCTATCCCGAGATTGGTCTGGGTCGAGATGGACGAAAGATTTTCAGCGCCGGATGAGAGTTCGTTACTCGATCTATGTATATCCTCGATGAGGCCGCAAATGTTTTCTGCCAGTGCATTAAAGTCATGGGCCAATGCGGCAAACTCATCTCTACCTTTGTAATTCATGCGATTTGAAATGTTGCCCTGAGCAAAATCACGCATGGCTTTCGTGGCCATTGCCAGCGGACGATTGACCCGGCGCAGGACAATAAAGCTGATAAAAATTATAACAACCAGAGCCACTGATGCCGTTATCAATAAGATGGTGCGGCTATCACTGATTACCCGATGTCCCTGTTCGTCAACACCTGCCTGAATCTTGTCTACAGCTTGAACCACCACATTGATGGCCTGTTCCATTGACGCTGTCGCAGATTGCACGTCAGTGCTTGCGGACTGCATCTCGGCGGTAACCTTCAGGCCCTTTTTACGTGACGTAAGAATAGAGTTTTCTTCGTTGATGAGGGTATTGACCAATTGTTGGAAATCACTGTTCAAACGCTTTATCTGAGTATTGAGTTCCGGGTCATCTCTTGATCCTTCATCAATCTTGGAAATGGATGCTTTGGTTGACTGGATTAACTGGGTAAGTTGATTCTCTTTGATGCTGGTCAGGATGTCGGGACTGCTCTCCAACATAAATTGCCGCCCCAAGCTACCCATAACGGCGACTCCGGTTCGGATGCCTGCGCTCACCTGCTGCAGGTCGGCTGAACGACTCAATAGTTGCTCGCCAACCTGGTCACGAAACTGGAATGCAATTTTCGCTTCCGACTCTTCCACGTCCTCTATATCCTGTAAATCCTGTATCTTTTTGTAGAGTTTGCGAATACGCCGTTTGGCCCGTTTATTGGAGAAGTTAATCTTTCCCGCGATGCCTTCGGCAACCTTTTGGATATTCTGAATCGAAGAATCCATCTTTTCAGCGTAGTCTTTCTGTTCGTTATTGATTTGCAGGAGGGTTCTCTTTTTTTCAAATAGAACGGTGTCTGCGCTTAGAAAAACTTTATACGCTTCTTCAAGTGCAGTGAGAGGCTCTATTACACTGCTATCGTCCCCTGCAGCCTGCCGTGCGTTGCGCATTGCAGAAGTGAACCTCGATTCCAACGCATCACGATCCTTCAGGCCCGCCAACTTCTCTGAGGAATCGGTGCTGATAACCCTTAACTGACGCCCAATAACACCTGTAACGGCACTTTTAATCTCGTTGTTGGCCACCTGAAGTGGTTTGGCTTTATCGGTTACTATCTGCTGGTTTTTAGAAACGCTTTGGTAGGAGTCCAAAGAGGTAAGAACCAGAATCAAAACAGTTGTTACAGCAATAAGCACCCAGACAACTAAAAGCCCTTTGATTGTGATGTTGATTTTTTTCATCATTATTTCCTTAATGCAGCGAGCAACCCAAAACAGTTGCGGGAGGGGTGGCCATCACACCTCTCCCGCTTCAGGTTCAGATTTCAGACCAGTTGAAGGAGACAAACTGTCCCTGCTTGATCATGGTCGGCCACAATTTGTGGCTTGCTTGATGCTCTGTCTTGCTGAAACTAACCTTGCTGCCGATATCAATGTTAGGAGCGTTCAGAGACTCCAGCCCATCTACGATGCTCTCTCTGTTGGGGTTGGAACCGGCATTTTTTAGACCTTCAGCAAACAGCTTGGCTACCAGATAACCCTCCAGTGAAACAAAACCAGGCTTGGCATTGGCATCATAGGCTTTGAGAGCATCACGATACTCTTTCACTGTGGCATGGTCGGTATTGAAGTGCGGTACCACCTGAGTCACGATGACGCCGTCACCCTTGTCGCCCAGTGCCTTGGCCAGCGCAGTGCTGCCGACAAATGAGACATTCAGGAACTTGGCGTCCGGCAGCTCTTCCTTGGCCATTTTTATAAACTTGGCGCAGGGTCCATAGGCTCCCACCATGATAATTGCCTTGGGCTCAACCTCAGCATCAAGGATGGTTCCCAGACCCTCTTCCACATTCAGCGTGTTACGGGTGTAGCGGCCGTGTGTCAGTTTTTCAGGATTTGCAACGCCTTTGGTCTTCAGAGCCTTCATTGCGCCTTTGTAACCTGCATCACCGTAACCGTCATTTTGGGTAAAGAAGGCGATCTCTTCGGCTTTGATTCCAGAGGAGAGAAGACCATCGATCATCGCCGCTGTCTCTTCCGCATAGCTTGCCCGGTAATTGATGATGTAGCGGTCAGGTGGGGATTGGCGTAGAACACCAGCCCCTGTGAAGGCGCCAAACAAGAGCGTCTTTTTCTCATTGGAGATCGGCACGCTGACGATCGCAGTGGGTGTTCCAACATTCCCCATCACTGCTACCACCTTCTCGTCATCGATAAGTTTGTGCATGTTTGGGGCGGCCTTGGCAGGCTCATAGCCATCATCCAGGGCAACCAGTTTCAGGGTATTGCCATTGATTCCTTTTTTATTGACTTGGTTGAAATATGCTTCAATGCCTTGTTTCATGTCCTGACCCAAGGCTTGGGCAGGGCCACTCAGGGCGGTTGACATGCCCACCTTGATCTCAGCCGCCTGAGCAGCAGAAAAGCCAAATGTGCAAGTGATCAGCAGAGAAATGGCAGTTTTACGAAAATGAGAAAGAAATGGTGTGTTCATTACAGCTCCTGTAAATCCTTGAAAAACCGGGTATAGGGTTAACAAATTAAGTCAATACCCAAGCCAGAAAGTGGGTCATCCTTGGTCCGAAACCCGCTACTGAACATATCTATCGGCCCTTCCTTTAAAACCTTTAAGCAAAACAGGGTTTGCTAATGCATTTATTCGAAAGAGATGATTTTTGTGTTGATTAAGTGAACTTAGGGTCAGATAATCTTTTCCTTTTTTCTCCCTGGGCTTTGCTTGGGATGAGCGGCTGAACCCGTAATAATTACATTGATAGGGCACTACCCCCCATGACATTCTCCTTCTACTGGCACGACTATGAGACCTGGGGCGCAACTCCCCGTTGGGACCGGGCTGCCCAGTTTGCCGGGCTGCGCACGGATGAGGATCTGAACCCGGTGGGGGAGCCGCTGGTCATCTACTGCAAACCCGCCGATGACATGCTGCCCCAGCCGGAGGCCTGCATGGTGACCGGTATCACCCCGCAGAAGGCATTGGCAGAGGGGCTGGTCGAAGCAGAATTCATGGGACGCATTCACCAGGAGATGGCCCGCCCCGGCACTTGTGGGGTGGGGTACAACACGATCCGTTTCGATGACGAAGTCACCCGTTACGGGTTCTACCGTAACTTTATCGATCCCTATGCCCGTGAGTGGCAGAATGGCAATTCCCGCTGGGACATCATCGACATGGTCAGGTTGACCCATGCACTGCGTCCTGAAGGGATCGAATGGCCCCGGCACCCGGACGGCAAACCCAGTTTTCGTCTGGAGCACTTGACCGCCGCCAATGGTATCTCCCATCAATCGGCTCACGATGCGCTCTCGGATGTGCATGCCACCATTGCCATGGCCCGGCTGGTGAAGGAGAAACAGCCGCGGCTTTACGACTATATCTTCCGGCTACGCAAGAAACAGGCAGTGGGGGAGTTGTTGAATCTGCAGGCACGCAAGCCGGTGCTGCATGTCTCATCGATGTATCCTTCCGAGCACGGTTGCATCGCGATGGTAATGCCCCTGGCAGCTCATCCCACCAACTCCAATGGTGTGATTGTTTTCGATCTTCGTTATGACCCGACGCCACTGCTCACCCTGAGTGAGGATGAGATCCACCAGCGCCTCTTTACCCCGGCGGCAGATCTGCCTGAGGGGGTGGAGAGGATGCCCCTGAAGACGGTGCATCTCAATAAGTGTCCGGTGGTGGTGCCGGTGAATACCCTCTCAGAAGAGGCTGCCGAACGCTGGCAGGTCGATGTCAGACAGGGTGAGCAGCATAGGCAAACCTTGCTGGCGGCGGATGGTTTGAAGGAAAAGCTCGGCCGCATCCATCAAATGACCACCTTTGAAAAGGTGTCGGATCCCGATCAGAATCTCTATGGTGGTGGTTTTTTCAGTGCGGATGATCGTCGCCGCATGGAACAGATCAAGGCTACAGTCCCTGGCGATCTGAGCAGTTTCTCCCAGGTCTTTGATGATCAGCGGCTACCGGAGATGTTGTTTCGTTACCGTGCCCGCAACTGGCCGGAGACACTCTCAGAGGAAGAACGGGGGCGCTGGGAGGAGTATCGGCAGGCCCGGCTGTTTGAGCCGGGTGAGGGGGCAGGGTTGCCGATGGATGACTACCTGGCGTGTCTGGATGAGATGGAAATGGACGAATCCCTGCCGCCGGAGAAGCGCAGAATCATCCCTGAACTGCTGGCCTGGGCGGAGAAGCTGGCAGGTTAATCGGTGAATGGGTGAAGAGTAAGTCAACTTTGGACAGGCGGTTTGCTTAGGAGCCTCTGATTCATTGTCATCTCGACCGTAGGGAGAGATGACAATGACCCAATTAATCAGAATTTCCCTAAAGAGGTTACGAGGGTTCGATTATCGGTGTCGTAAGGCTGGATTTCCTGTCCTTTCACTGTATTTCACTGACCGTCGGACTTCTTTTTCGGCTCTTTGTGAGTGTCTCAATTATTCACCTTCTTCATTCAGCGTCTGTTTCAGCGTGACGCCTTCAGATTTCAATTCCACTTGCCCTTCGTCTCTCTCCAGTTGTTGATCCAGGAGGGGGCCAGCCTCGGCTTTTAATCTTTCACGGCTGGCAGTGAATGCATCGAAATTCTTCAGGAGAGAGGAAAAATCAATTGTTCGCGATGTCCTAAAGATTCTTCACTATCTGACGATAGCATCCATACATCAATGAAATTTTTTATCGGAAAGGAAGGGAGCTAGTCAAGGCGCTACGCACCATGCCTGGCGCGCCATGAAAAATCCTGTTCTGTTTGTGGATGACGCCGGAACCCATCGCCTCACTAGGATGAAGGAAAAGAAATAAATCCTTCATTTGAGGGTACGGACACTCATGAATAATATCCAACTAGTACTGCGAATCGCCATCATCGTCTTCCTTGTTGAAGGCATAATCATGCTGGGCCTGTCCGTATTGGGTCCAATTCCCTCCCCGGGCATGGAAGCAGCCATCGATGCCTTCGTTTTGGTCCTGATTGTCTCACCCATCATGAGTTATTGGGTGATCAAGCCCTATATCAGGGCGCGTGATCAGGCCGAACAGGAACTGGCACAGATTGGTCGGCAAAACGCACTGCTTTTGAATGCGGCTGGTGAAGGGATCTTCGGGGTGGATAGACAGGGGCGTACGACCTTTATCAATGCCACCGCAGCCAGGATGGTTGGCCACAAACCAAAGGACCTGATCGGCCGGGCTCAGCATGAAATCTTTCACCATACCAAGCGGGATGGCAGCCCTTATCCTGTCGAGGAGTGTCCCATCTGCGCCACGTACCGGGACGGGAAGGTCCACAGAGTGGAGGGCGAGTTCTTCTGGAGGAAAGACGGCACTGGCTTCCAAGTGGAATTTGTCAGCACACCAATCCGGGAAGAGGATAAAACCGTAGGGGCCGTGGTCACATTCAGGGATATCACTGAGCGCAAACAGTTGGAGAAGGACCTGCGCAAAAGCAGAAATACCTACCGGACGCTGGTTGACAATCTCCCGCAACGGATCTTTTACAAGGACACCAACTCGGTCTACGTCTCCTGCAACCGGCAATATGCCGCTGATCTCGGGATCACGCCGGCAACGTTGGTGGGAAGGAGCGACTATGACTTTCACCCGGTAGAGCTGGCAGAACAATACCGGACTGATGATAAGAGCGTCATGGAGTCGGGAAAGATCAAGGAGCTGGATGAGCGCTACATCAAGGATGGTGAAGAACGCTACATCCACACCGTCAAGACGCCTCTGAAAGACGAACAAGGCAAATCCACCGGCATTCTCGTCATCTTCTGGGACATCACCGAACAGAAGACGGCCGAGCAGGAGCGACAAATGATGGAGGTCCAGTTGCGCCATGCCCAGAAACTGGAGGCAGTGGGGCAGCTTGCCGCAGGCATAGCCCATGAGATCAATACGCCGACCCAGTTCGTCAGCGATAACACGCGTTTTCTCCAAGAGGCCTTTACAGGCTACGGTCGACTCCTCACGGCTTATGACCGGCTGACCGATGCAGCAGTCAGCGGAACCGTTCCGGAGGCGCTGGTGGATGAAGTCAGGACACTGGCGGAAGAGATCGACCTCGACTACCTGAAAGAGGAGATTCCACAAGCCGTCGAACAGTCTCTGGAGGGATTGGAGCGGATTACCCGAATCGTGCGGGCGATGAAGGAGTTCTCCCACCCGGGAACGGAGGAGAAGACACCGACCGACCTCAATCGGGCGATCGAGACCGCCATCGATGTCTCCCGCAGCGAATGGAAGTACAGTGCTGAGCTGATTACGGAGTTGGATCCCGCACTGCCGCAGGTGCCGGTGCTGGTCGGTGAATTCAACCAGGTGATGTTGAACCTGATCGTGAACGCGGCCCATGCGATTGGTGATGTAGTGGGAGAGAGTGGAGAGATGGGTGAGATCCGGATTACCACCCGGCGGGATGGGGAGTGGGCGGAGATCACCATTAGCGATACGGGGAAAGGGGTTCCGAAGGCGATTCAAAAACGGATATTCGATCCCTTCTTTACCACCAAAGAGGTGGGAAAGGGAACAGGCCAGGGGCTGTCGGTCGCCTGGTCGGTAATCGTGGACAAGCACGGCGGCGCCATCGATGTAGAGAGCGAAGAGGGCAAAGGCACAACCTTCATTATCCGGCTGCCAGTGAAGCCCGAAGGAAAGTTGCACCATGAATGATGCAAATAAACAGTCTGGCGGGTTTGGTAACGCTAAGCAGGGGGCTGCTGCCAACCTCAGGAAACCCCGGGAAATCGAACTTGAGCTGGTCCGACTGTTGTATCGGCAGGCACCAGAGGCCCTTGGCGGTAGCTTTATCGTGGCCCTTATCCTGGTGGGATTCCTCTGGCAGGCGGCGGATCACGGCTGGCTGCTGGCCTGGTTTTCCGTGCTGCTGCTGGTTACCATCCTGCGTGGGCTGCTGATTGCTGCTTTTCGACGGGTGGATGTCACCAGCATAAACGTTGGTCGGTGGGGTACGCTGTATACGGCAGGCGCACTTTCCGCCGGTATCTGCTGGGGCTCGGTGGCCACTTTATGGAGTCCAGGATGGCCGGTTGCCTACCAGGTGCTGCTGATTATCGCACTGGCCGGTATGGGCGCGGGAGCCATCTCTTCCAACGCCCCCCGGCTCTCCACTTTTGCCGCCTTCCTGTTTCCCCTTCTGCTGCCTATCGCCGGCATCCTGCTGGCTCAGAAAGAGGGGGCTTATGACGGTCTGGGTCTCCTGCTGCTGCTCTATCCCAGTTTATTGTTCCTGGTTGCGCGTAATTATCACAACACCATCAGGGAGTCGCTTGGCTACCGGTTTAAAAACCAGGCCCTGCTCGATGAGTTGAGTGAACATGTGGAGCAACTTCAGGACGAGGTGGCTGCCCGGCAAGAAACCCAGGCTGAGTTGAGTGCACTCAATGAGACACTGGAACAGCGTGTGTCCGAGCGTGCTAACGAACTACAGGTCTTGTATCTCGTTTCGTCAATCCTGGCCAATCCCGCTAGTCCATTGGAGGAGGTCTTTAACGCCATCCTCATGTCCGTATTGTCTTCATGGTCGGACGAGAGGGAGACCTGCGCAAGAATCACCTTTAATGACGAATGCTATCAGACAGAACACTATCAGGACGGCCCGCAAAAAGTGTCTGTTCCGATCATCATCAATGGGGAGGCCGTTGGAGCTATTGACATCGTCTACCTGGCAGGAGGTCCATCGGATGAATCGGAATTATTTGAATATGGAAAAGGTTCTCTGCTCGAAGCTATCAGCCAGGATATCAGCTCCAACATTGAACACAGGTTGTCCCTTGAAGAGCGCCAGAGCATGGAAGTACAACTGCGTCATGCCCAAAAACTGGAAGCGGTGGGACAGCTTGCCGCCGGTATTGCCCATGAGATCAACACCCCCACCCAGTTTGTCAACGACAACACTCACTTTCTAAGAGAAGCCTTTGCAGACTATGGCCGCTTGCTGGTGGCCTATGATCGGTTGGTCGAGACAGCAGTCGATGGCCCTATCCCCCAGATAGAGCTCAAGGAGGTGAAGGAGCTGGCAGAAGAGATCGACATCGACTACCTGAAAGAGGAGATTCCCCAGGCCGTCGAGCAATCCCTGGAGGGTTTGGGACGGATCGCCAGGATCGTCCAGGCAATGAAGGAATTCTCTCATCCAGGAACGGCGGAGAAAACACCGACGGACCTCAACAGGATGATCGAGACTACCATCGATGTCTCACGCAACGAATGGAAATACAGTGCCGAGCTGATTACTGCATTGGATCCCGCACTGCCGCAGGTGCCGGCGCTGGCCGGTGAATTCAACCAGGTGATGCTGAATCTGATCGTGAATGCGGCCCATGCGATTACTGATGTAGCGGGAGAGAGTGGGGAGAAGGGTGAGATCCGGATTACCACCCGGCAGGACGGGGAGTGGGCGGAGATCAGGGTCAGTGATACCGGAAAAGGAATCCCGGAGGCGATTCAAAAACGGATATTCGATCCCTTCTTTACCACCAAGGAGGTGGGGAAGGGATCAGGCCAGGGGCTGACGATTGCCTGGTCGGCAATCGTGGACAAGCACGATGGCACCATCGATGTGGAGAGTGAAGAGGGCAAAGGCACCACCTTCACCATTCGCCTGCCGATTATGCAGAATGTGGTCTCATAAAAGGGAAGAACCATGAAAAAGTCTATTTTGTTTGTGGATGACGAACGGAGTGTTCTACAAGGTTTGCAACGGTCGCTTCGGGGGCAGCGCAAGGAGTGGGAGATGGTGTTTGTGGATGGCGGCACGGAGGCATTGAAGATGGTCAATGAAAAAAACTTCGATGCCATAGTCACAGACATGCGGATGCCGGGAATAAATGGAGCAGAACTCCTGGGTGTACTGGCAGCAGATCGTCCAGAGTTGGTTCGCATCATTCTTTCCGGTCATTCCGATGAGGAGTTGATCATGTAGTCCGCCGGTACTGCCCATCAATTCCTGACGAAACCCTGTGACGTCGATACCCTGAAAGAGACTTTGAACCGCGCTTTTGCCCTCAAGCGCTTTCTGGGTAACGGGCAGCTTCACTTCTTGGTAACCGGGATGACGAGTCTGCCCAGTATCCCCAAGACATACCAGGAGATCATGACCAAGCTGCGCTCCCCGGAGACTTCACTTTATGAAATAGGGGAGATTATCGGCAAGGATCCGGCCATGACGGCAAAGATCCTGCAACTGGTAAACTCCGCCTTCTTCGGTCTTGGCCGACATATCTCTGACAGCAAAGAGGCAGCCACATTGCTCGGTCTTGATGTTCTCAAGGCGCTCGTGCTTTCGGTCGGTATCTTTTCCCAGTTCGATCAACAACGGGTCAAGGACACGATTTTCTCCATCGAGTCTCTACTGGATCATAGTCTGGTGGTGGCCAGGCTGGCCCAGCGCATCGCGCAGGCTGAAGGGGCAGACAAGGCGGTGGCTGACGACTGTTTCCTGGCTGGGATATTGCACGATATCGGCATACTGATCCTGGAACAGAATTTTTCTGAAGATTATGTAAAGGTCAGGGCGCTGGCGAAAGACCAGGATATGGCTCTATGTCTGGCGGAACAGGAGGTTTACGGTACCACCCATGGTGCGGTAGGGGCATATCTCTTGGGGCTCTGGGCGTTGCCCAACTCTGTTGTGGAGGCAGTCGCCTTTCATCACCAGCCGGGACTTTCCAGCGGCAACTGTTTTTGTCCGCTGAGTGCGGTACATGTTGCCGACGTACTGATCCACCAGACCGGACTGTCGGGGGGCATATTTCCCAAGGAGGCCAAGGAGGTGGACCGTGAGTTTCTGGCCCGGGTCGGGGGATTGGATCGACTGAACACCTGGGAGAGACTGCAACCAGAGGAGAATGAAGCATGAGTGAGAAAATCCTGTTTGTCGATGACGAGCCCAATATCCTGAACGCATACCAGCGACAGTTGCGTAACCGGTTTCAGCTTACGACAGCACTCAGTGGGCGGGAAGGGTTGGAGATTATTCAGAAGGAGGGGCCATTCTCTGTCGTCGTCGCCGACATGCGGATGCCTGAAATGGATGGCATTGCCTTCCTCGAGAAGGTGCAGGAGGTGGCGCCGGACAGTGTTCGCCTCATGCTCACCGGCAATGCAGACCAACAGACCGCCATTGATGCCGTCAACAAAGGAAATGTTTTCCGTTTTATGACCAAACCCTGGCCGTACGAACTGCTGGTTAGTACCCTTGAGGCGGCGCAGAACCAATACCAGCTGATTCATGCGGAGCGGGAGATCCTGGAAGGCACTCTGAACGGCTCTATCAAGCTGCTGCTTGAGATATTGTCAATCGCAGTGCCAAGGATATCGGATCGCGCCGTCACTTTGCGGGAGACAGCCATTGGGGTGGCGCATGCAATGCAGATCTTCAACACATGGGAGTTGGAGGCAGCCGCCATGCTTTCCCATATCGCTTACATCACGCTGCCACCCGAGACACTGGCAAAGACACGCTCGGGTGAGCAGGTGTCTGAGGCGGAACGGCAAATCATCGACCATCTGCCGGAAACTGGCCATAAGCTGCTTGCCAATATTCCACGTCTTGAGAGGGTGGCGAAAATCGTCCTGTATCAGGACAAGAACTTTGATGGTTCTGGTGTGCCCCTCGATGCAGTGTCCGGGGAGGATATCCCTATAGAGAGCCGCATTCTGAAGGTGCTACACAATCTGAAGGATCTGCAAGAGAAAGATGGGCTGTCAACCGACAAGGTCTTGGAACGGATGCAGGAAAACAGCGGTACTTATGACCCGCGAGTACTGCAATCAGTAGCCAGACATATCTCATCCAGAGAAGACGAGTCCAGCATTCCACCCTACACTGAGGTATCCGTCAGCGAGTTGCGAGCGGGTCATGTACTGGCCTCGAATGTGGAAACCGAAAATGGGCTGCTGCTCTTTACCGCTGGACATAACCTCTCTGGCGCTATTGTGGAAAAGCTTATCAACTACCATCAGATCCAAAAAATAAGAGAACCCATCCAGGTGTTTGTTCAACGTGATTTGTAATCAAATTCATCCACTTGAAGTTGATCATGGATGAGTTTGAGTTTTTGCTCTTTAACATCGATGGTAGCCACCACGTATTCGTACTGGAGGTCTGGTGAAACTCGGAAACGCTCACCGAATATATCGAGTTTGCAGTTACTCCGAATAAACAAGGTCAGGTGATAACGCCCTGCCTCTTGGTTTCTCCGCGTGCTCTGCGTTTATTTTCGAGATTTCTGGAGGCAGTTCCTCAGTCGTCTCCGATCCACCCCTGCAGGGCATTAATCATCGCCTTCGCCTGATCTTTGCTGGAGATGTTGAACTTGGATTTCGCCTGATACTCGCCATTGCGCTTCTGAAAGCGGCGGATGGTGTATTTTTCCTGGCCATACTCCTCTTTGCTCCGGTTCCACTCCTGGAAACGGAAGATGATGGTGGTCCAGGCGCCTTTGGTGAGTATCACCTTCGCTGCCAGCCATGGAGAGCGAAGCGAAGGCTGGTAGTCCCCGGTAGCCGCGAGGCCGCACTGCTTACCCGGCGTGCCTTGCGCCAGAGGGGAAGCAAAGTAGGCATCCGAGCGCGGCGTCCAGTCATCGGGAGCTGGCAACGGAGCGGCAACGAGCTTGCGAGGTTGTCGCGTAGTGCCAGTGACCGGGACGGCCGGGGCACAAACAGGTTGTCGAAGGCCGAGTCGATTTTGGGGACTGGGATGTCCCAAAATCTATCACGAGGTCGAAGACTCACTTGGTCCAGTTCCTTGACGATGTCGATGCCGTCTTCGGTGTAGTTGACGGTCAGTTCTTCGGGAGTCGATGCCATAGCTGTTTCACTTCGAATCGGTTATGTATGGTTGGCGGAATATACATGGCTTGCCGGGATATTTCATGTGGCGTGAGCTATCTCCCTGAAGTCTTTATCTATGGGGCGGTGACAACACCAAATTTTCTCAGCATATCGGCGATGTCCTTCGTCCCGCTCTGATGGGCAATTCCGAGCGGCGTTTGTCCGGCAGCATTGACCGCGTTCAGATTTATGCCCCCGGTGATAAGGTGTTTGGCGGCAATGCGCTGATTTTTCGAAGCTGCAAGATGCAGTGCGTTGTTGCCTTTGTCATCCGCCGTATTGATGTCAGCGCCCTGTTTGATGAGAAAATTGAGTACATCGCGATCCAGGCTGCCCGCAGCGGCTGTCTTCAACAATAAATCATTGGCATCGAGACGGGCACCCTGTTTTGCCAGGTAGGCAGCCGCCAGGGTGCGTCTTGCCAGTAATGCAGTCCCCAGGGGCGTCTGTCCCGTGGCATCCAGCTGATCAATGGCAGCGCCGTTCTGCAGCAGTATCTTGATCACCACCAGTCGGCCCTTCTCTGCCGCCACGTGAAGGGCGGAGCGGCCGTCCGGGCCTGGGGCATTCACATCAGCCTCCCAGTAGAGGTTTCGCTCTATCTGGTCGATATCACCAACATGCACCGCACGGTAGAGATTGACGGTTGGAGGTTCCGGTGCGCTGCAGGCGATGAGCAAAAGCGCGAAAACTGAGATGGCGATAAGGAGGAATCGTTGCATATGACGATGTTAAATCGTTAGATGATGACCCTGCAACCTGTTAATGGCGTAAATAGCCAGATGAATGGTGGGCGTGATACTGTTTCGCCCCATGATTACAAAAATTCTCTTTACCCTTGGTGTGATCGGCATCGCCTGGTTGGTGATACGGCAGCGCTCGCGGCGTGCTGAAGTGGCGGCAACCGAACAGCCCAAACGGATCGCAGCACAGCAACACAAGGTATTGAATCGTACTCCACGGCTGGCAGCCTATGGCCTGATTGTATTCATGATATTGGCGAGTGGAGTCTTCCTATACCTGCAGTGGCGGGATGAGTATCGGGTTGTCACCGTCCGTGTCATCAATTCCCAGACCGGGGATACGGTCAGTTACGAGGCCCGGAGGGGCGATGTGGAAGCCAGAGAATTCGTAACGCTGGATGGCCGCACCGTGAATGTGGCTGCGGTTGAGCGGATTGAGACGGGCGCTGAATCCAGGGTCGAATAGTGTTGAAGCGCATGGTTCTGCCGATAAGCGTTATCATGTCGCTGCTATCCGATATCCATTTCACCCTACCGGCATAAGATGGACAACACACACCGGCTGATCCAAACCAGTTACAAGTTGAAAGACTCGGTTCGCTACCGGCGCGCCAAGAAATTTTTCTATGATCTGCTGGAGAATCCCAAGGCGCGGGTCCGTCCCTATTTTGACGTCTTCATGATCCTGCTGGTGGTGACCAGCGTCTGGGTGCTGATCTACGATGTGCGCCATGATATGGGGCTATTCGATGATCTCTTCGAGTGGGTTGCGGTCACTATTTTCATCATTGAATATTTGCTTCGCTTCTGGATTTACAATGACAGCCATAAGGTGATTCTCAGCCACTATGAACGGGCTGAGTTTATCAATCAGCCTTTCCGGGCCTGGCCGGCGCTACGCGAAGTGGTGGCCAAAAAATGGGAATATATGACGCAGCCCCTGGCGATCATCGACCTGCTGGCTATCATCCCGACCTACCGTCCCCTGCGTTTTTTGCGCATCTTTTTACTGTTCCGGCTATTTAAGCTGTTCCGCTATACCCGCAGTATCAGCGAATTCGTCAAAGTACTGAATGAGAAGCGGATAGAGCTTTTCACGCTGTTCATCTTCATGGCCTTCATCACCTTTACGGCCGCCACCGCACTCTTCTTTTTCGAGACGGATGTCGTGGATGGAAAAGGTGTCGGCAGCTTTTTTGAGAGTATCTACTGGGCATTGGTGACCATGTCCACTGTGGGTTATGGTGATATCACGCCTCATACTACCGAAGGTCGGGTGGTGACGATTATCCTCATCATTGCCGGACTGGGGGTGATCTCGTTTTTTACCTCGATCATTGTCTCCGCCTTTGGCGAGAAGATGCACGAGATCCGTGCGCAACGGGTTTTTTCCGAGGTTGAGCGCAAACATATCGATCTCATCATCTGTGGTTACGGTCGCGTGGGGCAGGTGGTGGCTGATCAGCTTGCGGCCGACCAGCGGCAGTTTGTGCTGGTTGACCCACAGGAGAGCAACGTCCGCCTGGCCAAGCAGAAAGGGTATCTGGCGGCTCTGGGCGACGCGGCGGACAGTGCCCTGCTGGAGAGTCTGGGTATTGCAACCCAGGCGAAAAGATTGCTCTGTCTCACAGGTGATGATGTGGCAAATGTCTATATCACCCTTTCAGCCCGTCAGATGAATACGGAGATTGAAATTATCTCCCGCGCCAACCACCGGGAGAATGTGACCAAACTGCGTTTGGCTGGGGCCGATCATACGGTTGCCCCCTATGAGATCGTAGGATTGATTGCAGCGGAGTATGTGGGTCAGCCGGTCGCTTTTGAGGCGATTTACGGCATGCTGACCGGACAGAACGATGTCGGGATAGAAGCGGTGCGGGTGCGTAGCGGTTCCGTATTGGATGGGCGGTGCATGGCTGATATCGGCTTTCGTCAACGTAAGCTGATCCCCTTTGGCGTGGTAAGGGAGGGCGGTTGCCCGATCGATGCTTCATCCGGCGCCTATGAGATCGAGGGCCGTTGTTTCCATTTCAATCCAACCCCGGATTTTGAGTTGCAGGCTGGGGATCTGGTGGTGATGTTTGGCCACGAATATAGCGTGGTCCATTTTCGTGACTGTCTGGAACGGGGGACACTTTGATGGGACGCAGTGACTCCCTGATCTTCGGTTGTGGTCCCATGGGACAGGAGGTTGCCGAGCAGTTGATCGGCAGGAAACTGCCGGTCTATATGTACAGCAGCGACCTGGACCGGGTGGCGGAGGTGTTGGCCAAGGGCTTCGATGCGGCGGTGCTCGATTACACCGACGATGACAAGCTCCGCCAAGTCGGTATCGGGGAGTGGGTCAAGGTCATCTTCTGCCTGTTTCCCGAAGAGGCGAAAAATGTCTTTCTCACCCTGTCGGCCCGCGCCCTTGATCCCGATCTGAAGATCATCTGTGTCTCAGAGTCTTCCCAGTCCGGGCAGAAGTTGTTTGCGGCCGGTGCCAGCAAAGTCATAGATCCCTACGAGATCAGTGGGCGTAAGGTGCATGAACTGATCACCCGGCCGATGATCGTCGATATGCTCGAACACACAGTCTTCGGCAAACACCTCGACATTGCCGAGATCGAGATACCATTGGACTCCTGTCTCTCAGGCAATCCTCTCAGTATTCTGGATTTGGGAGGGCGCTATAATGTGGTTCTGATGGGCGTGGTGGATGTTGAGATGAGTGACCGCCTTATCTTCAGCACCAGTGGCGTCGACCATAAACTGGATGCCGGGGATATGCTTGTGGTAATTGGCCCGGCGGTCGAGATCACCCGCCTGAAGGGTGATCTCGAAGAGGATAGAACAGACCAGTTATTGGGGGGCTAACAGGAGGTTTGCCAGGGTTGCTGATGCATTGCCTGTCTGTGCCTGCATCGCCGTTTGCGGTATCGTGCCCAAACGTTCCAGCACCTGATCCAACAGTGAACGTGCCTGCTCAGGTGTTCCAGGTGCGCCTTCCGGCCGGCTCTGTTCCAGCTCAAAAAGTTGGCGTGCCCCATCAATCTGCACTTCGGCCGCCGTTGGCTCTGTATCCTGGACTCTTGCAGGTGTCTCTCCAGCTTCCTCCTGACCTTTGGTTGCAGTACGGTTTGAGTGCAGGGAAGACTCGGTTGTGAGGGTAATCGGTTTGTCGCCATTGATGGGGTTAACCATGTTTCAGCTCCTGTAGCGTCGAAAGTTTGACGTATTCAGTCTATATTCAGGTTTTATCACCTAAGCTGCGAGAACCGTGCCAATTTATGCATGATGGCAAGTATGGTTGGCGCAAAATATCGGGTGAAAGGTGTGCTATGAACAGAGTTGTCTTGAGAGCGAAACTTTTTTTGGGTCTCTATTTATTCTCTTTCGGGTTGGCCTGGGGGGGGGGAGATACAAGCCGCCAGGGCATCATTACCTGAACAGTTGACCTACAAAATCTCCTATCAGGGGATATTTTCCGGTTTTATCCATCTGGATATTGCCAGAGCTGATTTGCGTATAGCCGGAGAGACAGTGAAGGTTGCCGGACGTGTTGCGAAGGTGGCTACCCTCAAGGTGACCACGGAGCCTTACCGTAAGGCGGAGCTGCTTTTTCCAGTGCGCTACCAATACCGCAGCTGGTATGAACCCGAGGGGGAGAATGCACTTCTGGTGACTGAGTCCCTGCAGGCGGATGAGATCAGCAATGAGATGATCTGGTTCGATCGCGACGAGGGCGTTGGTCATAGATATGAAGTGAAAGCGACTGCTTCGGACGGCGGGAAGAGGCCACCGTTGGAACTGCTGCAAAAATTTGCAGACTTACAGGTCTGGCCGGCGGTGCTTGAGGAGTCCCATCAACAGGGTATTGGCCGGGATGAAATGTTTGATCATCTCTCGATGATGCAGCGGTTGCGGGTTTTGGATCTGCAGCCGGGGCAGGTGTTGGATCTGCCGGTGTTCACCGGCAAGCAGTTGAAAAACTACCGGGTGGTGGTGACATCGGAACCGATTGAGGGAAAAGCGGAGGAGAGTGCGCTGCTCAAGCTACAGATCTTCTCGTATGACGCTGCTGAGAATGATGTCGGTCAGAAAACCTATATCTGGCTGAGTGCGGACGATCAACGGGTGCCGTTGCGATTCTATGCCGAACGGGCCTTCGGTTACCTTGAGGCCGTGTTGGAATCAGGTGAGTCTGGTGGAGAACCGCGCAGTGGATTCACACCTGCCACCAATGCTTTCGAACAACTGGAGTCGTTTTACTTTTGAGCGGGTTTAGTGTCTGCTCAGGATCTACTTAGTGTTCATCCGGAAACATTGTTTTTACCACGAAGCGCACGAAGAACACGAAGAAAATTCATGGTTAATCAATCCCTTACCTTCATGCTTTGTAACTTCTCAAAAACCCGTGGCAAGCAGTAAATAATTACAAAAAGCACTTGACAGGATTTTGGGGCAAAAAACTAAAAATCCTGTCATGGCACAACTCTGGTTTGGAAACTGTCATGGCTGATCTTGTAGCGCGCACTATGCCATTTTCATTCTTATTTCGTACAGGCTTGAGGAATGCTTTTTTTATCTCCTTAAAATGACTCCTGCGAAGTCAAATTTGAGTTTCAAAACCGGTGGTAGAATAAGGCTTATTCAGTGATTACTTTAAAAGTCCGTGAAAAAGCTGCCTCCTCTACCCGACATTCCAGAACAAGATCAAACGCCTGTTGTTAAGGCGTTACTCGGTCTGGTTGAGCAGTTAATTGAACGTGTGCAGCAACAGGATGAAGAAATAGCCTTGCTTAAAGATGAAGTCAATATTCTTAAGGGTGAGAAAAAACGGCCCGTCTTTAAAGGTAGCAAACTGGACAAAAACACCGAACCCGATACCTCATCAGAATCACCCCCTAAAAAACGTCCAGGGTCTCGCAAAAAGAAAAAGACCCAGAAGCTGGTGATTCATGAAGATAAAGTGATTAAGCCTGATGTGCCCGTTCCACCGGGTTCACGATTTAAAGGCTATCGAGATTTTGTTGTGCAGGACTTGAATATTGGTACGCAT
>QGON01000043.1 GCA_003660235.1 bacterium endosymbiont of Escarpia laminata | reverse complement strand
GTTATGTGTATTCACTAAATATTTGTTTATGTTCGAACCGGTGAATTCGAGTATAAATTTTATCAATTTCACCAATAATATAGAGTAAGTTATATGAGTAAAGGTACAGTTAAATGGTTCAATGCTGACAAAGGCTTTGGTTTTATTACACCAGAAGATGGGGGCAAAGACCTTTTTGTTCATCACTCAGAAATTCAAAGTGGTGGTCAATACGCAACACTGAATGATGGCCAAGCTGTTGAATTTGAAGTTGGCCAAGGTCAAAAAGGTCCTTGTGCAAATAAAGTGGTTCCACTTTAAAGCCACACATAACAAAGGGCTCCAAGGGACGCTCCGCTTCGCTGCGCGCCCCTGAGCCCAAGCGTTAGCTGTATTAATGGATGAGGAGTAGTCGTGGGAATACAGGAATCATTAAAACCAACGCATTGGAATTACTTCCTCAGTCTTGAAAATGACATCGATCGTCTTTCTAGATTTATCGAATTCACAGAGAGTAACTTTGATTGCTTTTCACTAGAATTAGCCCGTGTATTACTTACTGCATCATCTGAAGTTGATGTGGTTGCAAAATTATATTGCAAATCATTAGATCCACAATCAAGAGCACAAAGCATTGGAAAGTACAAAGAAACTATCCTTGCAGGAAATTCTGATTTTCCAGATACAACCATTAAAATGCCAAGATTTGGTTTAACATTTACGCCATGGAGCAATTGGAAAACTGAAGATGCCTCTCCTTATTGGTGGCAGTCATACAATAAAGTTAAGCATCAACGACATACACACTTTGACAGGGCTAATTTAAAGAATGCTTTAAATAGTGTTGCAGGTCTCTTCGTTCTTTTGCTTCATTACTACAGACGCAAAATTGATGTAGGCCAATACAGAATAGAGAATAAAACATTCAAGTCTCCAGAGTTATTTCACGATGGCATTTATTTGTTTCAATAGGAGGCGGAGGTGAAAAACAGCTAACAAAAAGCTCCAACGGACATCCAAAGCTATGCATGCAAAGGAGAAATCAATGCATTCTGGTAATTGTGAATGTAAATCAATAGTTTACCAATTCGATGGTGAGCCACTCACATGTTATACGTGCCATTGCACTGACTGCCAAAAATCATCAGGCACGGCATTTGGTCTTGCAATGGTAGTCAATCAAAAAGACGTAAAATTAGTCAAAGGTAAAGTATCTGTAAACACACTGGACTATAACGGTAAAAAGGTACAAAGACATCGTTGTAACCATTGCGGCACTTCACTGTGGTTTACTGCTGATAACTTCCCAAATCTCATGGCAATAAAACCAGGCACATTTGAAGATACTAGCTGGTTTAAACCAATAGCTCATTTATGGACTCGTAGCGCACAATCATGGGTTTGTTTTGATGACTCTATTCCAAAGTATGAAAAACAACCAGAATACTCAGAACTAATGGAATTATGGGAAAATAGAAAAAATGCATAACGAATAAGGTTAGATCGCGCGAAGCCGCGATCTGAACCGTTTGTTGGACAAGCCCACAGCAGTTAAGCAGTACCGCTCTTTAAGAAAATAGCTTTTTGACTTTCTGCTGTACCCAAGGTTCATTTATCCGATGAACCTTGGGTACATGCAGACCATGTTGCCATTGCAGCAACATTTGCTCATGAATGAAGTATTTACAGCAAATATTCATGTTTTACAGATCCAGACAAGGTACAGGGGACTTGCACCCCATAAAATCATGCCCATGCCGGGCACACACTAAACCATCCAGCGGACGCGCCAAAGGCGCGCGCTGCTGATGGTTGGCGTTATGCGTAAATAATCATCCTACCCCTTGCAAATATCGTGGTATTGTCGATAATACCATATATGAATATAGCGAATGTTGTTCTCGATACCAATGTCCTAATTTCTGCTCTCAAATCAAAGCGCGGAAGTTCTTATAGGTTATTGATTTCATTAGCTGATGATTTGTATATCCCTAATGTCTCGGTACCGCTGTTTGTGGAATATGAGTCAGTAGCAAAAAGAGAAGGCATGCTGGAAGGGCTATCTGCTGAAGATATTGAAGCAATTCTTGATTATTTGCTGAAAAAATCCAGTATTCGAAAGATCTTTTACTTGTGGTGGCCTTTTTTAAAAGATCCAAAAGATGATTTGGTACTGGAAGTTGCCGTTGAGTCACAAAGTGAATACATCATCACGTTTAACAAAAAGGATTTCAAAGGTATTGATAAATTCGGTATTAAAGTTTTAACACCAAAAGAATTTTTGATTGAAAGAGGAGTATTGAAATGAGCACATTAAGTTTAAGGTTGCCCAACTCTTTGCATGAAGAAGTAAAGTCATTGGCCCAGAAAGAAGGTGTATCTATTAACCAATTTATCTCTTCAGCGATTGCTGAAAAAATGTCTGCCTTGCTAACGGAGAGTTATCTTAAGGAAAGGTCATTAAAGGGCAATAAGAAGTCATTTCTTGAAGCAATGTCGAAAGTACCTAACGTTGATCCAAGTGATGAAGATAAATTGTAGAAATTACGCATAACGAATAAGGATAGATCGTGAGAGCGAAGCGATCCACGATCTTATCCTGTTGTTGAACGAGCCCGATTTGGACTGAACAACTTCAAAAAACGCTCTTTAGAAAATTAATCGAGGAAGCCCTGACTGAGAAGGGCTATGTTTGTCTATAAGCGGTTGCATGAAGGTGCTTTGCATTGCTTGCAATGATCATTTTTCATCTGTTCAGCGGATGGTCTGTCGCATTTATGGATCGTTTTACCTGTGATTTGTGGCTCCAAGCAAAGGGGCACCCTAGCTCCTCAGAGCCAATCATGCCGCCATCGACGTTTGTCAAGATAGTTGTCCAATTCTCTACGCTGCTTCGTCTCTAATTCCAGTTTCTTCCGCGTCCTGATTCTCCGGGTTCAGCCATACCTCACCAACTGGCGCCCAGTTTCGTGTTCCTCGACTCCATCGTTCTGGGTTTCGTTGCTTCGCCGCCTGGTAGACCGCCTCTCGATTCACCAGAATCGACCGCTCCGCACCACTGTGGCGTTGAGCTGGTGTCACGAACTGAATCCCACTGTGACGGTTGCGTATTCTGGTCATTCCGATCACTGATTCTGGTTTTATCCGATCACTTAACCATCCCAGCGCGAAGGGCCTGATGGTATCACTCTGGGTGATCGGATTCAGTAAATTCACTCATGACTTTTCTCATCGATTCTCCTTTTAGTTTTAGTTTGTGACTATTGTGTAATAGACGGTCCAGAATGGCATCTGCCAGCGTCGCATCACCGATAGTTTTATGCCATTGTGTTGTCGGTAGCTGACTGGTGACCAGCGTGGATTTAAGACCATGACGATCATCCATGATAGTTAGCAGATCATTGCGCTGGCTCAGGTTCATTTTTTCCAGTCCCCAGTCATCCAGTACCAGCAAATCCGTTTTTGCCAGTTGCTGGGTTAGCCGGGTAAAACGACCATCTCCATGGGCGATAGTTAGCGCTTCAAGTAAACGTGGCATACGAAAGTAACGAACCGATAATCCCTGCAGGCATGCTTGCATTGCCAGCGCGCAACCGAGATAGGTTTTACCACAACCGGTGGGACCGGTGATGAGTACATTGTGATGTTGCAGTATCCAGTGTGTACTCAGTAAATCAGCGAACTGGCTTTTCATGAGTCCACGTGGATGACTGTAATCAATATCAGCTGGGTTAGCCTGCAGTTTTAGTTTGGCCGCTTTAAGCAGACGTTTTATTTTATTGTTATGGCGATAGGTTGATTCCCGGTCTACCAGTAACGCCAGTCGTTCACTAAAGCCAAGCTCATCATGTGTTGATGGCTGCGCCAGTTGCTGTTCAAGCCCATCAGCCATGCCGGTAAGTTTCAAGCGGCGCATTGTTTCTAATGTTTGATTGTTAAGCATAATAATTTCCCTGTTTTGATTAATGGTAATAATCTGCACCACGCACATTTTCATGCGTGTCTAATGCCAGCTCTTGTTGCATCATTGCATCGGTTTCTATAACGACTTTATCCAGCCCCTGTTTAAGAATGGACTCGATGCTGCTGCGTGTGGGGGAGTTGATCAGCAAGGCTCTGCCGCAGGCATTATTGAGCCGTTCATTACCGTATTTTTTTGCATTACTCAGCAGTGCCAGGACACGGCGATAATTTTGTTCTGGGTGGCGCTTTTGTTGCAGCAACAGGCTAATGACTGCACGTGTTTCTGAGCCAATGTTATCCGCCCATTTCAGGAAGCGCTCAGGTGACCAGTCATGCACGGATTTGTGTGCTTCTGGCATATGTTCACGTAGCGTTGTATGCGTGCCTTTGCGGTAACTGCGTAGGTGACTGGCTATACGCTGGCCATGATGGTAAATCGCGACCGTGTTATCGCAGACCTGTACTTCTACTTCCTGTTTAACCAGGTGATGAGGTACTGAGTAATAATGCTTGTCATACTCAATGTGGTAATCAATGTGTACACGCGCACGCTTGATGTCCGTATATTGATAAGGATTGGAAGGTAAAGAACGTAGTACCGGTTTATCCAGTTGCTTGAATTGGGAACGCCTTGTACCCGGTAGCTTCTGGAAGGGCTTGTCATTCAACTCATCGACTAATGAACGGACAGCCTGATTCAGTGACGATAGCGTAAAAAATTGCTGGTGTCGCAGTCTGGCAATGATCCATCGTTCTACGACTTGCACGCCAATCTCGGCTTTTGATTTATCCTTGGGTTTCAGAGGGCGTGCTGGGATGATGGCAGTTTGATAATGCTCCGCCAGTTGCAAATAACTGGCATTAATCTCGGGGTCATAACGATGTATTTTACTCACCGCACTTTTTAAGTTATCTGGCACGATGATTTCTGGTACGCCGCCAAAGTAAGTCAATGCCTGAACATGAGCATCCAGCCAGTCAGGTAACTTCTGGCTCCAGTGGGCGCAGGCAAAGGTGTAGCTGGAAGCACCCAGTACGGCAACAAAGATCTGTGCTGTGCGTAACTCACCAGTGTCAGGGTTAACGACTTCCATGGTTGGGCCGGCATAATCCACGAACAGTTTTTCACCCGCGATATGGATCTGGCGCATGCTGCGTTTTTGCTTACCCTGCCACTCTTTGAAGCGATGGCAAAACTGTGCATAGCTATAGCCATCTTTTGGATGTTGTTGACGGTACTCTTGCCACAGTAAATGCCGAGTTACAGTTTTGCTTTTTTTAAGGTGGCTATAGCAGGTCAGGAAGTCGGGTTCCGCAAAACGGCGCTGCCCAGTCACTGTTTGTGTGGGGAATAATAAAAGTCCCAGATCACGTTCATCCAGGTGGCTCGGAATGGGCCAGTTGAGATCGGCTTGCTCAGCTCTTTTGATATAGTCGGTAACCGTACCATAGCCGATATTAAGCGACTGGGACACGCCCCGGAGACTTAGTCCGACTTCATAACGAAGTCTTAGAATTTCTTTGATTTTACGCATTAATAACCTCTTTTTTGCCACTGCCTGATTCCTCCGAGTAAAAAATACCCGAAGGTTAGCAGTAATTAAGTTAAATCAACGCGTTGGGATAGATTCTGGCATTCTGATCATCAATTCTGGAAATCCAGAAAAAGTGATCGAATAAAACCAGAATCAATGATCGGTTAAAACCAGATTAGGTGATCGGAATGATCCAGAATGGGTGATCGGATTGGACCAGAATACCCAACGGTGCTCTTCGTTATACCAGTGAACGAAATCGTAGACGCTTGCCCTCGGCTGGTAGTTGGTGTCAAATAGACGGGAATAAAAGGAGTTACCCACAGAGAGGGGGTCCCATGCATCTCATTTCCGATCATCGACAGTGGTTCTCCTACAGGGGGCTTTCATCCCATAAGTTCATGCCCATGCTAAGCGTTATGTGTGAAAAGGACTATGGGTAACCAAGCAAGCAAAACAGAACACGCTGGCTCAAAGAAAGGGAATGGCGCATATTGGGGTCGCAAGAAACATGCGAAACATGAAAGCAATCGAAAGCGCCGAGTTGATGGTAAGAAGACTATTGAATATGAAGGCATAGATTACGTTGATAGTTATTTGCATAATAAAATATGAGTCCTACAGTATTTAAAGAAGGTGGTTACCGGTTTTTCTTCTTCTCTAGAGAGGAAGAAAGAATGCATGTTCATGTGATATCCGGAGACGGTGAGGCAAAATATTGGCTTGATCCAGAGATCGAGCTTGCAAAGAATTACAAACATTCAAGAAAACAATTGAAACAAATCGAGTCACTTATCGAGGTGCATTACAATGAGCTCATTAGCGCATGGAAAAAGCATTTCAGCGGTTGAAGTAGCAAATATATCTGTTCACGGTGTATGGCTGTTAGCCCATAAAAAGGAGCTATTTATGTCATACGATGATTTTCCGTGGCTCAAAGAACAAACCATAAAATCAATCATAAATGTTGAAGAGCAATCGCCTGGTCATTTTTACTGGCCCGAATTGGATATTGATTTAACCGAGGAAATTATCGAGCACCCAGAGCGTTTTCCTCTCAAGACACAAATCACATAATCGGGTAAGGGAGGGTCTCTAGCCCTCCCTCCCCACACCACCTGGCATGCGGGTCCGCACCAGGCCCCGGCTGGTAGTTGGTGTCAAATAGACGGGAATAAAAGGAGTTACCCACAGAGGGGGGTCCCATACATCTCATTTCCGATCATCGACAGTGGTTCTCCTACAGGGGACTTTCACCCCATAAGTTCATGCCCATGCCAGGCATACACAGGGCCTTCCAGTGGACGCAGTCGCTAACGCGCCTGCCCCGCTGAAGGCAACATTAGGAGGCAAGATGGATAAATTCATGGAGTTAGGGCATGTATTGGCAGAGCTGTTGTTGAAGTATCCAGCAGTATGGCCTCTCTACTTGGCTGGTCTGTATTTCTTAATACTCAAACCAATACTTCGCAACATGGAGACCCAGAGGCTCAAGGATTCAACCCTTCGGGAATTTGGCGATTCCGATAATCAAGTCCCAAACAAAAAATTCGCGAAGGCTGAATCAGTAGGCATTGAGGTGCTTAGTGATTTTTTTCGATCTACACAAAATGCTTGGGCTTCTGGTGAGCTGCATGAATATTTCGGAGAGAACCCTAAAAATGTTGCAGATGATAAAACTGATCAAGAATTCGCTGCTTCATTTCAGGCGAACATGGCGGCACTAGAATTTGCTTTTAAGGATGCTCCACCGAGACCAAATGAATACCTTATTGATGCACGCAATTCTGGTGTAAGAACAAGCTATGTATTAACGAACACGCATTTCTATTGCTTTGGTTTGGATAAAGGCATCCTAGCTAACAATTATGATTCGATAAAAGTTCCATTGAATCTTATCGAAAGCTGCGAGGCAATAAAAGGCATGGTGTTCACGAAGCTTACACTTACTCTAAAGTCAGGTGAAGTCTTGCATATCAAAGATATAATGGACGATCTTCCAGGTAAATACATTGAATATTACCTTGCAAATAATGCCTCCTAACAATGCATACAGTGCGAGTAATTTTCTGAATCAGAAAAAGCGTAAGAAATATTTTCTCCACAGACCCATTGAGTACCAATAAGATACAAATTCAGCCAATCAATATGAGGCGATCGAACATGACGATAAAAAAATTTATAGTATCTTTGTTGAGCATTTTGACGACATTCGGCTGTTTCGCAGAAGAATATGCAATCAGAAGCAGCGTATTGAATGTTGTAAATGAAAAATATTTACATGAACTTCTGGGAAATAAAAGCAAAGAAAAGCACCATGAGTCAAGTGGTGTAATATTTGAAAATAATTCATTCTATATTGTTTTTGATAACCATAGCAGGGTTGCTCGAATTGACGCCGACCTCCACAAGGCAAAACTCTTAGGCACAGCAACAAAGGGGATCGGTTATGAAGGGATAACTTACGATAATGTAAACAGTAAGTTTTATCTGATTGAGGAATCAAATGATAATAACGGGGCGTTGAATGCGCGAATAAACATTGCAAATGATAAGTTTTCATTGGAAAAGAAAAAGTGGCTTAAATATAACTTCCAGAAAAATAATAAAGGATTCGAAGGCATTACTGCCCTGGTTAAGAACAATAATATATATATTCTCGCCTTATGCGAAGGCAATGATTGTGACGCAGGGGCCGCAAGTAAGATTTATGGAGCAGGCAGAATCAAGGTATTCGAGAAGAAACGGAAAAAATGGAAATATGTTGCATCAATAAGGTTACCACGAACTTTGGAATTTATTGATTATTCTGGAATAGATATCAATAGTGATGATGTGTTAGCGATCGCTTCGCAAGAATCGTCTGCCATTTTTGTTGCTGGATTAGATCTAATGAACTGGAAAGTTGTTGATGATGGAGTGGTTTATAGGTTTCCAAAGGATGCGAATGGAAACGTTATTTATTGCAATATAGAAGGTGTGGCTTGGATTTCATCAGATCAGTTTGTAACAGTGAGTGACGCAAAAAAAGACTACCAGCAAGAACAATGTAAGAAAAAAGAGCAGTCAATACACATCGTTTCCATGTAAATTACACTGAATACAACGGTAAACAAAGAACGTAATGAGAGTCACCAATATTCATAGTCGCACATATCAAGTGTCATCAGACAAAATTGGTGCTTTAGTGGATACGTTATCTTCAAACAGTGATTTACTGTGGCCCCATAAACTTTGGCCTCGAATGAAATTCGATAAGCCATTGTCCGTATCTGCAAATGGCGGACACGGTCCAATTCGCTATTTTGTGGAAGAGTATGTGACTGGTAAACGTATTGTTTTCCGCTTTACTGGACCAAATGGATTTGATGGTTATCATGGTTATGATGTAGTTGAACTCGAAAATAATAAAACCGAGCTACGTGAAACACTAAAAATGAAAACCCATGGAATGGCACAACTATCGTGGCCACTGATCTTTTGTCCATTGCATGATGCATTAATCGAAGATTCACTCAGTTTTGCTGAACTGCGGTTAAATCTTACGCCGGCAGTCTCAGAATGGTCTTTGTGGGTTAAATTATTACGTTGGCTGATTTCCGGCGGAAAAAGTCGCGCACAAAGAATCGTCTGAATGCAAATTAACACTGACTCATAAAATGAATATGCTGTTTGGTCAGATACGTAAAATGGATTGGGCCTGTTTCCTGCGCGCCTAACCATGAATCTTCTTAGGCACCTCAAAGATCTCCACCGGCTTGCCTTTTTTGTGCTGTCGCGGCCAGACTGCATAACGACCTGCTGCAATCGGTTCCAGGGCACGGCGGCTGATGATTTCTGCCGCCTCGCTGGAGAGTGACAGTATCGGCAGTTTGCGGCGACTGCCCTGCACCACGAACTTTCCACACTCATGCAGATGCTCAGCGATCCAGGTTGGCGTCTTGCCATTAACCAGACTGAATCGGCTGTAGTCCCAGAGCAGTAACTCCCGCAACAGCGGGTCTCCTGCAAGCATGGGTTGGAGGAAATCTGCGATCAGGCTGAATAACCGGTCGGGCTGCATATTTTCACGCGCCAGTCGCTCGCCAGTCGTGGTTAACAATGCATTGAAACAGGCGACGATCTCATCGTCAAAATAACGCGGTACCAGCCACATCAAAGTATGGATCAGATAGTCGCTGTTCCAGAGACGCTCCAGCAATTCCGCATAGAGCTTAAATCGCGATAGTTCCTGAAAGGTAAGCGTTGGATGTAAGAGCACTTCATAGGGCGGCTCCCTGTCCCAACGATAACCCAATGGCCCCGCCTGCATCTGTAGGGGTGTACCGGGCAGCAATTTCAAGGTGCCTAGCTGAAGATGGCCTGGATGGAGTCGAAATACACGGTTCAGGGAGTCACTGCATTGTGCTGCATCCTCTCCCGGCAGCCCGATGATCAGGTCGAGATGAACCGGGTGTTTTTTCAGTTCGACCAACTCACGAATATTCGCCAGTGCCTTGGGGATATCCATCTGCCTGTCGATGGCATCGAGCACCGACTCGCTCAGAGTCTGCAGTCCGATCTCAAACTGGAACTTCCCTGGTACTGCCTGGCGAAATACCTCCATTGCCTCAAGGGAGATCCGGTCCGGATTCAGTTCCAGATGGAAACGCAGGCTCTCCGGTGTATGCGCGAATCGTTGCAGAAGCTCTACTGTGCGCTTTTTTCCGAGATGGAAACTGCGATCGAGCAGCTTCACCGTTTTGGTTTCTAGCCCCTCCAATATCTGTAGTTCCGCTTCCACCCTCTCTACAGGAAATGCACGCAGCCGGTCGGTGGCACTGGTACAGAAGGTACAGCGATAAGGACAACCACGGGAAGTCTCCCAGTAGACCAGTGGCTTGGTGAAATCAGTCAAACCCAGGGTAATCGGTGAGGGAATCTCCTCCACCGGCAGCATCCGAATCGGATTGATCACTATCGTTCCACCTTTGCGCCAGATCAGCCCCGATGTATCTGAAAGATCACCTTCACCGTAAAGACGCCATCGCACCAGATCACGAAAAGCGGCTTCACCCTCCCCGTCCACAATGAAATCGATTGCATCCACTCTGCCCAGTAACTCAGCGCCTCGCGGTCCCGCTTCGGGACCACCGAAAACAAAAAGCGACTCCGGCAGAAGCTGTTTCAGCAACCGAGTCAGTCTAAGGGATGCCTGGATATTCCAGAGATAGGTCGAAAACCCGATCACCGCCGGCGCCAACGCCACCAGTGATTCGATCAGCCGTTGGTGATTCACATTGACAAGCGGTTCGAACAGGTGGATCTCGTCGTAGAAAGGCTCGTCGCGGCAGAAAGCGGCAATCGACTGCAGCGCCAATGAGGAGTGGCTGTAGCCCGCATGCAGAGTCACCAGTGCAATCGCTGACGTCTCGGGTCGGGTTGTGATTTCCAGGTTTGGCATAGTGCGGTGAAATATACGTGACCGCGCCATTTCTGAACACCGTTCAGGCTCCGTTCAGTTAACAACCTCCACAATCTCCAACAGAGATCCTAAATCGCCATTCGAGGATGACAAGGGTCACCGCTCAATCAGGAGGGATAAAACCATGAGCACCCCAAGCAAATTCAACCTATCAGATTCAACCGGCTTGCAGCTATTTTCGGCACTAGTTATTGCCTGGATGTTGCTGTTCGCCATCCCGACCCAGGCGGCCAACACCCCTACCCTCAAGCTCTTCCCCACCACGGTACTCGAGGACATTCGCCACACCGGCAGCGTTGCCAAGGAGATGGAGAGCGGGCTGCAGGAGGTGATATCCCGTCTGGATCAACAGCAGCAACTGATCATCGACAGTAAATGCGAAGAGGCGGATGACGATCCCGGCTGTGCCCAGTTGAACAAGCAACTCGGGGCAACCTATCTCGAAATGCTGAACATCATGGAGAGCAACCTGCCCACTATGGAACAGGCGGTGGAGACGACCCGCAAGAGTCTCGCGAAACGTCTTCGCAAGGAGTTGGGGAATGGCATGACACCCTGGACCCTGCAGGAGAACCTGCTCGGCGGGCAGTCCGGCAAGCAGGCAGCGCAGACCCGGCCCAGCCTGCGCGGGCGTTCCGGCATGCGACTCAGCGACCGCTTCAGCCAATACTACAAACTGGTTTCCAACAGCTCATCGTCACAAGGTTCATCCATGGCGGTCATCGCCTCCGACATCTACCTGGACATGGAAGAGACCGCTGATCTTATCGCCCGTACCCGCCAGGAGATCAGCCGGGCCACCCTCATGGGTCAGCTCAATCAATCCTTTGGGGTCATCACCCCTGAAATGCAGGAGGTTGTGAGCGGAGTCAAGGCCATACTGTTCGGTGATCCGGAGAGTGAAATGCCCATTGCGGCGCCTCCAACCACTGCTGACAGCACCGCGTACCAGAGTCCACTCAGCCTCTAAGGGAGAAACATTATGAATAGCACAAAAGCACTTATCTCAGCGGCACTTTTTGCCACCGTTTCATTCACTGCAGGTTGCGACACCCAACCGGTCAAGGCCAACGCCTGCATCCCGCCACAGGGTTACGATCTGGATGTCGCCGTGAGCCAGTCGAAGAGTGATTTGAGTGATGTTTGCAGCTTCCAGTTCGATGCCTACCTTGAGCGTCTGATGAATATTGCCGAGAGCGATCCAAAACCTGCAAACAAAGAGAAGTTCAGCGAATTTCTGCTCTGGTCAAATCAGGCCGGTCTGTTGAGCAAGCAGCAGGCAAAATCGATCTACAACCGCTATTTCAATGTCAAATATGTCTCTCTGATGGGGGACTACAACAACTGCAGCCTGACCTGTCCGAAACAGCAGGAGGTGCTGGCAAACATGGAACGGGAGCTACTCGACAAAGAGCGCGGCCTGGTAAAAATCAGCCGGGACACCAGCAGTTATCAGCGCGCGGACCGGCTGTTGAAAGAGACGGAACTTGTGCTGGAAGCCACTTGCACCGCCTGTGGCGCCAATTAGCGCGGGAAGTGAAGCGATGAAAAGGGGGTATTTCAATCGCTTTCTGAAGGGATTTCTGCTGAGTATGTCTATCACCCTGAGTCTTGGCGGCCTGCTATTGTGGCTGCTGTCGACCCAGAACCTGGTGACAATCTCAGCTGAATCTCTGGAAGGTTTGCAAAACCTGTTTAGTTGGAGCAGCCGCAATATGGGCATGGCCATCTGGCCCTTCACCCTCGTAATGCTGCTGTTTCTGCTAAGTCTGCGCACCCTGCGGCAACGCATCGCCGCGGAACAATCCATCGACAAGATCGTCCAGGCGGCACACCTGACCGACATCTGGATTGGACTCTTTTTCGGCATTGGCGTGATCTGGACCGCCATAGGAATGCGCAGCGCCCTACTCTTCGCGCTCGGCGATCCTGAGAGCGCTGCGCGACTTGGCGCCTTCGTCATTCTGCAACGATTGGTCGATGGAGGGATCCTGCTCGCTCTCTCCACCACCATATTCGGCGGCATTGGCGGCTATCTGATGCGTGTCATCAAGGCAGTTGCCGTTGGTGGTGAGCTACAACGCTACTATAGCCGTCTGGCCGAGCAGCACAACACGGCAGTACAATCCTCATTGGATCGCATCGACAGCCACCTGCAACAAATCAATCACCACCAAGAGAATCGGGATGAACCTCTGGCACTCACAAATTTACAGCGCTGATCCCCATGCAGGATCTGGTGGCGCAGATGAACTGCAGACCGATGTGATGCGCTTTATGGCAATTCTCGGCTTTTGTCTGATGGCGATCTTTGCCTTGGTACAGTCACTGCCGCAGGCCGCTTCGGAAGGACCCAAAGTCGTTGAAGAGAAAGCCGACAACAGCCGATTGAAACAGGAACAGGAGGCCCTCATCGCCTCTCTGGAGCAACTCCATGCAGATCTCAAGCAACAGCAGCAAAAACATCGCAGGATTACTGACGAACAGAAAGTGCTGACGACACAGTCTCAACAGAAACAGCGACAACTCTCTGCGTTGAATCTGATGATCAAACAGCGTCAGAAAGATCTGTCCGCCCTGGATCAACAGTTAAAGAAAAAACCTCAAACCGTCACTCCTATCGAGGCGCAGGAGACACACGCCGCTAAAGATGAAGAACCAGGATTTGAACTCAGATTCTCTTCAGATCAGGCTTTGAAATACCTGGTTCAAAACAAGAGGATTCAACTCTATGCGCTAGGCTCTGAGACAACCTGGAAACTTATTGTTACCAATGGAAAAACGGTATTTCATGTAACACCCTCTCCCCAGCGTTACCATGAAATGACGCATGAAACAGTCCCCGGTGATGTTCTACAGGCCTATCGACAACTGCCCGTCACGACATCGGGCACACCGGTCGTCTGGGGCGTGGAACTACCCCATCCGCTGCAGGAAAAAATTCAACGATTGATGCAGGAATCCAGTGGCGGTCTACTCATTATCGATGCCCTGGGCCATGTCAAACTGGAAAGGAGACAGGGGAATGTTTAGATCAATCTGTCTTACTCTGCTTCTGATAGGCCTGAGTGGTTGTGTCTCCCAACAGACCAGACCCGCATCACAATCCACGCTTGACCAGTGGGTCGAGCAGGATCTTATCCCTTATCTCAAAACACAACTCAGCCAGCATCCCCGTTTCCAGGGAGAATCCATATTGCTGGGCAGACTAAACGACGGTGCGATTCAACCAAAAATGGATCAGCTGACACGGGACATTCGCGATAAAATCAACGCCGAACTACTGGCGACTCCGGGTATTCATCTGGCCAGACAGCAACGGGACAAGCACTGGAGTCATCGGGATAGGCCCACTAAACCTTGCGATGGTGAACAGCCGATCCACTATTTCATCGGCCTGGATCTCAGACTCGACAGCAGCCGGCAGTTGAATCTGACCCTCAGGGCATTAGATCTGCAGCAGAACAGTTGGGTCTCAGGGTTCAGCCGACAGTGGCAGGGAGAGGCTTCCCGTCAGCAGGAGGAACTGCTGCACACTGTGCATCTGGATGAGTCACTGCGGGGTCTGCGAATGCTGCCTTTCGTTCAAGGCCAGCCGGATCTTATGGCCAGACAACTGGCTGATGACCTCTACTGCCGTCTTAAACAGTTGCCTGTGCAAAACCCAAAACTTCATATTCAGCCTTATGAGAGTGATGAAGCACAGGCCCGTACAACCATGGAACTGCTTACCCACTATCTCGCCCGTTTTGGCGATGTTCATATTGAAAACAATCAGGCTGATGCCGATCTGACAATAAAAGGAAAAACTCACCGGATCTCAGGAAATCTGCAACAGTTCTGGATTCTGGTCCGACCTGCCGAGGCTGCTTCGGCATTGCCGGATATCAGTGTCAGCACCTATCTTCTATCTGATCCTGAACAGGCCACTACCACCGGGGTCGTCCCTGCCCAAAAAGAGAGGCCGGTGAGAGTGGCAAAAAGCGCCGGTGTCCTACAGATCATCACACCGAGAAAACTCTCGCTTTGCGGCACACGCCATCCCTGGCGCTCCGGAGAGCGCGTACTCAATGGGCAGGCAGTCATTCCCAAGCAGGGGTGCTTTGCCCTGGAGATAGCAGCGCCTGCAGAGAGCCGGGGGTTCTTCTTCAAAAAGCGTGGCGACGGCGCACTGTTTCGTCTCGCCCCATCAGAGTGCCGGCATCTCGGAGTGAGGTCTTCCCGGAATTCCAATGGAAAGACCCTGCGTCTACCTTCACGACATCGGCGAGGCGTGGAGGGCGTGCTGCATAGTGATGATCAATCCGAACGGGAGACCTACTACGCGATAATCACCAATGACGATCGCAGCGCAGGGGTAGTCGCCGCCCATCTCGCCCTCCTGCCGGAGAGTTGCCACGGTTACGAAGATCCACAACTCAACGCTGAAGAGCTGATGGGTTGGTTGCAGAAACTTGATCAATTGATGTTGGAACACGCTTCAAATGTGGCATGGACATCTAGAGATATTACATTAACTAATACTCGTAAATCATTGATTAATATTTATTAGTAATGAGGGCTATCATGGTAAGACTCATTGGACTTATTGCAGGTTTCGGGGTGGCTGTTCTCCTCTTGGGCATGGTTTTCAATCCGAGACCGATTCAGCGGGTCTCCAGTAGTCCCCAACCCACGCAAATGCCATCACAAAGTGTTCCAGCAACACCCAACCAATCGGTCGAGGTATCACACACCACCTCAACGGTAGACGACCGCCTATTGAAAGATACGCCAATCCCGGTCGACCAACCCACGACTGAAGAGCCACCCATATCCAATATCGAACTTCAGGCAATCGAACAACAATGGCAGCCGTTCTGGAGTCCATTCCGCAGTGAACGCTCCGCCAGCGGATTTGCCACTCGTATTGAACATCTGACGGGGCGCCAAATGCGTGTCCAACAGGAAGAACCGGGCAGATATCAGGTTGTTTTTGCGCACTGGGGCGAAGCAGACCGATCCATCGCCCTCACACAAATTGCTGCCGCCAGCGGCCTCAAAATTGAGCAGGCACCCCATGACCCGGATTAACAGGAAAAAAATTCCCCTACTCTGCCTGCTGGCTGGAATGATCTTTTCCCAGCTCGCCAGTAGCGCGGCGGAAAACAGGACAACAACCCTTTCAGAGAGTTGGAAAAACTACCTGTCTTCAGCAGACAGCACAGAGCCGAGCAAACACTTCCCCTATCTGCACTGCTTCCGCCGGGCTGCAGCAACTCACGATCTGCCATTGACCCTGCTGCTGGCGGTCTCTCGGGGTGAAAGCGATTTCGATCCTGCGGCCCGTTCCCACGCAAATGCCCATGGTCTAATGCAGATCCAATGGCCAGGCACCGCGAAACATCTCGGAATCAACAGGGTTGCAGACCTCTACAACCCTTGCCGTAATGTGGATGCGGGCACACGATATCTCAAAGAACTGCTGGCACGATATGACAACGACCTGCACCGGGCACTGGCTGCCTACAACTATGGCCCCGGCCGGATATCCAAAACGGGGGGGGAAATACCAGACGGCGCAGAGTGGTACAGCCGCTATATCTATCGTCACCTCACCTATGTGACGGATATCAACCGCCGCGAATCCACCGAATCGCAACAGCCCTATTCAGCGGAAAAGAGACGGGCGCTCATCGAATTCAACCGCCCCTACCGGGTCGAGGCCTATGTGAGATCGCTGCAGAAGCGTTTTCCCGACCTGCGGTTTGATTGGTTCAAACTGCCTGAACAGCGTTTCAGGGTCGTTGTCCTCTATGCAGATGAGCTTGAGCAGGCTAAGACACTCTCGCAGCTGCGACACTCTGGAATAATCACCGACTGACCGATCAAAGAAGCAAAACTTGTGAGGAAGGCAAGGAGTTGTTAACCGTTTTGAAAATCCCGGACAAAACACTCGCGTTTCCCGATTTCTCGCGCTATGATTCAGCTGTTTTGTTGTGCGCTTGGCACACTAATAAAATCACTAAATCACTCTTTGTTTTCAACAGCTTAAATCATAGGGATTCAACATGTTCGACCTCAGGAAGACACGTATCGGCGTGCTTGGCCTCGGTTATGTAGGGCTGCCACTGGCAGTGGAGTTCGGAAAGAAATTTCCCACCATTGGACTCGACATCAACGAGGCACGGGTTCAGGAATTGAAAGAGGGCCGCGACAGCTCTCTGGAAGTGGAGCCCGAAGAACTGGTAAAGGTGCCCCACCTTACCTACACCAGCAATCTGGATGACCTCAAAGAGTGCAACGTCTTTATTGTCACAGTCCCCACCCCGATCAACGAGCATAAACAGCCCGATCTTTCGCCCCTGATCGGCGCCAGCCATGCGCTGGGCAAGGTGATCAAACCCGGCGATATCGCCATCTTCGAATCCACGGTCTATCCAGGTGCCACCGAAGAGGATTGCGTACCGATTATGGAAGCGGACTCCGGCCTGACTTTCAATAAGGACTTCTTTGTCGGTTACAGCCCTGAGCGCATCAATCCCGGCGACAAGGAACACCGCCTGCCCACTATCAAGAAAGTGACCTCAGGCTCCACGCCCGAAGTGGCGGATTTCGTCGATGAACTCTACCGCACCATCATTACTGCCGGTACCCACAAGGCCAGCAGCATCAAGGTTGCCGAGGCGGCAAAGGTCATCGAAAACACCCAGCGCGATGTCAATATCGCCCTGATCAACGAACTGGCGCTGATCTTCAATCGTCTCGGAATCGATACCCTGGAGGTACTTGAGGCCGCTGGCAGCAAGTGGAACTTTCTCCCCTTCCGCCCCGGCCTGGTTGGCGGTCACTGCATCGGTGTCGACCCCTACTACCTGACACACAAGGCGCAATCGATCGGCTACCAGCCGGAGATCATCCTTGCCGGTCGTCGGCTCAACGATGGCATGGGCGCCTATGTGGTCCACTGCGTCATCAAGATGATGATGAAACGCGGCACCGCCTCCAACAGCAAAGCGCTGGTTCTGGGCCTCACCTTCAAGGAGAACTGTCCGGATCTTCGCAATACCCGCGTAGTGGATATCGTTGCCGAGTTCCAGGACTACGGCACCGCAGTGGATGTCTATGATCCTTGGGTCAATGCCGACGATGCTGAACACGAATATGGCATTCGCACCATCGATACGCTAAAGGAAGGGCACTATGATGCCGTTATATTGGCCGTGTCACACAAAGAGTTTGCCGAGATGGGCAGCAAAAAGATCCGCGCCCTGTGCAAACCTGACGGTGTGCTCTTTGATGTTAAGAACCTTCTGCCTGTGGATGATGTCGACGGTCGTCTGTAAGCAGTAATACGACCTGGAATACAGACTTTATGAATAGCTACGATAAGCTCAAACAGCACCTGGAAAGCAACCAGTCCACTTGGCTCGTGACGGGTGTTGCCGGTTTCATCGGCTCTAACCTGCTGGAAACCCTGTTGAAACTCAACCAGTCCGTTGTCGGCCTGGATAACTTCTGTACCGGGCACCGCTACAATTTCGACAAGGTGCAGGAACAGGTCTCGGAAACTCAGTGGAACAACTTCACTTTCATCGAAGGTGATATCCGCTCTCTGGATGACTGCAAAAAAGCCTGCGATGGCGTCGATTACGTGCTGCATCAGGCAGCCCTCGGTTCGGTACCCCGTTCCCTGGACGATCCGATCACCACCAATGAGAACAACATCACCGGCTATCTGAACATGCTGGTGGCGGCCCGTGATGCCAATGTCAAACGGTTTGTCTACGCAGCCTCCAGTTCCACCTATGGCGACCATCCAGGTCTGCCGAAGGTTGAAGGCGAGATCGGCAACCCGCTCTCTCCCTATGCGGTCACCAAAGTCGTCAACGAACAGTATGCCAGCGTGTTTGCCCGCTGCTACGGTTTCAAGACCATCGGCCTGCGCTACTTCAACATCTTTGGACAGCGTCAGGATCCGAACGGCGCCTACGCAGCCGTCATACCCAAGTGGGTCGATGCCATGATCAAGAATGAAGATGTCTTCATCAATGGCGATGGCGAAACAAGCCGCGATTTCTGCTATATCGACAACGCCGTACAGGCCAATCTGTTGGGCGCAACCACAGAAAACCCTGAAGCGGTCGATCAGGTCTATAACGTTGCCGTCGGCGACCGCACCACATTGAACGGATTGTACAATGAGATCCGGGATCTGCTGGAAAAACGCTTCACTCATCTCAAAGGTGCAACACCAACCTACAGGGATTTCCGCGCCGGTGATGTTCGACACTCTCTTGCCGATATTTCCAAATCAGCAACACTGCTGGGATATGAGCCAACCCACAAGATCGGCCCCGGTCTTGAAGAGGCGATGGACTGGTACGTCGACGACCTGAACCCGATTTAGCGCTAGCTTACGTTACATAAAGGAACTCCCAATGAAGGTATTGATAACTGGCAGCGCCGGTTTCATCGGTTCAGCTCTGGCACTGCGGCTGCTGGAACGTGGTGACGAGGTCATCGGCATCGACTGCCTCAACGACTATTACGATGTTGAACTGAAGAAGGCACGTCTGGCCCGTACTCAAGACCATCCAAAGTACACCGACCTGCGGCTCGAACTGGAAGACCGTCAGGGTATTGCAGACTGCTTTGCAAAATACAAACCCAACCGGGTCGTCAATCTGGCAGCCCAGGCAGGCGTACGCTACTCCATCGAAAACCCGCTGGCCTATATCGATTCAAACCTGATGGGTTTCGGGCATATTCTCGAAGGGTGCCGTCATAATGGCGTCGAGCACCTGGTCTACGCCTCCAGCAGCTCCGTTTACGGCGCCAATACCTCCATGCCCTTTTCGGTTCACGACAATGTGAATCACCCGGTGAGTCTCTATGCAGCCACCAAAAAGGCCAATGAGTTGATGGCTCACACCTACAGCCATCTCTATCGCCTGCCCACCACCGGCTTACGCTTCTTCACGGTTTATGGACCCTGGAGCCGTCCCGACATGGCGATGCTCAAATTTGCCCAGAAGATCATGAAGGGCGAGCCCATCGATGTCTTCAACTACGGCAAACACCAACGGGATTTCACCTACATCGACGATATCGTTGAAGGTGTGATTCAGGTGCTGGACCGCCCTGCCCAGCCAAATCCCGACTGGGACAGCGATCACCCGGACACCGCCAGCAGCACCGCGCCCTACCGGCTCTATAACATCGGCAGCAACAACCCAACAGAGCTAATGCGCTACATTGAGCTGCTGGAAGAGAGCTTGGGTAAGAAGGCAGAGCTAAACATGTTGCCGCTGCAGGACGGCGACGTTGTTGCCACCTATGCCGATGTGGACAGCCTTATTAAAGACACGGGTTACAAACCCAGCACCAAACTTGAAGATGGTGTAGCGGCCTTCGCCAAGTGGTTCAAGGAGTACTATGGCCACTAGCAGATTTTGCCTGATCCGCTACGCTTGATCAGGCCTACTGGGAGTTGGTAGGAATCCGGGAGATTGTAATCTGGAAAGAACGGAGCTTGGCAGTTATGCTGGGTTCCGTTTTTTTGTGCGCAAAAAAAAGCGGGTGAGAACCGATCCAGGAGGCTGAAAGGATCGAGTTTACTCACCCGCAGACTAGCGCTTATCCACGGAAACGACCAATCCGCGTGTAGCTGGACGCAATATTAGCCATTCTTAATTGACTCCAATATGACGCAGATCAATAAACCCTGCATTTCACTAAGGAATTGGTCTGGACGAAACGTCATCAAAACCCCTTAATTTTCGTCCTGCACGCCGCCGAAGAGTTCCAGCAGACGGGGCAGAAAACGGCGAAACTCCAGGGCCATCAGGGAAAAATCGACATCGAACCGCGCTATGTCATCCTCAGCCACGCTATCAGCGGCCTCCTCCTGGATGATATCCAGGAACTTTATCCGCTTCAGCGCAAGATCTGATTCAATCATGCAGGAGAGCCGTTCATTCCACTCCACCGCCAATTTGACCACCTGTTTACCCGCATCCAGGTGGTTAAGCACTTCCTGGGTCTCCAGGTCCAATCCCTTACAGCGCACAATAGCCTTCTCGTCTGAGGCATCCTGCAATTCACAGCTGTCCTGCAGCACAAAGTCTCCATACTGCTCCGGGCGGCGTACCCACTCGGTCATCACGGCAGGGGGAGCAACTGCAACATCCAGAGGGCGAACCGGCAGGGTTCCCAGGGTCTCCCGGAGCAGTCCCAGCAGTGCCTCCGCCTTGTTGGCCGAGGCGGCGTCGAGCAGAATCCAGCCGCTGGTCCGATCGATCATGGCGTAGATCCGCGCCGATTTGGTAAACGCCCTAGGCATCAAATCCTGGATGATCTCATCCCGAATCTCACCCTTCTCCCGCCGGGAGACCTGGCGTGCTTCCGCCTCTTCTATCAATACGGTTTTCTCTTCAACCATCTCCCGGACCACCGATGCAGGCAGTACCTTCTCCTCCTGCCGCAGGCAGAGCATGATGCTAGCGTTCACTTCATGGGCCAGACGGTCTGATCGCCTGCCCAGGGGTGACGTCCAGCCAAGAGTGGCAGGCTCCATGCTGCCGCAACTTCGAAACTCCCGTTCCGCCAACTGTATCTGCAGCTCCTCCTCCGACAGAGTGAAGGGTTTAAGGAGTTGGTAGACACGAAGACTTTTGAACCACATATGAGCACGCCGGACTGGTGAATGGGGAGGCGGATTATGGCGGATGTTCTCAGGCTTATCCAGCCTTGCTTTTTTCAATAAATCGTCCCATGGTTCCAATAGGAACCAGAGAAAATCACACCTTTTGGAAAACCTGTATGTCTAGTGAACCGAAAACAAAGCTCAGCGATAAAGGCTGGGGAAAACTGATGGAGATCGCCAGTGCGTCGATCCGAAACGGTTTGGAGAAAGGCAGATCATTGCCTGTCGAGGCTGCAGATTACGCTGCCGAGTTGCAGGCCATACGCGCCAGCTTTGTGACCTTGAACAAGCGTGGTCGGCTGCGCGGTTGCATTGGCCACCTGGAGGCAATCAAGCCACTGATCGAGGATGTGGCGGAAAACGCCTATTCTGCCGCCTTTCGTGATCCCCGATTTCCACCACTGTCGCCCCATGAATATGACGAACTCGACATCCATCTCTCTGTGCTTACACCGGCTGTGCCCCTGCCCTTCGAATCCGAGAGCGACCTGATTCAGCAGCTGCGCCCTGGGATCGACGGACTCATCCTGGTGGACGGGATGGCCAGAGGCACCTTTCTTCCTTCTGTCTGGGAGTCACTGCCGAAAGCCGAGGATTTTCTTCGGCATCTGAAACGCAAGGCCGGTTTATCCGAAAACCACTGGTCGGAGACTTTGGAGATCTATCGCTACGAAACCGAGGTGTTTCCTGGTTGAAGCATAGGCCGGTTCAAGTTTGCAGAACTGGCTGCGCAGTCCTTCGTTTCAACCTCTGATCGCCCGATCCAGCAGCTTGATCGGGCCTACGCACTAGCGTAGACACTTGCCGACAGAACCGGTGCCACAGGCCACCCCATCGACCCAGATCGTTTCACCAAGCCTTGCACCGTCCAGTGCCGCACCCTGGATTCGGGCGCCGCGCAGATCGGCAAAACGCAGATCCGCGTTGATGAGGTCGGCCTCTGTCAGATCAGCACCCTGAAGATTTGCGCCGATCAGAGAGACTCTCTCCATCAGCGCATAACTGAGATCCGCATAACGAAGATCGGCATAACGCATATCGGCCTCACGGAGATCCGTAGCAGTCAGTTTGGCCTGTCGCAGCACCGCACTGTTCAGCGTCGCCCCTCTCAGGCTGGCCGACCCCACATCCACAGCAACCAAGAGGCAACTACGCCAGTTAACCCCTGGCACGGCTGGTGCGCCACACTGGGGATCATCCATCTCCTTGGGCATCCCGGACCAGAGTGACAGGCCGATAACTCCTCCCAAGACCAGCAGGCTGACAATCATAGCCAATAAGGGAAATTTTCGTGTCGATCTATCAGCAGATAAAACATCGGTTTGATCACGCGCTTCCAGTGTTTTTTGCGCAGAGGCATCACCGCTTGCTGCCCGCAGTTGCAGGGGAACCACCTCCGGAACCCTACCTATGGGTTTCCAGTTGCGGCGATCAGCGCTAATCTCCACATCCAACCCGATCTCCTCCTGAAGCAGCATCCGCCGGATACGGCCGCTCGGGTAGGGACCTCGCTTGATGCCCTCACTGCGCAAAAACCAGAGGCGGGTATTGTCTAGTGTCTGATCGGTCATATCGTCTAATTTTTCCGGGTATTTTGTAGGATTATCGGCAACAATCCTGATGAGTTGAATAATTTTCACTGCCAGAAACATTCGTGTGGCATATACTTTTTCCCAACAACGCTTTCAACAGAATCACAAATGCGCATACCTGGTTCCAACATTGTCCTGCCTCTACCCAACGCACAGCCACGGGAGAACCCGATACAGAACCTCAAACCGGGGCAAATACTGCAGGCAACGGCACTGAGCGACACCCAGAACAGCCAGCTCAAACTACAGATCGGTGTGACCCGTTTGATCGCCCAAACCCAGGTGGCGATAAAAAGCGGACAGCAACTTACACTGAGCGTTGAAAAAGGCGGTAAGTTTCCAGAGTTACGCCTGCTCACGACCCTCAGCCGGGAGCAGCTGCAGGCCAACGCACTGAAGATGCTTCTCCCCCGCCAGCAGCCACTGGCTCAGCTCTTTGACAAAATTGCCACCCAACTGTCGAATAGCAGTAGCAACCCAGCGCCCGGAAATGTACGCCAAGCTATTGAAGGATTGGTCGGCCACCTGCTCTCCACCGACCAGCCTCGGTTCCAGCAGCAATTGCGGACAGCATTACAAAACAGCGGTCTCTTTACTGAGGCCCATCTGTTGCAGGGCAGCGGCAACCCCGCTGACCTCAAACTCAACCTGCTTAGACTATTTGAACTGATCAACACTCTGCTACCTGGGAAGGGCTTGAATCCCCAGCAATCCGCCGCCGCACTAGCAGCATCCGATAGTAGCGGCACTCCATTACCACCCGATTCCCCGCTTCGGTTTCTACTGGATCTGCTGAAACAACTCGACGGCGGTCTGGCACGTATCCAATCCAATCAACTCGCCTCTCTGCCGCAAGAAGACCCGACACGACAGACCTGGCAGTTTGAACTACCTATCCGGCATAACGAACAACTGGATGTTTTCCGGATTCGGCTACAGAAGGAACCCGGGAAGAGCGGCGAAAAAGAGGATGCGGTCTGGAGTCTGACCCTGCGCATGAATCTGGAACCACTGGGCCCCATGCGTGTACAGCTTCGCCTGCAGGGAAAGGCAATCTCAAGCGTACTCTGGGCTGAGCAGGCGGAAACAACCTCGCTGATTCAAAACAATCTGGAAAAATTGCGCTCCGCCCTGGAAAAAGCCGGTTTGGATGTCACGAGATTGGAAGCGTACCAAGGCAAAAACGACAGCGATGAGCAACTGCCGTGCGGTCTCTCCCTGCTGGATGAAAAAGCGTGAAGGAAGAGAAAAACAGCAAACCAGACTTGGCCATTGCCCTCAATTACGATGGGGAGAGTGCCCCAAAACTTACTGCCAAGGGACGTGGTGAGCTGGCTGAACGCATTCTGGCACTGGCGGAGGAACACGATGTACCGCTCCATGAAGATGCGGAACTGGCCGCCCTGCTATCCCAGATCCCACTGGGGGATGAGATTCCCGAGGCCCTCTATCGTGCGATTGCAGAGGTGATCGCCTTCGCCTATATCCTGTCGGGAAAGCGACCGCCGGGTTATGAGTAAACCTTTTCGATGAGTCAACAAACTCCAGAGAAACCATGCTACAGGAGTCGATTTCAGGACAGGCGCGAATCAATCAGGCCGTCTCTGACTGCGATCATCACTCTCTTTCTGTTCTGAACGTTCCTCCTCTTTTTTTTCAGCCCGCTCATAGCGATCGACAACCTTGGAAAGCGCTTCGGTGCGAGTATGTTTACTGCGCCAGGTATCCTTTTTCACCGAGTGATTCTGTATGCTGGCGGCCACAACCGATTCCTGCTGTTTGATCGCCCCATCGAGTTTGGCGATAAAGGCACGGTACTCCTGCAGATGGACAGCAGAAATGCCCTTGCTGGCAGCCTGTTCAAAACGCGTCAGGTACTCCTGGTGATACTGCCTCAACTGCGTCAGCTTTGTCTCCTCTTCGTGCAGTGACTTTTTCGATCTTCCAAGTTGGCGCGCAGCTGTCTGCTCCCGCGATTTGGCGACTCTTTGAACAGGCTTCAAACGTTTTGATGGTGACATTTTTATTTTTCCCTAAATCCTTTTCTCTAAACATGACCTGCCGGTTGCAGGGGCAGATCCCCCGGCATTTCCACTTCCGGTTCAGAAGGGAAAAGTGCCTCCAGCGCATCGAGACTCTCACGCAGGTTAACGGGGGTACGCATATCCTGACGCAGAAACTCGGTCAGGGCCGGCATTGCTGCAATGGCGATATCGATCTGTTCGTCACTGCCCTGTTCATAAGCCCCAACACTGATGAGATCGCGGTTCTGCTGATAGAGCGAGTAGAGGTGTTTGAATGAGCGGGCCGCATCCTGATGACCATAGGTGGTGATCTCATTCATCGCCCGGCTGATGGATGCCTCAATGTCGATGGCAGGGTAGTGTCCCGCTTCCGCCAATCGTCTGGAGAGCACGATATGCCCATCCAGTATCGCCCTTGCCGCATCTGCGATGGGGTCGTTCTGATCGTCACCCTCAGCCAGCACGGTATAGAATGCAGTGATTGAACCTCCGCCTTTATCACCGTTACCTGCACGCTCCACCAATTGCGGCAGCTTGGCAAATACCGAAGGGGGATAGCCTTTGGTGGCGGGGGGCTCATGGATCGCCAGGGCAATCTCCCGTTGTGCCTGGGCAAAACGGGTGAGAGAGTCCATCAGCAACAGGACGTGCTTGCCCTGCTCCCGGAAGTATTCGGCGATGCTGGTGGCTAGCATGGCACCGTGCATGCGGCGCAGCGGTGGATTGTCCGCCGGTACAGCCACCACAACTGCCCGTTTTAATCCCTCTTCACCCAAACTGTTTTCAACGAACTCTTTTACCTCACGGCCTCGCTCTCCGATCAGACCCACAACGGTCACATCTGCGTTGGTATAGCGGGTCATCATGCCGAGCAGCACGCTCTTGCCGACACCCGACCCTGCGAAGAGACCGAGCCGTTGACCCCGCCCCACGCTCAGTAACGCATTGATTGCCCGCACACCAACATCCAGAGGCTCACGAATGAGCGTTCGCGCCAGAGGATTAAAGGTCTGTCCTGTGAGGGGACGGCGCTCATCGGCATGCAGCGCCCCTTTTCCATCCAACGGACGACCTGCGCCATCAATGACCCGGCCCAGTAGATGGTCGCCCACCACCGCTTCACATACGCTTCCCGTTGGAATAACCCTCGCGCCCTGCTCAAGCCCCCGAATATCGCCAGTCGGCATCAGATAGAGGCTCTCTTCACCGAACCCCACCACCTCGGCCTCAATATGTGTGCCGTTGGAGCTGACCACATCACACTGCCCACCGATTGCCGCCCGGCAACCGACGGATTCAAGGGTCAGTCCAACCATGCGTGTCAGACGGCCTTCGACGACCAGGCCACGCCCTTCTCCCATCCGTTTGGCATGGTCACGAAGTCTGCTGACCCAGATATCACTCCGATCAGCTTTGGGCAGATGCGAAGGCATCTATTCCACCTCCTCTTCATCGATGGTGCGCGTGCCCGCCAGTAGCGGGGCAATCAGGTTGGCAAGTCGCGACTCCAGGGTTGCATCGATCTGGGACGTGTCGGTCACCACTTTGCAGCCACCGCGATTGACCACCGGATCCTCGATGATTTTCCAGCCGAGATCATTCTCGCCCAGCGAATAGATATCCCGAACCAACTCGGCATCTTCAGGGTGGAGTTGAAGACGCACATTGCGTGAAGAGACCGGCAACAACGCAAGGGCTTCGCGCACCACGCCCACTATCTGGCCGGGATCGCTGTTCACCTCACGGCGCACCAACTGCCTGACCATTGCGATCACCAAAGTCACCAGTTCGTCTTCGACCTTGTTGTCAAGATTCTGTAGCGGCTGGTCCAAAGTGGAGAGCAGACGATCCATCTGCATGGCATATTCCCGCAGTTGGTCCCGCCCCTGCTCCAGTCCCTCTCTGTGACCGAATTCAAAGCCCTCTTCTTTGCCCTTTTCGAATCCCTCTTCGTAAGCTTGCTGTTGAACTGCCTCCAGTTCAGCAGCGGTGGGTGGCGCCTCCGGTGGCTGGATCGTTTTTTGAAACGTCTGCGAGCTTCCACCTCCGCCCACGTCGGGTGGTAACCATTGGCGAACCGTCTCCGTCTCTTTGTCGGACAGAATCTTAGAGGAACTCTTCACCACTGCCTCCAAGCATAATCTCACCCGCATCGGCCAGGCGACGCGCTACCTGCAAAATCTCTTTTTGCGCACCTTCCACATCACTGAGCTTGGCGGGTGCTGCTGCTTCCAGATCATCCTTGAGCATTTCAGCCGCCCGCTTGGACATATTCTTGAAGATCTTGTCTTTGAGGCCCTCTTCCGCACCACGCAGTGCGAGCAGCAACTGTTCAGAAGCCACTTCGCGCAGCAGTGTCTGAATACCCCTGTCGTCGACATCGATCAAATTATCAAAAACAAACATGTTGTCCTGAATCTCCTGACCCAGATCGGTATCAGCATCCATGATCTGCTCCATAACCTTGCTCTCCACCGCTCCATCCAGCAGGTTCAGAATCTCTGCAGCGGTTTTGACACCGCCAAGGTTGGAGGTTTTGACATTGGAGGCACCTGAAAACTGCTTCTCCAGTATCTCATCCAACTCCTGTAGTGCCGCAGGTTGGATACCATCCAGGGACGCAATGCGCATAATGACATCAGTTCTTACCTTCTCCTGAAATTGGCTCAGTACCTGTGCCGCCTGATCCGCATCTAAAAATGAGAGCACGATGGCGATAATCTGCGGGTGCTCCAGCCGGATCAATTCAGCAATGGAGCGGGGATCCATCCATTTCAGCTGTTCCAGGCCCTTGCTGTTTCGGCCCAGCAAAATCCGGTCGATCACACCACCCGCTTTATCTTCACCGAGGGCATTGGTAAGCATGTTGCGGATATATTCGTCGGAACCCAGTCCAAGGGCGGTCTGTGTCTCAAGGGTGGAGACAAAGTGGCGCATCACCGCTTCCATCTGGTCGGTGGTGACGTTCGTCAGACTCGCCATCGCCATACCGACATCCTGCACCTCTTTCGGCCCCATATGTTTGAGCAGTTCGGCGGCATCCTTTTCGCCCAGAGCCAACAACAAAATAGCGGAGCGCTGTACGCCGCCTATCTTGGCAATCGTTTCGGGCTGTTCCCCTGGGACTGCAGCGGCGGGCTTTATCTTTTTATCCGGCATCTTCTGCTATCCACTTCTTCACAACCTGCGCCACACGCTTGGGATCATTTTCGATCATACCGCGCGCGGCATCGATAGTTTTTTCATAACTGCCAGGGCCAGGTAGCTTTATTGTTTCATCCCCCCCCAGGGCGAGACCCTCACCCTCGGCGCCCTCCAGGGTGCCTTCGATCCCCCCTTCACCTGCCACGCCACCACCTGCGACACCTTCACCCCCTACTCCCGGCGTCACAACCTGTGCGGTAAGACGATTCATCGTGGGCTTCAGTACACCGAAGATCAACAGCAGCACGAGCAACACACCACCCGCCTGCCGCACAGCATCCCAAAACCAGGCCTCTTCCCAAATCTCCAGTTCCGGCAGTGGTTCAGGGGGAGCGGGGATAAAGAAAGACTCATTGATGACCTGCACGCTGTCACCACGTTGAATATTGAAACCCACCGTCTCCTTTACCAGATTGGTAATGCGGGTGATCTCTTCCGGTGTCCGTTGAATCCGCTGCGGCGTCCCGTCCTCACCCAGCACGACCCTGTCGTTGACCACCACCGCCACCGAAAGGCGACGCAGGTTGTTGCTGGGCAGTCTGGTATGACTGATGGTTTTATCCAGCTCAAAGTTACGGGTGGCGCGCTTGCTGGTATTGATCGGGGTCGCAGCCTCACTCTCTGGGCCACCTGCCTGCTCTGGCGCATTGCCTGCAGCTGGCGGCTGGTTCGTCAGTGCGCCGGGAACACCCTGTATCTCGCCCAAACGACTCTGCTGTTCATTGATCTGCTCGGAACGCAGAGCACTCATATCCGGGTTGTAGCTCTCCTGAGTCTGTTCAATCACCGTAAAATCAACTTCGGCCGCGACCTCGGCCCGCAGATTATCCTGTCCCAACAGGGGCGACAGAATATCTTCGATACGCTGTTTGTAATGCGCTTCCAACTCACGGGTATATTCAAACTGGCTGGTGGACATAGCCATCTGCGCGGATTTGTCGCCACCACTGAGCAGCTTGCCTTTATGATCCACCACAGTGACCTGTGAAACATTCAGTTCCGGCACGCTGGACGCCACCAGATGAGAGATCGCCTCCACCTGACCCTTCTCCAGCGTCCGTCCCGAATAGAGTTTTATCACCACCGAGGCGCTGGGTACCTTACGCTGCCGCACAAACACCGACTGCTTGGGTGTGGCCAGATGGACGCGGGCCGACTCGATATTTGCCAGCGTGGCAATGGAGCGGGCCAGTTCCCCCCTCCATCGCACGTTGATAACGGGCCGCTTCGACCAACCGACTGGTGTTGAAGCCGGTATCCTGCTGCAGCAGTTCAAAACCGAGTGAATCGCTATGCGGCAAACCCTGTCCGGCAAGGTTCATCCGCGCCTCCTGCAGATCTGCGGATGGCACCATCACTGCACCTGTGGATTGATCCACCTGATACTCGATGCCTATCTGCTGCAGCGCCTGAACAATCTCCATCGCATCTTTCTGCGCCAGATTGCCGTAGAGCAGACTGTAGTTCGGTGTCTGCGACCAGAGCACCACTGCCACACCCAACGCAACGCTGGCGGCAATGCCGACCATAACTGCGATTTGGCGGAAGATGGGGTTGTCCTGAAGACGCTGATTGACTTCCAGTGCCTTACCCGATGCATCAGTTGTTGCAAGTGCCATGATTGTGATTCCGGCTTGATTAATCTGACTTTTCTTTCCAGTTGCGTATTATTTGTGCTGTCATAGCTAGATAGGCATATTCATGACGTCTTTATAGGCTTCGACCAGCTTGTTTCTCACCTGTACCATCGCATCGAAGGATAGACTCGACTTCTGCACTGCGATCATCACTTGGGCAAGGTTCACATCCCCTTCACCGGTTTCAAACGCAGTGGTAAGCGCCTTCGCCTCGTGCTGGGTCTCATTGACCTGATCAATGGAATTTTTCAGCAGGTCGCCAAAGTTGCTCTGCCCCGCCTCTTCAACCTGCTTTGGGGCATTTTCGGCCTGGGCGGCCATCACCCGCATCTGTGCCAGAACCTGGTTGATATCCATGTTGCTCATCGTTCACTCCCCACTCAAATCGATCTATATATCTGTTATATGCAGATTCCGCACCAATCAGCCGGCCCGGCCCGGAATAGCCATGCCGGCATTGCGCATGCGGGCTATCTTGTAACGCAAAGTGCGCTGACTGATGCCTAAGCGCTCCGCCGCCTGCTTGCGGCTTCCATCACCTTCATGGAGGGCACCCATGATCATCTGCTCCTCCACTGAACGCAGGTCTTCGGGCAACCTCCCTGCTGAAGTTTCGGCTGCTGGGGATAGGCTGGGTGCTTCAATGCCATCTGTACTCTCAAACGCGAGGTCTTCAGCCTCTATCTGTTCGCCGTTGTAGAGGATCAGGGCACGCTGTATCTGATTCTCCAGTTCACGCACATTTCCGGCCCATTTGTGGGATAAGAGCTGAACCTGAGCCGCTTCACTGAATGGCGGCACAGACTGCCCCGGCAGCAGGTGCTGGGATAAAAGATGTCTGGCCAGGGGAAGAATGTCCCGTTTGCGCTCCCGCAACGGCGGCAAGGTAAGAGGAAAAACATTGAGCCGATAGAAGAGATCCTCACGAAAACGACCAGCGGAAACCTCCTCACGCAGCTTGCGATTGGTGGTGGCCAGCACTCGCACATCGAGTTCGATCATCTTGCGCCCGCCAAGGCGTTCAACTTCCCGTTCCTGCAACACGCGCAGCAGTTTTGCCTGTAGCGCCATGCTCATCTCAGAGATCTCATCGAGCAGCAGGGTACCGCCCTGAGCCTGCTCGAATTTACCTGCAGCGGACTGATATGCACCGGTGAAGGCACCTTTTTCGTAGCCAAAGAGGACTGCTTCCAGCATATTCTCCGGAATCGCCGCACAGTTGATGGCAATGAATGGGCCATCGCGCCGCTCAGAAGTCTGGTGGATATAACGGGCGAATACCTCTTTTCCGGTGCCGCTCTCCCCGTTGATCAACACCGTTGCTTCACTGTGAGAGACACGACGGGCAAGCTCCAGCACCTCACGACTGCGCAGGTCCTCGACAATCGGGCCACTCTGTAATTTATCCACGGCAGCCAGGATATGCCCGGCAACTTTACTCACCAGCACCTCTGCCTCAAAGGGCTTGATCAGATAATCCACCGCACCATCACGCATCGCATGTACCGCCTTTTCGATCGTTCCGTAAGCGGTCATCAGCAATACAGGCAGATTGGGATAACCCGCCTTGATTCGGCGTAACAGGCGATGCCCATCCATCGGACGCATCTGCACATCGCTCACCACAATGCCCACAGGCTCCTGACGTAATATCTCCAACGCCGCACTGCCCCCTTCCGTCGACCTTACCGGGTAGCCGGCAAGTTCGAGGGTATCGCTCAGTGCTTCACGCAGAGCAGGATCATCTTCCACGATGAGAACAGTTGCCTGACTCATGACAATCTCCTCGTCTCAATGAGAGGGCTTCCGGTATCTAACACCGGCAATTTAACGGCTATCTGTTGTTCTGTTTTTTCGAGTGAAACCCGGGGAAATGCCAATTGGAAGCAAGCACCGCCATTCAGGCTGTCAGTCAGACAGATCTCACCGTGATGACTCAGCACCAGGTTCTGCACGACAGCCAGACCCAGACCGGTTCCACCTGCCCGATTGGTAAAGAAGGGGTCAAAAATCTGTTCCCGGATTTCGGCCGGGACACCGGGACCGTTGTCACTAAAGAGCAATTCCACATCATCTGTAACCCTCAGCAGCAGCGTGATGCGCTTTGCACCTTGCTGTAAGGCGTTATCCGTCAAATTGCTCAATACGCCGAGCAGTGCATCACGACGGCCTTTTATCACGGCAGCCCCAGCACTGAGATCCTCTATCTTGAGTGTCACCGCCACATCGTTCAGTTCTGGCCTGATACCCTCTGCAAATTCATCCAGCAGCTCTGACAGGGAGATAATCTCTTCACCTTCCGATGAGCCTCGGGCAAACATCAAAATGTCGCGAATTTGGCGTTCCATATGCTGCAGCCGGGAACGCAGTTTGCCGGTAAATCGTTGACGTTGACCGGAAGTCAGATCGTCGCGAGAAAGATGTGAGGTGTAGAGCAAGGCGGAACTGAGGGGGGTGCGCATCTGATGGGCAAGCTGTGCGGACATCTCTCCCATCGCCCCCAGTCGCTCCTGACGGTTCAGGCGCTCCTGCAGCTTGCGGGTTTCGGTGACGTCGAGCATGACCAGAATACGTCCAGGCACCTGCTCAAGGTCACAGGATGAGATGCTGAGAATACGGCCATTGCAGAGACGCAGGTCATCCCCCGAATGTTGCGGGATCTGAAACAACTGACGACGCAACTCACGCCAGTCATCCCCTTCGTTGATGGAACCCAGCAGACGCAATGCCGCTGGATTGAACTCCTGCACGCACTCTTCGCCATCAAGCACGATCACAGCCGCTGGAAGCGTTTCGAGCAGACGTTCCAGACGATCGGCAATACGTTCTTTATCCGCCAATTGAAGGATGCGTTCACTACGCGCAGCAGCCAATTCGCTGCTCAACTGTAGTACCTGATGCTGTAACTGCTGGTATGAGCCGGTCAGCTCTTCAGATAGTTGATTGAACAGATTAAACGCCGCTTCGAGGGATTGTTGACGTTCAGGCGTTGAGCGGTTCATCGGCACGTTTTATGTCTCTGCAGTTGAATGTCATCTTGACACCCAGATACAAAGCAACAACCGTGCCTGTTTTATTATTTGTTATATTTCAATGAGTTGTAGATTCAATCATCAAGGAACGTCAAATTCCCGTCGACTCATGCTGGCGTTGAAGGCCATATTTACGCAGTTTTTCCACCAATGTCGTGCGACGCATGTGGAGTCGCTTGGCTGCATGTGCGACGACACCACCCGATTCTTCGAGGGCTTGCTGGATCAAACTCTGCTCCAGATTGCCAAGATGGGCCTTGAGATCGATGCCGTCGTTGGGCAGTCGTGGTGCATGCAGCGTGGTGTCCGGCTCATCTCCAGGGATTGTCACTTCGGGCAGCTGCACCGTATCGAGCACCCCACCCGCAGGCCGAAATTTGTCGGGCAGATCGCCCACGTCGGCCACCCCATAGGGATAGAGAATTGCCAACCGTTCTATCAGATTCGCCAGTTCCCTGACATTACCGGGCCATCGATAGTGACTCAGGGCCGCAACAGCTGCGGGAGTCAAACGTACCGACCCTCGCTTCTCATTCTCTATGCGATGAATCAGATCGTTGACCAGCACCGGTATATCCTCCACCCGAACCCGCAGTGGTGGCACTTCTATTGGAAATACATTCAGACGATAGAAAAGATCTTCACGAAATCTGCCCTCTTCAATCGCTTCCTCAAGATTGCGATGGGTCGCAGCAATGATGCGGACATTCGCGTGCAGTGTCTTATTGCTGCCGACACGCTCGAAAGTACGTTCCTGCAAAACACGCAACAGCTTGACCTGCATCGGCATACTCATGTCACCGATCTCATCAAGAAACAGGGTACCGCCTTCAGCCATTTCGAAGCGTCCCTTGCGGGCACTGATTGCCCCGGTAAAGGCCCCTTTTTCATGGCCGAAAAGTTCGCTCTCCAGCAGATCGGCAGGGATCGCGCCGCAATTCACAGGCACAAAGGCCTTGCCCCGGCGGTGGGAGTGAAAATGAAGCTTTCGCGCCACCACCTCTTTACCTGTTCCTGACTCACCCAATATCAAGACAGTCGCATCAGAATCGGCCACCTGCTCAATCATGCGATTGACCTGCCGTGTCGCACGACTGCTGCCGGATAGACTTCGAAACAGTTCGACCGGCCGCGCAACGACTTCACCCTGTTTATGCGCTTCCTGATAGACCTGGGCCTTGTGGATCAACCCCATCAGGCTGTCATATTGCGTGGGGAGACTCAGCGAGCCAATAACGTTTTCACAACCCTCGAATCCCCGCCACGTCTCGCCCCCATTCAAAATAGTCTGAAAGAGAGGAATCTCGGGATGCAATTCGTTCAGCTTGTTCGCAAAATTACTGAGGGTATCCCGATCCAGATCCGGACCGATCAAAACAGCAGAGCATGCCTCGGTTGCCGATTTGGCATGTTGATGGATATCCTCCGGGTTATTGGCGAACAGAACATTCCCATCCAGAAAGCTGAGAATATGCTCCAAATATTTACGCCTCTCGGGATCCTCGTCAACAAGATAGACACAGAGCCGAGGAAACGCAGGAGCTAGTTTTTCCGCCGCTTCACCCATTACACTCCGACCCCGTAAGATGAATTATTGAGTTGCCGCCAGAAAATCACTGGTCACCAGCTACAAAAACATTCAGATTATTGATTTTCGGGCACAAATTTATTTTGATGCCAACCTTTGACGCAGAGTTAAGCAGCAAATCAGTAGAATGTCAAAATTATGTCACACTAAGAAATATCACTAGGATATAGAGTTATCTCGTTAATTTTAAAGTGCAATTCTCCAACAAACAGCATTATCCAACAGTTGGCAAAGTGTGAGTAATCATGGTGCGCCTGTGGCCCCCTACAAAGGCAAATTGGGCAGATCAAAAACCAAAGGCGCTGATTAACAGTAGTTCAGGTAGTTGATACCGTCCGAAAAATACTCTTTACTATCCCCCAGCGCAGTATTTGCAGTGAGTTATTCCATGCCCAAGCTAACCCTTTCTTTCAAAGGACGTGTCATCGATGTCCACCATCTTGCTCAAGGCGACACCCTTATCGGCAGGGATAGCGACTGCACGCTTTTCATCGATAGCCTGGCAGTGGCACCGAAACAAATACTCATCAAATTGGATGGAGCAGGCTCGCATCTCATTGCGCAAGATAAAAACCATCCAGTCCTCATCAATCGTAAGGTCGTCGAAACAACCGACCTTGTGCATGGGGATATCATTCAGATCGGCAAACATACCCTCTCCTATGCCGAAGACGCTCTCGAACCGGGAGGGAAACTGCGCACCGAAGCAAGCAGCGTCGAAGAGGAGGAGACTGGGGAGGAGGTGGAAAGCTGGAGCATCTTTCCAAATATTGACCCGGCTACCGCTACTGATACCTCGTTACCGCAGGAAGGCATGTTACAGATCATGAGCGGCGACCATATTGGCCGGATCATCCCATTGAATCATAATCTCACCCGTATCGGGCGGGCCGGTAGCGACTGCGCCATTATTGCTCTCCGCAACGACGGCTATTTCCTCTCCCATCTTGAAGGTCCCGTATCACCCAGCATTAATGAAGAAAAGATTGGAGAAGAATCACGTTTGCTACAGGATGGCGACATCATCCATGTCGGCGGAACCCAAATGCAATTTCACCTAATAGGGAGCCAGACACAATGACCACTTCAGGAAACCCAGAAGAGCGCCGGCGCTTCAGGCGCATCCTTTTTGATGCGCCAATGCGCATATCAGAGGGTGAAAAATCATTTGAAACGACGTTGCTGGATCTGTCGTTAAAAGGAGCTCTGGTCGTCTGTCCACCCAACTGGAACGGTCAACCGGATCAATCCGTTGAGTTGGATATCAAGCTTGGTGATACGGAGACGCGAATCAGGATGCAGGCGAGTGTTGCTCACATTGGGGAAGGCGCGATCGGTTTTCGTTGCAATACCATCGATATGGAGAGCATCACCCATCTTCGGCGCCTGGTCGAACTCAACACCGGCGATGCAGAGCTGCTTGAAAGGGAATTGGAGGCGCTGGCTTAGTTATATAATTGCCTGAACTTAAAGTAATGCATAGATTGCACGCTATCATGGTAACCGCTTCGTTGGTGTAACATGGAGCACGCAACCAAGCCCATCCATTTCACTGGGTCTTACTGACCAAACACTAGAGTTCGGGAATGAACATTTTAGGAATATCAGCGTTTTATCACGATAGCGCGGCGGCCCTGGTCCAAGACGGAAA
>QGON01000044.1 GCA_003660235.1 bacterium endosymbiont of Escarpia laminata | reverse complement strand
TTCTCCGGCAAATGATGAAACGACATCGAAAACGACAGGCAGCTATTGATGCGCAATATCGAAAACAGTCACTGAAATAGTTGGTTACTGGCTGATGGAATCTGACAAAGTAGAACTAATATCCACAAGAAAAAACGCCATCGGTATCAAAACGTTGAAGGATGGCTCAGGCACTCATGGAAGCGTTAAAATCGAAACCGCGCAGTGTCTCAGGATCCGGATCACCATCAGAGATTGTATTGGTGTCAAATCGTAACAGATAGTTGTGTCTATCCTGGAGATTAAACGTGCCGAGAGAGGTGCTTGAACCGACCAGTTCGTGGTTATCTGTTGTGTCATACAGTGAGAGGTGCAAATGGATATAGCTTGGCGGGGCGGTGCCTTTAACCTCTAAACGTATACCGGCACCTGCAGCGATAAATGCCAGCGCCAGATGTGTCTCAGACTCTCCCCAGGTTGAAAATGGAGGCTCGGCAGAGTGAGAAACCCTGTTTATTGTGGAGAATGAAAGATCCTTGCCTTTACTGTCGGCCCCAAAAAGTCTTGCAACAGCAGTATGGCCGGCAGTTGACAGGTAACCATCGCCCTCCGCGTCATATTCAATAATATGATCTGACTGTAAAGCTTTATCGACTCCGAGAAATCGCCCGCTGTAACACTCAGAAGTTTCGCCAAAAAAGCCGTCTGCCCAAGCTCTGGTGCGGAGGTGGATATGGTTTTCTATAACCTCGATGACTCCAGTGCCTGCAAAGGGGCGGGGGAAAAGCAGTCCGAAAAAATAACTCCATAGATTAATCCTATTCATGATTTTCACTCCTATATTTTGAATAGCGGGATGGATAGATTAATAATTAATCAGTCCGTCCCTAATCAAGATCTAAACTGTAATCTATCTCCTATTATGCCTACATGACCCAACCTATTTCTTCAATCCACTCTCGTGCCGAACCTGTCTGATCTAGGTCTCAAATCAGGATGTGCCTATTGTGATCGTGAAGGGTGGAAAAATCATTTTCGCCTTGGTTTGTGAATGAATGAAGATTAAGTTTTTCCGAAAATACTCCCCGTTCCTCTCTACCTATTGAATCTGCCTGATTTGCATCGATTGGTTATCGCCAAAAATGTGTACGACAGTATTCAGAAAACTTCCCTGCTGTTCGACACTGGTGAAGTTGTGATCGCCGTGGTGAAGTACCTCGGCAAGGTTGAAGTCGCCGTTCTGTGTGATATCGCAGTGATTTCCTGTGCCTGTCTGAATCAGGCTGGCTCTGTTTCCAGAACCGTTTTGTAGAATCGCGGCGAGGTTTTCAATGCCATCCTGACTCAGTTCTGCAAAGTTGTTATCACCTGCCTGAATGAGTGTGCCTTCATTGCCTGCGCCTGACTGGGTGATCATGGCAATGTGTTGTATACCGCTCTGGTTGACAGCGAGGCTCTGGTCTATTCCAGCCTGTTCGACGTTCAGTTGCATGGCATGACCACTGATATCAGCTTCCAGCAAGTTGCCAAAGCCCGTCTGATTAATGTCCAGTTTGTGCAGACTCCCTTCGAGCTGCAAATTGGCCTGGTTGGCTGACCCCGATTGGTTGATCTGGATTTGGCTCTCATCAGCAACAGATGTGATCACGGCCCCATTGGCGCTATCCGCCTGGATGGCCGCAATAAGATTGCCATAACCTTGTTGCATCGACTGAAAAATCTGGTCTTCGCCGGACTGGAACAGTTCGATACGGTTGCCAACACTCAGTTCAGACTGCGGGTCGAGATCATCAGCGATGACTGGACCCCAGGAAAAAGAGAAAATCAGAACTACTAAAAACCACAGGTGCTGCTGTAGAAGGCTTGCCCTGATGATTAGAGTTTGTGCGCACATCGGCCACTCCCTGTGGACTCCTGCTATAAGTTTGGATCATGGGTGGGAGTGCTGCATCAGCAGAAAGTAGGAAATACCTAAAGAATTCTGTCTTGTTTTCTCATACTAAAGTATGAGTCTTCAGGGATTAGCGGACGTAAGTTGAGCTGGAGCGTGGGTTTGGCGGTATTTCTTCAGTACCGGGTGATCCATTGCATCTAAATCACGCAGTTGCCAGAGGTTCTTCTTCAGACCGTCACTGATAAGATGAATGACCGCAGACTCTATGGCAGAAAGTACGCAAAGCTGCGCGGGTTCGTTGGTGGTCATTCCGCCTTCCAGTTCAAGTAGCCTTTTGTATTCGATGAAACGAAAAAGGCCGGACTGAACCTCTTGAGAGAGAATTGTCTTGGATGTCATGACGCTGCTGAGCACCTGTCCTGTGCGAATATCCACTGCGCGCAGGTTGACTGTGACCTGGTCGAGCCGGTATTGCCCGGATACGCCCAACCCAAAATAGCGCGCGCCAAGTCCACCGGTTCGGATGTTGGAGTCATATGCAATGATTCCACCTTCCAACAGCACATTGGCGGCCAGTAATGAGGGAAGCTGTTCATCATTGTTCTTTGGGGTGTTGTTTTTTTTCAGCGCCGCGCGAATGATCTTTCGTTCAGTCAGCAGATCCTGAAGACCCTCTCTCTCAAGCGGGATGAACCAGCCGGAATCGCTGAGTACGCTGACCAACATAGCAGTAGCGCCCTGGGTGACTGCGGTGGAGAAGGAACTGGCAGGGGAGGGACGGTATTGCCCCGACTGATCCTTGAAATTGTATACACTGGCAACAATGCGTCCCTTGGGTTGTGGCAGGTTGGTCAGGTCACGATAGGTGCTGGCCCGGGGAGTCAGTGTGGTTTCTGACTCATCTGCGGACATAGTTTCGATGTTCTTCAGACTTGTGCATCCCGCAATTCCCAAGCTGAGAAAGGCACAGAATAGTATTGGATGCAGTTGACGCTGGGTCATATCAGTTCCCCGGATCGAGGCCATTTACCTCTATTACGCTGGTATCGCCAGTAGCTTGATCGGTGATCGAAATCGTGAGACCTCCATCGCCGTTATCGATGATGTCTACGATATAGTCCTCGGTAACGAGGCTGCCGGTATTGCCTGCGCCCACGTCTGTGAGCAGTTGATTCAGCAAACGCGACTCCAGCGCATCAGTAAAACGGTCTAATGCACTGCGCTGGGTGTAGCTGGAGGAGCGGGGGTTCGGGTCTTTGAAGGTGTCTTGTGCTTGGGCGTTGTTTAGCAACATACCACCATTGAGTGTGCTGCCGCCGAAGTTTGGGTTGACCGGTTTATAGGTCAGTTCTGAGGCGTTTACAGCTAGTGTCAGGAGTGCGATTGTCAGTATTGAATAACGCATGGGTTTATCTCCCTTCAGAATTCATCTCGCTCCAAGTCAAAGGTGTCGGAGAAAAGCTGCCGAAGCCGGGTTTTTCGCAGTGTTTCATCGACACCGCTGATGGCTTGTCTGGCTGTCTTTTTGATATTGGCTCTGCTTGGGTGAATGAATGTCTTGAAGACGATCTTTCGGTTTGAAGTGATCCATAACAGACTGCCCCAGCGTGCAGAGGGTCGCTCACGCACAACCAGGTTGTAGTTGGCACCGGGGTAGAGGCTCTGGCGGAAGCGGGTCAGGTGATCGGCGAATTCGTGGCCGGTTCGCGTGATTGTGTGGTCAAGTACCACGCCACTCAGTTCATTTTCGATATGAAAGGCTTCTGTATCTGCCTGCGAACAGACGGTTTGGCTGAACAGGAAAAGGTAGAGCAGGATGCCGGTTGACTGGATTCTTGTCATATCACACCGGCTTCCAGAAGAGGCTGGACCTGCTGGGTGGAAATGCGGTTGAGAGCCTCCAATCGATTATTTGCACCGATCTTTCGGTAGATGTGGTAGATGTGACTCTTTACTGTGTGTTCCGAAATTCTGAGCCTATTGGCAATCTGGCTATTACTGAGGCCGGGCGCCATCAAATGCAGGATCTGCTTTTCCCGGGGGGTAAGGGACGTCTGCTCAAAGGCAGACGATTGTGGTTGTCGAAACTGGTCGAGATAGTGATTGATGCTCTGCCTTGGTAGCCAGTATCCGCCGGTGAGTATTTCATTCAGCCCCTGTATGAGCTGCTGAACTGGCGTGCTGATGTTGAAGTAGCCCTTAAATATAGGCCAACTGATCAGCTCAGATGCCAGGGTATCACCCTGCGCGTTCAGCAATGCGGCCACAATTTCGGGTCGGAGTGATTGCAGGTCGGCAAACAGCAGTGGGATATCTTCGACCAGTACGCTGCGGCAGTCGAGCAGTAGCAGATGGTGGGAGGGAGTTAGCTCCTCAATTGTGTCAATGATGTTACAGCGTGTGAGAGATTTAGAAATCCGTTCACACAAGAGTGTGGTTTGCAGATCGGCAACACCCAATAGACCAATCTCAACTCGTTCCTTGAAGGCAGCTTTATTCTTCATTTTTCTGCTCGATGAGGTTTTAAATCCCTCCATGAATTTTATGCCTATTCAAAGTCTAGCTACTGCATAAAAATATACAAGTGACTGTAATCAATGGTGGTTGAAGAAATGCCTGGCGGGTGGTGGAGTGATCAATTGCGCTGATTCGTGCGGAACAACGCACTATATTGTGAAGGAATAATATTCCTTAATATTCATCGGCATGAGTGTCTCACGCAAAATGTTACTGAGGTATTATTTGTTAACGAGCAATAGAAATTTTCTATATGCAAAATCCCGTCACCGGCCGCGATCTGCGACCGGCGTGAGAGAGTTTTGATTATTGTGTTACTGCAAGGTAATAACTGCGCTATTGCCGGTATCACTGCTGGGTTATATCAACTGTATTTCCTACGCCCTCTTGTGTCAGGTGCACTACATTGAAGTTACCGGATTGCATAATGTCGGCGGACATTTGAATGCCGCTTTGAATCACGCTGAACTCGTTCCCAGAGCCGTCTTGTTGAGCAGCCATATCTGAGTGGCGGGCCGACTGGTTGACAAGCATATTGTGGCCAGTTCCGTCCTGTAATAGCAGTAGGGTCGAGTCGCTGTTGCCAAAATCGTATACAATGGCGCTGTGCGAATTACCACTCTGGCTGATGTCGGCGGCTGAATTGGTAGGGCCGGAATTGGGATCACTATCGTACTCCGCATAGTGATTTGCGCCGTCCTGCAACAGAACCAAGCTTTCTCCCATCCACATGCGTAGGTCGGCTTGGTTGTTATCGCCAGTTTGCTCAACCATCCCCGTGTTATCTTGGCGTTGAACAATGTCAGCCAGATTTAAATTCCCTTGCTGCAATACCTCCAACTGGTTTCTATCAGCATGCTGCCAAGTGGATGCCGCATTGCCCAAGCCGTCCTGTGTCAAGATGAGTTGCTGGTTTTCACCCCAGCCAATATATGAATCGGCTTGGTTTCCTGTACCGATTTGGTTGACCAGCAGGATGTTCATATAGCCGTCAGTGACCCGCGTATAGAAATAATTATCATCTCCTAGTTGTGTGATTTCTTGATAGTTCGAGAGATCCAGACGAGCATGAATTTCATTGCTGTCGCCTATCTGGGTGTAGAACAGGTCATCAGCGAGACTTTGCGAAATGAGAGGGTCGTCAATACAAATATCGTATGGTTCCGGGCAGCCAAGACTGATGAGGTTTTCGTTACCCATCTGGGTGATTGCAAGATCAGCCGGGTACCCAAATCCCCTTACATTGATATAGGCTGAATTGTTGTTTCCCTCCTGTCTGAAGGAGACATTTTCGGCTTCTCCCATCAGATGACCCACATTTCCTTCACCCACTTGCTCGGCGGAAAGATTCTGGATTTCCATTTCGATACGTAACTCATTTCCTATGCCGGACTGCCTGATCTCGTCATATGCATCTGTCATACCCGCTTGGTTGATGCTGGCTTGGTGCTGGTCGCCAATCTGATAGATGCCGGCGTGTGAGTTGGTGGCGTCTTGCTGAATAATTGTAGCAACGTTGCCGATACCCTCCTGTTCTACGACGACAGTGTTGCCGTCAGCGTAAACTGTCAGCGGCAGTATTAGCCCCGCAATTGCCATGATTTGCAATAGCCTGCTTTTCATATCGACCCCCTTCGCAAATCTCACTCGCAGGTAAACAACGATCCTAACTTAAGTCTGGCAGAAGTGGCGGGAAAACCATCGGAAAAAAGGCTGATATTTTCTGAAGATTGAAGCGTAAAGCTCATACTAAAGTATGAGAATCGTGCCATTGATTACAGTTTTTGCGTTTCAAACACTTTTTTGGGGCAGTTGGCTTCAGGAATGGAGGGTGAAATGGCAAGGGGATTTATTATTCGCAATATTCTTCCGTACTAAATTGCGAAAAACAAATTCCCCATTCTTAGACAGTCCCAATCACTTGATGAAACGTCGCAATGTAACTGGTTTGTTTCCCAGCACTATTACTCCCCTGGAATGCAGGCTAAGCCGCAGAAATACGGACATCGCCAGGGGAGGAGCGCCAAGCGTGTAGATAAGCGCCAATCAATCTGCCGATTTGATCAGCTCGGGTTTGAGTAAGAGGCTCTCGGGACTCTAAGCCTACTTTAACCAGAGTTCAACCCGACGATTTTTTGCCTGTCCCAATTCCGACTCATTGGATGCCACTGGAACGGCGTTGCCATATCCACGGCTGGTCACTACCCAAACCCCCTTTTTTCTCAAGTATTTTCCAACCTGATCAGCTCGCCGGACTGAGCGATTGTAGTTGACCATCGGTATGCCATCCGGTTTTTGCTCGGTGAAGCCGAAAAGCAGGATCCCACTCTTCAGTTTGTTTCTCTCATCCAAATATCGGTAGATACGGTCAGCATCCCGTTTTGCCTTGTTGTCCAGGAAGACTGTGCTTTCAGAAAATCGCATATTGACGGAGAGCCGTTTCGTACCCTGCGCAAGCTTCCTCAACTCTTCCGGATACTGTTTGCCCAGTTCAAATGTGCTGGCGAACACTTTCTGTGAAACGAAGCCTACTTTTTCTATCACCTCCTGAGCGGCATCGGAACGCGCATATTCGGTGAATTGTTGTGCCAGCGAATTGGCGTCGTCCGAGTTGGGTAGATAGAGGTAGAGTCGGCGGGACAATGCATAGTCTTCAGTTGCGACTGAGAAATTTTTGGGTTCGATGGCCGGCGCCTCCCCATCGGATATAGCCAGGGCCTTGGATTGTAGAATGTGGGGCAAGCCGACAAAGCCTATTCCCTCTTTGTCCAGCGCAACGCTGTTGGAAAGTTCGGTATTATCCGCAAAGCGTTTTGCTTTTTTTGACAATGGAGTCTTTTTCCCCAAAACCAGGCTGCGGAAGACATCAAATGTTCCGGATTGGTCATCCCTGGCATACAGATGGATTGCGCCCGGTGCTCTTCCCAGCATTTTCCAGTCGGTTATTTTTCCGGCAAAGATGTCCCGAATCTGGGATTTTTTGAGGGTCGACAGGGAATTCTCAGGATGCACGATGACCGCTATGCCATCCAGTGCAATGACATGTTCGTTCTCCAGGGCAGTCATATTTCCGAGTGGCGCGAGTTCCTGGATCTCTTTCTCTTTGATTCGCCGCGACGACATGGCCAGATCTGCATGGCCACCTTTCAGCCCCTTAAAACCGGTACTAGAGCCCTTGGCGATAATCTCGACCCGTATGCTGTCGCCATTGGCTGCTTCCGCTTGTACGATGCTTTCCTCTTCCCGTTGCGAAATCTGGATAGACTGATAGCCATTGGTTTTCAGCCAGGCCTGGATCAGTTCGGGAGCGAGTTGGGCGCCGACAGTATTAGAACCATGGATACGCAGCGACAGACTTTTGGCCTCAGCATTAAACAACGAGAACAAAAGTATAAGTAGAACTAACAACCGAAAATGCATAAATTCCCCCTTGTAATCAAACTGTTGCGTCTTATTGGCGCCCAGCATATTCCAGCAAAATCATTTTGACGGAATGCAGAACGATACCAGAACATCTATATCCAGACGATTATGCGGCTATCGCAGTCTACAGTTTATGGGGGATAGATCACGGTTTCCTCCCAGTTCCAGACGCAAATTGCTGCTGCGCTGCTGTGGCTGGGAAAAACAGTGCCACGCTGCAGGGATGGAGCAATCAGTGCCAGAACCCAAAAAGAGGATCAGTCGGCAATCTCAATGATTCTACTTGCCCTTGCCATCAGGACGCTGTCAGCTGGAGCGACTCCGAGGCGTGTCACGAATCCGGGGGGATAACGGAGATATCGAAGCGCCACTTCGGCCTCCAGGCTACCCAATGCGTCAGCCGGCAGGGTGAAGCGAAACATTTCGCGGCGTACTTCGCCGGCCTTCAGCCGATTATCGAAGACCTTGTCCACAGCCTCCCAGTTATTGAGTGTCTGCTGACCCTCCCTGTCCACGACAATCGCCCGGTAGAGCCGGCTGCCATCCGCGATCTCCGTACCAAGCAACGCTGCATCGGTGGGGTTCAGCCCGGCAACATCCCAGCGGGTACGCGCATTAGGCTTTGCCTTAAGCTGCCACTCCTGTCCTGAACTCCGCATCCTGAGCCTGACATCCAGCCACGCCAAGCGCAATTCGATGGCTCCGGTGGGCATGCTGTGGCCCGCCTCGCTGTTATCCAGTTCGACGCCGATAAATATCGTTTGACTTGGCTTGGCTTCGCCCGGGAAGATTTGAACTCGCAATTTGACGGCCCCTTCGAGCTGACTTTGCACATTCGCGCCGGGAAACCGGTGGCTAAACACCTGTTCCCGCACTGGTGGTGAGATGAGCGTACCAGCGGCGACGGTTCCCCTCTCAAAGACCGGGCGTCCCGCAATCAAGCGACCAGCGGCACTCATATGACAATCCTGGCACTCGATGCCATTCCTCGACCAGTAGCTAGTCTTCCATTCACTGTAGGTGGTGTGCATTGGCACTCCTTGCCCGTTGGTTGCTTCGTGGCAGACGGCACAGGCCTCGCTCTTGCGTTGAAACGGTGAGTATTCACGGTGCCAATCCGACGCGAACTTCAGGGGGCCATACTTGATTGGGCCGGGCGATGGGATGTAATTGGCATTACCCGGCGCCAAACCCATATAGCCAATAGTGGTATGACAAAAGTCGCAGGTCACTCCGGGCGGACTCTCACCCAGACTGTCGCGGGCAGGCAAACGCTGGTCCTGAGTCAAAAAAGTGGTGGGCGAATGGCAGGCCAGGCATGAGCCTGCTTTATGTGCGGTATCGGGGTCTCCCGCTACTTGGGGAAGCAGCACGTTGTAGACCTGATTCTGGAAAACCGGATTCGCGAATGATTTGGCGTGCATCGATTGCTCGAATTGGTTGAACAAATGCGCATGGCAGTTCGAACAAATCTTTGATGCCTCATAGGCTCCTGTTTTAACCAGATTAACCGTACCCGCTTGACCGGCGTTCGCTACCGAGGTCAGAAACACTGCGGCCACGAAGGTGATGAACGTGGTGCGAAGCAGATTCGACGCGATCTCGCGGATCGACCAAGCGTTGTTGCTGTAAAATTGATATCTGGCCACCATTACCTCTACTGGATTTTCCCATCGAATCTTTTCATTGTAGTAGTTCGCTGGTTTAAAACTATGTACTTCAGTGCAAGAATTTTCAATAGGGGACAGATCGCGGTTTCCTCCCTTATCCTCGATTGTGCTTGTTGCCACCCGGGGCTATTGTGGCGGTATGGCCAACAACCGCGCAATGTTTCGTTTTTACGAAGAACTCAACGACTTTCTCCCCCAGGCGCAAAGAAAGAGAGAGATCGTTTATCCATTCCACGATCATCCGGGGATCAAAGATTCCATTGAGGCATTAGGAGTTCCCCATAGTGAAGTGGATCTGATTATCGTCAACGGGCAATCGGTAGGGTTTGATTACCCACTACAGGATGGTGATCGCGTGGCCATCTATCCGATGTTTGAGTCCCTTGATATTACCCCTCTGTTGCGACTGCGTCCGCAACCGCTGAGGGAGATTCGCTTTGTTGTAGATGTGAATCTGGGCAAATTGGCTCGAATGCTTCGCTGGTTGGGATTTGATACCCTCTATCGCAATGATTACCAAGATCGGGAGATCGTTGATATATCAGTCAACCAACAGCGTATCATCCTCACACGCGACCGGCGATTGCTCCGTGCCAAAGCAGTGACACACGGCTACTGGGTGCGCGAGGTAGATCCGGAGCGTCAGATCAAGGAGATACTTACGCGCTTCGATCTGCGCCAGCAAATCATACCCTATGCCCGTTGTCAGGCGTGCAATGGCTTGGTTATCGCCGTCGACAAGGCTGTAGTGCTTTCTCAGCTTGAGCCCAAGACCATCCGCTATTACAACAATTTTTACCATTGCGCTGATTGTGGAAAGGTCTATTGGAAGGGGTCACACTATTCTCATATGCAGGAGAAATTACAGCGCCTGCTGGAAGATTCGATGTTATAAGGGGGCACCCATCTGCATCGAATGCACTTCAAATGATGATGAATAGGTATACTGTCCTCAAAATAGTCTTGATCGGGTTATATCCCATACGCGAGGCTATGAGCAATGGTAAAGACCTTCACAAGATATTCAGGTTAATGTGATGAAAAGATTTGTCGATCTGTTGAACGAGTGCCTTCCTGAAGTGGAGGAGATATACCCTTGGGATCTGGATGAGCAGATGAAGGAGGGGCTTGATATTCTGGTTGTGGACGTACGTGAACTCTATGAGTTCGACGTGATGCATATCGAGGATTCCATTAATGTTCCCCGTGGAATACTTGAGTCTGCTGCCGAGTGGGACTACGAAGAGACAGAGCCGGATCTGGTGCAGGCACGTGACCGTCACGTGGTTGTCGCCTGTCGCTCAGGCAATCGAAGTCTGTTGGCATCCAGAACGCTTTCCCTAATGGGCTTTAAAAACGTTGTTAACCTGAAGACGGGGCTGCGCGGTTGGAATGACTACGAGTTGCCCCTGGTGGACCAGACCTATCTGCCGGTGACTATCGAGGAAGGCGATGCTTACCTGGCTAACAAGGTTCTTCCTGAACAACGGCGGCCGAAGGAGTAGCAGTGTTTCCCTGAAATAAAAGACGCCTTCCAAATATCAGATAACCAGTAAAAAACAACAGCCAAGCAGCAGGCTCTGGTGTTCCAACCGGCTTCGCACCACGGACCTCAAGAACAAGATCATTGAAGTCGTTGTCAGTAAGATCCTCCCAGGCAAGTATGAAATTGCCTGCGCTTTGGCCATTGAGAATCTCCCAGGTAACCATGTGGTCACGCACACACGTGTTTCTGTTTTCAATAGAGTTGACTGTAGTACCGCAGAGATTGGATTCCATACCGTAGGAATAGACATCAAAGGGCGATACACCGAGATCGGTAAACAGGTCATTGAGTGGGTCGGCGTAAAAGGGGTTCGAGGTTGCAACGAGTGCCTCGCGGTAGGGGGCTGAGGCAATATTCTCAAACACACCGAAGCCTTCTGCAGCATATCCGGTAAATTTGGCAAGCACCCTTGCCTCAACAGCGCTGGCGCCTGCAGCCCATAACTGGTCTGAGTCACCGAGAGGACGATCATCAATCCTGCGGACATTGGCCAGCCCAAAAAGTTGGTCGATGATACCACCTGATTGATCTATGCTAAGTTCACCAACAGAAGCCAGATTGATTGGCGTGTTGTTGAAATTCAGCGGTGGCAGATCGATGTCTACGAAATGATCTCCAATGGTATCAAATTCGACTACTGTCTTGACGGTTCCCTCATGATCGCTGACTGAAAAATCATGCCATTTTCCGCCGGTAAAATTGAGTGCGCGGGCAACCCTTTCATAGTCGTGTTCAGGTTGGCCTGCATCGAAATTGGTATAGGACCAGTCACTGAGAGATCCAACTTCCTCACCAGTAACCCACGACCAGTTATCCGTAACACTACAGCTGTTTGAATATTGATAAGCGCCTAGCCAGGTCTGTTGCCAGAAATTTTTGATAAATGTGCCTTCGACAAAGGCCTGTTCGCTAGCATCATTGATAGTCAGTAGGTGGCCTTTTAATTCAACACCGCCACCTATATCAAGGGTGTAGCTGGCTGCTTCTGATTGGGCAACATCCCACGTTTGATCGTAGTCAGCAATACCGTAGTAATGCCCATCATGGATCCAAGTGGTATCTGAAAATGGAATAGCGATAGCAACGCTTGCTGAACAGGCTAAGAAAAGAAAGGATGTCGCCTGTACAAATGATGACTGCATTGTATGTCGATGTTCCATTTCGGATTCCTCCAGGTTTTCGAAGAGGGTATTTCAGAATAACTAAATCTGTCCCCTTTTCCTCCATAAATGTTGGTAACTGATCCAAAACACGCAAACGTTGTGCCATGCATATACTGTCAACTTGATTCCAGGTTAGATTGGTCGTATCCGTTAAGCTACGCCACTCATTACCTGATGCATCAATGTAACCAGCATGGGTAGTGGTAACGCCAACCGAAATGATGCAAAGGCCGAGGGCGAGTGCCGGCTTCACGATTTGATTTGCGTTTTAAAATCCACTCACAAATTGCTCATTAAGCTTATGCCTATTTATGCTAAATGCTCAGATATTTCGCCTCTTTGCTATGACTAAACCACTCATGGAAAGCAGCAACAGGTACAGAGTCGAAGGCTCAGGTACCGATGTAATTGTCGCCTGATCATCGAAATAAAACCACAGTGATACATCCTCATCTGAGGGGCCATAGTCTCCGGCGATAGCGTAGAGCTGGTACTGGTGCCCCGCAAGCAATGTAATCGTATGTTCAACGCCCCAGCCACCGGCTACATCCAGCACCATAGAAGAACTGGTTACATCAAAAAGACGCACTTCTGCAACAGAGTCGGTGTGGGCTGGTGGAGGCGTTCCACCCGGATACACTTCATTCAGTAGCCGGGTTCTGAAATCCGCGTCCTCGTTTAACACGTTGAATACCCACGATGTCGATGCTTCGCCTCTAACACTAGTGACTGACCTTAACGGATTGAAGGGGCCAGAACCACTAAAGGGGTAATCATCAGCCTCGGCATCCAGGTTAAATCCGTTCGTACCAGAGGAAGAACCAGAGCCATTTGCATCGATAACATAATTTTCATTTTCGGAAGGACTGTAATAAAACTCCGTATAAGAGACAGAGGCGCCGCTGCCCAGCAACGATCCTGTCGCGCTGTCTGAATGAATGGTCGTACCCGATGTAGATTCAGTTTCCACGTAGTAACTGACATCCAAGCTTTCTGATAATACTTGGATAATAGGGGTTGCCTGGGTTTGTGCTGTAACACCAAGCAACAAAATCATTGTAAGGAACATTGATTTGGGGATATAAGATTTCATTTATAAATCCTCCTCGGTTCAGGGGCCAACGATAAGGGGACACCTGTTATTCACGGCTTCCTTCTGAAAAAATAAATCGGTCATCTTTTCAGGCGGTGGCAGAAGCACTGTGCCAAGTGTACTCAACAGCTGTTTGCACTGAGAGTGTAACGGCTGGTATTAATCCCCTCCGTTCTCTTAAGAATTAGCAAAGATACCCGCATCAACAAAATAGGTAAAACTGAGGGATATAGGGACAGAACCATGGTCTGTATCCTGTTGCCCATTATTAATTTGTATATGCTTGTTTCATCTTGCGGCTGGTAAAGCCAAGCCCAACTAGAGCTAGGCCCATTAGAGCAAGAGTGGAAGGTTCTGGTACCTCGGCCAAGATTTCAATCTCATTCCATGCAACCCAGCTAGGGCTGGTTGTGGTAGTGATCCTTACAGTTTGGGCGCTGGTTGCAGTGGCATAAGTATGGTTTAAGATGTCACCATCACTAGTAAATCCAATCCAAGAGAAGTCAGATGCACCATCCAAAGTGACGTTATGTTGGGTTCCCCCAGCAGGACTCTGTGCGACCGATGCTCTAATTTCTACAATCTGGAATACGGAGCCAAGATCTATTTCAATCCATTGTGTTGGCCATGAGCCTGCATTCCATAGAGTGCTAGTGTTGCCATCAATTGCGAGATCAGGTGTGTTTGTAAGATATGTTCCACTCGCCGTTGCGGTTCCCCCTGGTGCGACATTAACGAGTGTCGCATGTACTGGCCCGGTTAAGATAAAAAAGCAAAATGCACAGGCGAGGATCGAGATGTTTTTATACATATGGAGTCGCATGATTACCCTCATTGTTGTCATGTCAAGGCAATAAATACCCACTTATAAAGGCTCTGTCTGAGTTTAGTTGTTGAAATAATCTAACCCGTCAATAACGGGGAACAGACCACGGTTTTCCTACCCCTTTCCAGTGCAACTTCCAATGAATTTATTGCGTGATCTATATTAACAAACGAGTTCTGAAATCCATTGCTTTTATCCAAGCAATGTCAATGCCAACAAACACTATTAACTAGCCTGCGACATAATAGTTGTCGTAAACCCCTCTCAATAACTCATTCATTAACAACGTGTTAACACATAAAAATCCGACATTATTTATGTCGTATTTTGAAACAGAGAACTGATGTGCCGATTGTGGGTTTGAGTTTTGTAAAGAATGTCGACAAAACCAGTGTTTTTGATGATCAATGTCAGGTTTTTCTGTGCTGTGTAACATTCCCTATAGGAAAGAAATGTCTAGGATGGGAACAAAGTCCGTAAAATTAATGTGTTAGCTGGTTTCTGCTTCTAGTTGGATGTGTAAATAAATCCGACACTTTCATGGGTTGAGTAATAGGGGACAATAGGGGACAGACCACGGTTTATTTGTCTCCTTCCTGGCGCAGCCGCCCTAGAATATATTGCGTTAACCGTAAATTAGGGGACAGACCACGGTTTATTTGTCTCCTTCCTAGCGCAGCTGCCCTCGAACTATATTGCGTTTAGTAAATTAGGGGACAGACCACGATTTATTTGTCTCCTTCATATTCAATCGGGGACAGACCACGGTTTCCTTGCTAATCTGTGAGCAGACAACTGATCAAGGATGATCTCAATATGCCAAGAAGACCCCGCATTACCCTTGCAGGCGTGCCTCACCACCTGATTCAGCGTGGGAACAATCGCCAAGCCTGTTTCTTTTCTGATGATGATTACCAAACGTACCTACACTGGCTAAAAGAGTACGCAGATAAACACGATTGTGCTGTTCATGCCTATGTGTTGATGACCAATCATGTTCATCTGCTCATCACGCCTTCAACCTCGGGCGCTACTGGTCAACTAATGAAACAGCTTGGTCAGCGTTATGTTCAGTATGTCAATCGAACCTATCGGCGTAGTGGTACTCTATGGGAGGGTCGTTTTCGTTCGTGCTTGACTCAGGAAGAGGCGTACGTCCTTAGCTGCTACCGTTACATTGAGCTGAATCCTATTCGGGCGAATATGGTCGGGCACCCGGCAGAATATCCATGGTCGAGTTATCGTGTCAACGCACAGAGTGAGGAGTCTGATCTGTTAACACCTCACTCGCTCTACACTGCTTTGAGTACAGACGATGTGGCAAGACAAACTACATACAGAGAACTGTTCCGTTTTCAGCTTGACCCAATGATGGTTGATGAGATTCGTTCGGCGACGGCCGGAAACTATGTTTTGGGTAGTTCACAGTTCCAGGCACAAATTGCCGCTGCTTTGGGGAGACGGGTGACTCCAGGAAAATCTGGGCGACCGGGAAAGAGGAGTGAGCCGGAATCGAAGGATTTGTTTAGTGGAGGTTGAGGATAGGGGGCAGAACCGTGGTCTGTCCCCTATTACTAGTTTGGCGACGACTGGAAACTATGCTTTGGGTAGTTCACAATTCCAGGCACAAATTGCTGCTGTTTTAGGGAGACGGGTGACTCCAGGAAAATCAGGACGACCGGGAAAAAGGAGTGGGCTGGAATCGGAGGATTTGTTTAGTGGAAGTTGAGGATAGGGGACAGAACCGTGGTCTGTCCCCTATTACTTACGAAGTGATCTCCAATGGTATCGAATTCGACTACTGTCTTGACGGTGCCCTCATGATCGCCGACTGAAAAATCATGCCACTCTCCGCCAAAAAAATTGAGTGCGCGGGCAACCCTTTCATAGTCGTGTTCAGGTTGACTTGCATCGAAATTGGTATAGGACCAGTCACTGAGAGATCCAACCTCCTCACCTGTGACCCAAGACCAGTTATCCGTGACACTACAGCTGTTTGAATATTGATAAGCACCTAGCCAGGTCTGTTGCCAGGAACCACTGATGAAAGTGTTTTCGACAAAGGCCTGCTCCCCGGCGTCATTGATAGTCAATAGGTGGCCTTTTAATTCAACGCCGCCACCTATATCAAGGGTGTAACCGGCTGCTTCTGCCTGGGCAACATCCCACGTTTGATCGTAGTCAGCAATGCCGTAGTAGTGGCCGTCATGGATCCATGTTGTACCCGAAAATGGAATAGCGATGGCAACGCTTACTGAACACGTCAAGGAAAGAAAGGATGCGATTCGTGCAAATAATGACGGTATTGCATGTCGATGTTCCATTTCGGATTCCTCCTGGTTTTCTAAAGAGGGTGTTTCAGATTCACTGAATCTGTTTTCGTTATTCCAAGTCAGGACGTGAGTTTGTGCTCTTGGCCTTAGAGCAGCAGCAACGGTTTTGTTCAGTGGGATTCGAACAAATCAGAGTAACAATCTCTCAGTTGTTACTCTGACCCTAAACTCCTACCCTAAACTCCTTATTCTAGGCCAGTACCTTATTGTTCTTCTCTCTCCGCAGCAGGAATACAATACCACTGACAAAAAGTAGCCATGACGATGGCTCAGGTACATTCATTGTGATTGTGTAGGGATAGCTGACACGGTTGAACCCACCTAATCTATAGGTTGATTCGAATAGGGGAATGGTGAAATCAATGGAGTCATCCCATTTGAGCAGGGGGCCCATTTCGTGGCCAGCAAGGACTACTTCGAGTGCATCAACAGACATATTAGGTGAAATGAGCAGGCTGGTTTTATTATGGAAGAGATTGTCAAGCCAGAATTCAAGTTGAATCGGCACATTGTGATCAGGCATTTTATCACTGAAAGTATCACCTAATTTTACAGTTTTTGTACCTAAAGCACCCATATCAAACGATACCATGGGGATTGGCTCGAACCAGAAATCTTGCTGGATTCCGAAATCAAGCCCAGCTTCAACATCAAGAATATTGTAGGCGAAATCAATACCCAGTTTGTTAAATCCCCCCTCCAGCGGAGGTAGTGCAAAAGCATTAGTGATAAGCCTGTCTAGGTCAATATCAAGTTCCAAAAAATTATCAGAACCATGCGATTCAAGCAGTTCGCCTACCTGTATGGAAGTAGTATTGATATCGGGAAAAGCTGCGTAGATTGAGCCTATTCCAGCTGGAAAATCTATAGTGGTTGAAACAGCCGAAGTGATATCTACCAATGGTAGTGATTTATCAATATTAAAAAGCTCGAATTCATCACTAACACAACCCCCTGCGCAGACTTCACCGCCTACTGCAGCAAACATTTCTAAGGCTGCCTCAACAGAGAGATGCATTTCAGGGAAATTTGTCTTCATTTCCGGCGAAAAAAAGCTAGTGTCATAGGAAGTTGAGATAGTAAAAGTATCCTTAGCATCTATGTATGTTGGCATCCTGATATGTTGGAGCATTGGATAAGAAACATTGACAGATCCAGTATCCCATTTGGCATCTATCTCTAACCCAATACGGCCGTTAGTTTTTGCATATACCTCGGCCCCTACTGGAACCGTAGTTGGACCCCAGCAATATCCCCACCAAGTACATCCACCTGGAATGATAGTTACATTGGTAATTTCACCTGCGGACTCGCTTTCATCCCACTTTATGCCGATAAATTTTTCGTAATCCCCTACAAGAGCATTACCGGGTCCCCACATGCTTTGATCCGTTGTCTCAAAGTCCAAGCTTATCCCCCAAGTTTGCCAGCCGTAAATCTGTGATTGAACAGTCCCACTTGTCAGTAGCAAACCAAATGCAGCTATCCATGATAATTTAGTAAAGTTTTGAATGGGCATTTCAAACTCCTTCCTGTTTGTGACAAGATAATGGGGATAGGCACTACTCTTTGGTTCTTTCCTTTAACGTGTTATGTCAAGCATCAGACTCTGCATAAATGGGGACAGACCACGGTTTTACTGACCTTTCCCAGTGCAACCTATCCTCTCAGTTGATTTCTTAATAATAGGGGACAGACCACGGTTCTCTGATCCTTCCCTAAGCTCGTCCACCCCCTTAATTTTTAGCGCCATCTATTTAAAATCGGACTCTGAAATCCACTGTCTCTAACCACGCAATCCTAATACCAAAAAGACCAACTTATTCAAGGGCGACATAATAGTTGTCGTAAACCCCCTCAAAAACTCATTCATTAACAATGCGTTAACAAATCAAAGCCTGACATTATTTATGTCGTTTTTTGAAACAGAGAAAAGATTTGGCGTTTACGGACTTCAGTTTTGTAAAGAATCCCGACAAAAACAGGGTTTTAGATGATCTATGTCAGGTTTTTCTGTGTTGTGTGACAGTCCAGACGGGGATGTAATATTTAGGAAGGGAACAAAATGACTGGGAATCAAAGTGTTATCAGATCTCCGGCTTTATTTTGATGTGTAAACAAAACCGACAGTTATTATGGATTTGGTCGCGCTGTAGTTTTGCTGGATCCGCTTTGCTTGATCTCTCCTACGCTGCCAGCCATGGAGAGCGAAGCGAAGGCTGGTAGTCCCCGGTAGCCGCGAGGCCGCACTGCTTACCCGGCGTGCCTTGCGCCAGAGGGGAAGCAAAGTAGGCATCCGAGCGCGGCGTCCAGTCATCGGGAGCTGGCAACGGAGCGGCAACGAGCTTGCGAGGTTGTCGCGTAGTGCCAGTGACCGGGACGGCCGGGGCACAAACAGGTTGTCGAAGGCCGAGTCGATTTTGGGGACTGGGATGTCCCAAAATCTATCACGAGGTCGAAGACTCACTTGCATTCTCGTTGTTATCTGAGTGAAGACAAAAGGCACACGCCTTGCTACTATTCGAAAGTGAAGACTTTTGCTTGGAATCCAGAAAAGAACGATCTGCTCAAAGAAGAAAGAGGGGTTTCGTTCGAAGAGGTCGTTCTCCATATCCAGCTCGGAAATGAGATGGACATCTACGACCACCCCAACCAGGGGCGTTATCCAGGCCAGAAGGTTTCTGTTGTTGTCATTGAAGGTTACGCATATCTCGTGCCTTTTGTTGAAAATGAAGATGAAATCTTTCTAAAAACCATCATTCTGAGTCGTAAAGCAACTAAGCAATATTCAGGTGATTCCAATGAGTAAGCTTGATTCTGAAGAGAAAGAGATCCTTGAAGCCTTTGAAAAAGGTGAGCTTAAACGGGCAAAAAATGTCACACAGGAGATCAAGCAACATAAAGCTGTTGCTGAAGCGACATTTAAGAAAGATACCCGTATCAACATCCGTATATCTTCTCGGGATCTTCGCTCGCTGCAAGTACGGGCTTTAAAGGAAGGTATTCCATACCAAACATTGGTATCCAGCGTTTTGCACAAGTTCGTTGATGGTCAGCTTGTGGATAAATCAGCCAACAAATAACTCAAGTAGGTTGGTGGATCCGCTTCGCTTGATCCCCCCTACATTCTTACGCAAAACGCCTATCTCTTCTGCCTGGGTATCCCCAACCGCTGTCTTCTCTCCCACAATGCCTTGCGGCTGATGCCGAGTTTTTTCGCCAGTTCGGTCTCGTTCATGCTCTCCTGATGTTGTAGGACGAATTGCCGGAAATAGTCTTCCAGGGAAAGCTCATTCGGTGATGGGGCTACACTCTCTGCAGTTGGACTGATGTCAATGGCAAGCAGATCCGGTGTGATGAGATTGTTCTCACACAGGATTACTGCTCGTTCGATTGCGTTCTCCAGTTCCCGGACATTACCCGGCCAGGGATAACTGGTGATGGCGTTGAGCGTCTCCTGAGTGAGTTCCATCGTGGTGTGGTTGAGTTGCCTGCAGATCTTTTGCAGCAGGAATACGGAGAGTTTGATGATGTCCCGTCCCCGTTCACGCAGGGGCGGGAGATTGAGTTCCATTACACGCAGGCGAAAGTAGAGGTCGCTGCGAAATTCACCCTCCTGCACCCGCTGTTTGAGATCCTGGTGGGTGGCTGCGATGAGACGAATATCCACCTGTTTCGACCGCTCGGAACCGACGGGTTTGATCTCGCCATTCTGTAGTACCCGTAACAGCCGTGCCTGAGCGGCTGCCGGCAGTTCGCCGATCTCGTCGAGGAAGAGGGTGCCGCCATCGGCGCTTTCGATCAATCCGGTGTGTGCGGTATCGGCGCCGATGAAGGCGCCTTTCTCGTGACCGAAGAGTTCTGATTCGATCAACGCTTCGGGGATGGCGGCGCAGTTGACGGTGATGATAGGCGCGTCGTTGCGCCTGCTCTGTTCGTGCAGGGCACGGGCCACCAGTTCCTTTCCGGTGCCTGATTCACCCAGAATCAGGGTTGTTGTATCGGTCGGTGCGACTTTGCTGATGCGGCGGCAGATCTCCACCATGGCGGGACACTCTCCCACCATGCCCTTTACCGGATAGTTCTTTTCAAGTTCGGATTTGAGCACTGCCTGTTGCCGCAGTTGCTTGGCGTGTTTAAGGATGCGTTTCACCAGTAGCAGCAACTCTTCGTGATCGAAGGGTTTGGCGATGTAGTCCACCGCGCCGCGTTTCATGGCGTCCACCGCCGCCTGTACGCTGGCGTAGCTGGTCATGATCAGTACCGGCACGGGTGCTGCCGGTTTGATCAGTTCCACACCGGCCAGACCGGGCAGACGAACGTCGGCGATGATCAGGTCGTAGTCACTGAGCCTGTATTCGCTCTCGGCCCGTTCCACCGAATCGACATCGTCTATGCCGTAGCCTTTGCGTTCCAGCAGGCGCCGCATCGCATTGCGGATGACGCTTTCATCCTCGACGATCAATATCCGGCTCATTGTTTGTTATCTCCTCTGGGCATTTTCAGTACAACCCGAGTGCCAATGCCGGGTTTCGAGTCGATCTCGATGCTGCCGTTATGGTCGTTGATGATCTTATACGCCAGGGCCAGGCCAAGGCCGGTCCCTTCGCCGGGGGGCTTGGTGGTGAAGAAGGGCTCGAAGACGTACTCCTGCTTCTCTGCCGGGATGCCGGCTCCCTGATCCAATACCTCGATCGCGGTCTGCCCGTCTTTCTGCCAGGCAAAGCACTCCACCCGGTCACCGGGAGAGGATGCCTCAACGGCGTTGGAGAAGAGGTTGACCAGCACTTGGGATATCTTTTGCCGGTCTCCCAACAGCATCAGTTCAGATGGGCAGTGGTTGATACACTCGATCTGTTTGCCCCGGTGGGTGAGCTGGACCAGCCGGATCGCTTCGTCTGTCAGTTCCCCCAAGGGGAAGCGCTGGAAATCTGTGCCGACCTTGCCGCTGCGGCTGAAGTTCATCAGGGTCTGGATGATGGTGGTGATGCGGCGGGTCTGGTTCATGATCTCATCCAGACTCTCATCGACGATCTGTCGATTCTCCTCCTCGCGCAGATTCTGGGTCAGAGAGGCGATGCCGGTGATCGGATTGCCGATCTCGTGGGCGACACCGGCGGCCAGTCGTCCGATAGAGGCGAGCCGGTCGCTGTGAGCGAGTTCTGCCTCCAGTATCTCCAGATCGGTAAGATCCTCCAGCAGCATGACCTGGCTGGTGCGGGCCTCTGCCACAGGATGGTCGGGGGCGGTGGGGCCGGGGATCGCCGCCTTGTGCAGATTGAACCAGCGAGGTTTTCCTTCGTGTTCCACTTTTAAATGGTGGATGTGAAAATCGTGTGCGGCGGCAAAACCGGCCAGCAGATGGCCCCAGGATTCGGGCAACCGGTGCAGCGGCACACCCAGCACATCCTTTGCCGCGACCCCGGTCATTACCTCCATCGCTAGGTTCCAGATCACCACAGTCTGCTCCCGGTCGACGGCGCAGACGCCGAGTGGCAGATCAAGCAGGATCTGCCGGTGGTAACGGCGCAGACTGTCGAGATCGGCGGAGAGGCCGCGTAGCCGGGAGCGGGAGTCCTCAAGCTGCTCCTCCATAAAACGCATCGAATCGGCCAGCGCGGTCTTGGCATGGGCGTCTAGCTGCAGACGGCGACTGATGATCACGTGGGCGAGTTGTGGGCCGATCAGGCCGGAGAGGTTGCGCTCCAACCGCTCCCGCAGACGCCGCAATTCGGTGGGGCGGGTTTCACTGGTTCGCATGCCGAGATCGTCGAGGGCCTGTTGCACCTCTTTTTTCGCCGTCTCCAAACCCAGCACGCTGGACATCTCCTTGATGAACTGATCGGTGGAGGTGGCGCTGACCACGCCGCTGAGGGGAGAGAATGTCTCGCTGCAACAGGCGTAGGCGGCTTCCCGTTCGCCCCGCCGTTGTGTGGTCAGCAGGGTGCCGAGGACAAAAAAGAACGTATTGAAACTCAGGGAGCAGAAGGTGGCGAACTGCCACTTCTCCATGCCTGCGTAGTGCCGCAGGGCTTCGACGTCGATTTCAGCGCGCACAAAACCTGAGGCCTCCAGCATGGGTAGCAGCAGGGTGATGCTCCAGACTCCGATACCGGCAAGCAGACCTGCAATAAGGCCGCTACGATTGGCGCGGCGCCAATAGAGCAGGCCGATGATGCCGGGCAGGAACTGGGCTACGGCGACAAACGAGATCAGACCAAGTTGAACCAGCCCCTGATTCTGTTCCAGCATGACATAGAAACCGTAGCCCGCCATGACGATGGCACCGATCAGCAGACGGCGTCCCCAGAGCAGCCAGCGGTAGAGGTTGACCTCCGGTGCCGGATAGCTGGCGGGCAGAACCAGGTGGTTGAGTGTCATCGATGAGAGCGCGAGAGTGGTGACGATCATCATTGCGCTGGCGGCGGAGAGCCCGCCGATGAAGGTCAGCATCGGTAACCATCCTGGTCCCTGATTCAGGGTGATGCCGAGGGCGTAGTAGTCTGCATCGATCTCCAGTTCCAGCCGTGTACCGGCCCAGAGGATTGGAGGAATGGCCAGGTTGATTAGCAGGAGAAAGAGCGGGAAGGCCCAGCTTGCGGTATTGAGCGCCCGTGGCTCCATGTTCTCTGTAAAGAGCATGTGGAACTGACGTGGCAGCAGGAAGGCGGCAGCGAAGGCGAGAAACAGCAGGGTGCCCCAGGAGCCTTCACGCACCGGTCGGTAGAGAGACTCTATCGCTTCAGGATGCTCGATCAGCCACTGATTGAGGCCCGAGGGGCCGGAGAAGATGCCGAAGATGGCAAAGAGCCCAACAGCCAGCAGTGCGACAAGTTTTACCAGTGACTCAAAGGCGATCGCCACTACCAGTCCCTGGTGTTTCTCTCTTGGGGATGTGTGACGGGCACCGAACAGGATAGCAAACAGAATCAGCGTGATACAGAAACCCAATGCCAGCACCTGTGGCGTCGCCTCCTGGGTCAGTACCCGCATCGACTCAGTGACGGCGCGGATCTGCAGGGCGATATAGGGCAGGGTGCCCACCAACATGAAAAGGGTTACCAGAATACCGGCAAACTGGCTGCGGTAGCGGAAGGCGAAGATGTCGGCCAGGGAGGTGAGCTGGTAGTCGCGGGTCAGCCGTAGGATGGGCTTAAACAGTACCGGGGTCAGGGCAAAGGCGATAGTGACCCCAAGATAGATGGTGAGAAAAAGATAACCCTGAGTCTGGGCGAAACCCACGCTGCCGTAGTAGGTCCAGGAGGTGGCGTAGACACCGAGTGAGAGCACATAGACCGAGGGATGGTGCAGCAGCCGTTCCGGTAAACGTCCGCTGTCTGCCGCATAGGCGATCAGAAAGAGCAGGACGAGATAGGCGATTCCGACCGAGAAAAGGAGTGCCAGGTCATGACTCATGGTGCTGCCTGATGTGGATGAGTGCACCGAGCAGGATGGCCACCAGCCAGAGCAGGTAGGGTAGGTACCAGGGGCTGCCGGGGTTGGTCCACCAGTAGACGACAGGGGAGACAAAGAGAAAAAGGATAAACAGGACGAGCAGAAGCGTCTTGTCGAATAACGGTCGATTTTCCTGACCCGGCTGCATGCAAAGAGCCTAGCAGTTGTTACAGAAGGTAACAACGTGGTCTTGGCGACACCATGAAACACTGGATGAATGTAGGCCAGTTCAAGCGCAGCGGACCCGGCGATTCCATGGGGCCTGTCAAATATTGAGTGCCCGATCCGCTACGCTTGATCAGGCCTACATGGCTGCTTTGGTTTCGAGTAGAATCCCCGTCATGTTGCAGAAACTATTCGGCATTCTGATATTCGTCCTCAGTATCCTGTGCGCCTGGGGCTGGATGGAGTATGAGGATTTCATGGAGAAACCGCTCCACCTGCCGGCCGAGGGTGTGCGTTATAACCTTGAGCCCGGCACTACCATGCGTCGGTTATCGGCGGAACTGGCGCAACAGGGTCTCCTTGAACGGCCACTGTTTCTGCGCCTGCTTGCCCGTTGGAACCACCAGGCAGATCAGTTGAAAGTGGGGGAGTACCATATTCCCGAGGGCACAAGACCTGAAGGGGTGCTCAGGATTCTCACCTCTGGCAAGGTGGTTCAGTACGCGCTGACCGTGGTGGAGGGGTGGACCTTCAAGCAGATGATGGCGGCACTGAATCGCCATGAAGCGATCAAACAGACCCTGACGGAACTGCCGGATGGTGAGATCATGCGTCGCATCGGCCATCCTGAGCAACATCCGGAGGGACGCTTCTACCCCGATACCTACCATTTTCCCAGGGGTACCACCGATGTGGCCTTCCTGAAACGGGCCTATCGGCAGATGGAGAAGGTGCTGGCGCGTGAGTGGGAGGCTAAGGATAGTGGGTTGCCGCTTAAATCCCCCTATGAGTGCCTGATACTTGCCTCGATTGTCGAGCGTGAAACCGGTCTGCCATCAGAGCGTCCTCTCATCGCAGGCGTGTTTATCAGGCGTCTGCAAAAAGGGATGCGTCTGCAGACCGATCCGACGGTTATCTACGGGATGGGTGACAACTATGACGGTAATATCCGCCGTCGCGATCTGAAAACGGACACGCCCTACAATACCTATGTACATGCCGGGCTGACGCCGACACCGATCGCCATGCCCAGCGGCGAAGCGATTCATGCCGCGCTGCATCCGACGGCGGGAAAAGCGCTCTATTTTGTCGCCACCGGGGGAGGTGGTCACTATTTTTCCGCCACGTTGGCAGAGCACAACAAGGCGGTACGGAAGTATCAGTTGAAACGATGAACCGGAACAGTGGCAGATTTATTACCGTGGAAGGCGGTGAAGGTGCGGGTAAGAGCAGCAACCTCTCTTTCATTCAGGGTCTGTTGGAGGCGGCGGGTAAAACTGTGCTTTTTACCCGTGAACCCGGCGGCACGTCACTGGGGGAGGAGATTCGAGAGCTACTGCTGGGCCACCAACACACCGGCATGGCAGACGATACCGAGCTGCTGCTGATGTTTGCTGCCAGAGCGGAACATATCCATCAGAAGATTCTTCCGGCGCTGTCTGAGGGCGCATGGGTTTTGTGCGATCGTTTTACCGATGCCTCTTATGCCTATCAAGGCGCCGGCCGTGGTTTGGGGCGGGAGCGTATTGCTGCACTTGAGGTATTTGTGCAGGGGGATCTGCGACCGGATCTGACGCTTCTGCTCGACCTGCCGGTTGCGGTTGGACTGGCCAGAGCGGGGGCGCGCTCGGAACCCGATCGCTTCGAGCGTGAGCAGAACCGATTTTTTGAGGCGGTAAGGCAAGGCTACCTGGAGATAGCGGCGCGTGAACCAGAGCGGGTCAGGGTCATCGATGCTTCCCAAAGCCTTGAAGATGTGCGGTCTCAGATTGAACGGGTCATAGCAGATTTTCTGGAGGCAGAGGATGGCTGAAACTCTCTTCAACCGTTTCCCCTGGCAGCAGAATCAGTGGCAACAGTTACAGAGTGCCCGTGCCCAACAGCGTCTCCCGCACGCACTTCTGTTTGCCGGTGCCAAAGGTGTTGGTAAATCCAATTTTGCCTTGGCCTTTGCGCAATCCTTGCTCTGTGAAGCGCCGAATGAACAGGGTGAACCCTGTGGTGTATGCCGACACTGCCACTTGGTGCAGACCGGCTGTCATCCCGATTTTCAGCGGATCGAACCGGAGCAGGAGAGCAAAAGCGGCGAGATCAAGGTCGATACTATCCGTGCGCTTACTGGAAGTGTGGGTCTGACGGCCCGGTCGGGTGGCCATAAGGTTATTTTTATTCGACCTGCAGACAGGATGAATAGCGCGGCTGCCAACAGTCTGCTAAAGACGCTGGAGGAGCCGACCGCCAATACAGTGCTGCTACTGTTGACCGATAGTCCTTCCCGATTGTTACCAACCATTCGCAGTCGTTGTCAACAGATCCTCTTCGCGCAACCCGATACAAAAGATGCCATCGAATGGTTGCGCGGGCGGGTCACTCATGGCGATCCAGAAGTTTTGCTCTCTCTTGCCGGTGGCGCCCCCTTACAGGCGCTGCTGTTGGATAATACGGAACTATTGTTAAAACGGCAGGAAATGCTGGGGGATTTCCTGGCTTTGGGACAGGCAAAAAGCGATCCGGTAAAGTTGGCCGAGCGCTGGGCGAAGTCTGATATCCCACTGCTTATGGACTGGCTTTCCGGCTGGGTGATCGACATTTTGAGGCTGCAGACGGGTGGAGAGCCTCCATCGCTTTTCAACCGGGATAACGTTCGGCCTTTGCAGGGCATTGCCGAGCGGCTAAACTCTAGTTTATTGCAGCGGTTTTTGAGGCAGGTCTACGAGGCACGGAACCTTGGTGAGACGAACCTCAATCCCCAGCTTGTGCTGGAGAGACTGCTGATTCAATGGGCTAACTGCCTGCGGCAAGCAGGCCACTGAGACAACAACAGGTTAAGTTATGGCTGGTGGACCCAGACAAGGCATCCTCTCTCTGACGATAAAGGACAAAAACGCCCTCTATGCCGCCTACATGCAGTTTGTGAAGAATGGCGGGCTATTCATTCCCACCACAAAGAAATACAGGCTGGGTGACGAGGTTTTTATGCTGTTGACACTGATGGAAGAGGCGGAGCGCATACCCGTGGCCGGAAAGATCATCTGGGTGACCCCAATTGGTGCCGAGGGTAACCGGGCTGCCGGTATCGGCGTCCAGTTCAGCGATCAGGATGGGGGTGCCGCCCGCAACAAGATAGAGACCTACCTTGCCGGTGCGCTCAAGTCTGATCGCCCCACACATACACTTTGATCTCTTTGCGGAGCAGCACCCCCGCCGCAGTTTTCTAGCGCCTTTTTTGTAGGTTGGGTTGGATGCACATTACTCCAAACTTTCGTTTTGCCACCAAGCTTCGGGTGCAGCGTAACCCAACAGGGGTTTGTCGGGTTACGTCGCGCGCCAGGTACAGTGCCGTATTTCGGTCTTGTCTGTTGCGCGACTAATCCGACCTACGTTGAATTGTGCTGAATAGCTACAGATTGATTAACATTTAAGGACAATAATTTCATGCTGGTGGATTCCCACTGTCATCTGGATCGCGTCGATCTGGAGGCCTACGACAACGATTTCAAACGACTGGTGCAGACAACCCTGGATAGCGGGGTGCAGCACATGCTCTGCGTCTCCATCGATCTGGAATCCTGGCCGGATATGGTCTCGCTGGTCGAACCCTATGCTGAAATATCCCTCTCGGTCGGCGTGCATCCGAATGATAGGGATCGGCATGAACCCACGGCGAATGAGTTGGTGAGACTGGCACAAACTTCCCGGGTAGTGGCCATCGGGGAGACAGGGCTGGACTACTTTCGAAGTGAAGGGGATCTGACGTGGCAGCAGGCTCGTTTTCGTCACCACATCCAGGCTTCCAAGGCGTGCGGCAAGCCGCTCATCATCCATACCCGTGCGGCAAAGGCGGATACCATTCGGATCATGCAGGAAGAGGGAGCCAATCAGGCGGGAGGTGTGATGCACTGTTTTACCGAAGACCTGGAGATGGCCGAACAGGCGCTGGAGATGGGTTTTTATATCTCCTTCTCCGGCATTATCACCTTCAGGAATGCAGCGGATCTCCGGGATGTCGCCTCGAAGGTGCCACTGGAGCGCCTGTTGGTCGAGACAGATTCTCCCTATCTTGCACCTGTGCCTCACCGGGGCAAGTCGAACCAGCCGCTCTATGTTGCCAGGGTCGCGGAATGCATCGCGGAACTGCGGGGGATTTCGGTGGACTCCCTGGCAAGGCAGACGACGGAAAATTTCTACCGCTGCTTCCCGGATGCTGTCCGATGACAAGCCGCTTTTTCGTAACTATTCAGCTATCCCATGAAAGTGTGGAAAACACGGAATCGTAGGATGTGCTGAGCGTAGCGATGCGCATCTGTCGCGATTGAGATGCGGTTCGTTTTACTCGGCAACTGCTCCATGCGTTGCTCTACCTCCTGCATCCATGCAGTCGTCACCACATCCTACATACAGGATAGATAGCTATTTTCTTTCTTTGTTATCGAATTGACCGCCATCCAGGGTCATGTCATCAGGAAAACAGCAACTGAAACAGCTGCCGAAACCCTCTTTACTGGTGATGCTAAGGTTGCCTTCGTGTCGAATAATACTATGTTTCACGATGGCCAACCCGAGACCGGTTCCCCCTGACTGACGGGAACGTGCTTTGTCCACCCGGTAGAAACGTTCAGTCAGGCGTGGAATGTGCCGTTGTGGAATACCGGGGCCTGTGTCTGTAACGGTAAAGCAGGCATTATTATCGGCATCCCGTTTCCAGCTGATGGTGATTTTTGTTTTCGGTGGAGTATGCACGATGGCATTGAATACGAGGTTTGATAAGGCGCTCTGCAGTTCGTTTTCGGTGCCCACGAGCCAGAGATTCTCATCCACTTCGAACTCCAGTTGATACCCCCCCTTCTGATTCGCAAGCGCTTTGGCCTGTTCAACAATCGTTGTTAACAGCTCCGGGACCGGAACAGGAGACGGATGAGTAATTCTGTTTTCCATTTCGAGTCTGGAGAGAGTCAGCAGGTCGTTGATGATGATGTTCATCCGTGTTGCCTGTTGGTTCATCAGCTCGAAAGGGCGTTCCTGAAACGGCAGTAGTTCATGGTCACTGAGGTTTTCAAGAAAGCCGGTGATTACCGTCAACGGTGTGCGCAATTCATGGGAGACATTGGAAACGAAATCCCGCCGTATCAGATTGAGATGGAACACCTTGGTGATATCCCGGGCCACGATCAGTCGCTGGCGTTTTTTCCCACCGAAAGGTGTGAAGCGCATCGAGAGCACAACCGTCTTGTTGGTGGGAGAGGGAAACTCCAGCGGCTGGCTGTAATCTGCGTTTGCGAGGTATTCGTCCAGGTCGGGGTAGTGGACAAGTTTTGTCAGTGCCACTCCTTCATCTCTTGGCCAGCTGATACCAAGAAGATGGCGTGCTGCGGGATTGGCCCAGACAACCTCTTCAGCAGCATTCAGCAGAACCAGTGCGTCCGGTATGACGGATGAGACCTCTCGAAAGCGTGAGGTGAAGCGATGGAGCGTGCGTTTGCGTTTCCGACTGCGGGTATGCAACCGCTCCAGTTCGTTGTAGATCGGCTCCCAAAAACCTATCGGCGTGAGAGAAGGTGTACGCTTTCGAGTGACGACATAGTGGAACAGAAACAGCAATTGATAGAGATTTCTCAGCAGGTAGAGGGTGACTCCAACGACTAGGGCAGGTGTCAGTACGCTGAAAAAGTAGCCGATGATGCCGCTGAAAAGCAGCAACAACCCCAGCAGACGGATTTCGTAGAGGATGGGCTGAATCAAGTGCTTACCGGGGGAGGTAGAGTCAATCGGGCATCGAGGAGAATCGATAACCCACACTCCGCACGGTCTGCAGCATGGCATCATGGCCTGAAGGGGAAAGCGCCTTTCTGAGGCGGCGGATATGGACGTCTACGGTTCGCTCCTCCACGTAGGTATGGTCGTCCCAGACATGATCAAGAATCCTGGAGCGGCTATAGGCTCGATCCTGATGGGACATGAAGAACAGCAGCAGTTTATACTCTGCGGGAGAGAGTTCCAGAGGTTTGTTTTGCACGGTAACCTGGTGTTTGGCCGGGTCGATCCGCAATCCATTGCTCTCCAGTGGTTTATCATCACCGCCTTTGTTGAAACGGCGCAGTACCGCCTTGATCCTTGCGATCAGTTCACGGGGGGAGAAAGGCTTGGTGACGTAGTCGTCCGCCCCGGCTTCGAGTCCATCCACCTTGTCCGATTCATCGGCGCGGGCAGTAAGAATGATGAGGGGGATGTCGCGGGTTTCCGGTTTCTGTTTCAGTTCCCGTGTCAGTTCAAGACCGGAACGTCCGGGCAACATCCAGTCCATCAATATCAGATCCGGCAGCGAATGGGCGAGCAACCGCCTGGCCTCCTGGGCATGTCCGGCCTCATCCACCTCGAAATTCGCCACTTCCAGTCCGAAGCGAATCATCTCCCGAATTTCCGCTTCGTCCTCTACGATCAATATTCTGGGCATAGCTTTTTGTCGTATCAGCCGTAGCGACCTTCAATATAGTCTGCAGTTTCTTTGTGACTTGGCGTGACGAACAAATCTTCAGTTGCCGTATGTTCGACCACTTTCCCCATCAACATAAAGATGCACTCTTCACTCGCACGCCGTGCCTGGGCCATGTTGTGGGTGACCATGAGGATAGTGTATTCGCCGCGCAGTTCCCAGATCAACTCTTCCACAGCGGCAGTGCCTTTTGGGTCGAGCGCGGAACAGGGCTCATCCATCAGCAGGACGCTGGGTTTTACCGGCAGCAGGCGGGCGATGCAGAGCTTTTGCTGCTCCTCCAGAGAGAGCCCCGTGGCCTTGCTATCCAGGCGATCCTTCACCTTGTCCCAGAGCAGGACTTGTTTCAGGGCGCCCTCGATGATTTCATCGTGATCGGCTTTGGAGGATTTCTGATCTTTATTATGGATCTTGTGCCCGAACAGGATGTTCTCCCGGATCGAGATCGGCAGTGGGTTCGGGCGCTGGAAGACCATGCCGATCTGCTTGCGCACCTGGATCAGTTCGACCCCTGGGTCATAGATGTCCTGATCCATCACTTCGATCGTGCCCTCGGTGCGGACATAACCCAGGCGCTCGTTGATCCGGTTGACGCTGCGCAGAAAGGTGGATTTTCCGCAACCGGAAGGGCCGATCATGGAAGTGATCATGCCCTTGCGGATATTGAGATTGATGTCGAATAGCGCTTGAAAGGTGCCATACCAGAGATTGAGTTTTTCAGTATGGATGGCGTATTCGGCGGATGAGTCGTTGATTACTTCGGCGGTGGCGGTGTTCATAGTTTGTTCTCGAAACTGATCTGGAATGAGGGGCCCAACAAAGCCGTGTCTGGATAAAGCTGAGTTGAGCAGCTCGTCTGCTCTTACGAAACTTATACCCGGAGGGTGTATTTAGCCAAACTTGCCTTCTATGTAATCCTGGGTCCTCTGGTTCTTCACCTTTCCGGTGAACAGATCCTCGGTATCACCGATCTCTACGCACTGGCCCTCCAGGAAAAAGGCGGTGCGGTCGGCCAGGCGCCGGGCCTGCTGTACCAGGTTGGTCACCAGGATGATGGTCATCTCTGACTTCAGCTCTTTCAATACATCCTCGATGCGCATGGTAGTGACCGGGTCCACGGCGATGGAGAACTCGTCCAGCATCAACACTTCCGGCTCCTGGGAGAGGGCGCGGGAGATGGTCAGACGCTGCTGCTGGCCACCGGAGAGCAGGCTGCCAAGTGAGCCAAGGCGGTCCTTGACCTCGTCCCAGAGCGCGGCACGGGTCAGGCAGCGTTCCACGATCACATCCAGCTCCGCCTTGTTGTTGATACCGCGCAGGCGGGGCGAGAGGGCCACGTTTTCGTAGATGGTCATGGGCAGTCCCACGGGCAACGGAAAGACCACGCCGATGCGGCTGCGCAGGGCATAGACGTTTTTCAGCTTGCTGGTATCCAGCCCGTTGAACAGGACATCGCCTTTGACTCCCATATTCGAGTCGAAGGTGTTCATGCGGTTCAGGACCTTCAGAAACGAGGTCTTGCCTGCATTGGCGGGGCCGATGATGCCGAAGATCTCGTGTTCCCGTATCTCCAGCGAGACATCGCTCAGAGCCGGTACACCGCCGTAGCTGATGGTGAGATCCCGAACCGCCATCTTGGCCGGGGCTTTGGCCGGGTTTTCCACCGCCGTGGTGGATTCGTCCAGGGTTTGGGTTGCACTTACCATTTCTTTTTGCCTCTCAGATGCATGCGGAAGGCGATGGAGATACTGTTCATGATCAGCACCAAGGCGATGAGTACCAGGGCCACACCGTAGGGCAGTTCGTCCGGAACACCGGGGACCTGGGTGGCGACCACGAACAGGTGCAGGGACAGGGCCATGGTCTGATCGAAGACGCTCTGGGGCAGGAACGGCATGAAGAACACGGCCCCGGTGAACATGATCGGCGCCGTCTCCCCCGCGGTGCGCGAGACCTCAAGGATGATGCCGGTGAGGACGCCGCTTATGGCGTTGGGCAGCACCACCCGGCGGATGGTCTGCCAGCGGGTGGCGCCCATGTTCCAGCAGGCCTCCCGAAAGGCATGGGGGACCGCCCGCAGGGACTCACGGGTGGAGACGATCACCACCGGCAGGGTCATCACGGCCAGGGTCAGGCTGGCGGCCAGGATGCTGGTGCCAAAGCCGAAGAAGATCACGAAGGCCCCCACTCCGAACAGGGCATGCACGATAGAGGGCACGCCTGCCAGATTGATGATGGCGAGCTGGATTATACGGGTAGTGGCATTATCCGGGGCATATTCGTTCAGATAGATAGCCGCCGCGACCCCCAGGGGTACGGAGGCAATCAGCGCGACGGCGACGATCCAGATGGTGCCCAGCAGGGCCGGAAAGATACCGCCCTCGGTCATGCCGTTGGTGGGATCCGTGAACAGGAAGTCGATGGAGATAATGCCACCACCTTTGTAGACCAGGGTGGCTAGGATGATGGCCACCGGTACGATCAGGATGATGGTCATCAGCATGAACAGGGTTCTGTACAGGCCCTGGACCTTCTTGTTTCTTTTGTTGAGTGCGGATTCTGCAAACATCTTGATTTACCCTTTGCGTACGCCGCGGACGATCAGGTCTGCGGTCAGGTTGATCAGGAAGGTGACGACGAACAGGAAGATACCGAGGGTGAACAGCACCTTGTAGTGAGGCGACCCCACAGCGGTTTCTCCGAGTTCGGCAGCGATGGTGGCGGTCAGGGCGCGTACCGAGTCGAACAGACTGCCCGGAATATTCACTGCGTGGCCAGTGGCCATGAGTACCGCCATGGTCTCGCCGAAGCCCCGGCCCACGCCGAGCAGCACCGCACCCAACAGGCCATTTTTGGCCGCCGGCAGGACGGTCTTGAAGATCACCTGCCAGCGGGTGGCTCCCAGGGCTTCTGCTGCTTCCCGGTAGCGATCGGGCACCGCCTTGAGCGCATCCTCTGCGATGGAGGTCATGATCGGCGCTGCCATCAGCCCCAGGATGATCCCGGCGTTGAGTACGGTGAGTCCCACCGGGACATCGAACAGCGCGATGATCAACGGGTTCATGATGGAGAGTCCGATGAAACCCCAGACCACGGAGGGGATGGCCGCCAGCAGCTCGACCAGGACCTTGAGGTATTCACGGGTCTTGCCGGTGGAAAATTCACCGATATAGATAGCCGCTCCGAGTGAAAACGGGATGGCGATGATCATCGCCAGTCCGGTAACGGCGGCAGTACCCGCAGCCAGCGCCAGGATACCGTACTCAGGGGCGTCCTCATCGCTGGGATCCCAGAACTCTGAGAAGAAAAACTCGCTGAAGCTGAAATCCTCCAGCAGAAAGCCGAAGCCTTCCACGGTGATGAAGGAGAAGATCCCGAGGACGAAGATGATGGCGGAGATGCCGGCGATAAAGACCACTACCTGGACCAGTTTGTCCAGATACCAGTCGAGATTACGGCGGTCAAAGTCCGCTGCTGTTGTTTGTTGTAGTGGGTTGACTGCGGACATCTCAGGAGGCTCCTTCGCCGCGCAGCAGTTCTATCAAATCCTTGACCTGCAGCGAGATCGCACGGTAAAGATTTTCGAAACCCTGTTCGTCATCGGCCTCCGGCACCGGACCCATATCCCATTCAAGGGCGGTGCAGTGGAAGGGGATCTCGGGCAGATAGGATGACACCTCGCCTTCCAGGCTGACGATGACGTATTGGTCTGAGATCGTGCGTTCTGTCAGGTCTGCCAGCGAGGACGGCTGTACGTTACTCAGGTTCTGTCCCCGGTTTTCCAGGAAGGAGACCAGGTTGGGATTCAGGCTGGCGGCGGCCTGGCGGCCAGCGCTCAGATATTCACCACTTTCGGGGTAGTTCCTGCGGGCGATGGCCTCTGCCATTTGACTCTTGCAGCCGTTGTCCTCGTCGATGAACAGCACCTTGTAGACCTTGGGCGCCTTCTGTTCCCCGGTGCTGGCGAAAATCGCATCCTCGCACAGATTCTTGGCCTGGTCCGCAACCCTTTTCAACTGGGTGAAAACCACGAAAACGGCCAGAATATCCTTTACCTTGCCACGGTCCTGGTTAGCCATCATTTCGGTATAGACGCTGTCCAGATTGTTTTCCATCTGGTCGGCCAACAGCTTGGTGCTTCTGCCCATCTCCGCGTTGAGATCGTTGAAGGCACGGATGGACTGGCGCAGCATCAGTTGGGTCTCGCTGGCCATCCGTTCCAGTTCCCTCGCCATGTTGCCTTCAGGCGGCTTGGACAACTGGGCGGCCTCTCTAGCGATGGTTACTGCGTAGTCACCGACGCGCTCCAATTCCACATTCACCCGGATGACCGAGGAGAGCAGGCGCAGATGGCTTCCGCTGGGGAGATGGATTGCAATGAACTTATGACAGATGTTGTCGATTTCGCGCATGGTCCTGTTGATCGGGAGATCGTTCAGGACGGTGGCGTAGGCCAGTTTCTTATTACCGGTCTGCAGGGCGTGTACGGCATTGGTTACCGCCGTCTCAACCAACTCTGCCTGTTTCTCCACGCGGTTGCGGATTTTATTGAGGTCATTTTCCAAACGTTCTTCAAGGTGGGACATTTGCCGATACTCCGCGCTGGAGGATAAAGAAAGTAACTACAGTATGAAAATAGAGCATGTAGGATGTGGTGAGCTTGCGAACCGCATCGTTTATCTGATTCCTCGGCTCGCCTGATGCGGTTCGCAAGCTCACCGGCATCCTACACTCTGTTGTTTGCTGCGTGACGGCAAGCGGGGCGTGAAGCCCCGCTTATTCGGGTTGCTCGACTTAGTTGCAGCTTACGTTGTGAATTGGTGCATAACCCTTCTTCAGGAGAATGCACTGGCCTTTATCGCTCTTGACCCAGTCAAGATAGGTTCCGATTTCACCTGTGGGCTCGCCGTTGGTGTACATGAACAGAGGACGCGCAATCGGGTAACTGCGGTCGCTGGCAGTTGCGACGCTGGGGTTGACACAGTCATCGCCGGCTTTCTTGGAGATGCAGGCCATCTTCACGTGATCGGTGGCGTAAGCCAGACCGCTGTAGCCGATGGCACAGGGGGTCTTTTCGACCAGATCCACCACATCCTTGGAACCGTGCATATCCAGGGTGCCCTGACGGAACTTACCCTTCTTACCCAGAACCGCCTTCTTGAAATAGACGTAGGTGCCGGAGTTGTTCTGGCGGCTGATCACTACGATCTTGTCGCTCTCGCAACCGGGGACTTTCAGGCCGAGGTCTGACCATTTAGTCGCCTTGCCACCACGGACATAAACGTCCTTCAACTGCTCGAAGGTGAATAATTTGGCAGGATTGTCGTGATGGATATAGACGGCCAGGGCGTCGTAGCCCACCACGTGCTCCACCGGATTCTGGCCCTTTTTCTTGGCCGCTTCCTTTTCCTTGGATTTCATCTTGCGGCTGGCGTTGGCGATATCCACGGTGCCATTGATCATGGCAGCGATGCCGGTTCCGGAACCACCGCCGGAGACTGCGAGTGCCACATTGGGTTTGACCTCGCGGTAGTGTTCGGCCCAGGCCTGAGCCACGTTGACCAGGGTATCTGAACCCTTGTTTTGAATCACAGTCCGGTCAGCTGCAGCGGGCAGACTCGCCAGCAGAGAGGTGGCGGCAAATGCCAGGGTGAACAGGTTTCTCTTTTTCATCATCAATCCTCTGGTATCGATATTTGGGAAACTTCCAAATGAATCCGGGCCACAAGACTGCCATCCCTTATTCGTTCAGAGGTTCCTTAATGCCCGGACACTATATGAAATAATTGTTACCGTTGTGTGACAATGGGAGGCCGATCTGCGTATTGATGCGAAAAAAATCTTGAACTGGTTGTTTTTCACGATCATAGAACAGATAATTGCCCGAGGGTCCCGTCTGGGACGGGTATCAATAGGAATTTTGTGAACGAATTTTTAATGCTGTCGGCACTTCTGGTGCTTTCAGGCATATTTTCCGGCTCGGAAACGGCTTTGGTCTCACTCTCCATGGCGCGAGCCGAATCCTTATACAAAGAGGGAAGACGTGGTGCTCACGCCCTCTATACCCTGAAAACAGACCCCAGCAGAATGCTGATCACCATCCTGATCGGCAACAATGTAGTCAATATTGCTGCTTCCGCTATGGCCACTGTGATTGCTACCGATCTATTCGGTCATAGTGGACCCGGCATTGCCGTGGGTGTTTTGACGGTCCTGATTCTGATTTTTGGCGAGATCACGCCGAAAAGTATCGCTACCCGCTACTCAGAGACGATCTCGCTCATTGTCGCCCCGCTGATGGTCGGCTTCATGCGGCTGATCTACCCGCTTGTCTGGACCTTTCTCCAGTTGACCAATGTGATTCACGCCAGCACCGGGGCGAATGAGGATCCTCTCGTCACCGAGTCTGAAGTCATCACCATGGTGGGACATGGAGAGGAGGAGGGCGTCATCGAGAAGGATGAACGGGAGATGATCGAGCGGGTCTTCAATTTTAATGATCTGAAGGCTGAGGATGTCATGACACCCAGGCAGCAGGTCTTTCGTCTGCATGCCAGGCGTACCCTGAAGGATGTTCTGCCGGAGATCCTGAAGAATACTTACTCCCGTATCCCGCTGTTTGACGATGACCCGGATGAGATCGTCGGCCTGGTGATGTTGCGCGATATTTTCGAGGCGCTGGCAGCGGGAAAATTGGACATGCCGATCAAGGAGATCGCCCAGGAACCTCTGTTTACGCCGGCGAATATTCAGCTGGATGAACTGATCCTGACGCTACGAGGCAAGTCCCGTCATCAGGCCATAGTGGTTGATGAACATGGCACTATGATCGGCGTTGTGACTCTGGAAGACCTGCTGGAGGAACTGGTTGGTGAGATCTACGATGAGTCCGACGAGAAACCGAAGGAATTGACGAAACTCGACGACGGGCGGGTACTGGTGGAGGGTACTGCCGAGTTGCGCGTGATTGAAGGGTACTTCGGGATCGAACTGCCTGGAAAGCCGACAGACACGGTCAACCGCTGGCTGCTGGATCATACCGAACGCATTCCTGATATAGAAGAGCGATTCGAGTTGGATGGTCTGGATGTCGTGGTGCAGGCGGGTTCATCACGGCGCATTCACCAGTTGGCTATACAAAAACTGCAAACGGAAAAAGGTGACTCCTAATTCACCTGCCAGGCAAGTAAATCTGATAACAGGTTGGGTTCACAGGCGTGATCAAGCGTAGCGGATCAGGCAACAGACCCGGCACAGCAAACGACGTTTCGCCGGTTCCGCAATCTTGAACCGGCCTACAGATTTCTCCAGGTCACTCAGTCTCGACGATCAATGGATCGGCGGCGCTCGCCTCGACAAGTTTTGCTATTCGCTTGGCGAAATAGTAGATGCGCCTGAGTTTCTCGATGATCTCGACCTCAAGGGTATAGGCTTGTAGGCGGTTGGGTTCATCTGCCACCAGTCGGGTGGCTTGATGATTGGTCGCCGCATCAAACAATTGCTGAACAGTTGTCTTCATGCCGGTGACTTGGTCGGCACGATTCGTGTCCTGTAGTTTAACGGCTTGCAGCGCGAGTTCAACAGCTTGAGAAACTTGTGTGTGAAGATGATTCAGCATGCGTTGGGTTTGCGGACTTATCTGTAGATTTTCCTCGAGACGTTTGTAGCCCAAGCCCACTAAATCAGTTTCTATGAGGTCAGCGAGATTTTCCAGATTGTTGATGGTGGACATCAGGTTCAAGACGGTTTCTGTCTGCTTTTGGTTGAGTCTTTCTCCGCTTAATTTTCCCAGATAACTTACTATTTGTTCGTGCAGCACGTCGACCTTGTCGTCCATTTCGCCTATCTCTGCGAGCAGTTTGCGATCTCCGCCAAGCAGGGCCGGCATGATCTGATTCAGCATTTTCCTGACCTGCTGCCCTGCACGGTCGATCTCCAGCCTGGCCATGTCCAGCGCCAGCGTTGGTGTTTCCAGTAGTTCCTCATCGAGAAAACGGGGGCGTGTGATCTGCTCCTCTTCCAAAGGTCTGTCTGGTACGAGTCTCTCCACAAGGCGGCCAAACGCGCCGATGAAACCGATAAAGATAAGCGTGTTGGCAATATTAAAGATGGTGTGGGCGTTTGCGATTTGGCGGGGTGTATCAGCAGCCAGTTTTGCCGTGCCTGTCAGTTCGCTGGAAGTGGGGGAGATAAGCAGAACCAGGTCGGCCAGATAGTCGATGAATGCAACCCAGAGCAGGACGCCCGCAATATTGAAGATGACATGTACCAGTGCTGCGCGTATTGCCTCGCGTTTCTTGCCGATGGATGCAAGCATGGCTGTGACACAGGTACCGATGTTGGCACCAAAGGCCAGTGCAATGCCGGCAGGCAGGGTGATGAAACCTTGACTTGCCATCACGATGACGATACCCGTTGTGGCTGAGGAAGACTGGATCAGTGCAGTGAAGGCGGCTGCAATCAGAATGCCAATCAGCGGGTTTGCCATCGTTGCCATAAGATCGAGAAAAGGCTGATAACTGCGCAGGGGGAACATGGCGTCGCTCATCAGGCTCATGCCGAAAAAGATCAGACCCAACCCCAACAGCATATTGCCGTAGTGGCGGATCTTGTCCTGTTTGGAGAAGAACCACGTGCCAAAACCAACGGCAACCATCAACAGTGCGTATTTGGTAACCTTGAAGGCGACGATCTGGGCGGTGATCGTAGTGCCGATATTGGCGCCCATGATAACCCCGATCGACTGGGCCATCGACATCAGTCCGGCCGAGATAAAGCCCACCACCAGTACGGTTGTTACCGAGGATGATTGGATTATTGCGGTAACGAAGGCGCCTGTCAGAGCACCCATGAATCGATTGGTGGTCAGCCGGGCGAGTACGACCTTCATACGTTCGCCGGCAACCAGTTTCAGTGACCCGGCCATCTGTTCCATGCCAAACAGAAAGAGTGCAAGCCCGCCCAGCAGCCGAACGGACATGTCCCACCAGTTCGGTTCGGAGAGGAGATCATTGGCGGCAAAAGCCGGTATAAAGAGGGTAAAGAGCAGCAGTCCCATCCCAAGTTGCTGGATGCCTTTTGGTTCAATCAGCCAACCAGAAAGGGGTCTGGTAAATTTCATTCTTTGACGATGGTGACCGGAATAGGACAGAGTTTTATGACCTGTTCGGCCTTTGATCCCATGAGAATGTTTTTGAGCCCACTGCGGCCTTTGTTTCCCATGACCAGCAGTTGAGGTTGAAGCTTTTCGACCACCTGAAGAATCTTGGTGACTGTCAGACCGGATACCAACATGACATCAGCTTTTTTGATTATGCTTTTGAGTTCCGGATTCTCTTTAATGAGTTTGGCCAGGAACTCATCCATCATCTCCTCAGCAATCTCTTCCATGCGCCTGAGGATCTTTTTCTCTCCTGGTTATCTGTTTTTCAGTCGATACTGAAAATGATTCACAAGTTTTTCACGCATCCGCTTCTCTTGGTGTTTCTTTGCTGCTGCAAGGCGGCGTTTGGCAACTCCGATAAGGGTCTCCTGAGCATTGAGTGACTTTTCGTTATCGGCAGGCTTGCGCTGTACATAGCTGCCGTCGGCCAGCATGTCCCAGGCGGAACGCTGGTCACTGAGCTGCACATCAAGGATCAGCCTTAACTCCTGTCGCAGGGCGGAGGCCTCAACGGGAATCAGCACCTCCACCCGGCTCTCAAGATTACGGTGCATGAAATCTGCAGAGCCGATGAAGTACTCTTCGTCGCCGCCATTTTGGAAATAGGTGATTCGTGAATGTTCCAGAAAACGTCCCACAATGCTGATGACTTTGGCTGATTCGCTCAGTCCCGGAATACCGGGCCTCAGCCTGCAAGTGTCGCGTACGATGAGGTCAACCCGTACACCCGCTGTGGTTGCTTTATAGAGGGCTTTGACGATGTCGGCGTCCTCCAAGGCATTCATCTTCATTTGGATCAGCCCCGGCTGCTCTGCCGAATGCAGCCCGATTTCCCGCTCGATCTTTTTCAACAACATCTTTTTCAGGGAGTAGGGGGCGGCAAGGATCTTGCGGTAACTCGGAGGTGGGGAGTAACCGGTAAGGTAGTTGAAAAGTTCCGTGAGATCCTGGCCAACATCCTTGTCGCAGCCGAGAACGCCCAGGTCGGTATAGAGGCGCGCAGTGCCGGCATGGTAGTTGCCGGTGCCAACGTGGTAGTAGCGGCGCAGTTTTGCGTAGTCGCGCCGCACCACCAGGATCAATTTGCTGTGGGTCTTCAGACCGATGACGCCGTAGGTGACGTGAATACCCGCCTGCTCAAGCCGACGGGCCCAGCGGATATTGGCGGCCTCATCGAAGCGGGCCATGAGTTCGACTAGTACGGCCACCTGTTTACCGTTGCGGGCGGCCTGAATCAAGGAGTTGAGAATGTTTCCCTCACCGGAGGTCCGGTAGAGGGTCATTTTAATCGCCAGCACCTTGGGATCTTCTGCTGCATTCCTCAGGAACCGCTCAACTGTAGTGCTGAATGATTCGTAGGGGTGCTGCAGCAGTAACGGCCCCTGGTCACGAATGATGTGAAAGATATTGCGCCGGTCATGGGCGAGTTGTGGGTGATCCACCATGTGGTGTGGAGGATCCCTTAAATCGGGGATGTTTAGTGATGCCAGCTCGAAGAGATCCCGGGTGGCAATCATGCTGTTGATCTCAAAGACGTCCAGCTCCTCGTCCAGCCCCAATTCGGCGGCCAGCATTCCCCGATGGATCGGGTTCATGCCCTTAGAGACTTCGAGGCGAACAATGGGGGCAAAATGGCGTTCACGCAGCTCTATCTCGATCATCTCCAGCAGATCGCTGGCAACCTCTTCGTCCCGTTCTACATTGGCGTTGCGGGTGATACGGAAAGATTCGCAGGACTCGATCTCCATCCCCGGAAACAGCATGTCGAGGTTGTTCGCTAGCAGATCGTCCAGGGTGATGAAGGTGTGTATTTCATCAACCTGAATCATTCGTGGTGAGACCTTTTTACCCACCGGCACCTTGATGCGCGCCATATAGAGTTCATGGCCGCCGGGAAAACGCAATGTTACCAGAAGGTTGAGGGTGAGATTGGTAACTTCTCAAAAACCCGTGGCAAGAGCAGCCCGCTCGGTGATGATATCGGGTAATGGAGCAATGGTCTGTTCACCAATACCCAAACGATCTGTTAAGTAATGCCAAAACGAGATATCCAGCTTACGACAGGTTTTTTTCAAGCTGGCAAAAGTATCTCGGCAACGCCTGCCCTCATCACTGCGGGTTCCACCACTGATTTTTCGTTTCTTCACAAAATCACGGATATCCGTTTCACTGCCATTGGTGTGCAAAGGGATTTCAGGTCGATCAAGAACCACTAATAGTTCAGCTTTATTATTATGGATTCGCTTTAATGTCTGGTTTAAGGTGGCGTAGCTGGTTTTCTGGGTAAATATCTCATCGAATCGATGACGGAGTATTTTTTGCTGACTTTTATCGGGCTTGCTTTTATATCGCTTCAGTTGTGCATAAAAGCGCCATATCTGATCTCTAATCTGAGCTATTTCCTGTCGGTGTGTCTCGTTGAGTGGCAGCATTTTATGGATGAGTCGTTCGGTATGCACCCAGCATAAGGCATGTAATAAGATGTCGAACTGCCCGGCATCATCACTGACGATGGTGAGATCATCACACAGACCATGTCGTAAGACGCTGCCGAGCAAGGCTCCTTCGGTAGCAAAGCGTTG